>NC_012489.1:0-662423 GCF_000010305.1 Gemmatimonas aurantiaca T-27 | reverse complement strand
TGATGGTTTCTGCTACGGAGCCCGCCACAACACTTCGCACTTCGTGGGTCGCGGTGGCCGGCGTCTCGCATCCGGAGAGAACCGAAAGCGTGAGCAGGGCTGGCAGAAACATGATGCTCTTCGAGGACAAGGACGTGCCTGGGAGCTGATAAAAACACACGGTTGACGAGCCCGCTGAAACTACTTCGTTCGGTCGAGCTTTGTGAAATGCTGATCATCGCATCCACATGCAGGGGACGAACGCTTCGCGGCGCCCGTCACCTACTCGACCTACGATTTTGTGACAGTTGGGCCAGCAGAGTGCGTCATCGCACCTCTCTTCGCCATTCCACATAAAATCTTATCCGTCCAAGGCGGTTTCAGCAAAATGGGGTCACAATGTGATACCACTGCATTTCACAGCTGGTCGTACAACGTCACCAAACGATCGATCCGTCGCTCCAAGCCAAATTCCTGGACTATCGTGCGCCGGTCGGCAATGCCGCGAGGGTCCTCGGCCAAGCGGACAATCCCCAGAAGCGCGGCCGCCAAAGCTGGCACATCCCCGGCAGGCACCACCGTGCCGGCATGAGGCGACGACAAAATGCGCCGCACATCACCAACATCTGTGGCCACCATCGGGACGTCTTTCGCGGCCGCCTCGAGCAGCACGTTTGGCATCCCTTCTGAACGGGAGGGGAGTACCAGCGCGTCGAGCGTTTCGAGAAAGGCGTCGGCGGATGCCAACCGGCCGACGAATTCCACCTGCTGCTCAACACCAAGCTCTACTGCGAGTTGCCGGAGCATGAGTTCGTCCGGGCCATCGCCAACGAGCCGGAGCGTGAAGGTCTCCTTGTCGGACAATTGCGCCAGTGCACGCAAGAGAATGTCCACACCCTTCTCATGGCTGAGTCGGCCAATGTAACCAAGAACAAAATTGGCCCCCGCTCTTGCCTCTGCCGGCCTCCGTGAAGGCCCTTGGCGAGCTGATGGCAACACCGCGTTGGGGATCGTTTCGAGTCGACGCGCGAAAGGGAATCGGCGACGTTGACGTTCCGCAACAGTGACCAGCACGTCCGAGCGCTGCAACAGGATACGCTCAATGCCGTTGTAGACTCGAACTTTCCAGTCTTCGAGCGTGTGGCCGTGATAAAACGCCACCCACGGAAGGTCACGAGTCGCGCGCCGTGACAGGGACACCCCCACAGCCGGACGGAAGTTGTGGGTTTGAATGATGCGAGGCCCTTCTTTCCGTATCAGCTCTTCAACAAGCTTGCCCGACAACAGGTCGCGACGAGTGCCGTAGTGAAGCACCGAATAGTCGATATCCGCCGCTTCCAACGCACGCCTGAAGTCTGTCCGAGCCTCCCCAGACTGATAGACAACGGGGCGCACATCGTAGCCCCGTTCGCGAAGCAGTGGAATCGCAGCGATCAGCTGACGGGCGGGCCCTGAGAGTATCCCCGTATCCAGAAAGGCCAGGACTCGTGCCGCGCTCATGCGTGATCGTTCATCAAAGCACCTCACCAACCTGTCGAGCGAACTCCTTTTGGAGTCCTTGCCACGCATAGCGTGATGTCGCAAATCGCGATGCGTTCTCCGCGATCTTCCCTGCGAGTTTTTCGTCGTTCCATAGCGCCTCAACGGCATCGACAAATGTGTCGGCATCATCGCGCAGGAGCGCCGTCTCACCGTCGTCGAGTGCAAGCCCTTCCGCACCGATGCGCGTCGTGACAATCGGCCGCGCACAGGCCAGTGCTTCAACGATCTTGAGTCGAGTCCCGCCGCCAGCGCGCAACGGAACGACGATGATATCGGCCGCATGGATCTCGTCCACGATCTTTGGCACCTGACCGACCAACGACACATCGTCCAGCCCAGCGACCATTGCGGCGATGGCGCTTGGGCGTCCCGCGCCCACGATGCGACAATGTCCAGGCAAGCCTCGTGATCGAATCCTCGGCATCAGATCGTCCACCAGCATTTGGACGGCGTCAACATTCGGAGGGTACTCGAGATTGCCGAAGAACAGTAGGCGACAGATGTCAGTACGCTCTGGAAGTGGGGCGGCGACGAACTCCGAGAGATCCACCCCGTTTGCGACAACGCCGACGTTCGCATTCGGACTGATGTCTTTGGCCAGAGGGACTTCTGTTGCTGAGCATACCACCGTCTTTGCAGCCTGCCCGAATACACGGCGTTCCGCACGCTGCTGGAGTCGCGCAGACAGCCGTAGCGGCGCTTGCATCAACCCTCCCTTCAACTTTGCGCGACGGCCGAGCGCCAGCGAGTCGAGGTTGTGCGTATCGATGCAAAAGGGCACATCGCGCAGTGCGGGTACCTGCTGGTGTCGTTCAGCAAGAAAGGCACCCGCATACACAACAGCGTCCAGTCGGCGGTGATGCGCCACCGAGACAAGCGCCTCCACCAAGGAAGGATCGAGGTGCCTGCAAGCCAGAGGAGAGAGATTGAATCTCGCCGCGTTTGTCAGCGCCTCGCCAACAGACAACGGATTCGGACCATCGGAGAACACGATACGGCAATCAGCCCCAAAAGCGTTCTCGAACTCGATCGTGTCGCTCCAGGTACCTCGTGGCACAACGATCGTCAAATCCCCAAGCAGCGCCGTGGCCTGTGCGATCGCGAAAGTTCTGCGTTTCCAGCCGTCATCCAACGGCCACGGCAGGCGGTTGGCAACGAACGCAATATGAGCTGGCATTACGTGCGATAGGCCTCGCTCAGCTCGCGGATTGGGGAAGTGCCCGATCCACCTCTCGCAACAATACCCGAGCAACTTCGATCGCCAAGCTGTCCTGCGGCAGGCGACCAATCTGGGTAATGGCACCATTTTGTGCAGGATCGACGGGCAACACGATACGCACCAGCGCCTCCTCGGTGCGTCCATAGCGTGCTGCATCACGCATCAAATCCCACTTGACGCGATACTCATTCGACTGCACCCGCCCACGGCCCTGATACCAGTAATACACCAAGGCCCTGGTGCCCTTGTTGGACAGGATCACCCGATTGATTGTCGCACCCGCGCGCCCATCAGGCGATGGTACGGGCGTGGACTCCATGATTTCCCAACCAGCCCCGGGCAAACAATTCTTCGGGGAGTGGATGGCCTTTCCCTGCACCTGCTGATCGTAATAACCGACGTAGGTCGTGAATGCCGGCGCCGAGTCCGAGCCAAAGACGCGCATCATGTAGTCCGTCATGCCGGCCACCTTCCGCTCTTCCTCCGGCACGACCAGATCGCGTCCCTCGATGCCGGCCATCGTGCGCGGAATGCTGTTCATGGGTGAGCGCGGCTCGACGGCATGCTGCTCGCGCATCCCCGAAATCAGCAGCACACCCAAACCCAGCACCGCTACCGGTGCAAATGTTGCAAACCGCATCAGACTGTCTCCGCCTTGGAAGTCGAACGCAACACCAAGCGCTCCACATGTCCCAGCCCCCAGGCTGTCAACGATGTGAACAGGAACGCCGCGCCGAACATCAACATGCCTTCACTGGTGTGCATGAACCCCTCGCCCATCTCGGGGCTCACGAACAACACCAGAAACCCTGTCAAAAACACGCGCACGCCGTTGATCACGATCGCAATGGGAATCGCGATCAGGATGAGCAGTAACCGTGTCGGCCATTTCTGCAGGAACATTGCGCCCAGCAGCACGCCAAGACTGAGCAACGCGGTCAGGGAGCGCAGTCCACTGCAGGCTTCGGCCACGAACAGTTCCTGCCCCGGAATGCGGATGACATTACCGTTCATCAGCACCGGGATCTGACGCCATTCGAGCAGCGACGCGCCGATCTTGCTGGCGGTGAATTGCAGCGGCAGCGCGACGGTATTGAGGATGACTTCCGGGATCGGAATGCTGAGCGATACCAGTGTGAACGGCAGCCACCAGTGCAGCAGTTGCCGGAAGCCGGCGTGCCACACTACCAAGCCGCCCAGCGCCATCACCATGCTGCCGCGCATCACGAACAGTTCGGCCGCCAGATCAGCCGCATACCGGAAGACCACGGCCGCAACGATGATGGCGATGCCAAGGATGCGCTGCGGACGGGCGCCAGCCACGATGCCGCTCTTGTAAGCGAACCACAGCGACAGGGGCGCCAGCAGCAGGCCGTGACCGGAATTGGGATCATTCCACCAGGCGTCGCCCAACAATCGCATGGGCTTCGCAAACAGCAGCACGAACATCAGCGCCGTCAGAACATGCGCCGCCAATTCTGCCGGTGGGAGGGCACGTGCCGCCGCCACGAACCGTCGCGCATCGCGACTGATCTCGTCCAGAACCGATTCGTTCGCGGCGGTACCGCTGGCGACACCGCCAGCAGGCTGCGTGGTAGATATGGGAATTGTCACCAAAGACTCAGGAAGTAGGGGGCACTGCGATGACGCCCGGAAGGCACCACCTGTCACACACGGGGCATACCCCTGAGCCTGAAAGCTAGCCTGTCACCATCACGTGGTCAGGACGCCATCAGCACCGAGGTGAACTGCGGATCCGGCGCCGTCCGCCCCGCCCGGGCTTCGTATTCGGCGAGCTGATCAGGAAGGATCTTCCCGACCCCGAAGTACGTGCTTTCCGGCCGCCAGAAGTACCAGCCACTTACACTGGCTCCCGGAATCATGGAGTACGTCTCCGTCAGCTCCATCCCGGCGCGCTCAGCGGCACCAGTCAGTGCAAAGAGAGTGCCTTTCTCCCGGTGATCAGGGCAGGCAGGGTAACCCGGTGCTGGTCGGATTCCCTGATACTGCTCCCTGATCAGCCCGTCGTTGTCCAACGATTCGGCATTGGCATACCCCCAAAACTCTGTCCGGACCCGCTGATGCAGCCGCTCGGCGAGCGCTTCGGCCAAGCGATCCGCCAGCGCCTTGGCCATGATCGAGCCGTAGTCATCGTGCTGGGCGTGAAACTCTTCGAGAATCGATTCCAGACCGTGACCGGCGGTCACCGCAAAGGCTCCGACATAGTCGAGCACGCCGCTGTCACGCTTCGCGACAAAATCGGCGAGGCAATAATTGGGACGGCCGTCACCTTTTTTGTCGAGCTGTTGGCGCAGCATATGTAGCGTCGCCGCGACAGTTGGGGTCTCCGACCCTCCTTCCGGATCGTACAGCAGAATGTCGTCGCCCACGGCCTGGGCCGGCCAGAAACCGAACACCGCACGCGCCTCGAGCCGCTTCTCCCTGACCAGCCGCTCCAACAGCGCTTGTGCATCGGCGTAGAGCGACCGCGCGGCTTCTCCGACGATCTCGTCATCGAGAATGGCCGGGAAACGCCCCGCCAACTCCCATGTCTGGAAAAACGGCGTCCAATCGATGAACGGCACCAGATCTTCCAGCGGATACGGCGCAATCGTGCGCACCCCCGTGAACGCGGGCGTAGGCACGGGCACCGTCAGGTCGATGTTGACCCGGTTCTCCCGAGCCGCTTCGATGGAGATCAGACGATCGGCACCTCCACGCGCGGCCCGCGCTTCGCGGATGCCTGCATACTCCTGACGCAGCGCCGCGACGTACGCGCTCCGCCGCTCGGGGCTGAGCAAGCTGCTGGTGACCCCCACCGCACGGGAGGCATCGAGCACATGCACCACCGGCCCGCTGTACACCGGCTCGATCTTGAGTGCGGTATGGGCTTTGCTCGTGGTCGCGCCGCCGATGAGCAGTGGGATCGTGAACCCCTGGCGCTCCATCTCGCTGGCCACAAAGGACATCTCTTCGAGACTGGGCGTGATCAACCCCGACAGGCCGATGACATCCGCTTCAATCTCGCGCGCCTTGTCGAGGATCTTCGCACAACTCTGCATCACGCCGATGTCGATGACTTCGTAGCCGTTGCACTGCAACACCACGCCCACGATGTTCTTGCCGATATCGTGTACATCGCCCTTGACCGTGGCCATGAGCACACGACCGGCCGACTTGGTCTCAGACGTCTTGAGCGCTTCGATGAACGGGATGAGGTGCGCCACCGCCTTTTTCATGACGCGCGCACTCTTCACCACCTGCGGCAGGAACAACTTGCCGGCGCCAAAGAGGTCGCCGACAATGTTCATCCCCCGCATCAACGGGCCTTCGATCACCTCGATGGGATGCGCCACCAGTTGACGCGCCTCTTCCGCATCCGCCACCACGTGGCTGTCGATACCATGCACGAGCGCATGCGACAGGCGGTCTTCCACCGGTAGCGCACGCCAGACTTCATCTTCCACGGCTCGCGCCGCGCGACCCTTCACCTGTTCGGCCACATCCATCAGCCGTTCGGTGGCATCCGGACGGCGATTGAGTACGAGATCTTCGACGCGTTCACGCAGGTCGACCGGAATATCCTCGTACGGCACGAGCTGGCCGGCGTTCACGATGCCCATGTCCATGCCCGCACGAATGGCATGGTACAGGAAGACCGCGTGGATCGCTTCACGTAGTGGATTGTTGCCACGGAACGAGAAGCTCACGTTGCTCACGCCGCCACTGACTTTCACATGGGGCAGCGTACGCTTGATTTCCCGTGTGGCCGCAAAAAAATCCACCGCGTAGTTGGCGTGTTCCTCGATGCCCGTGCCGATGGCAAAGATGTTCGGATCGAAGATGATGTCTTCGGGCGGAAAACCGATGGTTTCGGTGAGCAACCGATAGGCGCGCGTGCAGATCGCCACACGGCGCGCCACCGTATCGGCCTGGCCGTCTTCGTCGAATGCCATGACGATGACCGCCGCGCCATACCGCCGCACCAACCGCGCCTGACGCAGAAACTCGGCCTCCCCTTCCTTGAGCGAGATCGAGTTGACAATACCCTTCCCCTGCAGACACTTGAGCCCCGCCTCGAGCACCGTCCACTTGCTCGAATCGACCATCACCGGCACGCGGGCGATATCGGGTTCGCTGGCCACGAGATTGAGGAACGTGGTCATCGCACGTTCCGCGTCGAGCAGCCCTTCGTCCATGTTCACGTCGATCACTTGGGCGCCGCTCAGCACCTGCTGCCGCGCCACCACCAGCGCTTCGGCGTAGCTGCCTTCGAGAATGAGCTTCGCGAAACGGGCCGAACCGGTGACGTTGGTGCGTTCCCCCACGTTCACGAAGTTCGTCGTCGGGCCCACCGTGAAGGGCTCCAGGCCACTCAGGTGCAGTTGGTGATCGAGCACCGGTCGCTTGCGCGGCGGCACCTGGTGCACGGCGGCGGCAATGGCGGCGATGTGCTCCGGCGTCGTGCCGCAGCAGCCGCCTACGATGTTCACCAATCCACTGCGGGCCCACTCGCCGATCTGTTCGGCCATGCGCTCCGGTGTTTCGTCATAGCCGCCAAACGCGTTGGGCAGGCCGGCGTTGGGGTGGGCGCTGACGTGACAGTCGGCCACTCGCCCCAGCTCCTGCACGTACTGCCGCAACTGCTCCGCACCCAGCGCGCAATTGAGCCCGATGGACACCGGTTGCACATGCGCCATCGAGTTCCAGAACGCTTCGGCCGTCTGGCCCGACAAGGTACGACCGCTGGCGTCGGTGATCGTCCCCGAAATCATCACCGGGAACCGGGTGCCGGTTTCCTCGAAATACCGTTCGATGGCGAACAGGGCCGCCTTGGCATTCAGGGAGTCGAAGATGGTTTCGACCAGCAGAATATCGGCACCACCGTCGACCAGCCCGCGCACGGCTTCACCGTAGGCTGCAGCTAAATCGTCATAGGAGACATTGCGACTGCCCGGATTCTCGACATCCGGAGAGATACTGGCCGTGCGGTTGGTCGGGCCAAGCACACCGGCCACCCAGCGTGGCCGCGTGGGATCCTGCGCCTCGAACTCGTCGGCGACTCGCCGGGCAAGGGCGGTTCCCGCGACATTGAGCTCATAGGCCAGTGCTTCCATGCCATAGTCGGCCATGGAAATGGCCGTGGCATTGAAGGTGTTGGTCTCGAGGATGTCCGCGCCGGCCGCCAGGTACTGGCGATGCACATCGGCCACGATATCGGGCTGCGTGAGCACCAGCAGGTCGTTGTTGCCTTTGACGTCGTGCGGCCAGGCGCCGAAGCGCGGATGGTCCATGCCCCCGCGATAGTCGGCCTCGGTGAGGCGATGACGCTGCAGCATCGTGCCCATGGCGCCGTCGATGATCAGCAGGCGTCGGGCGAGTGCCTCGTCGAGCTGCGCCAGGCGTGCAGTGCGCGCGTCGTTCGAGGCGATGGGCTTCGGCTGGACCGGATTTGACATATCTTGAAAGGTATCTATGACCACTGCTGCGCAGCACCCGACCCCTCGCCATGCCTTGTTGGCGCGCCTGCTCGATCCGGAACAGGTGGTGATGTTCGACGGGGCGATGGGCACCATGCTCTATGCCCGCGGGGTGTTCATCAACCTGTGTTATGACGAGCTGGCGCTGCGCAGCCCGGAACTGGTGCGCGACATCCACGCGGCCTATGTGAAGGCCGGTGCAGAGGTGGTGGAGACCAACACCTTTGGCGCCAATCGTCCCAAGCTGTCGCAGTATGGCCTCGAATCTCAAGTGGCGCTGATCAACCGTCGCGCCGCTGAGCTCGCGCGCGAGGCGGCAGGTGAGCACCGTCTGGTCGCGGGAGCGGTAGGTCCGCTGGGCGTTCGCCTCGAACCCTACGGTCCAACCAGTCGCGAAGAGGCGGGGCGTCACTTCGCCGAGCAGATGCAGGCGCTGCTGGAAGGCGGGGCGGACTGCTTTGTGCTGGAGACGTTTGGCGATCTCGATGAGCTGCAGCAGGCCGTGCTGGCGGCACGCGCGGTCGATGCCCGCGTCCCGGTGATCGCGCAGGCGACAATTGGCCAGGATCTGCGCACCGCCTTCGGAGCAACGCCGGAAGACGTGGCCGTGGCGCTGGATCGGTGGGGCGTGGATATCATCGGGCTGAATTGTTCGATCGGCCCGCAGACGATCCTGGAAGCCATCGAGCGCATGGCCGCCGTCACCGACCGCAAGCTGTCGGCGCAGCCCAATGCCGGCATGCCACGCGACGTGGCGGGGCGTCGGATGTACATGGCGAGTCCGGAATACATGGCCTCGTATGCCCGACACCTGGTGAATGCCGGCGCCAAAGTGATCGGCGGGTGCTGCGGTACTACGCCCGAGCACATCAAGGCCATGGTGGAAGGTGTCCGTCCCCTCGCACCGCGCACCCGCGTCCAGGTGGGGAACACGCGGGAGTTCGCGGTGGAAAACGCGGCGCCCGTGGGACGCGAGCCGGTGCCACTGGGCGAACGTTCGCGGTTTGGCGCCAAGCTGGCCGCTGGACAATTCGTCACCAGCGTGGAAATCGTGCCGCCTCGGGGCATCGACACCAGCAAGCTGGAGCTCGACGCACAGGCGCTCGCCAAGGCCGGCGTCGATGCGATCAATGTGCCCGACGGGCCGCGGGCGCAAAGCCGCATGGGTGCCATCGCAACGAGCCTCATCATCGAACGGCACGGTATCGAGTCGGTCACGCACTATGCCTGCCGCGACCGCAACCTGCTGGGCATGCTCAGTGACCTGTTGGGTGCTTCGGCGCTCGGCTTGCGGAACCTGCTGCTGGTGACCGGTGACCCGCCGAAGATGGGGCCGTACCCCGATGCCACGGCGGTCTTCGATATCGACGCGATCGGTCTGACGAATCTGGTGTCAAAGCTCAATCGTGGACTCGATCCCGGCGCCAACCCGATCGGTGAACCAACACGATTTGTGGTGGGCGTGGGTGTGAACCCCGCGGCCATCGACCCCGAGCAGGAGCTGCGACGTTTCCACTGGAAGGTGGAGGCGGGGGCCGAGTATGCGATTACTCAGCCAGTGTTCGACCCGGCGCAGCTCGAGCGATTCCTCGAGTCCATTCACGATGTGCGCATCCCCGTGGTGGCCGGTATCTGGCCGCTGGTGAGCGCGCGGAACGCGGAATTCCTGGCAAACGAAGTGCCGGGAGTGACCGTGCCGGAATCGGTGCTGGTGCGCATGCGGAAGGCCAACGAGCGCAGCAAGGAACATGCGCTGGCGGAAGGCATTGCGATTGCGCGGGAAGCGCTGGAGCGGGTGCAATCGTCCGTGCAAGGTGTACAAATCAGCGCACCGTTTGGTCGCGTGGAATACGCGCTCGACGTACTCACGGCGCGAACCGTCTAGCCTACGTATCCATGTGCGGCATTGTCGGCACCTTGAGTTTTCGTGGATCGGTTGACCGGGACCTGCTCCTGCGTCAACGCGACACCATGTTGCATCGCGGTCCGGATTCTGACGGTCTGTGGATATCGGACGACGGGCGCATCGGGTTTGGCCATCGGCGTCTGGCGATTGTCGACTTGTCGCCTGGCGGCCACCAGCCCATGATCGATGGCCTGACGGGTGCCGTGATCACCTTCAACGGCGAGATCTACAACTATCTCGAGTTGAAGAGCGAGTTGTCGAGCAAAGGGCATCACTTCCACACGAAGTCAGACACCGAAGTCATACTGGTGGCGTTCCGGGAGTGGGGGCCGGCGTGCCTCGAGCGCTTGCACGGCATGTTCGCACTGGCCTTGTACGATCCGCGCAGCCAGCAGGTGTTGTTGGCCCGGGACCGGGCCGGTGAAAAGCCGCTGTTCTATCGCGTCACCGATTCCCAACTGTCGTTTGCCAGCGAAGCCAAAGCGTTGCTGGCCGATCCCTCGTGTCCGCGACGCGTACGACGGCAGTCGCTCAACGAGTACTTCGCGTATGGCTACGTCACCGGATCACACACGATGTTCGCCGACATCAGTCGTGTGCTGCCGGGTGAACGGGTCATCGTCGATCTGCGTGACGGGACACGACGACACGAGCTGTACTGGCAGTTGCCCACCCTGCAGCCGAAAGCAGAGAGCCAGTCCGACAGCAGTATCGGCGATGAGGTGGAGAGCTTGTTGCGGCAAGCCGTCCGCCGTCAGCTGGCGGCGGATGTGCCCGTCGGTGTGATGCTGAGCGGCGGTGTGGATTCGAGTCTCATCGCCGCCATCGCGGCGCAGGTCAGTGGGAGCCGGATCCGGACTTTCACAGCCCGTTTCCCGGGACATGGATCGGTCGACGAAGGTCCGTTCGCACGGATGGTGGCAGAGCACATCGGTGCCGAGCACATCGAACTCGAAACGCCGCCGGCGGACGCTGATCTGCTCCAGGCGTTGGTGGCGCAATACGATGATCCCATTTCGGATTCATCGATGATCCCCACGTATCTGGTGTCGCGAGAGATCCGGCGTCATGCCACCGTGGCGCTGGGTGGCGACGGCGGAGACGAACTTTTCGGGGGCTATCATCGCTATCCCTCGCAGTTGCGTCAGCAGGCATTGCGACGTCAGGTGCCGGCTTTCGCACGGCGGGGGATGTCCCAGCTTGGGGCCATGCTCATTCCGGAGGGTGCCCGCGGTCGCGGGCTGCTGGAGGCACTCGCTGGCGACGTCGGTACCAGCATTTCCAACGCTGGCCGCCTGTATCGCAGCGATGAACGGCGCGCACTCAGCCCACACCTGCAGGACTTGCAGGCCGCCGAGCTGATGGCTCCCGAGGCGATTCGTGCGAGCTCCATGCATCGCCGCACGTCTCCATTGCAGCGAGGGACTGCGGTCGATTTCACGTCGTACATGGTCGACGATGTACTCGTGAAAGTGGACCGCGCCAGCATGTTGACCTCACTCGAGGTGCGCGCACCGTTCCTGGATATTCCGGTCATCGAGTACGCCTTCGGCTCGGTCCCTGATCGACTCAAGGCCACACGTGACGATCGAAAGATCGTCTTGCGTCGGATTGGCGCGAAGCTGTTGCCGGAACAACTCGACCTGACGCGCAAACAGGGTTTCTCAATTCCAGTGGAAAGCTGGATGCGAGGGGCGTGGCAGCCATTGCTGGAGTCCGCCGCGTCCGGCAGCAGTGCCGGACTGATTGCACCAGAAGCGTTCCTGTCACTGCAACGCTTGCTCACAGAGGGGCGAGCTGTCGGCGACCGTCTCTATTCGCTGCTATTTCTCAGGCTTTGGGAACAGCATTACGGTATCAGCGACGTTGTCTAGGCGGCTGTAGGTCGGTGCCACTCAGCGCTGGTTCCATACCGACCAGCGCCTGGACAGACCGTTCCTCAACGCTGTCACAATGGACCACTGCATGGCGAACACCCATCGCAGCGTGGCAAACAGCAATCTTCGAAGCGGCCCTACGGCGAAAAGAGGAACCATCAGGCCAGCGGTCAGCGCCAATCCCAGTCGGGGGTTGGCCAACACGAACAGCGTCGCTACACCCATGCTGCCGACTACAGCAAACAGCACGAACACTGGTGACGTCAACCGAGCCAGCTTGTGCATCACGAATGTCCAACGGATCGGATTGCGTTTCGAAAGCAACCCAGGAAGCAGATCGAGGAGCTGAAGCACGCCGGTGAGCGTACGTGCCTTTCGTCCTCCTTCGGCCGCAGCATCAAAGACTCTGACATCGCGCGCCACTGCATCGTACGTGAATCCCACGCGGTGCCCCCGCAGCACGAGTGACATCGGGACATACACGTCATCCAACAGCGTGCCCGGTGGCAATGGCTGCCACAGCGCCCGGCGGGTGGCGTACACGGCCCCCGTCACACCGACGGCGGAATGCACCAGCGACTCATTGAAGCGGAGCCACTTCTCCAGTCGCCAATAGAGATCGACAGGAGAAAGGCGCCGCCGCTCTCCCAGCAACAACGCTCCAGAAACGGCACCAAACCGAGAGTCGGTCAACGCGGCAGCCAGGCATGGGACCGTTTGGCGATCAAAAGCCTGGGCGGTGTCCGCCATGATGAGCACATCCCCGGTCGACGCCAGCACGCCAGCGTTGAGGGCCGTTGCCTTGCCACCAGGCGCAGCGCCGATAACAACCGAATTCACGCCCGGGATCTGCCGCACCTCGTCTTCCGTAGCTCGCGATCCGGTGTGATCAAGCGCCACGACCACCTGCAGGCGTGAGAGTGGGTGGTCGGTATCCAGGAGGTTCCGGACACGCGTGGCAATCGCATCAGGGCTATCCCGAGTGGCGAGCACTAAACTGACCCTGGTGGTACTCCCCGATTCTGCGTCCGGCCGCATTCTACTGCCCCGGATCATGGCAAGCACCCACATGCCAATCGGGAACCCCAGCCAGATCAGCACTAGGGTACCAACACCGAAAGCAGCGAGAGTGAATAGCGTGATCACAAGTGAGTGGAAAATGGTCTCGGCCATCACGGGAATCAACGCGTCTAACTCTTCCAAGGAAATGAAACCACTCGTCCTAAAGTGATTTCGGTACAGATCCAGAGCAATTGCGCGTACTGGAGAACCTCTACGCACACGCAAATCTCCTTAAGCACATCAACTTGAAGTCAAATCCGCTAGCCTTGCGACTCTTGCCGACGTGAAGAAAGCTGTTCGTGCGTCCGCATGCTTCGTACGCCCGCGGCGGAGCTTCACTGAACTCCCGTGCCGCGCGGGCCGGGCGACGAAACCTGTGCGCCACCATGCTCATCTGGCTCAGCGTTGTCGGCGGTTCTCAGGTATCTACCGGAATGAACACGAGCGCGATCCGTGGCGCGACGCGCCTCACTCCACGGTGCTGACCGAAGCCGAAGCACCGAAGCGAGAACTCAAGAAATCCACTATGTCCCGGAGATACCTTTCTGTGCCTCCAAATTGCCCTGCCGCGCGATGAGCTCGCATTGCTAGCTCGTCGCGTTCGTGCTCATCTTGGAACAACTTTAAGACAGTGGCCCCTAGAGCCGTTGAATCATTCGCTGGAACGACTGCAATCTCATCGGTGAAGACGCCTCGAACAGCCGGACAATCTGTAGCTACTACACACTTTCCCATTCCGATACCATCCAGAATCGTGCTAATACCTGCGCTTGTTACAACATGTGATTCTATCGCCACCACTATCACGCGGGCGCGCGCAAGATACTCTTGGTAGCTTCTAGGGTCACCGTTGTGCTTAACAGCCACGACGTTCTCAGGAAGAGCAGAAAGTGTCCAGCTGGTCCCATGTTCCCGTCCGGTGTCTTGGTCCTGATACAACAATACTGTCGGCAATTTCGTGATTCGCATTGCTTCAATAAAAGTGCGAATATCACGCATGGTGCGGCCCGCATGAATGACGTAGCCTTCATCGACGACGGTCAAGTCTCCGCTTTGAAGCGCTTGCCACGCGTTGACCTTGAACGGAAAGTAGCTAGTCCGCCCATTGAGATGGAAAAGTCGTTCTAGGCCTTGGGTATCCCTCTGCGGCAAGAGAAAGTGATCAACTCTCGCGAGCAATATTTTCTTGAGATAGGTTGCGAGGCGTGCCATTGCGGTAGTAGGAGGCAAGCCCAACAGACAGTCTAGCGACACGAGTGGCAGCTTTGCTTGCGCGATGATAGAAGCTGCAGCGAGGCGAAGCGTCAGTGTGGCGTCCGTGTTTACCAGTAGCAGATCGGTTTCCGACAGCCCTCGCACCCACCTCACCATGCTGGCGATGGTCGGCAAGCTCGGAAGGTCGGCGTGCTGAATATCCTTTCGAGTACTCAGATATGCACCGAGCTCGGGCATGTTTGACCAGATCTTCACGTTGTAGATTCTGATTCAGGGGATCGATCCACCACGGATCGAGACTTGCTTGCCGCAGCAGAACTCCGCAGAAAGCAGTTTGCTTTTGTGTAGTCCGAGGACATGGCAAACCTCACGCTAATGCTGACCGGATTCTCCCTCCACGAGCGATATCGCAGTTTGAGGATCAGCGCGCGTTGGGAGGGGGCATCTCGCCGACTTGGATCTAGAACTGGCGTGCGCGGGAACGTTAACGAGCGGCATTAAGGGTCGGGAGGAGACTCCAGAAAAGGGTTAAGGCGCGGCGGAGTAGCGTGCCCAAGAACTGTAGAGCACAAGGATTCTCCGGAAGCCCGCGCCGGTCTCAAAGGCAGGTAGCGTAGACGCATGCTGGCCTGTCGAGGCTCGTGTATGGATTCTTCACAATATGCTCCGTTATCGATATTGAACGTGCGGTATGGGGCTCTTCTACCTCCCTGATATAGCGCACGCGGGAACTCTGCATTTCGCGAGCAGCAGTACAGCACACTATCGGAGCCAGCCCATGCACTGACTGAGCTACCGCCTGCGGCCTAGCTCCACTACTGCGATCTTACCAGTTTCCCACAATTCAAAGATCAAGAATCCAGACAGCCTCTCATCTACAAGGGGGCGCCCTTTGCACCTGTCAAGCGCACTAACGCTGGCGGTCTTCATATTCTTGCCCGAACAGCGGCTATTGCTGCCCAGGTCTAGATCCGCCCTGATCCGTGCCTCCAAGGCCCTCGCTGGCACGCTCTTCATCTACACTGACGATACTCATCCTGCACCTGTTTCAGTCCAACTCACCCATCCCGCCAAACGATTCATCACTCCAGACAACATTCGCTGCGAATGACAACTTGAGATCATTCATTAAACCGGAGAAGCGATATTGGACAGGACCATAATAGAGGTAAACTTGCTGAAACGAGCCGCCAGCACAGAGAAAGTAGATCGCGCTCATACTTGGTCGCCCGCAATTCGACCCTAGTCCCGCAGAGGTCGTGCTTCTAGGATTGAACTACCCTCTGGATCCATACCTATGCCACTCGGCCGACCAACTCGTGATTGATTTCGTACGCTCTCCCCTAACCCTTCTGTCTGAAGAAGAAGAGCTTTTTCGCGCTGCCGTCGCTGAACTGGCTGAATCCGAGGTTCGCCATCGCGTCCACGATATGGAAGCGGCCGGCAAGGTCGATCCGGCGCTGACCGCCAAGTTTTTCGAGCTGGGCCTCATGGGCATCGAGTTGCCAGAGCAGTACGGTGGCGCCGGGGGCTCGCTGATGATGGTCACCCTCGCCGTTGAAGAGCTGAGCAAGGTGGATGCGAGTGCCGCCATCCAGGTGGATGTGCAGAACACGCTGGTCAACTACCCGCTCAACCGATACGGCACGGATGAACAGCGTGCCCGCGTGCTGCCCCGGATGACGTCCAACACGGTGGGTGCGTACGCGCTTTCGGAGCCGGGTTCGGGGTCGGACGCATTCGGTCTCGCGACCCGGGCGGACCGGGCGGAGGGCGGCTGGACGCTCAACGGCAGCAAGGCGTGGATCACCAACGGCGGCGAAGCGGAAGTGTTCGTGGTGTTTGCGAACACCAAGCCGGAAGCTGGCTACAAGGGCATCACGGCGTTCATCGTCGAGCGTGACGCAAAAGGCTTCTCGGTGGGCAAGAAGGAGGACAAGCTCGGTATTCGCGCCTCCAGCACCACATCGTTGCACTTCGAGAACGTGTTCGTGTCCGATGCCAACGTGCTTGGTGAAGTTGGCCAGGGTTACAAGATCGCGATCGAAACGCTCAACGAAGGACGCATCGGTATCGGCGCGCAGATGATCGGCGTCGCCCAGGGGGCGCTCAGTGCCGCTACGGCGTATCTCAAGGAGCGGAAGCAGTTCGGCAAGGCGCTCGCCGATTTCCAGGGCATTCAGTTTCAGGTGGCGCAGGCTGCGACGGAACTGGAAGCAGCGCGTCTCATGGTGTACAACGCCGCCCGCCTCAAGGACGCCGGCCAGGACATTGCGCGCGAAGGCGCGATGGCCAAGCTGTATGCCTCGCAGATGTGCGAACGTGTCACGTCGCTGTGCGTGGAACTGTTCGGTGGATACGGCTACACGCGGGAGTATCCGGTCGAGAAGTTCTATCGCGACGCCAAGATCGGCGCGATCTATGAGGGCACCAGCAACATGCAGTTGCAGACCATCGCCAAGGCTGTACTCAAGTAGATAGAGCCCGCGGGCCTATTGGGTATCAATTTGGTCGGGCTACTTTCAGAATACACCCGCCAGCGCCTCGACGCGCTGGCGGCTCGTATTACGAGCAAGTCTGCCCCGCCATTCGGCATGCCAGGCATCGCCCTGTTCGCAGAAGATTCGGCTGGCCAACAGGTACAGGTTTTTCGTGGGGAAGATGCGTGGGGCATGCCCGTGACATCTGCGAGCACGGCCTGCCTTGCCTCCGTCGGAAAGCCTGCTATCGCGTTGCTGGTGTTGGAACTCGTGGACGAAGGGCGCCTCTCACTCGACGACACTCTCGAGCACGCGGCCCAGTGTGATTGGGGTGGCGTGCGGCATGCGACCATTGGCGACATGTTGTCGCATCGTGCGGGCATTCCGCCCATCCTTCGCGAGGAAGATGTCCCGTATTCTTCGTCTCTCACCGCGGACAGCATTCGCGCCGCCTATCGCGGCCTCGATTTGCGGCCGGCGCGCACACGCCATGTGCAGTACAGCGACGTCGCGTATGGAATGCTGGCCGATGTCGTGGTACAACACCGTGAAGCGCCGCTGAGTGCCTGCCTCGACAGACTGAACACGCGACTCGGCACCAGGCTCACGTTTGGTTGCAAGCCGCAGCACGAATACCTGCAGGTCACGGGTGTGCCTTCGCCGCACGCCGATTCAGCGATTGCACCGCTGAACTCGGAGTTCTGGCATGCATTGTCGTTGCCGTGGGCGGCGATCTGCGGCGCCATCGATGACGGCATGCGCATTGTGCGTGCTTTCGCCGCCGGATCACCGGTACTGTCAGCACGAATACAGCAGGCGGCCATTCTTGACCCCGATGCCGGCCTCCTATCCGGCGGCATCGCTGCAACCAACGGCCAACTTGGCATTGCCGCCAACCCAACGCTGGAATGGGAGCGTTGTCCCTGGGGTCTTGGCGTGGAACTGCGCGGCGAGAAGGCGCCCCACTGGAGCCCGAAAGAAGCGTCGGCGGTGTCGTTCGGACATGTCGGGATCAGCGGCACACTCGCCTGGCATGACCCTATACATGGGGTCACCTGGGGAATGACCGGCACCCGCAGCAGTCACTCAGGTTGGTTACTGCGCTACGGTCCGATGCTGGGAAAGGCCGTGATCGAGAGCCTCACCACGCACCGGACCTGACCGGCTCCTATTCAGCCGATACGCCCGGCTATCCGCGCCGGATTGCCCAGGATCATCACACCCTCGGGGAACTCACCCTTGCAGATCGCTGCCATGGCGACCACCGAGTTGCTGCCGATACGTGTGCCCGGTAGCAGCCCGGCATCCGGCGAGATCCATACGTTGTCTCCCACCTCCACGGGCCCCTCGAGGATCGGCATCGTCGCCGAATGAGCGTCACGGCGCACCGCATGAAATGACGTGTCGAGAATGCGACAGTTGGCGATCAGGCACTCGCGTCCGATGCGCACGCGGGTCACACAACTGATGCGCGTCCCATCGAGCTTGGTGTCATCACCCACCTCGATGCGGGCGTCGGGCGCATTGGTCCATGGTGTCACCCGTCCATAGATCTGCACACCATCCCCGAGTACCACCGTGCCTGAACCGCGGATATCCAGTCGACCGTAGATCCGCAGTCCCTGACCGATCTGCACGCGCGGCCGAAAGGCCTGCGCCCACCACGTGTAGAGGCGCCCCCGCAGGACCGCCAGGAACACCGACACCGCGTGCCCGGGTTCCCGCAACACACGGGAAATCAGTGCCCAGTTCGGAACAGCCGTGGGTTCACTGCTCCCGTGCACAACCTGCGGATCAACCGCCGGTACGTTGCTCGACATAGCGGCGAATCGCCGACACAGAATTCAGGTCCGGGATATCCTCGTCATCGATCATGATGCCATACGCTTCCTCGAGCGCACCGATCAACGCGACATGGTTCGCGGAATCCCACTGCGGGATGAGCTGGTAACCAATGGTCTCGTCGATGCGCTCCAGCGGAAGGCGGAGCGCCAGAGCGAGCACTTCTTCGAGCACGGGCATGCAGGCGATAGACGGTGTGGCGGGTGATCAGGTGGCGACGAGCGCAGACTCACGCAATGTATCCAACAATGCGGCGCGATCGACCTTTCCGTTGGCGTTGGTCGGAAATTCACGACACGGAATGACGGTGCGCGGCACGAGAAACGGCTCCACGCGCAACGCAATCGACTGTGTGACTTCGCCAGAGAGCTGTTCATCGCCGCATGAGGCCAGCACAAACAGCGTCAACGCCACGGCACGTCCGTCTTCGAGCGGCCACCCGACCGCGACCGCATCGGTCACCCCCGGTACCTGACGCGCGATCGCTTCGACTTCGGCCGGCTCTACGCGGCGGCCGAGCACCTTGAGCTGATGGTCCACGCGCCCGAGATACGCGATATCCCCGCTGGGGAGACTGCGCACGAGATCTCCGGTGCGATAGTAACGCTGACGCTCACCGCCGTCGGTCGGCAGATCGACAAACCGTTCGCGTGTGAGCGTTCCGTCACGCCAATACCCCGGCACCGTCTGCGGTCCGCCGATCAACAATTCGCCGGACGCGCCCGGGGCCACGTCGCGCAGCTCCGACGTGACAATGCGGGCATCGACCCCCGGGAATGCGGCACCGATGGGAATGTATCCGTTGGGATACTCCCGGCAGTCACGGGAGCACCAACGAAACCCCGTCACCACGACCGTGGTTTCCGTGGGGCCATATTGGTTTTCGATCACGCTGTTCGGGGCAGCAGCCGCCCACTCCCGTGCATTTTCCACGGTCAGCGCCTCGCCCGCAAACATGCTGTAGCGCACCGAGGCAAACCGACCGGGCCGCAACGCGTTGCGCTGCTTCATCAGGGACAGCACCGACGGCACGCAGGAGAACACGGTGATGCCTTCCTGCTCGATGTAACTGGCCGGCGCCACCAGTTGTCGTGCGGCCAGCGTATGCACGGCGGCACCACTGGCCCATGCCACGAACAGATCGAAAATCGACACGTCGAACGACTGCTCGAACATCTGCGAGAAACGATCGGTCGGCGCAAACGCAAAACGGGCACGCGCCTGCTCCAGATACGCGGCGACATTTCCCTGCGTGACCCCGACGCCCTTGGGGGTGCCCGTCGTACCAGAGGTGAACAGCAGATACGCCAGCGCGTCGCGGTCCGGCGCGAGACAGGGTGCCTCGGCGTTGACCGGCAGTGTGGTCCTGTCGCACGTGGCGATACCGCCCACGCGTGCGGTGAGTACCGATTCAGGCGCCAGGATCAGCTTGAGGGACGGCATTTCCTCGAGCAGCAGGTCGAGCACGCCCAACGCATCGGGCTCCACGATCACCGCATCCAACTCGGCCAGCCGCGAAATGCGACGCACTCGGTCAAGATGCAGCTTGGTGTTGAGTGGCACGAACGCGGCCCCGGCATAAGCCGCGGCAAGTGCACCTATATAAGTGACGCGCGAGCGGTTGCCGAGCACGCCCACACGTCCGCCTTGCGGCACACCGTGTTGCCTCAACGCCGTCGCCCAGTGCCTGGCGCTCGTGTCGAGCTCTCCGTACGTCACCACACCGACGTGCCCAGCCAGCGCCGGGCGGTCGTGAAACCGTCCGGCTGCGTCGGAAACCAATTGAGCAAGCGACGGCAGACGCTTTGACATAGCGATCGACGTCAGAGGCATGCGGGGGTCACGGGAGCAACGAAGGTGAGACGTATTGCCAGCAGTGTTACGAAGACGACGCTGGCTGAACTCAGCAACCGAAAATCTGAGTAGCTCAGTACTGTGAGTAGTACTTTCTGCGTGATCCTGGCTACAAATACTGAGGCGACGATGCGACAGCGCTAGAGAGCTCTTGGCGGCCTTTTCCGTGCGCTGTGTCACACAGGGCCAACTTTATGGAAAGCTAGCTAAACAGAAGATAACAAAAACTCTGGCATACAGATTGCTCTTCCATACGGCAAACCTTATCGAGGAAACCTGTGAAGAATTTGATTCGCGTCGTTGCCGCTGCTGCCCTGCTCACCCCGTCGCTGGCCTTTGCTCAGATCGACAACACCGGTTCGGCCGGCTGGAGCCTGTTCTGGGGCCAGATCAGCTCCAACGCGGGCGCCTGGACCACGGCCACGAACATCGGTCCGAGCATCCCCGGTGAATGGACCGACAATACGGCGGCAGCCAACTGGATTGGCGCCAACTCGTCGGGTTCGGTGGGCGGCTCGGGCGACAATGTCCGCCGCTACCGCTACCTGTTCACGTACACGTTCGGCGCCGCGGCCCCGTCCACCCAGTACACGTTCAACCTGGGTTGGGACAACTACATGGTCGGCGCGTTCCTGGGCGGGACGGCTGATGCAAGTGCCGCGAACTGGTTGAGCGGCGGTACGTCGCTGGCCTTCACCCCGGGACTGCCGACGCCCGACACGTTCGGCTTCTGCGGCCGTGCGGGCAGCTTGAACAACGCCAACATGGAACCCTGCGTGTACCCGACGTCGCTGACGTTTGCCGCCTCGGCGGGTCAGACGCTGACGTTTGTGATGGAAGGCGACGGCCAGACGGACGGTCTGTTCCTGCAGTCGATCGGTGGTTCGCAGGTGGTGCCGGAGCCGAGCACCTACGCGCTGATGGCCGCCGGCCTGGCGGGTCTGGCTGCTGTGGCACGTCGTCGCAAGCAGCAGGGCTGAGCTCTTCACTGCCCGGCGCTTCGGCGCCGGGTCTCCGATAAGGGGCAGGGTTTTTTTGAAGGCCACCGTGGGGGTTCTCGCCCCTCGGTGGCCTTTCTGCTTTTTGGATGGCGGTGGCGGGCTGCAAGGGCCGCCACCGGTGGGGAGTACTGAGTAGTAGGTTGTGGGCTGTAGGCTGTAGGCTGTGAGTTGTAGGCTATGAGTTGTAGGCTGTGAGCTACAGAATGTGTTGCGGTCGGGGCGCGGAGAGGGATCCTGATGACGCCGCCAGACGAGGCGCATTGGGAGTTCAAATAGGGCAGGCGGCGCGTTAACTGCCGCCCCCAACTGCACCAGCTTTTACGGCACCCGCGAGATGGCCAGGCGGAGTGGGGCTGCAACTCCGCCGCTGACGGGTGCGAGCCGCAGCACCTGTGTTGTGCGCGCAGCATTGCCGTCGAGGGTCAGATAGACCACGCCGCCGGCGGCAGCTCGCTGGGTGTCCTGGAACGAGGTGCCGAGTTGATGACGCAGGTGCTGCTGGGGTGTGGCGTCGTAGGCACCGGCAAAGGTGCGGGCCAGGCCGTCCCACATCGAGCGCAGATCCCAACTACCGGTGTTGCCGGTCGCCTGACCGGAGTTTGCCAATGCCCACTCGGCCATCAACGCATCCGACGGAGTGCCAGAAACGGCCTCAAGGGCGGCAAGCCCCCGACCGGCGTCGCCACGAACGAGGCGCTTGAGGGTGGCCGCTTCATCCTGCGCGTGCCGATCGAGCACATGACGCACCAATGACCAGCCGCTGGCATAGTACGTATTGTCGCTGCGGTGAGTCGGCCCCAACGGCGAGAGTCCATTGGCGCCGCGCAGGTATGTGTACAACTGCGAGAAATGTCGCCACATGATCAGTGGCCGATCATCACACTGCAGCAACTCACATTCGAGGCTGCCGGCGTAGCCGGTGTTGCCGCGCCACTGTCCACCACCCGGGAACGTGCGCGCATACAGTTCCTCTGCGACGCGGGCCGTGGCCTCCTCCAGCCACGTGTCTTCGAACGACTGGCCACGCACGAGTCGTTCGGCGAAGCTCGCCAGGTGTTTGGCTTCGTGCACGATGGTGGCCCGCATGACACGACGCCAATCGTCCGGTGTTTCGTTTGCCGTGGCGACGCGCGCATAGAACACTTCGTCTTCGTTGCTCGCAGCAAACGTGCGGCGCGGATAGAAGTTGCACGCGCTCACATAACCGGCCGTGCCCGCAGCCGAGTCGTTGACGAAACGGGTGAACAACATCGTCACCCGCCCGTCGCCACCCATGCTTGCATCCATGGCCAGCGGATCGCCGACATTCTGCGCGAGCATCGGATACACCAGCGTATCGAACTCGGTGCCGATCGCACGATACACGCCGTCCATGCGCCCGGCGCGCGGTGCCGCAATATCCTCGAGCACGAGCGCCTTGTTTCCCGCATACACCACGCGCGCCTTCACGGTGGAGGCCGTGGCGCAACTGTTGAACACCGCGGACATCGTCACCGTATCACCCACCCGACGCTCGGCGCGCAGTGCCCGCGACGCGACGTGTGGTTGGGCTGCCGATGCCCAGGCATTGCGTGCCGGGCCGGTCGTGGCAATCAGGCGCGCCTGCATGGCGAGTCGGCTGGCGTGCTGCTCGTCGTCATGCGAGTCGGCCAGCGCCTCGGTCGCCGCCAACCCATTGAGACCGGAGAGCTGCCGCAGACTCGTGAACGGCGAGGTCGTGGCCATCGTGCCCGTTCCGCCCGAGCCGATGCCCCGCACCTCAAAGTGCGCCTGTTGGGCGAGGTCGTTGCTGGTGTTCACGACCGCTACCACAAACCGCGTATCGACACCCTCCGGCGAAGCACCAAGGCTGTCTGCGGCAACCAACTCGATGCAGTGCGATGTCTGGCTGGTGGTCGACAGATGGGTCGCCCCAGCAGCGAGCGCCACACGCTGCGCGGTACGCACCTGCAATGCCTGGCGGAAGATCTGTGCGCCGCCCACGCTCACGGTCAGCGTGCGGGCCTGCTGTGGGGCACAGTCGAAGGCTTCTGCGGGCAGCAACGCATCGATACGGGTCGCCGAGCTGATGCGGATTTCGAGGGCCACCCCGTCGACCAGAATCCGTGTCGCGTCGATGACCGACGGGAGGTGCTCACCGTTCAGGGTGAGCAGGTGACCTGCTTCAACGGTGTCAGAGGTCAGTCCTGCGATGTGCGGGATATCACCCACAACGCTGGGCGCCGTCTCGCCAGACAGCGGAACCGCTGGCGCCAGTGCGTCACCGCCGCTGCACGCCTGCAACAGGGCCAGAAGCAGTCCCGTGGCCGCCCCGCGTACGCGGTGGCGCGGCGTGCGGCTGCGCACCTCCGCGGCAGACGCGTAAGTTGGTGTGCAGTGGTCGGTTGCGATTTCCGCCCCGACCGTCACGAGACTGGCAGGTATCCTCACGATGGATGAGAGTGAGCAATCGGCATGCCGAACTCGACCACCGACGGCACATGCGTCTGCGTGACCTGAAGAACCCTCGCCTGGGGGCACTTCTTTTGCTGGCCCTGAGCGTGGCGGCCATCGTGGCGGCTACCCTGCTGCCCGGCAACGGCACGCCGGTGGAGCAGTTGCCGCCGAGCTGGTGCCTGCGCTGCGGTGGGCTGTGGCTGATGGACGGCGTCAGCAACGTGCTGCTGTTTGTGCCCCTAGGCGTGGCACTGGCCTGGTTGGGCTGGCGTGTGCCAACCGTGCTGCTGACTGGGGCAGTCTTGTCGCTGGGCGTGGAAACGCTGCAGTGGCTGGGGATCCCAGCCCAGCGATCAGCGGCCCTGGCCGATGTGCTGACCAATACGGCGGGCGCCTGTCTTGGTCTGCTTGTCGTGAGACACTGGTCTGGTGTGGTGCTGGCTCGAGGACGGCAGGCCGGATGGCTGGCGGTGGCGTGGACGGCAGCAGCAGCGGGTGCGATGATCGGCACAGCGATTGCGCTGGGACCACGGCGCCATGAGCGGCCACCAACACCGTCCGACTATCGCCGCAGTGCGATCGCCTATTCGCCCGGCCACGGCTGGTACGGCGGCGAACCGCTGGGGGCGACGATCAATGGACAACCGTTTGCGCACCGCGGCTCGGGCCCGATCGTGGTCGAAATCGAGCGGGAACCGGTGTCCACCATCGTGACCGCAGAGGTGCGGGGGCGGGACACCGCTTCGGGTCTGCGGTCTTTTGTGTTTGTGCACCGCGCGGCCGACACCAGCGCGATTGTCATGCTCGCGCAGCATGGAGACGACGCGGTGCTGGCGGTGACACGACGTGCATGGGATTGGGGGTTGGCCATGCCGCGCCTGCGCCTGGAGCATGCCTTTGCCGGTCACGCGGAAGGCGGCGGCCAGGTGCTGGCATTGCGGGCGCATTCGTCACCGGCGGAACTGTCTCTCATCGCAGAGGGGCCCCCTCAAGGCCTTCGCGCGCAGCTCCGTCTCTCGGCCACCATGGGCTGGGCGATGCTGCAGTCGGTGGTCGGTGTGCAACACCCGCTGGCACCGGTGGTGTTGATGGCGTGGCTGCTGTGGTTGTGGGCGCCGGCAGCGTGGTGGAGCGTGCGCAGTCGGTGGGCTGGGGAGAGCCAGAGTACGATGGCCACCGCGTTCACTGCGTTGGGGCCACTCGCGGCCATGGTGTGCACGATGGTGGCACTGCCGGCGACAGTTGGCGTATCGCGATTGACGGGGCTCGAGTGGCTGATGCTGCTGACCGCCTATGGATCCGGCATCGTGGGCGCCTGGCGACAACTTCGGGGTAATATTCGGCCATGCTAGAATCCGTGGTGCGCGTCATTGACGCCTTGCTGATTTTTCTTCGTCCGCTGGTCTTTGCGGCCGGTGCATTGACCGCCATCGGGGCGGTGACGTCATGGGCGGTGCGCACACGACGCATTTCGCCGTTCTCCGGCGCCGCGCGTTTCGTTCGGGACAGGGTTGATCCCTGGCTGATCGCCCCCGTGGAACGCCGCATTCTGCGCGCAGGTGGCACGCCCTATTCGGCACCATGGTGGGCATTGGCCGCTGTGGTGCTGGGAGGACTGTTGCTGATTTCCGGCATCCAGTTCCTGCGCGACCAGTTCGTCATGCTGCTGTTCGCCACGACATCAGGGTATTCGCTGATCGCCGTGCTGACGAAGTGGACGTTCAGCGTGTTGCGTATCGCATTGTTTGCCCGCGTGATCTCCAGTTGGGTGGGCGGTAGCCCGTACTCCAAGTGGTGGCGGTGGTCGTACGTGCTCACCGAGTGGTTCCTGGCGCCTTTGCGCAACGTCATCCCCACCATCGGGATGATCGACATTTCGGTGCTGGTGGCCTACTTCGGACTCGGCATTCTCGAGTCGGTACTGATTGGGGCGATGCTGAAATAGAGCATCCCAAAATCAGTTCCCACTTAGCCCCCTAACACCTACAGCTTAGTACCCGCTCCCCCATGGCCACTGACCTCCCGCTTTCCTGTGGAGGTCAGTGGTTGTAGGGAGCTTGGTCGTAGGGTGCACGTGGTAGGTTGGAAGTTGGACTGGCTGGGTATGTGCTTTCGGCAATACGAGACCAAAAAAAAAGAGACATGGCGACATTTTCGATCCGGTGTTCGTGTGGCCGAGAGTTGCATTCGGAAGACGCGCACATCGGCCGTACGGTGCGCTGCATCTGCGGTCAGCCGGTCACGATCGTGCGAGGCACCGAGTCGACCGCGGGTTCACGCAGCAGTGGCGGACGATCAGAAGTGCGATCGGAGGCACGCGCGGAAAGTCGTCCTGAAGGTCGTGCGGAAGTCCGGCGCGAGACACGACGTCGGACCATGCGATCCCGCGGCTCTGGATCACGATTCCCACGATTGGCTCGGGTGGTGACGTGGACGTGCTGGGGGTGGCTGGCGGCGACGGTGGCCATCTGGATCGGTCTCTACACGCTGTCTGAGCGCACGCTGCCGTTCACCATGCTGCTGTACGGACCTCGGTGGGTGGTGCTGTTGCCGCTCGCGATACTGGTACCGGTGGCACTGATCTTTGCATGGCGCGCCTTGCTGCCACTGGCATTGAGCGCGGTGATCGCGGCGGTACCGATCATGGGATTCCGACTCTCCCCCGCCGGGCTGATGGCCGGAAGAACGCCTCCGCTCCAGGTGGCTCCGAATGGCCTGCGCATCCTATCGCTCAATGCCCAGGGTGGCGGTGTGGTGCAGCAACATCTCGACGAGATGATGGCGGCATATACCCCGTCGGTGATGGCCTTTCAGGAATGTGGCCGCGAACTTGGGCAAAACCTCGCCAAACGCGCGGAGTGGCACTTCGAGCAATTCCACAATCTCTGTCTGCTGAGCCGTTGGCCGGTTACGCAGCGAGACAGCATGCCGCGTGCAGCGTTTGCCCGCATCTCCGATCTCGGATACGGCGGTGCGGCGATTGTCATCCGCTATACGATTGCCCATCCCGCTGGCCCGTTCGAACTGGTGAATCTCCACCTCGAAACGGCGCGCAAGGGACTGGAGGGAATCCTGGGCGATCAGGGACTGCTGCGAGACGATACGGGCCTGCCCAATGTGCCGGCATCGCTCGAGACAGATCGATTTGCGATCAACGCCGATATCCGCCTCCGAGAGTCCGAACGGGCGTCGTACTGGAGTGCTCGGCACGCCAATACGACCCCGATCGTCGTGGTCGGTGATTTCAATATGCCGGTCGAAAGCTCGATCTTTCGCGCCTACTGGAGCGCACTATCCAGTGCCTTCGATGCCGGCGGTCGTGGGTTCGGATTCACCAAACACGAGGGGCGCTGGCTGCGCATTCGTATCGATCACGTGCTCTTTGCTCCGCAATGGTTCGAAACATCGGGAGCATGGGTGGGCAACGATGTCGGATCAGATCACCGACCGGTCATCGCGGATCTCACCAGAAAGCGATGAACACCGTCACAAAGTACGAGGATCAATAGCGGACATTGAGGGATGAATAGGTCGGAGAGTAGGACCAAAGGCTTGTGGCGGTGTCACTAGTTGGTGTTGGATGCTCACCACAGCAATATCCTCATTCAGTGATAATTGCCACAAAAACCATTGCCAGAGTGCTGAATTTCCAAGGGGCGGAAGTTGCTGTTGTACCGGCAAACCGGTTTTGTCCCCTTTTATCACGATCTCATGATCAAGTCTTTCTCACGCGTCGCCGCTGCTCTTTCACTCGTTGCTGGTGCCACCACGGCGCAGGCTCAGATCATGAACACCGGTACCGGATTGGGATCGACTGATTCCTTCTGGACGGTGTCGGCCATTGGCGCAAGCTTCCAGCAGGCGGTGGTGATCGCCAATCCGCCGTCAGCGCCTTGGCAGCCCAACAACGGTCCGATCTCGCGCTGGATCGGTGTGAACGAAACCGGCAGCTACGGCTCGCCGTCCCAGTTCTCCTTCCAGACCAACCTGCTCGGCTCGGCGCCCATCACCGGCTCCATCGGTTGGGACAACATCCTCCTGGGTTACCAGTTTGTGGATGCGTCCAACAACGCCGTGTCGGGCCTGATCGCGCCCAACTCTTCGTGGCTCACCCTCGTGCCGTCGGGCACGAACCAGTACGGCTTCTGCCGTGATAACGACGGTGTGCTGCCGAGCGCGAGCTTCCCGAACTGCATTGTCGACTTCAGCATCGGTGACCTGGGTCAGTACGCCGGCGCCACGGCCATTCGCTTCGTGATCGAAGGCGATGGCAGCACGGACGGTCTGTTCATCGGCAACGCGGCGTCTTCGGTCGTGCCGGAGCCGAGCACCTACGCGCTGATGGCGGCCGGTCTTGCCGCGATGGCTCTTGTGGCGCGTCGTCGCCGCTCGGCCTGATTTGCATCAGACCGGACACGCTTCGGTCTGACTGCGACAGTTTGGTTGGTTTCTGGCCGTTGACCAGTGGAAAAGGGCGTCCCGATAGGGCGCCCTTTTTTCATTTCCGGGAACTGTTCCGGACCTCTGCCGACGACATGTCGGTATTATCAGGAGTGGTGCGCTCCTGCGCCCCACCAACATGCGTACGACTTTTTGCCTGGAGTGCATCCCATGCGCCACTGGACCGTGATCACTGCTGCCGCGATTGCCATTTCCCCGTTGGCGGCGAAGGCCCAGGACAAGGACATCGTCGAGACGGCCACGGCTGCCGGCTCGTTCAAGACGTTGACGAAGCTGCTGGGCGACGCTGGGCTTACCGAGACGCTGCGCGGTCCTGGACCGTTTACCGTCTTTGCTCCGACCGACGAGGCGTTCGCCAAACTCGCCCCGGGCGCACTCGATGCGTTGGCCAAGGATCGCTCACGGCTACGCAGCGTGCTCCTTTACCACGTGGTGGCCGGCAAGATCACTGCGGCTGATGCCGTGAAGCTGGCCGGCACAGGCCGGAAAACGGTGGAGGGGCAGGAAGCGAAAATCTCTGTCATGGGCAGTACGCCGATGATCAACAATGCCCATGTCACCAAGGCCGATATTGTGGCGAAAAACGGGGTGATTCATGGGATTGATGCCGTGATGCTTCCGCCTGGCCGGTGAACTACGGGGAATGCCGGTCACAGGTATGAGGGGGCGGGTACGAGGCTGTGGGTCTTAGGTGTTAGGTGGGAGCTGGCATTCGTGCGCGAGGATGCTGGTTCCCACCTATCACTTACCACCTACCGCCTAGTACCCGCCCCCTCGTACCTGTGACCGGTTGTAGTTCACCCACCCTGAGTGAAGTAGAGCCCCTCCCCGCTGTCGCAGTTCTGCCCCCAGAGGAATATTCGCAATAGCGTCATCTCTCTCCGAATCCTCCCCATCCTCTGGCATGTAATTTGGATGTCTCCCTTCCGCCTTGCCCTCGCGGCGCTGCTTGCCGTCCCGTTTTCCCTGGACGCGCAGTCTCAGCAGCCGGCAGATCTGATCGTCACCAATGCCCGGGTCTACACGGCGGATGATGCCCGTCCGCTCGTGGAAGCATTCGCGGTTCGTGATGGCCGCGTGATCTTCGTGGGCTCGCAGCGGGAAGCGGGCATGCTCAAGGGTGCGTCGACCCGGGTGCTCGACGCGCAGGGACGGACGATCATCCCGGGTATGGTGGATGCGCACGCGCACTTCGCCGGTCTCGCGCTGAAGCTGCGGGCGGTCGATCTCGTGGGTACCAAGAGTCTCGAGGACGTGATCGCGCTGGTGGCCGAGAAAGCCAAGACACTGCCCAAAGGCACGTGGATCACGGGTCGTGGCTGGGATCAGAATGCCTGGGGCAATACACAGTTTCCCACCCACACCCAACTCTCGGCGGCCATTCCTGATCACCCGGTCATCCTGACGCGAGTCGATGGGCATGCGGGCTTTGTGAACAGTGCCGCCATGCAGCTCGCCGGCCTCACCCGGACCACAAAAGATCCGGACGGCGGCAAGATCCTGAAGGATGCCCAGGGCAATCCCACCGGCGTGCTGATCGACCGGGCCCAGGGCATCGTCGGTGCCAAGGTGCCGGAGTTCACGCGGGATGAAATGCGTTCGGCACTCAAGGACGCGATCGCCCGCATGCACTCCTTCGGCCTGGTGGGCATGCACGATGCCGGGGCCTCGCGCGCCAATATCGATCTGTTCGAAGACATGGCGCAGAAGCAGGAACTCAACCTGCGACTCTATGTCATGATCGGCGACGACTCCGTGGCGTTGCGCCACTACTTCGCGCAGGGTCCGCGCTCGGGGCTGCACAACGGACAGGTGTGGGTCCGTGCGGTGAAGTTGTACGCGGATGGCGCGATGGGTTCCCGTGGCGCAGCGCTGCTCGAACCCTACAGCGACGATCCGAACAACACGGGTCTGCTGCTGTCTGCGCCGGCTCACATCCAGGAAGTGGCCGAAGCCGGTCTGCGGGCGGGGTTCCAGATCAACACCCACGCCATCGGCGATCGTGGAAACCGCGTGGTGCTGGACGCCTACGAGCGTGCCATTGGTCGTGTCCCGCGAGTCGATCACCGGTTCCGCGTGGAACATGCGCAGATCCTGCACTACGACGATATCCCACGTTTTGCGCAGCTCGGCGTCATTCCGTCCATGCAAGCCAGCCACCAGACCAGCGACATGTACTGGATCGGCAAGCGCCTGGGCCCCACGCGTCTGTACGGGGCCTATGCGTGGCAATCATTGCTACAGACTGGTGTGATCATCCCCAACGGATCCGACTTCCCAGTGGAAGAAGTGAATCCACTCATCTCGTTCCACGCCGCCATCGCCCGCCAGGACGGACGTGATTGGCCGGCGGGCGGATGGTTTCCCGAGCAGAAGATGTCGCGCGAAGATGCACTCCGCAGCATGACCATCTGGCCAGCGTACTCCGGCTTCCAGGAGAAGGAGATCGGTTCGATCACCGCCGGCAAATACGCCGATTTTGTAGTGCTCGACCAGGACATCATGCGCGTGCCGGTGGAGTTGGTCCTGAAAACGAAAGTCCTCGCCACCTATGTGGGTGGCAAGACTGTGTATGAGGCCTCCCCGAGGCCGTGAGCCTGCCTGTGGTGGTCGTGAAGCCCCTTCGCGACTCCAGCGTCGTTTTCCCGGGAGATCACTGTGCGTCTCGTTTCGCTGCTGCCCGCTGCCACTGAGATCGTCGCCCTGCTCGGGGCCACCGATTCACTCGTGGGTGTCACTCATGAGTGCGACTATCCGGATATTCTGGGATCCCGGGCTCGCGTGACCAAAAGTGCACTGCCCGACACCCATGATCCCGCGGCCATCGATGACGCGGTGCGATCGCAGAATGCCGAAGGCCTGGCCTTGTTCACGCTCGATGAAACGAAGATTCGTGCGCTGCATCCGGATGTGTTGCTGACGCAGGCCCTGTGTGATGTATGTGCGGTGCGGGAAACCGATGTCCGCGCGCTCGCCGATCGTCTGGCACCAGTACCCACCGTGGTCACCCTGGGTGGCACATCACTCGACGGCATCTACGACGACATCCGTGCGGTCGCGGTGGTGATGGACGCACTCGATGAGGCAGAAGAGTTGCTGGCCGGACTGCACGACCGCGTACGACATGTGCATGAGACGCTGAAAGCGGCCAAGGCGCCGCGTCCGCGTGTGGCGCTCGTGGAATGGACGTCACCGGTGTATCTGGCCGGCCACTGGGGTCCCGAGCAGATCCGCCGCGCTGGCGGTGTAGACGTCCTTGGGGTGGCGGGCGCGCACTCGGTGCCGATCGGCATGGACGCGCTGCGCGAGGCGGACCCGGAGATCGTGGTGTTTGCGCAGTGTGGCTACGGGGTATCCGCAGCGGCCGATGAAGCGCGCGCCTGCCTGTCCAACCCCGAATGGTCGTGGCTCGCCGGCCGCGCAGTATGGGCCATGGACGCCAACGGACTCACCACACGCCCGGGCCCTCGTGTCGTCGATGGCATCGAGGCGATGGCGCGCATCTTCAACCCTTCGCTCTTCTCCCCGATCGATCGGCGTCACGCGGTTCGCGTCTCGTAACTACGGGGCGGTGCTCGGCGCTCGGCGCTTCGATCAGGAGCGCGGCCCCGCCGAGCATTCCCTTCGTCGCTCCGCTCCTCGGGAACGAGTCGTCGGGGGCGCGCTCCTGACCTCACGCCGGCTGGGCAAGGCCGGCGTGGGTGACGAGGGCGAGCGGCTGGACTGACGCGATCGGTGAGAAGAGCGATGGACCGAAGTGTTCTGAAGGGCTGACAGCGAACGACGGTTGGATCGGAGCACGGTCTGCCGTGAGCGAGTCGGCACGAATCTCCGGAGCGCCGACTCGTTCCCGAGGAGCGCTGCGACGAAGGGAATGCTCGGCGCGATGGGGAATCATGTCGGCGAGCGGGCCCGCTCACCGTACCGCGTTCAGCCCAACCAGAGTTTGACGGCCATCAGGACAAGCAGCACGGCAAATGCCTTGCGCAGGATGTTGGCATCGAGGTGCGTGGAAAGCAGTGCGCCGAGGTACGCGCCGGCGGCCATGCCGAGGGCGATGTAGAGGGCGTCCTTGATCTGCAGATGGCCGGCGCGGTAGTACGTCGCCGCCCCGATGGCCGCCCCGATGGGCAGCACGAGCGCGGCGAGTGATGTGCCGGCGGCCTGCTGCGGCGGCATCTTCGCGAGGTAGATCAGGGCCGGGACAATCACGATCCCGCCACCGATGCCGAAGACGCCGGAGAGAATACCAGCGCCGAGCCCGATCGCCACGAGGAGGAGAATCATGCCACAAGCTACCACGTATATTTCCGGGATGCTCTCCGACTCCTCCATCGCATTTCTCAAGCGCCTGCTCGACACCCCCGGACCGTCGGGCTTCGAAGGCGCACCGGCGCGCGCCTGGCGCACCGAAGCGGCCACGTTCACGTCGGCCATCCGCGCCGACGTCATCGGCAATTCGTACGCCGTGGTCGAAGGCACCGGTGGCCCGAACGCGCCGACGATTCTGCTGGCCGGTCATATCGACGAAATCGGTGTGATCATCACCCACATCGACGACAACGGGTACATCTACTTCGAACCGATCGGCGGCTGGGATCCGCAGGTGCTGGTGGCCCAGCGTATGCGCTTTCTGGGTCGAAATGGGGATGTGTTCGGTGTGATCGGCAAGAAGGCCATCCACCTGATGAAACCCGAGGAACGCGAAAAGGCGTCCAAGATCACCGATCTGTGGGTCGACATCGGCGTGAAGAACAAGGCCGAGGCGCAGGAACTGCTGCAGGTGGGTGATGCCGGCGTGATCGATTCCCGCACGATGGACATGCCCAATCACCGGATCGTGTCGCGCAGCATCGACGACCGCATCGGGGCGTTCGTCGTGCTCGAGGCGCTGCGGCGCTATGCAGAAAATCCGGGGCATGCCCGCGTGGTGGCGGCCGCGACGGCGCAGGAAGAGATCGGCTACACGGGTGGCGGCGCACGGGTGGCGGCGCATTCGCAGGAGGCCACCATGGCGATCGCGGTGGACGTGACATTCGCGACCGACCATCCCGGTGTGAAGAAGGAAGAAATCGGTGAGCACAACATCGGCGGTGGACCGGTGCTGACACGCGGGTCGGTGATTTCGCCGGTGGTGTATCGCCTGCTGTCGGAGACGGCGCAGCGACTGGAGATCCCGTTCTCGATCCATGCCGCCGGTCGTTTCACGAGCACCGACGCCGACGCGATGCAACTCGCACGCAGCGGTGTGGCGACGGGCCTGGTGTCGATTCCGAACCGCTACATGCACTCGCCGAACGAGATGGTTTCGCTGGAGGACCTCGATCGGGCCGCCACGCTCATCGCGGAAACCTGCCGCACGGTGAGCGACGCCACCGATTTCACCGACCGATAGGACACACGCTGGATCTCATCGCGTCAGCCTACGCATCCATGCGTTTGGCGGCCGCTGCCACATCGGGATCGGGATCGTTTTTCAGGCCTTCGAGGGCAGGCACCACCGCCTGCCCTCGTGCGCGTATCAGGGACTCGATAGCTGCCACGCGCAGATACGATTCTCGTGGTGCAGGACGCTCGGTGCCATCCTGCGGTTGCTGTGGCGGCAGGGCAATGCGCAGCAGCCGCTGAACGGCGTCAGCCGATCCCAGTCGTCCCAATGAGGCCAACATCTCGAGGGCGACGTCTTCGTCCGTCTCCCGTTCGAGCGCCATGGCGAGCCGCGCCGCGGGCGGGCGGACACTGCCACTGGCGGTCGATGTCAGACCGTACGCCGCGGCCGCAATGCGACGCACCTCGGCGTTGCGGTCGTCGATGAGACCATGCAAACCCGCCAGCGCTTTCACGGTGCCCAGTCGCAACAGCGATCGCGACACCGCAATGCGGATCCGATCATCCTCATGGGCAACCAGCGGCAACATGGCAATGTCGGCGTGCTCAACCCCCATCTCCCCCAGCAACGCCACCGCATTGCGCACCACGAACCACCGCGGATCCCGCACCAGCTCGAACAGCAGCGTGGCCCCCAGATCGAGGGAGACGATGCTGTCGAAATAGGCACGGCGCGCGGTGGCATCCTGCACGCGCATGAGCTGGTTCACCAGAATCTCGACGGCGATTTCCCCAGCCCGTGCGAACAGCGTGAGCAACTGCAGACGATCCGGGACCTCAGGCAGTCGTTCGCCCAACAACTCCAGCGTACGTCGATGCTGCAGACGTCGTAGCAGCCGTTCGAGGGCAAGCCGTGTGCTGCCAGAACCCACGGCATGCAATTGTGCCATGCAGGCACGCGCGATCCCTTCCACCACGCGTGCCTCACCACGCAGTTCGGCATCGTCGAGCAGTTGCACGAGCTGATCGACCGCGGCGTTGGCCGCTTCGTCGCTGTGTGATGACGCGAGCCGAGTGAGCGCGACCACAGTCGGTGACGCACCCGCGCCGTCCGCCATCGTGGCACTGATCGCGGCCAGGCCTTCAGCGGGCGTGAGCAGCAGGTGCGCCGTGGGACGCTCCGCCGGCGTCACCAACACACTCCACGAGCGCAGCAATTCACGCGGCAAGGGCTCGGCGCCGATGCTGCTCAACGTCGTCGGCGTGTCCGAGGAAAACGGCACGACGTCATCTCCCCGAGGGGCCGAAGCCAACATCGAGGCGAGCGTGAACAGCTCACCGGGCGCGGCACCCTGTCGGACGGTGATACCGCCCACTCCATGCACAAAACACCGTTGCAACAGTCCGGCCAGCAGTGGATCGTCGCGCGTGAGTCCCCGATCCACTGCTTCACCGGCCAACACAAACTGTCCGTCGATGATGCGACACAGCATGGCTCCCTCGCGGATCCGTGCGGCCAGCAACCGCAACGCATCCCGCACCGCGGCGCGCTCGGGCATATCGGACGCTCCCGACGTACCGAGCGTGACGATACGATCGACCAGCAACGCCAGCGCCCGCATCGTGCCACGCGCGGCCCGGCCATCAGGAACGGCCCGAAACGCGCCGCTTTCGGCGGCAGATGCTGACGGAGTGGAGCGGCGGTAACCGAGAGGGGGCATGGACGGAACTGCGAGGGGGCGGGGGGCGGAGCGGAGGAGCGGGAGCTGGACCGACGGAAGCTGGGGGGACGGGGGCTGGAACGACGGAAGCTGGACCTACGGGAGCTGGAGAAACGGGAGCTGGGACTACGGAAGCTGGAACTACGCGTTCAAGCGGGAGGGCCTTATGTGGAAGCTAGCACCGGTGTGCGCGCACGCCGCTCCGAAGACGTCGTCCGGGTATGTTGGAAGTCACGGGTGAGAGGTACGGGGTCGTGCAGCCTGCTGCCGTTGTGCCCCGTGGGTCCAGCTCCCGTTTCTCCAGCTCCCGTTTCCCCAGCTCCCGTTTCCCCAGCTCCCGTCGGTCCAGCTCCCGTCCCTCCCGCTTCTGCAGTTCCTGCTCCTGTCCCTCCAGCTTCTGCAGTTCCCATGCCTTTCTCTGTCTCCACCTCGCTGTACTACCGCATCGACGGCCCGGTCGATGCGCCTCCGGTTCTGCTGCTCCACGGCGGTCCGGGTGCGCATCACGACTACCTGTATCCGCAGATGTTGGCGCTGGCCGAGAACCACCGCGTCTACACCTACGACCAGCGCGGTGGGGGGCAATCGAAGACCGACGACCCGACGCCCATCACCTGGGAAACGCAGGTCGCTGATCTCGGCACGCTGATCAGGGAGTTCGGGCTCGTGCCGCCAACACTGATCGGGTACTCGTGGGGAGCGATGCTGGCCATGCTGTACGCCATAAGGTGTACACAGGACCCGTCTCTGCCTGCCCCTGCACGGATGGTGCTGATCTCGCCGGCGCCGATCACCCGGGCTTGGCGGACCCAGTTCGAAGAGGCACTGGCCGCGCGCGGACGGGGGGAAGTCATTCAGGGCATGCGTGCCGAACTCGCCGCATCGGGACTGCGGGAGCGCGACCCGGACGCCTACCGGCAGCGGAGCTTCGAGCTCAGCGTTGCGGGCTATTTCCATGATCCCCGGAATGCCACGGCGTTGACGCCCTTCCGAGTGACGGGCAAAGTTCAGCAGTCCATCTGGAACAGTCTCGGGGATTTTGATCTTCGGGATGCGATTTGTGCCGTGGACTGCCCGGCGCTCGTCCTTCACGGGAACTCGGACCCCATCCCACTCGAATCGGCCGCTGCGGTCGCAGAGTGTCTGGGTGCTCGGTTCGTGGTCCTCGACGCATGTGGGCATGTGCCCTACGTCGAGCAGCCGGAAGAGCTGTTTGCGGTGATGCAAACATTCCTGGCCGAGACCACCGAGCCGTAGCCGATTCGCATCACGTTGGTTGGAGCCCATCCAATGGCGTCACGCAGTCCAATCGTCCAAACCCCACTTGGCACCATCCCGGTCGATGACCGGGAAGTCCGTGTCACGCTCCACACGTCACACGACGGCGTCGAATACGTGGGTCGTCTGTTTTTTGCCGAAAGTGGTTGGGAAAACAACGGCATTCCCGACCGCAGTGTGCTTCCAGGCCGTACCACGGACGACGTGTTGCGACGCGCCCGTGACCTGCAACTGGAAGAATTGGCCCAGCGCTATCGTCGCGCCAATGCCGAGAAGCGGAAGTACCACGGATTGCGTCAGCTCACCATGGAATTGCTGGCCAAGGTGCGCTACCAGAATCGCGTGGCTGTGGGCATGCGCACCGGCCTGCTCGACCCGGCCGCCGGCCAGCATGAGCTGGATCTCACGGAAAACGAGATGATGACCCTGATCCGCCAGATGAAGTTCCAGGCGGGCATCGAGAGCTGAGCGCTCCTCGCAGGCCAGGTGGTACGGCGCGCCGAAGACGGAGCGCCGTACCCGAAGACCGCAACGCCGGAAGCGTCGGCGTCCGCTAGATTGCGGGATGCACTGCCGGACCGCCGCCCACGTCCTCACCAGCATCGCCACCCTGCTGGAATTGCACAACGCCGACAAGGCGCGCGTGCGTGGCATGCAGACGGCCGCGCGGGTCGTGGGTGGCTTCGCGGATGCGCCGTTGGGCGAGATACTGCCGATACTGTCCGCCGCGTCCGGTTCGGCGCCGGCAACTGGGACGCTCGTCGAGTCGCTGAGCGACGAAGCGCTGGTGGTGCTGCGGGATCTCACGGAGTCGAACAGCTCCGAACTGCTCGAGCGCCTGCAGGAAGAAACGCCTGAAGGCCTGCTCGAAATGCTGCGCATCCCGGGGCTTGGTCCGGCCCGCATTCGCGCCATCCACGATGGTCTCGATATCGACTCCGTCATGGAGCTCGAGGAGGTCGCACGGAATGGCCGTCTGGCCGCCTTGCCCCGCTTCGGGGAACGCACAGCGGAACGCATCCTCAAGGGCATCGCGGACCTGCGCGCGACGGGCGCCGCCGTGCTGTGGCAGCATGGACGCGCAGAAGCGGCGCGCATCGCCGAGGCTCTGCGCGCACACCCGGATGTGCTGCAGCTCGAAATCGCCGGCTCCATCCGGCGCCGCATGGAAGTGGTACGGGATATCGATCTCGTGGCGGCCGTGCGCGGCAGTCCGAGTGTCGTCGCGACCACGCTGTCGCAATTGCGTGGCGTGCGGGAAGTGCTCGGCGGCGGTGGACGAACCATCGCGCTGCGTTTCGAAGACGGTGCTCATGTGGACCTGCACTGCGTGCGCCCCGAACAATTCGTGCTCGCCTGGTGGCGCGCCACGGGCAGTGCCACGCACGTCAACGAGCTCATCGCACTCGCCACGCAACGTGGGTTCTCGCTGACGGGCGATGAACTGCGCGATGCCAATGGTGACGTGATCCCCGTCGCCGACGAAGCCGCGCTGTACGCCCGACTCGGGCTCGCGTTCGTGCCACCCGAGTTGCGTGAAGCCACTGGCGAGATTGGCGCTGCCGAAGCCGATCATCTCCCAGAGCTGATCACCGAGCGGGATCTCGTGGGCGCACTCCACTGCCACTCACAGTACAGCGATGGCGGTGCCACCATCGAACAGATGGCCGCCGCGGCCCGGGCGCGTGGTCTACGCTATCTCGGCGTGTCCGATCACTCGCAGTCCAACACGTACGCGGGCGGTCTGGCGCGCGATGCGATCCTGCAGCAGCACGACGAAATCGATGTGCTGAATGCCCGGTATGCCGCTGAAGGCGTCGACTTCCGGGTGCTCAAAGGCATCGAAGCCGATATCCTGCCGTGTGGACGCGTCGACTATGATGCGGCCTTCCTCGATCGTTTCGACTTCGTGATCGGGTCGATCCACTCGCGCTATGGCATGAACGAGCGACAGATGACCGATCGTGTGCTCAAGGCGCTCGACGATCCGCACCTCACCATCCTCGGTCATCCCACGGGTCGACTGCTGCTCACCCGTGAACCCTATGCCATCGACCTCGATGCCGTCATCGCCAAGGCCGGTGAAGTGGGCGTCGCAGTGGAGCTCAATGCGGATCCGCATCGGCTCGATATCGATTGGCGGGCCTGCCGCGTCGCCCGCGAGCATGGAACACTGGTCAGCATCGGCCCCGACGCACACTCCCCGCAGGGATTCGAGAATCTCGAGCTGGGTGTGGCCACGGCCCGCAAGGGATGGCTTTCGCCAGCCAACGTGCTCAACGCCCGCTCCGCCGACGACGTGCTCGCTTTTGCGCGTGCGCGACGGGCGTCGCTGATCGCATAGCCGCCAGCATGGCGCGAGCAACCGGAGGCGGGCCTCGGCAACCCTTGTCGGTGAAAAAGCCCGGTGCCTCGAAACGCGGCGCGGTGCCGTCCGGGACATCTGTGCGCAGTGCGGGCACACCCAAGCCACGACGCACGTCGAAGACGCTGGGCCAGAAACCCTCGCAGCGTGCCGCACCTGTTGCCCGCAGCCCCAAGACGAAGGCCGACAAACAGGCGATCGCCACGGTGGTACTCGAACGTCTGCAGGCGACCTATCCTGATGCGCACTGCGAACTCGATCACCGCAATGCGTTCGAGTTGTTGAGCGCCACCATTCTGTCGGCGCAGTGCACCGACGTGCGCGTGAACATGGTCACCCCTGCGCTCTTTGCCCGTTTTCCGAACCCGGAGACGCTGGCCAACGCGCCGTTGGAAGAAGTCGAAGAGATCGTGCGGACCACGGGGTTTTTCCGCGCGAAAGCCAAAAGCCTGGTGGGCATGGCCAAGGCGCTCGTGCGTGACCATGCGGGCGACGTGCCACGCAGCATCGCCGAATTGGTGCCGCTGCCTGGTGTGGGTCGCAAGACAGCCAACGTCATTCTGGGCAATGCCTTTGGCATCAACGAAGGCATTGTGGTGGACACCCACGTGCAACGACTGGCCCGTCGGCTGGGACTGACCCGGGAACCCGACCCGGTGGGGATCGAGCGGGAACTCATGCCGCTTTTTCCGCGTGATGCGTGGGCGCAACTCAGCCACTTGCTCATCTGGCATGGCCGCCGGACCTGCTTCGCCAGAAAACCCGCCTGCGACCGCTGTGTGCTGGCCGACGTTTGCCCCAGCGCGGGCATCGACGCCTGACGGGTCGTTGGATAGGTTTACAGATAGTTCTGATCCTTCAACCGTCGAGAAATCCGTGGCCAAAATCGCTACGATCGAAACCAATAAGGGGACGCTGACCGCCGAGCTGTTCGCCGGAGAAGCGCCGAAGACCGTCGAGAACTTCGAGAAGCTGGCCAACTCGGGTTTCTATGACGGGGTGAAGTTCCACCGCGTGATCCCCGACTTTGTCGTGCAGGGCGGTGACCCGCAGTCGCGCGATCTGCCGGAAGGCGATCGTCGTATCGGTTCGGGCGGCCCGGGCTGGCAGATTCCGTGCGAAACAAAGGGCAACCCGCACACGCACAAGGTTGGCGCGCTCTCGATGGCCCATGCGGGTCGCGATACGGGCGGCAGCCAGTTCTTTCTGGTGCTGAGCGAGTCCAACACGCGCCACCTCAATGGCGTGCACACGGTGTACGGCCAGGTGACCGAGGGACTGGAGATCCTGCCGACGATCGTGCAGAATGACCACATGGTGTCGGTCCGCGTGGCCGACGTCGACTAACTTTTCCTTTCACACCACCGATCATGGCTGGACACGACAAGCACGCCGCGCAGAGCAGTGATATGGGCGCCGCGTTCATGGGACTCATCGGGGGCTCGATTTTCATCGGTGCCATCCTGTACGGGATCGTGGTGTGGACGAACGCGAAGTTCGCCGGCCATGCTGCCGAAGCGAAGCACACGAGCGCGTTGGTGATCGAGGTTCCCTCGGTCGGCTAAGCGGCTTCGTGCTGGAGTGATGAGCGGGCTCGGCGTTTGCCGGGCCCGTTTTGTTTGGTGGTGGTGCTGGGGGGCGCCCCTTTGGGGCGCGATACCTGCAGGATGAACTGCCGGATACCAGCATGATTGGAATCGAAATATACCAGAATGTTCTAATACTGTATTGTTAGTGTTTTTAAAATGTGAACATTGACGATCAATCATGCTGGTATCCGGCTGTTGATCCTGCAGGTATCGCCGCCGCAGGCGGCCCCCGGGATCTCCCAGAAGCCCAAATCCATCCGCCAATCCCCCACTTGCGTCCGAAACCTGAATCGCATTGATTCGTCTCCAGACTGACCAGTCAGTCAGTAACAGCCGAGACCATCGTGACTCTTGCTCCAGACTCGCCTTCCACGCGCCGACGAGCGCCGGAAGAGCGACCACAACAGATCATCGACGCCGCCTTTCACGAGTTTGGTGAGCGCGGCTTGGCGGGAACACGCCTCGATGACATTGCCAAGCGTGCTCAGGTCGCCAAAGGCACCATTTATCTCTACTTCCCGAACAAGGAAGCGTTATTCCGAGAAATGGTGCGCACCACGATTGTGGTGGCATTGAGCGAAGCAGAGGCGTCACAAGAAGCGCACAAAGACGCCAGTTCGGCGTCACAAATTCGAGAATTTGCCACAAGGTCGTGGAATTTTCATCGGACGGACCGGGTGCGCGTGCTCAAGCGCCTCGTGCACGACGAACTCGTGAATTTCCCCGATCTCATGGCCTTCTACGCCGACGAAGTCATCGCGCGTGGCCGACGCCTGATGGCGAGCATCGTTGAACGCGGGATCACGCGTGGTGAATTCCGGCCGGTCGATCCGCACATGGCCGCCCGCATGTACTCCGCGCTCCTCATCTCCCACAGCACCTGGTGCAACAACCGGGCGTTCCACCCACAGCTCGGCACCGACGACCAGGTCCTCGACGAAATACTCGGATTTTACCTCCACGCGCTCAAACCCTGAGCGGAAATTCCATCAATCTTCCATGACATACAGCATTCTACAAACATCTGACGATTCGGGCCCGGATCGATTGGGGCATGGCGGGCCGCGCCGCGGCTCAAGCCGTGCCCCTGCCTCACGAGCCCGGATTGTCGCGGCTACCGTCGCGGGCCTGTTCCTGGCGCTTGGTGGCTCACAAGCCGAGGCCCAGACCCGGATCACGCTGGGAGACGCCGCGCGCCTGGCCGCCAAGCAAAACGGGGCCATCGACATCTCCAAGGCTCGTGTTGAACAGGCCGCGGCACGCGCCACGCAACGCAGAGGAGCTCTGTTTCCAGACCTTGCAGGCGCCATTATTCAGTCAGAAAGAACACTCAATACTGCCACTTTCGGATTTTCGTTCGTCAATCCGGTGACTGGCGCGCCGATGATGCGGCCGGACGGTGAACTGCTTGGCCCCGTGCCCACGATCGACCTCCGGTACCGTGTGCAGGCGCCTCTGCTCGATCTGGGCAAATGGGGGAGTTGGCGTGCCGCGCAGGCCAGCACCACGGCCGCTGGCGCCGAGGTGAACGCCCAGGCCGAGGGCGCAGCGGCGGCCGCCGCCGCGACCTATGTGCGGGCCGCGCGGGCCGAAGCGCAGTTGTCGGCTCGTCGAGCGGATTCGACGCTCGCCGCAGACTTGCTGGGCATCGCGCGCGATCAGTTGCAGGCGGGGGTCGGTATCGCCCTCGACGTCACCCGCGCGGAATCGCAGCTCGCCAATGTGCGCGCACAGATCATCATGGCGCGGAACGACCGCGACCGCACCTTGCTCGAGCTCAAGCGGATCACCGGCGTGGCCGCCGATGCCTCACTCGAACTGGCCGATTCTCTGGCCGGGTTGCCGTTGGCCAGTGCCCTGCCCTCCGCCAGCGAAGCGCTGACGGCCGCGCTCGACACTCGGGCTGACGTGCGGGCGCTCAAGGCACAGGAGTTTGCGCAGCAACAGTCGGCCAAGGCCATTCGCTGGGAACGGGCGCCCCAACTCGGGCTCACGGTGGACCACGGCGTGATCGGCCGCAACTACGAGCGCCTGCTGCCCACCTACACCTGGGGCGTGCAGCTCTCGGTGGGTGTGTTCGACGGATTCCGTCGCGAATCACGTCTCGAGGAGCAGGTCGCGGCGGCTCGTGAGACCGATGCACGCCTGCGCGATCTGCGCGCACAGAGCTCGCTCGAAGTGCGCGCGGCGCTGCTGGATCTTGGCTCGGCTCAGGAACAGGTGGACGCGGTGCGAGAACGTCTGCGCCTCGCCGAACAGGAAGTTTCCCAGGCGCAGGAGCGCTTCCGTGCCGGTGTGGCCGGCAATGCGGATGTGATCACGGCCCTGCTCTCACTCAATCAGGCGCGCACGCTGCGCAACGACGCGTTGGCTGCCTATCACGGCGCCCGCGTGGCCCTCGCCAAGGCGATGGGCGATGCACAGAAGCTGCCCTGATCCGATACATCATCCCACTCAGAACAGACCACTTCCATGGCTCGCCCGAATATTCGTCTCCTGATCCCGATCGCCGCCCTCGTGGCCGTGGGCATCTGGGGCTATCAACGCTGGTCCTTTGGTCGCTCCCATGAGTCGACCGACAACGCTCAGATCGACGGCCACATCGTACCGGTGGTGGCCAAGGTCGGTGGCTATGTCACCGCCATCAACGCCATCGACAACGGCCATGTCGACGGCAAACACGTGCTCGTGAAACTCGACACGCGCGAACTCGAGGTGAAGCTCGCCCAGGCAGAAGCGGAGCTCGCCGCCGCGCGGGCATCGGCCGGTGGCCGCGGCCTGGAAGGCCAGGCGGTGACGGTGGTGCGTACGGCGTCGAGCCAACGTGATGTCGGCTCCGCGCAGGTGGACGCGGCCAAGGCGCAGCTCATTCGGGCCCAGGCCGACCTGACGCGTGCGAAGGAGCTCGCCGGCAAGCAGATCATCAGCATGGCGCAGCTCGACGGCGCGCAGGCCACCTTCGATGCGGCCACCGCCAACCTCGAAGCCACGCAGCGTCAGGTGCTGGCCGCCACTGGCAGCATCGCCAACGCGCAGGCCGGTGTGCGACTCGCCCAGGCCCGTCTCGCGGCGGCCGAAGCGGCCCGCGACAACGCGGCCTTGCAGTTGTCGTATGCCACCGTCGAGGCGCCGCTCTCCGGCATCGTGTCGCGCAAGCAGGTCGAACTGGGTCAGCTCATTCAGGCCGGTCAGGCGATGATGTCGATCGTGGCCGACACAGGTCTCTTTGTCACGGCCAACATGAAGGAGACGCAGCTCGCGCGCCTGCGCGTGGGGCAGAAGGTCGATCTCGAGATCGATGCCTATGAGGCCACGGCTGAAGGCGAAGTCGAGAGCATCGCGTCGGCCACCGGCGCCAAGTTCGCCCTGCTGCCGCCGGACAACGCGACGGGCAACTTCACGAAGGTCGTACAGCGTGTGCCGGTGCGCATCCGCGTGACGAAGGACCTCGGCAAGGATCGTCCGCTGCGTCCGGGTATGTCGGTGCTGGCCAGCGTCGTCGTCCGGTAACACCCCATGAGCACTTCGGTGGCCAGCCCTTCGGCGTTGGCCGACTCCCCATCGGCGCGAGGCACCTCCGGTGCCGCCAGAGCCGTGGCGGACGATCCGTACAAGAACAAATATCTCATCGCGATCGCGGTGACGTTGGCAGCGGTGCTCGAACTCGTCGACACGTCCATCGTGAACGTCGCGATCCCGCACATGATGGGTACGCTGGGTGCGACACTCGACGAAATCGCGTGGGTGAGCACGTCGTACATCATCGCGAACGTCATCGTCATTCCGATGTCGAGCTGGTTGTCAGGCTTTTTCGGCCGGCAGCGCTATCTCACCGGTTCGATCTTCATCTTCGTCATCGCGTCGTTCTTCTGCGGTGCGGCCACGTCGCTGTGGGGCCTCGTGTTCTGGCGAGTGCTCCAGGGACTGGGCGGCGGCGCGTTGCTCTCGACCGCGCAGACCACGTTGTTCGAAGCGTTTCCGCCGCATGAACGCGGTATCGGTCAGGCCATCTTCGGCGTGGGTGTCATGGTGGGCCCGACCATTGGCCCGACGCTCGGCGGTTTCATCGTCGATGCGTATGCGTGGCCGTGGATCTTCTACATCAACGTGCCGCTCGGCCTGATTGCCGCGCTGATGGTGTGGACGTACGTGAAGGATGCCGCACACCAGGTGCGTACGCGCACGATCGATGGGACGGGCATCCTGCTGCTGACCCTGGCCGTGGGTTCCCTGCAGTGGATGCTGGAGCGTGGCGAACGGTACGACTGGTTCGAGTCACGCTTCGTGCTGACGCTGGCCATCGTGAGCGGGGTGTCGGCGATACTGCTGGTGTGGCGGGAGCTGACGATTGAAGAGCCGGTGATCGATTTCCGCGTGCTCAAATCGCGGCAACTGGCGCCGGGTGTGGTGTTCGCGAGCTTCATGGGCGTGGCGCTCTTTGGCTCGGTGTTCGTACTGCCTGTGTTCCTGCAGTCCCTGCACGGGTACAGCGCGCAGCAGACAGGACTCGTGATCTTGCCGGGCGCTATCGCCTCCGCATTCACGATGGCGATCATGGGGCGTTTCGGCGGGAAGATCGATGCACGCATCCTGGTCACCATTGGTGCCTTTCTGTTCCTGGCGTCGATGACGAAGATGTCGCAGCTCACGTTGGACGCCGGGCAGGACGACATGTTCTGGCCCCTCATCCTGCGCGGCGTGGGACTCGGTTGCCTGTTCGTGCCACTCACCGGCGCCAGCATGGCGGGCATCCCCATGGAACGCCTGGGTCAGGCCACGGGCATGTTCAACCTGATGCGTCAGTTGGGCGGCTCCCTGGGTATCGCCATCATGGCCACCATGCTCTCCCGACTGACCAAGACGGAGAAGGCGGTGCTGACCGAACACGTCGGCGCCTATGATCCGGCCACGCTGGAGCGCCTGAATGGCCTCACCCATGGCCTCATGGGTCGCGGGATCGACGCCGCCACCGCCAAGCAGCAGGCGCTGATGCTGCTGGACGGACAGATCACCGCCCAGGCCAGTGTCATGGCGTTTTCGCGGATCTACCTGATTTCGGGGTTGCTGCTGGTGTCGGCGCTGCCGCTGCTGCTCATCTGGAAGACGGGACGAGCGGTACCGGTGAAGGCAGACGGGCACTAGCGGGGGGGGACCACGAGGAACGGGGGCTGGGGAAACGGAAGCTGGGGGGACGGGAGCTGGACCTACGGGAGCTGGGGACACGGGAGCTGGACCAACGGGGAAAAACGGAAGCTGGACCAACGGGTCAGTCCCACCCGCCTTGGCCCGTGCGTCCAGCTCCCGTAGGTCCAGCTCCCGTTCTTCCAGCTTCCGTTTTTCCAGCTTCCGTTTTCCCAGCTCCCGTCCCCTCAGCTCCCGTCTCCCCAGCTTCCGTTCTTCCAGCCCCCGTAGCTCCAGCGCCCGTTTCTCCGCCCCTGCCCCCCAGCAGTTGTTTCCCCTTCGTTCACGCGCCATTGTGTCTATTGTGATCCCTTCCCGTCTTGAGGCCGAGCGCCTGGTCCATGAGTGGACCGCCTCCGAGTCCCTCCGCAAACACATGCTGGCCGTCGAATGCGCCATGCGCGCGTACGCCCGTCATCTGGGTGAGGACGAGGAGCTGTGGGGGGTGACCGGCCTGATCCACGATTTTGACTACGAGCGGTATCCCAACGCTTCGCAGGCCGCCGATGTCGAACATCCGGCGGAGGGGGTCCGGCACCTGCGCACCCTCGGCTGGCCCGAGAGTGTCTGCGAGGCCGTCTTGGGCCACGCCGACTACTGCGGGGTACCGCGGGAGACCACCATGGCGAAGGCTCTCTTCGCGGTGGACGAACTCTCTGGGCTGATCACGGCCTGTGCGCTGGTGAAGCCGTCCAGGGCCGTGGCCGATGTCGATGTGGCGGGGGTGCGGAAGAAGATGAAAGACAAGGCATTTGCGCGCGGCGTCAACCGCGACGATATCGTGCAGGGCGCTGAGGCGCTGGGGGTGCCGCTGGATGAGCACATCCAGCGGGTCCTGTCGGCTATGCAGGCGCACGCCGGCCCCCTGGGTCTGGCGGGATTGACCCCCCCATCCTCAACGACGTTTTCCGGCGATGCGTAAGTCGGGTGACCCCACCCGATCCTGTGACTGCCCTTTCCCTCCCGATCCCGAGCGCGCCGCCCAGTCATGGGCGTCCCGGACGGGTCGTGTCCGACATTCGTGTCGGGGGGGCGCCCGTGGGTACTGAGCGCCCGATTTCGCCTGAGGCGCTCGAAGAGCGGGAATTGGTCCTGGCGGCGCAGGCCGGGGACAACGTGGCCTTTGCGGGCCTCGTACGCCGCCATCAGCGCCGGGCTTACGCCGTGGCGCGGGCAATCGTCCTATCGCATGACGACGCCGAGGATGCGGTGCAGGAAGGGTTTCTGCATGCGTTCCGTGCGTTGGAGCGTTTCCGTCCCGAGCAGGCGTTCGGGGCGTGGTTGCACCGCATCGTCGCCAATGCGGCCCTCGACATCGCTCGCCGACGCAAGGTGCGTGATGCCGATGAATTGCCGGAGACGCTGTCGTCTCCACATCGTGACCCCGCAGAATCCGACGAACTGCGCGCGCGGTTGACGCGTGCGCTGGACACCCTGGGCGAACGGCAGCGCGCCGTCATCGTGCTGCATGACGTCGAGGGATATAAACACGCAGAGATCGGCACCTTGCTCGGTATTCCCGAGGGGACTGCCCGATCGGACCTGCATCACGCTCGGGCGCACCTCAGGCGTCAGTTGAGCAACCTTCGGAGTGAAAAATGAACGGCACACGGAACGACGACGGGCGGAGCCCGGGCGCGGATCCTCAGGTGACCGCGATGTTGCGGACGCAGTACGCGGCGCCGCAGGACGACGCCTTCTGGACCAAACAGGAACAGCGGATCATGCAGTCGCTGCCCCAGCGACTCGGCAAGGTGGTGCATGAGCTGCGTCCGTCGTGGTGGAGCGGTTTCTCGGAGCTGCGCACGGCGGATCTGCGAACCACCGGATTGGTGGCGGCCACATTGGCGTTGCTGGCGGCCGGTGCCACGTTTGTGCGTGACCAGGCGGCCAATGCGCAGGCTCGTGAACTGGCGGCCCGCGAGGTGGTGGAATCCACCCAGCCGCTCGATGATGTGATGCTGACGCGGGTGCGCCCGCACCTGCCGGCCGACGCGCCGGAACGGTATCTGCATCCGCTCGACTACTAGTCGTCAGCGGTTCGTCGTGTCCTCTCCCCGCCCCAAGTCGCTCGCCATCATGTTCCTCCTCGGTGCCTTCCTCATGGGAGGCGCCGTGGGGTTTGCCGCGGAGCGGGTGGTCACACCACCCAGCGCGCCGCGTGTCACGGATGAGCGCGCCATGCTCGATGAGCTGCACCGGGAACTCGCCCTTAACACTGACCAGCGACAACTCGTCGATTCGGTGTGGGAGTGGCGAAAGGGTCGCTCACGCGAAATTATGCGCATCGTCCGCCCTGCCCTCGATTCCCTCCGGGACAGCGCGCGCGTGCTCATGATGAATACGTTCGACAGTACCCAGGTGGCGGGATTCCGCCGACTGCTCGAACGCAACCAACGCGTCGCCGACAGTACGGCGCGTGCACGAGGTGAAGTCCGGTGAAGCTTGGTCAGTCCGTTGGTCTGGCTATGGTCGGGGCGGTCCTGGTGGCCGCCCCGCTTGGCGCTCAGCCCCCTGCCGTCCCAGAAGACGGCGCCCGTCCCGTGTCGCTGCAGGAAGCGATCGATATGGCTTCGCGCAACGCCCCGGCGGCTGTGCAGGCGCGTGGGCTCAATCGCAACGCCGCCGCCGCCCGTCGGCAGGCGGTGGCTTCCTATTTCCCGACCATCAACCTGTCGGCGACCAGTGGCAATACGCAGGGCACGACCATCAACAGTTTCAATGGTCAGCTGACGGCGTTGTCGGGCAATCCGTGGAGCTATGGCAACACGCTCCGCATGGATCTCGATCTGTTCGACGGCGGGCGCCGCTTCTCTGAAGCGAGACGCATTCGGGCTACGGCTGATGTCGCCGAGGTCGCAGCCACCACCGCACGGTTTGATGCAACTCTGCAGGTGAAGCAGCAGTTCTATGCGGCACTCGCGGCGCGCGAATCCGCCGCCGCTGCCCGGGCACAGCTCGAGCAGGCAGACCAGCAGCTCAAGGCGTCCACGGCTCGTGTCGCCGCTGGAGTCGCCACCAAGTCAGACTCGTTGCGCTCGGCGATCCTGCTCGGCAATGCCCAGCTGGCCGTGCTGACCGCCGAGAACGACCTGCGTGTGGCTAACGCGTCTCTGACGCGTGTCTCCGGCTCGACCACCACTATCACGGCGTCTGCGGCCGATACGCTCGACACGCCCGTTGCTTTGCCGTCGGAAGTAGAACTGACCATGCTCGCGAGCGACGGCCCGGCCATTCGTCTGGCGCAGTCCAACGTGGCAGTGGCCAAGGCAGCCAAACAATCGCAGCGGACGTCGTACCTGCCCACGCTGGGCATGTCGTTTCAGTATGCGTTCAACCAGAACAGCGCGGGGTTCGCGGGTCGCAACCTGCTGCTGGTCGGCAGCGAGCATGCCACGCGCCAGACGATGAACTTCAACATCAACTACCCGCTGTTCAACGGCCTCCTTCGCGAATCACAGTCCGTTCAGGCGGATGTGACGCTCACGAACGCCGAAGCCCAGCTCCGGGACGTGCAGCTCGCGGCCAAGCAGAACCTCACCACGAATCTGCGTTCGCTGCAGAACGCCATGGCCCGTGTCCAGGTGCAGATGGCGGCAATCGCGGCGGCCGAGGAAGACCTGCGGGTGCAGCAGCAGCGGTATGCGTTGGGTGCGTCGACGCTGCTCGACCTGCTCACGTCACAGACCACGCTGAATCAGGCACGCCAGGCACTGATCCAGGCCCGCTTGGACAGCCGCATCGCCCGCGCGCAGCTTTCGGTGCTCATCGGACGGGAGCTGTAGCCGTCGGGGCATTCTTCTGACGTTGGCCCATCGACCCCACACGCCCGCTCCGCGGGAGGTGTGGGGTTTTTGCGTTCGCAGTTCAGATGCGCCTATTGGCTCAGTGTTAGGCAACGCACATCCCGATTACATTCTGTCGAGTCCTACCACACCCAATGACCGACAACCAAGAACCTCCGTCTTCTCAGCCTGAAGCCGGAGCACAAACAGACAGCAGCACCGACGCGAAGCCCGCGGACGAGCCGAGTACACGCTCCTCCGAGCCGCTACGCCACCCCACCGGCCCGGTTCCCGATCCAGGGCCCGTGAACGCCATGTCGGCGGCCCCTGGCTCGGAGTTCCGCTCCAGTACGGGCATGTTCCCCGCCGCGACGGTCACCAGCTCCCATCGCGACGAGCACCCCACCGGCAAGCGGCTCGCCGTGCTCACCCTGACCGCGCTCGGCGTGGTCTACGGCGACATCGGCACCAGCCCACTCTACTCCATCAAGGAGTGTTTCAGTCCGCTCTACGGGTTGGAGCCCACTCGAGAGAACGTGTTCGGGATTCTCTCCATGATCGTGTGGGCGCTGACGCTGGTCGTGACCGTGAAGTACGTGGGATACGTCCTGCGCGCCGACAACCGTGGCGAAGGCGGCACCTTCGCACTGCTCGCGCTGATTTTCCCGCGCGGCACACCGCAGAGTTTTGCCAAGGGCGGCATCTTTGTGGCCCTGGCCTTGTTCGGCACCGCGCTGTTGTACGGAGACGGCATCATCACGCCAGCCATGACGGTGTTGGGGGCCATGGAAGGACTTGAAGTCGCCTTCCCACAACTCGCGCACTACATCGTCCCATTCTCGGTGGTCATCCTCACGGCACTTTTTGTCGTGCAGCGCTATGGCACCGATCTGATCGGTAAGGCCTTCGCCCCGATCATGGTCATCTGGTTCGTGGTCATCGCCACGCTGGGCCTCGTCGAGATTGTGCATTCGCCCTGGATTCTCGCCGCGGTGAATCCGATGTATGCGGTGCACTTCGTACAGGCTCACGAGAAACTCGCGTTTTTTGTTCTCGGCTCCGTGGTGCTGGTGATCACCGGCGGCGAAGCGCTGTACGCCGACATGGGCCACTTCGGGCGTCGTCCGATCAGCATTGCGTGGCTGGTCATGGTGTTCCCCGCGCTGCTGCTCAACTACTTCGGACAGGGCGCCTTGCTCGTACGCCTGCCGGAAGCGGCCGAGAATCCGTTCTTCATGCTCGCGCCGCGCGCGCTGCTGCTCCCGTTGCTGGTGTTGGCGACACTCGCCGCCGTCGTTGCATCACAGGCGATGATCTCTGGTGCGTTTTCGGTTACGCGACAGGGCATCGCCCTCGGTTTCATCCCGCGACTCGAGATCAAGCACACGTCGCAGAAGGAAGAGGGGCAGATCTACATCCCGGAAGTGAACTGGTTCATCGCGGTGGGATGTCTCATCATCGTGGTGGCGTTCAAGAACACCTCGGCACTGGGCGCGGCCTACGGCATTGCGGTGACAGGCACGATGCTGATCACCAGCGTGCTGTTCTACCTCGTCGCCCGCATCCGTTTCCGTTGGAAGCCGTGGCAAGCGATCCTGCTGGCGATGTTGTTCCTTTCCGTGGACCTGGTGTTCTTCTCCGCCAACGTGGTGAAGCTGGCACACGGCGGCTGGGTACCGATGGTCCTGGGTGTGGTCTTGTTTGTCCTGATGCTCACCTGGAAGCGCGGACGTGCGCTGCTCATGCAGCGCCTCGCGGAAGGCACGATGCCCATCACGCTCTTCCTCGATGGTGTGGCGCAGTCGAAGGTCCATCGGGTGCCCGGCACGGCCGTGTTCATGACGGGCAATGATGATGGCGTGCCGCCGGTGCTGTTGCACCATCTCAAGCACAACAAGGTGCTGCACGAGCGGGTACTGCTGGTGTCGGTGAAGACGGCCGACATTCCGGAGACCAGTGCCTCGGAGCGCGTGCGCGTCTTGCCACTCGGTCATGGGTTCTGGCGTGTGATCGCGTCATACGGATTCATGCAGACGCCAAACGTGCCTCAGATCCTCGAGGTGGTGGATCAGATGGGCATTCGCTGCAAGCCGATGGAGACGAGCTACTTCCTCGGGCGCGAGCGACTCATTCCGATCCCGGCCAAGCCGGGAGACAAGATCACCCTGTCGAAGTGGCGCAAGATCGTGTTCTCGATCATGGCGCGGAATGCACGATCGGCGACGGACTTCTTCAATATCCCGCCGAATCGTGTGGTGGAGCTGGGGACGCAGATCGAGTTCTAACGACTGGCTTTGGGCGCCACGGCGTCATGGATATCTAGAGGAATCAGGGGGAAAGTTGGAGAGGGAGCAGATTTACAGGACTGCGTCAGTCCTATCGATCTGCTCCCTCTCCAACTTTCCCCCTGATTCCTCTAGATACAAAAGCGCGAAGCGCCTACCTCAATCCCCCGCCACCGTCGCCGGCTCCAGCGTGGAAGAGGTCGCACGCTTACGACGCGCTTCCCGGCGCTTCACGAAGGCATCGAGATAGGTGTACACCACCGGCGTCACATACAGCGTGATGAGCTGCGAGAACGCCAAGCCGCCCACCACTGCGAGTCCGAGCGGCTGACGCGACTCGGCACCGGCGCCATAGCCGATGGCGATCGGCAGTGTACCCATGAGCGCCGCCATCGTGGTCATCGTGATCGGGCGGAATCGCACACGCGCCGCCTCGAGGATGGCGTCGGTAGGATTCATCCCTTCCTTGCGCTCGGCCTCGATCGCGAAGTCGATCATCATGATCGCGTTCTTCTTCACGAGACCGATGAGCATGATCACACCGACATAGGCGTAGACGCTCAAGTCCTTGCCGAACAGCATCAGTGTCGCCAAGGCACCCACGGCTGCGAACGGCAAGCCAGAGAGAATCGTCAGCGGATGGATGAAGCTCTCGTACAGGATGCCCAGCACCACATAGATGACGAAGATCGCGACCACCAGCAGTGCCAACAGACCACTCTGTGCTTGCGCGAAGGCCTGCGTGTCACCGGACAGCACCGCCGTCACACCCGTCGGCAACACGGCCGCCGCTTCCTGCTGCACCGCATTCACGGCATCACCCAGCGCTACGTCCGGTCGCGTATTGAACGAGATCGATACAGCGGGCTGCTGACCGTTGTGCTGCACCGACTGCGGCCCGACACCCTTGGTGAAGGTTGCCACTGCACCAAGCGGTACCTGATTGCCGGTGTTGGAGCGGATGAACAACTGGCTGAGTGACGCCGGATCACGTTGGAATTCCGGCAGCAACTCGAGGATGACCTGATACTGATTGACTTGCGTGTAGATCGTGGACACCTGACGCTGCCCGTAGGCGTTGTACATGGCGTTTTCGATCTGGCTGGCCGTCACACCGAGCGCCGAAGCACGTTCACGATCGATCGTGACGGACACCTGCGGATTGCCCACCTGCAGGTCGCTGGACACGTTTTCGAGTCCAGGCAGTTCACGCATGCGCTGGTCGAGGGCGCGCGCCGCCGTGTACAACTCGGCGATATCGGAGCCCTGCAGCGAGACGGAGTAGGCGCTGTTGCCGCGACGTCCACCGATGTTGATCGGTGGCGGGTTGCGGAAGAACACCTGCACCCCCGGAACACCGGACGTGGCGCGCGTGAGTTCACGCATCACTTCGTCCACGTGCTTGCGCTGAGCGCGATCGACGAGGGTGAGCTGGATACGGCCGCTGTTGCTGCCACCACCACCACCGCCACCCACCGACATCAACGCGAACTTCACGTTGGGATTGTTGGTGAGAATGGCACCCACTTCACGCACCTTCGCCGCCAGCGCGTCATACCCGATGCCTTCCGGTCCTTCCACGGAGCCCTGCAGACGACCGGTATCTTCAGACGGCAGGAAGCCCTTCGGAATGATGACGAACAGCACCACCGTGGCGGCCAGCGTCAGCGCGCTGAACAACATGGTGAGCGGACGGTGCCGCATCACCCAGTTCAGTGAATCGACGTACAACTTTTCCGTGCCCTGGTAGAGGCGCTCCACCGAGCGCCACTTGCCTTCGGTGGCCGCATGACCTTCGCCGCCCTTGAGGAACTTGGCGGCCAGCATGGGCGTCAACGTGAGCGACACGAAGCCGGACACGAGGATGGCCACGCCGATCGTCACCGCGAACTCACGGAACAGGCGGCCCACCAGGCCCGGCATGAACAGCAGCGGGATGAACACCGCCACCAGGGACAGCGTCATCGAGAGAATCGTGAAGCTGATTTCTCGTGAGCCATCGAGCGCCGCGCGTATGGGACCTTTCCCCATTTCCATGTGACGCACGATGTTCTCGAGCATCACGATGGCGTCGTCGACCACGAAGCCGACGGCGAGGGTGAGCGCCATGAGCGTCAGGTTGTTCAAACTGAAACCCAGCGCGTACATCACGATACAGGTGCCGATGATCGAGAACGGCAGCGCCAGCGACGGGATGATGGTCGCGCGCATGTTGCGCAGGAACAGGAAGATCACCATCACGACCAGCGCCACCGTCAGCAGCAGCGTGAACTGCACGTCCCACACCGAGTGTTCGATGCTCTCGGCGCGGTTGAAGATGGTTTCGACCTGCACACTGGGCGGCAACTGCGGCAGCATCTCCTGCATGGCCGCATCGACACCCTTCGCCGTGCCCACGGTATTGGCACCGGGCTGGCGGATGATGGCGAGCGAGATATTCGAGCGACCATTGAGCTCGCTCATGCCACGCATGTTCTGCAGACCGTCGAACACGTTGCCCAGATCGCCGAGTCGCACGGGCGTACCGTTGCGATAGGCGACGACCAGCGCGCGGAACTCCGCCGCGTTCTTGAGCTGACCGGTGGCCTGCAGCGTGAACGACTGGTTCGGACCCATCAGCACGCCGGCCGGTGAGTTCGAGTTGCCCGAGTTGATGGCCGACTGTACTTCGTCGATGCCGATACCACGCTGCGCGAGTGCGCTCGGGTCGAGCTGCACGCGCACGGCGTACTTGGCCGAACCGAACACCTGCACCTGCGCCACACCGGTGATGGTGCTCAAGCGCTGCGCAATGAATGTCTCGGCGTATTCGTTCAGCTCCGTGCGCGAAAGCACGTCGGAGTTGAGCGAATACATCATGATCGGCGCGTCGGCCGCGTTGGCCTTGTTGTACGAGGGCGGGTTGATCCCCTGCGGCAACTGACGCAGCGCCTTGGAAATGCCCGACTGTACGTCGGCAGCCGCCTTGTCGATGTCGCGATCGAGATTGAACTGGATCGTGACATTGGTGCTGCCCTGCGAGCTTCCCGACGTGATGTTGTCGATGCCGGAAATCGTCGCGAACTGCTGCTCGAGAGGTGTCGCCACCGACGCCGCCATGACTTCCGGGCTTGCGCCGGGCAGGTTGGCCGAGACGGTGATCGTGGGGTAGTCGATCGTGGGCAGATCGCTGACCGGCAGCCTCTGATACGCGAGCACACCGAAGATCAGGATGGCGGACATGACGAGCGTCGTCATGACGGGTCGCCGGATCCAGATCTCGCTGATGTTCATGCCTTCGACCGGCTCACCGGCCCCGTCGTTCTGCTGCTGCCGTTCGTCGCTCATCGCGCCTGGCCTCCCTGGCCTCCGGACTGCCCGCCATTGCCCCGCGGCGAATTGGCCGCGCTGCCGGCACCACCGTTACCACCACGCTGTCCACCGCCGGAATCGGCCTTGCGTGGGCGATCACCTTCTTCGCCACGCAGGCGCACCGACGCACCATCGGACAAGCGCGTCTGCCCTTCGATGATGACTTGCTCACCACCTACCAGGCCACTGTCCACACGAATGAGCGAACCGGCGAGGCGGCCCGGCTTCACCACCGTGCGCTTCGCCTTGCCGTCTTCCATCACATACACAAACGACGTCGTGCCCGTGGTCACCACCGCAATGGACGGCACGGTGATCACGTTCTGCTCGACATCGAGTTGCAGACCGACGCTCACGAACTGACCGGGCCACAGCGCGCGATCTTCATTGGGCACGCGCGCCTTGAGCAGCACCGAGCCGGTGGTGCGATCGACCTGATTGTCGACAAACGTCAGAGTGGCCTTGATCGACTTGGTCGTGTCGGCGCCATTGGGCGTGACCTTCACCGCCAACGGCTTGTCGACACCCGCGCGGCGACGCATCTCCTCGAAGTCCTTTTCAGGCACGGGGAAACGCACCAACACCGGACGCAGCTCATTGATTGTCACGAGCTGGTCGGTGGAAGCGCGCACGAGCGCGCCGGCGCGGAACAACAACTGGCCGGTGCGACCGGAAATCGGCGCCTTGACCACGGTGTTTTCGAGATCGAATCGTGCCCGATCGAGCGAGGCGCGGTTGGCAGACACGGTGGCGGACAGCGCCGACACTTCAGCGAAGGCCTGATCGAGCTGCTGCTTCGTGACGTACCCGTCGCTGGCGAGTGCTGCAAAGCGCGCCGAGTCGGCACGTGCACGCACCAAGGTCGCCTCGTCGCGTGCCAGGGTGGCTTGCACCCGCTGCAGTTCCGCGCGGAAAGGCCGAGGATCGATCTCGAACAACACCTGTCCTTGCGAGACTTCATCGCCTTCAGCGATCGCGATACGTGTCAACTGACCGGACACGAGCGACTGCACAGCGACGGTGCGGTTCGGCTCGACCTGGCCGTTGGCAACGACGATATAAGGAAGCGCCCCCTTCGCTGCCGGTTCTACCGAAACGGTGGGCGTCGGGCGCTGCGGACGCACTTGCTCCTTGCAGGCGCCGAGCGCCATGAGGAGAAGAAACGCCGCGCGAGGAGGGAGAGCGGGCTGTATGAAAAACCGACGCGCAGGCGTCGGCGTTGCAATGGCTGGCATTCGCGGTGCGAACGGCGGGTCTGAGGGCACGATGCCCCGGCATCGAGCCGGGGCACCGTTCAGGGGAATCCGCCAAGATAACGTCAGGAAGCCACCCAGCGTTGTATCGCTGTGACGAACCGTGTGGAAACCGGGGGAAATGGTCCCAGCGGCGCTATTCAGAGGGCGGAGGAGGAACGCCGTGTGATCACACGAACCGTCCCAGAGGGGGTCGGCGTGCGGACCTCCATGTCTCGCAACCGCTCCCGGATTTGCTGGCGGAGCCCATCTCCAACCCCATCCATGAGTTCCTGCACGGGCGGCGTGATGACGCGAACTCGGCGATCTCCAGCTCCGTCCCCAAACTCGAAGTTGAAGCCGGTGGACGGCAATTCGGACGCTTTGACCGCTTTTACACTGACCTCGCGGTATTTCCCGTTGCCATAGACCCGGAGTGAGACCGGACTGCCGGGCGCGACCTTCTGCACCTCCCGGACAAACCGATCGATGCGGGCCGAGCGTGTCTGTTCGTCGTCGAGATCCTCGCGCGGCATCCGTACGTCCACACCATTGACGGCGGCCAATCGCTCGCCTTCGAAAACGCCTGCAAGCTCAGCCGGGCCGCCGGCGGCGACCGCACTGATAAAGAGCCCCAGCGTATCTCGCGAGGTACCGGGCCCGCCGATGGTCACGCCGATCCGGCCCCGCATATCCTCGACCATTCGCGGGGAGCTGGAGACACGGCGCACCTCGCTGCGTTCGAGGTCGGCCGCAGACACGGTCTTGAACGAGAGGGCCTTCGTGGTGCCGCTGCGCCGGTATTGCAGACGCACATCGTCACCCGGCTTGGACTTGGCCAGTACCCGCTGGAGACGACGCTGCGCCAGTCCAGTCAAGGCGAGGTCTTCGGCATCCTCCCTGGCCACCTTGAGCGATACCCCATTCACCTCGGTCAGTACATCGCCGGCCTGTAACCCGGCCTTTGCCGCCGGTCCATTGGCATCCACCGATTCGAGACGCACCCCAGCGGTGTCCGACACCGAACCGGCTCCCAGCGTCACGCCGAGTACGGCACGGTCCGCGGAGCGGGTCCACATGGTGCCCAGGGACATACGCCGCGGCACCGAAACATCAATGTTCTGTGCCTCGGCGGCACTGAAGGGCAACGCCCCCGGCAAGGTGAGCATGAAGGGCAATGCCCACAGCAGGGGTCGCATGACGCACGCGGCGCGCGCAGGAGACGATGTGTGATCAGGAGCCATGGAATCCTCGGAAGTCGTTGGCCATGCGACACCGAGGAGTTCCACGAGGGTTTACGCCCTGCTGCCCTTGGTCGGGGCGACCACACGCGCACGCAATTGAGCGGCGAGCTCCTGCCGCGTGATGGGTTTGCCCAATACGAGCAGTCCGGGCTCATGCAGGAATGCTTCTTCCTCGGGGGCCGCCGCACCACCCGTGAGCACGACCAGTCGCTCCCGCAGTCGAGGATGTGCCGTGGCCAATGCCGCCGCGAACTGCGAGCCCGAGACATCCGGCATCATGAGGTCGGTGACCACGAGATCCACACGTCGCGCGACCTCCGCGTCGGCCAACCACGCCAGCGCATCGCGGGCACGGGAATAGGACGTCACCTCGAGCCCTTCTCTGACGAGTCCGCGTTCGATCGCATGCAACGCGGAGGGATCGTCCTCCACCACGAGCACACGCAGTGGCGTGGTGGTCTTGGGCAGCACAGGGAAGGATTGTGGTGTCCGGCGCTCCCCCACGCCCTGCCTGGGCACTTTCACGGGTGGCAAACGCACCAGCACCGACGCGCCGCCCTCCGGCAGATTCGCGAACGTGACGGTGCCACCATGTGCTTCCACGATGCCGCGCGCAACAAACAATCCGAGGCCGGTACCACCGGTGGCCGCTTTGGTGGTGACGTACGGCTCACCGAGGCGAGCGGTCACTTCCGGCGCGAAACCCGGCCCCTGGTCACGCACCAGAATCTCGGCCCATCCATCCGCGCCGGTGCGCGTGACCACCGTGAGCGTCTTCCGCGTGGCGTCCGCATGCGCGAGCATCGCCTGCGCCCCATTCACGATGGGGTTCAATGCCACCTGCACGAGTCGGCCTTCATGACCATTCACGAGTGGAACATCTGCGAGTTCGGTGGAGACCGTGATGCCTTGTCGCCACTGTGGTGCGGCAACGCGCAGCGCGGCGCGCGCGACGTCGCGGATGTCGAGCGGCACTAGCTCATCGGCACCCGGACGCACGTAGGTGCGCAGTCCATCCACCACCTGACGAATGCGATCGACGCCTTCGAAAGCCTGGTCGACGGCCACCCGTCCTTCTTCATCGTCTCGGAGTGCCGGATGGTCACGCAGCTCCTCGAGATTGAAACGCAGGTACTGCAGCGGATTGTTGATCTCATGACCCACACCGGCTGCCAGTCGCCCCAGTGATGCGAGACGCTGCTGCTCGAGCATCACGCGCCGCGCGTCGTCGCGTTCTTCGGTGCGGCGACGCACTTCGTCGGTGAGGTGCGTAGAGAGCTGGTCGAGTTCATTGGCATCATCGCGGAAACCACTCAGCATCTGCCAAGCCACCGGCGCCACCACACTGAAGTAGCCCAGATCCGCGAGGTAGATGAAGTCGATCCAACCTGATGCGACGGCCAGCTCCTCGAGTGTGAAGAGCAGGAAGAGACCAAAGCCGAGCAGAATGGCACCGGCGCCCCGTTCCCCGATCCGTACCCGGCGCAGAAAACCGTAGGCGCTTCCCGCGAACATCAGGAGTGCCAGGGCGCCGGCCGCCTGCCCCAGGGCATTCAGCTCCGGTCGCCGGACTGAGGCCTGGAGCATGGGGATATAGGCGACACGCACCGGCTCCAAGACGTGGGCCAGTCCCGTGGTCACCAGCGTCAGATTGACGGCCACCGCCGCGATGCTGATGCTGCGCACCGCGAGCGGGACCGACTGCCATCTTCCGGCGTTGTCGACGAACGCAAAAATGAGCCACGTGGCCGCATGCACGGTGGCCAGGACCAGATTGGTCCCCATGGTCCAGTCGTGGTTCATGCCCTGCATGATCTGCAAGGCGCCCACGACATCGACAACACAATACATGCCCGCCGTGAGCGTCACGGCAGTGAACCATCTGGCCCGTCGCCATCGTGCAGCACCACCCAGCGTCCAAGCGGCCGCCATGGTGGTGAACTGCAACGCGACTCCGATGACCGCAAGAATCAACTCAATGCTCATCACCCCTCCCGGGGCGCGGCGCGGTCACCCCAGAGGGATCAGACCACGATGTTGAGCAACCGCTTCGGTACGAAGATCACCTTCTTCGGTGTTCCCACGACAAACTTGGCGATCGTTTCGTCAGATACAGCCCGGACCATGGCCTCATCACTGCCAATATCGGCCGGCACGCGAATCTTCCCGCGCACCTTGCCGTTCACCTGCACCACCAGATCCACTTCGTCGTCCACTAGCTGCGCGGCGTCGAAGCTGGGCCAGCCGGCGTCGAAGACACTGCCCTGATGACCGAGCGTTTCCCAGCACTCCTCGGCCAGGTGCGGCGCGTAGGGCGCCACGAGCTGCACCAGCGGCTCGACCTCGGCGCGATGCGCGACCCGCTCACCACGACGCACGGCATTCATGTACTCCATCATCGCCGCAATCGCCGTGTTGTACCCCAGGTTGGCCGAGTCCTCACCAACCTTCTTGATCGTGCGATGCAACTTGCGAATGACGTCCGGGTCGGGGCTTCCGTCACGAACGGCGTCCCGCACCGAGGCCCACAGACGGTCCAGGAAACGCCGGACACCGCTGATGCCCTGATCGCGGAAATCCCCCCCCTCCTCATACGGTCCGAGGAACATCAGATACATGCGGAAGGCGTCGGCGCCCCATTCCTCCATGTACTGATCGGGGTTGATGACGTTGCCCTTCGACTTCGACATCTTGGCGCCTTCGCGGATGATCATGCCGTGGGCGCGGAAGCGCGTGAACGGCTCCTCGAAGTCGATGTGCCCCGCGTCCTTCAGGACCATCGTGATGAAACGCGAATACAGCAGGTGCAGCACGGCATGTTCGTTGCCGCCGATGTACGAGTTCACCGGCAACCACGTCTTCGTGCGCGCGGCATCGAACGGCACGTCGTCGCGCGTCGCGCTCGGGTAGCGCAGGAAGTACCAGGCGCTGTCGAGGAACGTGTCGGACACGTCGGTCTCCCGACGTGCGTTTTTGCCGCAGGTCGGGCACGGCACCCGGTACCACTCTTCGTGACGGGCGAGCGGCGAGATGCCCGAGTCATCGGGCTTGAAGTCGGGAATGAACGGCAATTCCACCGGCAACTGCGACTCGGGCACCGGCACGGCGCCGCAGTCTTCGCAGTAGATGATCGGAATCGGCGGTCCCCAATAGCGCTGCCGCGAAATGCACCAGTCGTGCAGGCGATAATTGGTCACGGCCGTGCCATGCCCCCCGTCGGCCAGCCACGCGGTCACTTCGCGCTTGGCGTCGCGCACCGCAAGCCCGTCGAACGGACCTGAATTCACCAGACGACAGGCATCATCGTCGTCGGTGAAGGCGGCATCACCGAGTGCCGTGTCGGCCTGCTGGTCGGCCGCAGCCACCACACGCACGACGGGCAGATCAAACACCTGCGCAAATTCGAAGTCCCGCTCGTCGTGCCCGGGCACGGCCATGATGGCCCCGGTGCCGTATTCCATCAGCACGTAGTCGGCGATCCAGATCGGGATGTTCTGCCCCGTGGCGGGATTGACGGCATACGCGCCGGTGAACACCCCGGTCTTGTCCTTGCTGCTTTTGCGCGAGATGAGATCCTGCTTCGTCGCACGCTCCTGGTAGGCAGCAACATCGCTCCGCTGCGCATCGGTGGTGATGGACGCCACCAACGGATGTTCGGGCGCCAGCACGAGGTACGTGGCGCCAAAGATCGTGTCCGCGCGCGTGGTGAACACCGTGATGCGCTCGCTGCGGCCCGACACCGCAAAGGTGAGCTGCGCGCCTTCCGACTTCCCGATCCAGTTGCGCTGGGCCTGCTTCGTGACCGGCGACCAGTCGAGCCAATCGAGATTGCTCAGCAGACGCGGCGCATACTCCGAGATGCGGAAGAACCACTGCTCGAGGAAACGCTGCTCGACGGCGGTGCCACACCGTTCACACAGTCCCCCTTCGACCTGCTCGTTGGCGAGCACGGTCTTGTCGGTGGGACACCAGTTCACCGCCGCCGCCTTTTTGTACGCGAGCCCCTGCTTGTGCAGTTGCAGGAAGACCCACTGCGTCCACTTGTAGTAGTCGGCGCGCGACGTGTCGACCTTCTGGTTCCAGTCGATCATGAAGCCGGCCCGCTCGAGCTGCCGCGTGAAGTTGCCGACGTTCTTCGGCGTCAGCTCCATCGGATGTGCGCCCACCTTCAGCGCATAGTTCTCCGAGTGGATACCAAACGCGTCGAACCCCAGCGGCTGGAACACGTCATGTCCGATCAACCGATGGAATCGGGCAGAAATGTCACTGCCCGTGAAGGCAAAGAGGTTCCCGACGTGCAGCCCTTCGGCGCTCGGATACGGGAACATCATCAGCGCATAAAACGGGCGCTCAGGGGTGTCGAGCTTGGCGCGATTGGTGGCGCGCTCGGTCCATCGGGTCTGCCACTTGGGCTCGATGGATCGCGGGTCGTACGGGGTCGGCAGGGCGATTTCGGACATCTCGACAAGTTAAGCGAATCGAGGGGTCGGCGGTGCGCGCCACTGGCAGGCTGGCGGTGCGGGCGACGCGCCGAACTCGGGGACGGCCCCTCGCCGCTTGCTTCGCGGGGCGCCGGGGTGCCCCGGCGCGCCCCGCGAAGAGGCGGCTCGGAACCGCCCCCGAGGTTCGGCTTGGTCCGGCGGGCGCGGACGTCAGGCGGTAGTGCGCTGCCGGCGCGGGGAAGAGAGGGGCCTGGCACCCTCAGCCCAGCCCGGTCGCGCCCACGCAGCAAGCGGCCGCGCCTCCGGATCCCCGACCCGGCCGAGCCGCGCGCACCGCAAGCGCCCGTTGTTCAGCGGCGATAGAGAAACGCCGCGTCTTCGAGCCGAGCCCCACGTTCGTCGCAGACGGCGAACTTGCCGCCGGAGTACAGCGTGGCGCCGGTGTAGCGGCCGTCCTTGGTGATGGCGTAGAACTCGAGGTCGAACTTCGGCCGGCCGTTGGGGCCGAGCAGTCGGGTCTCCGTCATGGCCACAACCCGTTCGAGGGTTTTCATCAGCGCCTCCTGAGGGGCGAGCCCCTGGCGCATGAACTCGACCGCCAGGAACGACGCGCAGGTCTTGATGTTGGCCTCTCCCCGCCCCGTGCTGCCCGCTGCCCCCACGAGATTGTCGCAGTACTGCCCTGCCCCGATGATCGGCGAATCCCCGATACGGCCCGGCACCTTCCACGCCATGCCGCTGGTCGTCGTGACCGACGCGATGTCCCCGGCGGTGTTCACCGCGTTCATGTTGATGGTGCCCGTCGTGAACTTGATCTTGATGTCGTCATCATGATCGAGCCACGCATCGTTGGCATTGAGACGGGCCTTCCAGCGCATCCAGTCCTGACGCGACTTGTCGGTGAGCAGGTTCTGCTCCTTGAAGCCCATCGCTTTCGCGAACCGCTTGGCGCCCACGCCCACCAGCATGACGTGATCGGTGTAGTCCATGACCGCCTTGGCCACCAGCGACGGCGTGGCGATATCCTCGATGGCGGCCACGGATCCCGCCCGTCGGGTCGGGCCATGCATGCAGGAGGCATCGAGCTGCACCACCCCCTCCTCGTTGGGCAGCCCACCCAATCCCACCGACTGGTCCTCGGGATCGAGCTCCTGGATATTCACGCCGGCAATCGCCGCATCGAGCGGGTCTTCACCCGTCTGCATGCGATCGTACGCCACTTTCACCCCGCGCAGGCCATTGGCCGAAGAGACCACCACGGGACGCGCCCGGAACCCGGGTGTGGTGCCTGGGGGGGCCGCGGTCGCCTCACTCCACCAATCGTCCGGAAGTCGGGGTACAAAACCGGCGGCGGCAAGCGCGGCGGAGCGCTCGAGAAAGTCACGACGAGTCACGGACACGGGGCACTCCGGAACAGAGAGGGCGGACGAAGCAGTATGAGAAAGTACGACCTGCCACCAGCCGATCGGCTGGTCTTCGACGATACCGCTGTCGCGCCCCTGTGGCGAGACGGCTGCCGGACCGTCAGAATGTCAGTGCTGCCTCCCACCTCTTTTACTTCCCATGACCACTCCGGCCGAAATCGCCGATCTGCTGCGCGAGACCCATTTCCTCGACGGGTTCACCGACGCGCACCTCTGGAAGCTCTCCCGTCACGTCACGCCGCGTGACCTCGTCGCCGACGAGACCATCTTCAACGAAGGCGAACCACGACAGCGTTTCGCGATTCTGGTCAGTGGGGCCGTGGCGATCGAGAAGGCCGCCGATGGCCGCTCGACCCGCCTGGTGACCCTCGGACCCGGCGAGGCCGTGGGCGAAGGACTGCTGCTCGACGACAGCAATCACGGCACCACGGCCCGCGTGATCATGCCGGGCAAGGCGATGCTGCTCACGCGCACGCAGATCGAAGACATCACCCGCGAAGCGCCGCAGCTCTACGCCGCACTCGTCGCCAAGGCCGCGCGGGCCATTTCCGAACGCCTGCGCCGCGCCGATGCCACACTGGTCGGACGTGGACGCACGCTGGGCTTCGGCGGGCATCGCACGCGCCTCGAGCACGATCTGCTCGGCGAACGCGAAGTGCCGTACGAAGCGCTGTATGGTGTCCAGACACTGCGGGCCCTCGAGAACTTCCCCATCACCGGCATTCCGTTGCGCGAGTTCCCGGTGCTGATCGAAGCGCTGGCCACGGTGAAGGAAGCGGCCGCACTCACCAATCAGGAACTGGGACTGCTCGACACCCCGGTGGCCGATGCCATCGTGCGCGCCGCGCGTGAGATTCGCGCCGGCCGTCACCACGAGCACTTCCTGGTGGACATGATCCAGGGTGGCGCTGGCACGTCGACCAACATGAACGCCAATGAGGTCATCGCGAACCGGGCGCTGGAGCTGCTGAACCAGCCGCGTGGAGCCTATCAGGTGGTCGGCCCGAACGACCATGTGAACCTCAGCCAGTCCACCAACGACGTCTACCCGACCGCGGTGCGCGTTGCGCTGCACAAGAGTCTCGCCGGCTTCAGTGCAGAACTCGCACGCCTCGCCGATGCGTTCGGCGAGAAGGGGACCGAGTTTGCGTCGCTGCTGAAGATGGGCCGCACCCAGATGCAGGACGCCGTGCCCATGACGCTCGGCCAGGAATTCAACGCCTTCGCGAACACGCTGCGTGAGGATGTGGATCGTCTGGCCGAAGCCCAGTCGCTGATTCGCGAGATCAACCTCGGCGCGACCGCCATTGGCACCGGCATCAATGCTCCGCCGGGGTATGCCGATCTCGTGGCCCGCCACCTGACGGCGGTGTCCAACGTCCCGGTGCTGACGGCGCCCGATCTCGTGGAAGCCACCAGCGACACCGGCGCCTTTGTGCAGCTCTCGGGCGTGCTCAAGCGCACGGCCACCAAGCTGTCCAAGATCTGCAACGACCTGCGCTTGCTCTCTTCGGGTCCGCGGGCGGGCTTCGGGGAAATCAACCTACCAGCCATGCAGCCGGGTTCGTCCATCATGCCTGGCAAGGTCAATCCGGTTATTCCCGAAGTGGTCAACCAGGTCTGTTTTGATGTCATCGGCGGCGATGTCACCGTCACCATGGCAGCAGAAGCGGGACAGCTTCAGCTCAATGCCTTTGAACCGGTCATTGCCTACCGACTGTTGCGGGGCATCGACATGCTGCGGAACGCCTGCACCGTGCTTCGCGAGCGTTGTGTCACCGGGATCACAGCCAATGCGGACCGGATGCGTCACTTTGTAGAGCATTCGATCGGGATCGTGACGGCTCTGGTTCCCGTGATCGGGTATGAAGCAGCGAGTGACGTTGCCCGGACGGCGTTGGCCAGCGGTCGCGGGGTCTTTGACATTGTGCTCGAGCGGAAACTGGTCACCCGTGCACAGCTCGATGAGATCCTGAATCCTGCGGCCATGACAGCTCCGCGCAGCGTCACGTCGGACCGTTCCGTGAAGTCATAAAGCGCCGAGCGGCGCTCACTTTCAGCCAGACCAAACCGGTATGTCGTTTTCGCGCCTTCGTACGTGTGGTGCCGCAATCCTCGTGATGGTGCTTGCCGCGTGCGGAGGTGGCGGGGATGGCACGCCCACTCCGCCGACGCCGGTTCCGACCGTGCGGGGGGTCAGCGTCACGCCATCGGCCGCGACCCTGCGGGTGGGGGAAACGCAGGCGCTCACGGCATTGGTGGATGCGATCAATGGTGCCGGCACGACCGTCACCTGGAGTTCCGACAACCCGACGCTGGCCACCGTGTCGGCGTCGGGCGTCGTGACCGCCGTGGCCACCGGAACGGCCGTGGTGCGCGCCACCTCGGTGGCCGACACGCGGGTGAGTGGCACGGCCACCATCACGGTGCAGTCGGCCCGCAACATCACGGTCACGCCGAGCCCGGTGAGCATAGGGTCAGGACAGACCACTCGTCTCACGGCCACCGTGCAGATTGATGGTGGCCTGCCCACCACGGTCACCTGGCGCAGCGTAGCGACGAATATCGCCACGGTGTCGACCAATGGTACCGTCACCGGCGTCGCGCAGGGCACGACACAGATTCAGGCGGTTTCCACGGCGGACACGACACTGCGCGGCACTGCGGTGGTGAACATCGTGCCGGTGGTGCGATCGGTGGCGGTCACGCCCGCCACCGCTTCGGTGTTCATCGCGGCCACCCAGCAGCTCACGGCCACGGTCAGCGCCGATGCGGGGCTGGCCCAGACGGTCACCTGGCGGTCGAGCAATCCGGCCGTGGCCACAGTAAGTGCCACCGGCCTCGTCACGGCCGTCACGGTGGGCAGCTCCACAATCACCGTGCTGTCCACGGTGGACACCACCCGTCGCGCCACGGCCACGATCACCGTGCCCACGCGACCGATCTCGGTGTCTATCGCGCAGCGCAATGTCAGCGTGAATCCCACCACCAGTGTGGCGCTCACCGCCACCGTTACGGCGGACCCCGGGGTCAGCACCGCACTGTCCTGGAGCTCCAGCACGCCGAGTGTTGCTTCGGTGAGCGCGACCGGCGTGGTGACCGGTGTGACGTCGGGCTCCACACTCATCACCGCGTCCTCGGCCGCTGATGCGTCGAAGTGGGACACGGTGACCGTACGCGTGGTACCGCGCCTCGCGAATAGCTGGACGGCGGCGCGTCTGAGCGGCCCACTGTACGACGATGTCGTGGCGATTGCCCCATTCGATGGCAGCAACTCGTTCGCCATCAACGCGAACGGTGACATTCTGCGATGGAACGGCACCGCGTGGGCCGTGAGTGCCCGTGGCACCACATACAACACGACGTTTTTTGCCCTGCACGCTTCGTCGAGCACCAATCTCATCGCGGTGGGCTCGAACGGTGCGATCGCACGCTGGAACGGTACGGCCTGGGCAAGCATGACATCGGGCACCACACGGCCGCTGTACGGCGTGTTCGTGGAGAACGCGACCACGGCGTATGCCGTGGGATCGGGCGGCACGATTCTGCGCTGGAACGGCACCACCTGGAGCAGCGAGACGTCGGGATCGACGCTCGTCCTCAACGGCGTGTGGTCCGGTGACGGGGTGGCGTATGCGGTTGGCGCCGATGGCGAACTATTGCGCCGCACAGGATCCACGTGGGCCCGTGTCGCCGTGCCCACGGTGGAGACCCTGTATGGCGTGCACGGACTCACGCTCGCGAACGTGGTGGTCGTGGGATCCGGGGGCACCATCCTGCGCTGGAATGGTTCGGAATGGTCCACCCTCCCCTCGAGTGGCTTGTCGGGTGGGTTCTACGCCGTGACCGGATCCGCCGCCAATGATGGTCGGCGCTATGTCGTTGGCGACGATGGCGTGGCACAGATCGATGGCAACGCCGTATCAGTGGTCACCACCCCGTATGCACCACGTCTCTACAGCGTCGGCCTCGACGCCAATGGTGCGGTCTGGGCCACGGGGCAGCGTGGTGCGGTGATGCGCAGCGGGACACCATGGACCACCCTCAACCTGGCGCCGGATCTGCTCGACGTCTGGACCACGGCCGCCAACAGCGCATGGGCGGTGGGTGAGTTTGGATCCATCTACCGTTGGGACGGCTCCGCGTGGACCCGGCAATCGACACCCACCACCGCCACGCTCGACGCGGTGTGGGCACCGAGTGCCACCGAGGCCTACGCCGGCGGCGAGAACGGCACCATGCTGCGCTGGAACGGGTCGACCTGGACCACCATGACGTTCCCCAGCACCAGCACGGTCTATGCGCTGTGGGGGACCAGCGGCACCAACGTCTACGCCACCACCGCCGCCGGCGAAGTACTGCGCTACAACGGCACCGTGTGGACCATCACGACGACGATGAGCAGCGCACTCTGGGCCGTGTACGGGTACAGCGCCAACGAGGTGTTCGTGTCCGGTGAGAACGGCATCGCATCGCGGTACAACGGCACCACCTGGAGTGCATTGCCCGCGCCGTCGGGCGGCACACTGGCGGGCCTCTGGGCGACCGGCGCCTCGGGGCTCTACACCGTGGGCGCCAACAGCCAGGGCACGGCCGGTGTGGCGTATTCCTGGAACGGATCGGCGTGGAGTACGCTCGGCGTGAATTCCACACGCATTCTCACGTCCATCTGGGGACCGAGTCTGCTCGATCTGTATGTCACCGGCGATGTCGGTACGATGCTGCATTTCGATGGCACCCGGTGGCAGACCATGACCACCGGCACGACCGATCTGTTGTGGAGTGTGTCTGGCGCACCGAATGCCACAGGCGGTGCGTTTGCAGTCGGCTACAACGCCACGATTGTTTCGGGTTCGCTGTCCAGCGGTGCACTGCGCGCTGCCGTATCTGGCGCGGCAGGGGTAGGTGGCCGCGCGTCGCTGGAACCGGCGAGTGGTGCCGCGTTGCGACGTGGTCCGTTGCCTGTCGGTGCCAAGCGCTCGAAGCGGCATCGATAGTCACCGAGTCATAATCAGGCCGCGAGACACATCGCCGAAAAGAACAACTGTGTGATGTGACGAAGGGAGCGATCACCACGGTCGCTCCCTTTTTCATTGGCGATTGCGTGAAATGTGACACGTGTTCCGAGGGTGTGACGGAACAACGAAACACATTGTGCCAATCGTGCCGCCGGCGTGCGTGAGTCGTCCAAGGATCGAACCGTCTTTCACGTGTTCCTTGGATTCCTCGCATGCCATGACTGGTCTTATTTCGTTGGACAATTCGACGTCGTGCGCCGCTCGTACGGCTGCTGCCACGTTCCTGATGCTCGCCACAGGGTTCTTCGCGGCCTGTTCCGGTGGTGCAGATACCACCACCGGACCGAGTACCGGTGGTGGGGGTGGCGGCAACACACCAGCCAGTCTGCAACTCTCCACATCGTCGGTGAGTCTGGCCGCGATCGGTTCGTCCGAGCAGATCAACGCCACGGTGCGCAATGCATCCGGCGGTGCGATCGCCGGTACGTCCGTGAGTTGGTCGAGTGCCGACATCACCGTGGCCGATGTGGCAGGTAGCGGTACGACCGCCGTCGTGACGGCACGCGCGCCTGGCCGCACCACGGTGCGCGCGCAGATCGGCGCTTTTGTGCAGGACATCGCCATTCATGTGCTCGCGGTGCGGGATCTGTCGCTGACACCCGCCACCGGCACGCTGCGCGCCGGCGATCAACTCTCATTCGTCGCCACCCTCGACGCCGATCAGGGTGCGGTGGCTGCCGTGCGATGGTCCAGTGAAAACCCCGGTGTGCTGACGGTGTCTTCGAGTGGCGTGGCCACCGGCATCAGCCCAGGCACCGCCGTGGTGCGCGTGACCGCGATTGCCGACTCCCGTGTGACAGCCGCCGCACTGCTGACCGTGACGCCGGCGCGCCATGTGCGCATCAACGCCGCGCCCACCACGTTGTGGATCGGCGACGATGTATCACTGAACGCCATCATCGATGTCGACAGCACGCAGTCACGCGATGTGCAGTGGAGCAGCAGCCAGCCGTCGGTGGCCTCCATTTCCGCATCAGGCGTCGTGACGGCGCTTGGTGTGGGGACCACGACGCTGCGCCTGACCGCGGCTGCCGATCCTCGCTTGCAGGACTCGGTTCGTCTCGACGTGCGTCCGGCCCGTGTGGTGGTGGTCTCCCCCGCTTCAGTGTCGCTGGGCGCCGGTGAGACACGCACCCTTGCCGCACAGGTCACCATCGAAGCCGGCATGAGCACCACAGTGACGTGGCGTTCGAGCGATCCGGCCGTCGCGATGATTTCACAGAGTGGCATGGTCACGGGTGTCTCGCAGGGCAGCACGACGATCACAGCCGTGTCATTGGCCGACACCACGCGCCGCGGCTCGGCCACGATTTCCGTGGTGCCGATCGTGCGGGACCTCGATCTGTCACCCACGGCGTTGTCGATGTTCCTGGCCGACAGCCGTCCGCTTCAGGCCACACTCTCGGCCGATCCGGGTGCCTCACAGGCCATCATCTGGCGCACGAGCAACGCCTCGGTGGCCAGCGTGAGTGACGAGGGCATGGTCACCGCCAATGCCGTTGGTACGGCCATCATCACCGCGTTGTCCGCTGCTGATTCAACCCGCCGTGCGACCGCGCTCATCACGGTGCGGTATGCACCGGTGGTCACGGTGTCGCCGACGAATGTGTCGCTGGAAGTGGGACAGACCCGACAGGCGTCGGCGTCGGTGCAGGCGGATGCCGGTGTGAACCGGACCGTGACATGGCGCTCCGAAGATCCGCGCATTGCCACGGTGTCCGCGACGGGTCTCATCAGTGCCGTCACCTTTGGATCGACCACCATCACCGCCGTGTCGGTAGCGGATACCTCCCGCAGCGCGTCAATTGCCGTGCAGGTGGTGTCGGTGGTACACAGCATCGCGATTTCGCCGACGACGATCATCCTGGCGCCCGGTGAGGCCCGCACCTTCTCTGGCACCGTGACGGGTGATCCCGGCGCGCCGACCGGATTGATCTGGCGCACCAGCAATCCGTCGGTCGTAGCCGTTGCCGCCAATGGCACGGCCACCGGCGTGGCAGCGGGCAATGCCACGATCACCGTCCTGGCCGCTGGTGACACCACCAAGCGCGCGACCGCCACCGTCACGGTGCGCGCGGCGTCCGTGGTCAGTGTGGCGCCGGCCACCGTGGCACTCTCGCTCGGCCAGCAGCAAACCATTGTCGCCAGTATCACGGGCGAAACAGGCCCCGGCCAGGGTGTCACCTGGCAGTCCGCCAACACGTCGATCGCTACCGTGACCGCCGGTGGTGTGGTGACGGCAGCGGGCTTTGGCACCACGCTGGTGACGGCGACATCAGTATCCGACACGACACGGTCCGCATCGGCCACCATTACGGTGGTGCCGCAGGTGCAGTCGGTGAGTGTCACACCGGCGTCGGCAACCATCGCCGCCAGTCAGACGGTGCAGCTCACTCCTTCGGTGGTGGCGCAAGGTTCGCTGTCGCAGGCCGTGATCTATCGCAGCAGCAATCCCGCCGTGGCCAGCGTGAACTTCGCGGGCCTGGTGACGGGAACGGGCCTCGGCAGTGCGGTGATCACGGTGGCGTCGGCCATCGACACGTCCAAGCAGGCGACGTCGGCCATCACGGTCACGGCCACACCGCAGGCACCAACGCAACTGGTGAACAGTTGGACCAGCAGCCGTCTCGGCGGGGCGCTGCATGAAGATGTGGTGGCGCTGGATGCGCCCGATGCGTCGTCGATCTTTGCCGTCAACTCCATCGGCAACATCTACCGCTACAATGGCTCGACCTGGACACTGTCGGCGAGTGGATCGAGCTACGGCACCCGCTTCGTGTCCGTGAGTGGCAGCAGCGCCAGCAATGTCGTTGCCGTGGGCACCAATGGTGTCATCGCGCGCTTCAATGGCAGTTCATGGAGCACGATGAGCAGCGGCACGGCGCAGACGTTGTATGGTGTCTTCCTCGAGAGCGCGTCGCTGGGCTTCGCGGTGGGTGCCAATGGCACGGCGCTGCGGTTCAACGGCTCGAGCTGGAGCGCGACCAGCACCGGTTCGTCGGAGGCGTTGTCTGGCGTGTGGTCCACCGGTGGTACTGCCTTCGCGGTGGGCACCGGTGGCGAGATTCTGCGCTACAACGGTTCTGCCTGGACCAAACTGCCATCAGGTTCTTCCGAGGTGTTGATGTCGGTGTCCGGTACGTCCACCTCGAATGTGGCGGCCGTCGGCACCTTCGGCACCATTCTGCGCTTCGATGGCACGCAGTGGACTCGTGTCGCGGCCGGCTCGGCGACGGGTGATCTCTTCGGCATCGTGGGCAGCAGTGCCAACGGCGGACGGATGTACCTCGCGACCGATGACGGACTGTTGCAGTTGAACGGTTCTTCGGTCACGCCGATGTCCACGCCGTATGCGCCGCGCCTGTTTGCGGTCGCCCTGGACGGCGCCGGCAACCTGGTCGCCGGTGGACAACGCGGTCTCGTCATGCGCACACCGGGCTCCTCCTGGGAGACGCTCAATGCGTCCCCGGATCTGATCGACGTGTGGACGACGAGTGCGAACAACGCGTGGGCCGTGGGCGAGTTCGGCTCCATCTATCGCTGGAATGGCAGTGCCTGGAGCCGTCAATCGACTCCGACCACCAGCACGCTGAACACGGTGTGGGGCAGCAGCGCCAGTGAAGCTTTTGCGGCTGGCGATCAGGGCACGATGCTGCGCTGGAATGGCAGCAACTGGACGACGATGGCGTTCCCGGGCAGCGGTGCGGTCTACGGCCTCTGGGGCACGAGCGCGAGCAATGTGTACGCGGTGACGTCGGCCGGTCAGGTGGTGCGCTTCAATGGATCGACCTGGAACGTGGTGGCCTCCATTTCGGGCTCACTGTGGTCGGTCTTCGGGTCGTCCGCCTCCGATGTGTACGTCTCGGGTGAAGCGGGTGTGGTCCTGCGCTTCAACGGCACCAGTTGGTCGGCGATGAATGCCCCGACGTCCGGTACGATCGCCGGGATCTGGGCGGAGAACGCGTCGAATGTGCTCGCGGTGGGTGCCAGCGCGGGTGGCACGAGCGGTCTGGCATTCACGTCGACCGGGGCCGGCTGGAACAGCATGAACACCGGCACGACGCGCGTGCTCACCAGTGTGTGGGGCCTTCGCGCCACGGATCTCTATGCGACCGGTGAGGCCGGCACGATCCTGCGCTACAACGGCACGTCGTGGAGCAACATGAGCACGGGATCGACGGATTTGCTGTGGGCCGTGACCGGGCCGGCGAGTGGCGCGACCGGCGCTTTTGCGGTGGGTTACAACAGCACCGTGGTGGCGGGAACCGGTAGCGGCTCGCTCATCGCGGCGGCCCGTGCGGGAGCAGTGGTGGGTTCACTGAACCCGGCGGTAGGGGCACGGACCGCGAAGGGGCCGTTGAAGAGCGGGAAGGAGCGGGGAAAGAAGGGGCGGTAAGGGGGCTGGAACTGCGGGGGCTGGGACGACGGAAGCTGGTCCTACGGAAGCTGGTGGGACGGGAGCTGGACCCACGGGAGCTGTGAAGACGGGAGCTGGACGGACGGGGAAAAACGGGAGCCGGACCAACGACCGCAGTGTCGGTTTCGTGGTCCGGCTCCCGTTTTTCCCCGTCCGTCCAGCTCCCGTTCGTCCAGCTTCCGTAGGACCAGCTCCCGTTCCACCAGCTTCCGTGGTTCCAGCTCCCGTTTCTACATCCCAATGAAAGGTCCGGCCCCGGCGCTAGTCCCGCGAAAACGCCGCCATGGTTGGTCCCATCGCGTCGATCGTCTCGCGGGCATGCCAGCGATCCTTGCCGTTGTACAAAAACGCAAATGCCAGAATCTCGCCGTTCTCGGCGGTCACGTAGCCCGACAGACCGATCACATCATTCGTCGTGCCCGTCTTGGCATGCAGGTTCCCCTGCGCCGGTGTGGCGCGCATGCGGTTGCGCAGCAGCTCGGACTCACCGGCCACTGGCAACGACGCGTGGAAGGCGCTGCCCCACTGGGCGTGATGCGCATGATCGAGTAGCTGCACCAGCGAACGCGGTGTCACCCGATCGAGCACCGACAAACCGCTGCCATCCGTCGCGGTCACGGCATCGGGCGCGGCACCGACCTGGCGCACCATGAAGTCCTTCAGCACCGTCGCCGCCGTCTCGGCCGATCCAACGGTCGTCTTGTCCGCTCCACGCGCCGCGTTGCGATACAACATCTCGGCGTAAAGGTTGATGCTCTCGCGATTCATCACCGACACGAGCCGAGCCAGTGGGGGTGACGGCAGACTGGTGACCACGGTAGCGGTTGACGACGTGCGTCCAGCCTTGGTGGCCCCATCCACCTTCACGCCCTGTGCCTCGAGCGCGGCGCGGAATGCACCGGCGGTGAAGGTGGACGGATCACCAACCACGAGCTGATACCGCACCGTGCCTGCACGCGCGCCGATGGTGCCCGACACCACCACCCGATCATCGCCCACACGGCGCGCCGTGATGCGGGATCCGCCACCGGCCACGGTGCGCACGGTGTTGGTGATGGTCAGCGCCTGAGTGGCAGGCTCCAGAAACACCTTCGCGCCGTCACCGGACCCACCGGGCGTGACCCCTACGATGACAATGTTCTCGTTGAGCGACAGCGCCGAAAACGGGGCCGCATACCCGGCTCCTGCATACCGACTCAGCCATCCCTCGGGAATGCGGCGTGACTCGAACGCTGATGCATCGGCGATGATGTCGCCGGTCACCCGTTTGATGCCCGTACCGGCGGTGAACTGCGCCAGCAGATTCATCGACGCGTCGGGACCACCCCGCACGAACCGCGGCGACAGCGACGGATCGCCATCACCACGCAGCACCAGGTCGCCCGACAGCACGCCGTTGGCATCCACGGTGCCATCACGCAGCACATCCGTGCTGAACGTGTGTTCAGGCCCCAGCTTCTCGAAAGCGATGGCCGATGTGAACAGCTTCATCGTGCTGGCCGGCACCATCGGCGCATCGGCGCCGCGCGCAAACAGCGTATCGCCACGCGAGATGCTCACCACGATCGCGCCCCAATCGCCATTGCGGGTGCGGCTGCCAAGCAGCGTGGACAGATCGCTGGTCAGCGCTTCGGTGCCACGCGGCGTGGTGTAGCGCAGCACCGGCACAATGGGCGCCTTGGTCGCGCGACGTTTCGTGGCCGTGGTGGCGCGAGCCGGACGTTTTTTGGTGGTCGTCGTGCGTTTCTTGGCCTGAGTGCGGGTGCTCTGTACGAGCAATCGCGAGGACAGAGCACCCGCGGACGGCGCTGCGTGCCCCTCCGTGAGAGGCGCACCGAGCAACGATCCGATCACCAGCGCGGACACCCAACGCGGGGACCGGAAGCTTCGTGCCATCATGACATCACACCTTGAGAACGAAACCACGCTTCCATGCGGCCCAGAGAATGAGGAACCAGAGCGCCACAAAGGAAACGGCATACGCGAACGATGCCTCCCGCAGCGGGAGCCATGACGCGTACACAGTCTTGAACACGAATCCCTGCGCCGAGATCCGTGATCCGTCCCCTGTCTCCCAGGTCCACAGGGAGGAGATGCACCGCGCCATCAGGCCGGAGCCAAGGAACGCCAACATCGGGTTGGTACCATACACGACGAACGGAAAGGTCCAGCGTCGCAACCCGATCCCATCGATGAGCCACATGCAGGTGGCCAGTGTCACCGCGCCCGTCCCTGCGGTGAAGACCACATAGGAGCTGGTCCAGATGCTCTTGTTGATGGGGAAAACCCAATGCCACATCAACCCCACCATCATCGCCAGCGCGCCCACGGCGAACAAGGCCACCAAGCGCTCGTGCAACGTGAGTTCCTGCCGAGCGATCCATCGACCGGCAAAGGTGCCGCAGATCATCGTCCCAATGGCCGGAATGGTGCTCAGCAATCCTTCCGGGTCCCACGTTTTGGCGCCACTCCACAGGTGATTCACGCCAAGCACCGTGCGATCGAGCCATGCGCTGAGTAGCTGATCGGGCTTGTCGAGCACAAAACGTCCCGCGACGCCCGTATCGGGTACCGGCACGAGCGTCATGAGAGCCCAGTAACCGAACAGCAGCGCGGCGAGAATGACACCCTGCTGCCGCACGGTGGTGCGCCAGGTGAGCAGCGCGCCGCACAGATAGGCCACACCGATGCGTTGCAGTACGCCCATGATGCGCCAGTGTTCGAAACGATCGATGACCCGCTCGCCAAACGACGCACCAGGCAATCCGGGCGGCCAGGTGAAAAACGGGAAGCCGGCCAGCAGCAGTCCAAAGAGAAAGATCAGCGCACCGCGCTTGAGGATCTGCCGCAGGATTGCCTGTTCATCATCACCACGCGCGCGACGTGCCCGCAGCGACAGTTCGGTGGTGATTCCTACGATGAACAGGAAGAAGGGGAAGATCAGATCCGTCGGCGTCCACCCGTGCCATGGCGCATGTTGCAACGGTGGATAGATGGCAGACCAGGTTCCGGGATTGTTCACGAGCAGCATGCCGGCCACGGTCATACCGCGAAAGACATCAAGCGACAGCAGTCGCTCCGCCTTGAAGCTGCCCGTTGGTGACGTCACGGCTTGGGCGCCACCGTACCGGTGGGAGTGCCTGCGGCCGCGCTATCCGCCGCGGTCGGTGCCGCCGATGGAGACGCAAGCCTCCACCCGGTTGTATCACAGCGCACCACCATCGTGCGATTGTCGGCCACCTTTCCGTCGTGTTCTCCACCGACGTAGTGACCGCCAAGGGTCACGGTCACCGTGTTGCCGTTGTCGGCTTCGGTCTTGCCACGATACACCACCAGCATGGACGCGTAGGGCCCTGAGTACTCCAACTTCTCGCGGACCTGCGCCTGTCCCTTTGGATCGCTCGTGTAGAAGTACGTCGGTCCTTTGTCCTGCAGCACCTTGAACCCGTCGTCCGGCAATGCCGAATCGGTTCCGGCGGCGCTCAGGAAGCGCTGCGGCGTAGGACGGGCATAGGTGATGAACTCCCGCACCGCGACACCGACCGCGGTGGTATCGCGACTCGTACAGATGGGGCCGGTTGCGACCGTGTCAGCCCCCGCTTTTGCCTTGTCCGACGTGCCGCCACCACAGGCCGCAAGGGCTGACACGAGCGGCGTTGTGATGGCTACCGCATGACGGATGGTGAAGCGTGCGGAGTATGGCATGGCGGGCGGCGGGATCGGGTGATACTCTCGCGAAGTCCATCGTGTTGACACTCCGACACGCGGCACGACGGAAAGGTTGAACGGGAACGCAGGGCAGCGGCCGGTGGTAGAGCCTAGAGGGTGACGCCACCAGCGTCGCTGTCAAACGCAGTGTGGTTGCAACATCCGGGTTTGTCGAGGGGCAAACCCGATGGTCACCGCAAACGTGGAGGAAGGCATCGGATGTCAGCCAATAATGCCGTCGCCCGTGAGGGTATTTCCGTTGGACTCATCGGCGCCACCGCCATCGCGGTCTGGTTCGCCATCCTTGATGCCACGCGAGGAGACTTGCTCGGCACGCCGGTGATGCTGGGCAACGCGATTGCATCGTTGTTCCTCGATGGAGCCCAGCCCAGTCGCGCTGGTGCGTTTCTCGGATACACGCTGTTTCACTTCATCGTGTTCTGCGTTGTCGGCGTGGTGTTCTCGTGGGTCGTGAACTCCGCCGAACGTGTGCCATCAGCGTTCATCGGTTTCGCAGGCCTGTTCGTCGCCTTCGAAGTGGGTTGGATCGGCTGGACGACGGTGTTGGCCCGTGGGTTCGGTGAACTCACGTGGGCTCAGGTCTTCGTTGCCAATCTGATCGCGGCCGCCGCGATGGGCGCCTATATGTGGCGCATGCACCCAGCCCTTCCACGCCGCGTGAATGCGGCTTTGGCTGGTGCTCCCGAATAGACACGGGATGCAGAGTGTAGCGGGTAGAGAAAGCCTCCGGACCGCTAACGGTTTCCGGAGGCTTTCCTTTTGTCTCTACCATCTTCACCGTCGCCCTACTCGGCGAGCGGATGAACCTCTAGCCCCAGTCGCTGTCCAACGCCTCACTCAGCGCAGCCAGGGCATCATTCCACCGCCGACGCAACACGTCCGCGTCGACCGACTCCGGCAACATGGTGTGCTCCACGCTGACCGCCGTGCGAGTGTTGCCCTGACGTACGATGGCGATGGCTGCCTGCGACCCATCGGGAAACGCCAATCGCGCAAACCGCGGTGGCAGCGCACTCGTGATACGATAGAGGCGTTCCGGTGCCCAGTCCCGCTTCGTGGGATCGTTCACCATGCGAAACACCGCACTGGCCGGTGCATGCACGATGCGGGAGAGCTCCACAAATGGACCGGAGGGTTTGATCGGCGTGACCTCGCGCGCGACACCTCGCGTGGCGTCCGGTCGCGCATCGCGTGTATCCCGCGCCGCAGCGGATCGACGGTCGGAGGATCGACGATCGGCGGCCCCGCCGCGCCCAGCGCCTGCGGGTTTGGGCTTGCCACTTCTGGCACTGTCTGACGACGGCTTGCCGCCCTTTCGGCCGCCCGATTTGGCACCGGTGGCTTTGGCTCCACCAGCCTTGGGCCGCCCAGCTTTTGGCTTGCCCGCAGAGGGTTTTCCACCTCCGCCATCGCCGCGTCGTTCGTGGCCTCGGGTCATCCGTTGCTCACCGTGGGAGCCCAGGTCACCTGGGCACTGGCTTCGTCATCCTCACCACGCGCCGACCACTTGAAGAACACCACGGTCATCACGGCATAGAAAAACACACCGCCCGGGATCCACATGATCAGGCCACCATACTGCTGGTCGTCCATCGGCGTGATGCCCATGATACGGGGGGCGATCGCATACGCCGGATACAACAGCGTATCGGCCATCGCGATGTAGATCGAGATGATCGACATCGGGATCACCATCAGGAAACAGTACAGCATTTGCGCCGGGTACGGTGCTCGCGGCAGGTCAGGCAGCGGCGACATGAGTGGCCACCACATCAACACCGACGCCGCGATGAACATCAGGTGTTGCGTGATGTGCACCGGGTGATACGCCAACGCGAGGTTGTACAACGGCGGCAAGTGCCAGAATGCCAGCACCAGATTGAAGATGACGAAGCAGGCCACAACCGACGTCGTGCGCCGCGCCAGACGGTACAGCGCGGGGCGTCGCAGCAACGGGCGCAGCATCCACCCGGGTGTGCCATGGATCATCAACGGCGGCACGATCAGCGTGAGGACGAGGTGCTGCACCATGTGCGCACTGAACAGATAAAAATCGCTCAGGTCGTGCAACGGCCCATTCAACGTGACAAAGAGCAGCGCGAGCGCGGTGAAGAACGACAGCCGCTGTCCCATCGTAGGGCCGACCGCGGCCCCAACGGGCGACGGAAGAGCCGCAGCAGGTCCGGCATCAGGCGATGCCGCACCGACCGACACCGGATGCAGATCGGCAGCCGACGGTCCTTGCCGCGCGCGCCAGATATAGGCTGCCCCGAAGGCAGCGATCCCGATGGCCGTGCTCGGATGGACCGAGAACTCGCGGAGCGAGAGTTGGGCGACAGGATGAAGGAGTGCCAGCATGATACCGGCAATCTAACCGATCGTAGACGGGATCCGGCCGAGGCCCCACATCTCGCAACGACAACGGGTCCCGGTGAAACGCCGTATGGCGCCCACCGGGACCCGCAGTACCCGTGGAGGGGTCAGTCTGTCGTCACGCGTTCAGCTGAGCGATCCCAATCGAAGCACCAGCTTCGAGAAGAGGAACAGCAGGCCGATCAGCGTGAGACTGGCGACGATGAACGGTCCCGTGAACAGCGCGCGGAACAGCTTGTGGTCGTACTTGAGGTGCATGTAGTACGCCACCACGATCACGAACTTCACCGACGACATGATGAGCATGCTGGGGACGTAAATCCAGCTGTTTTCCCATGCCGGGATGTAGTACGCCGAGACTTCGACGGCGGTGATGATGGTGAGGATCAGGGCGACCTTCCAGTACGTGGACCAGGTCGGATGGTCCTCAGCGTGGGCGCCGTGCGCCCCCTGCGAATGATCAGCCATCATCGCCTCACTTGATGAGGTAAACGAGGGTGAAGATCACGATCCAGATCACGTCGACGAAGTGCCAGTACAGCGCGGCGATGTCGACGAGCAACGAATCCTTCGGTTCCAGGCCACGCTTGTAGTCGATCGCCAGCAGCGTGAACAGCCAGATCACACCGGCCGTCACGTGCGCGCCGTGGAAGCCGGTCAGCGTGAAGAAGGAGGAGCCGAAGAGGTTCGTGCGGATCGTGAGTCCTTCGTGGATGAAGGACGTGAACTCGTAAGCCTGACAGCCGAGGAAGACGATGCCGAGCAGGCAGGTCATCCACAGCCACAACTTCGAGTTGCCAAGAATGCGTTCACCCGTGGTGGTCTTGGGCACGTGGCGGTTCTGCACCGCGGCCAGGGCCAACACCATCGCCAGCGACGACATCAGGAGCACGAAGGTGGACGCCGACGTGACCGGGATGTTCAGGATCGGCTTGAACACCTGGCCCGTCGCCGGGTTCGTCCACACCTCATGCGGATACGGTCCCTCCGGACTCCGCCCCTTGTAGATCAGGTAGGTGGAGATGAGGGAGGCGAAGAGCATGCACTCGGACCCGATGAAGGTCCAAATGGCGATCTTGCGGTTGTCGAGCCCGAGGGTCGTGTAATGGCCGCCGCCGCCGTGCGCGTGGCCGTCGCCGTGGGCGGCGGGAGCAGTGGTAGCGGTCATCTTAGTGGTGATCCTCGAGGGGCGTCAGCAGCCACTTGTAGAGCGAGCCCACCCACCAGAGCGTGCCAAGAATCATCATGGCGACGGCAACAGCGGGCTTCTTGTCCATGAACGGCATACCGCAGAACATCGCAACGATGCCGGCGGCGGTGATCAGCGGCCAGATGGAGGGATTCGGCATCACGATGCCGGATTCCTTCGTCGTGGGGATGTGCAGGTTCTTCTCTTCTTCGTACGTCGTCTCGTGTACGAGCTGTTCGCCTTCCTTCATGTTCCAGAGCGGATAGCGCGACTTGATCGTCGGCAGCTCGAGGAAGTTGTACTCGGGCGGCGGGGACGGAATGGCCCACTCGATCGTCGCAGCACCCCAGGGGTTGCTCGACGCCAGCTTGCCACCCTTCCAGCTCTTCCAGACGTTGATGAGACCGAACAGCGTGCCGACCATGAGGATCAGCGTGCCGACCGACGACATCATGTTGAACAGATCGAAACCCTGACCCGCATCGTACTGGTAGTAACGGCGCGGCATGCCCAGCAGACCACTGAAGTGCATCGGGAAGAACGTGAGGTTCATGCCGATGAACGAGATCCAGAAGTGCCAGTTGCCCAGCTTCTCGCTGAGGAAACGGCCCGTGATCTTCGGGAAGTAGTAGTACATGCCGGCGAACAGACCGAACACCGAGCCACCGAACAGCACGTAGTGGAAGTGCGCCACCACGAAGTACGTGTCCGTCTGCTGCAAGTCGGCCGGCGGCGAGGAGTGCATGACGCCGGAGATACCGCCGACGGTGAACATGCCCACCAGCGCGATCGCGAACTTCATGGCGACCGTGAAGCTGATCTGGCCGCCCCACATGGTGGCGATCCAGTTGAAGATCTTCACGCCCGTCGGAATGGCGATCAGCATCGTGGCCAGCGAGAACACCGAGTCAGCGATCGGACCCATGCCGACGGCGAACATATGGTGCGCCCACACGCCGAAGCCGAGGAAGCCGATCAGGATGCCCGAGTACACCATGACGGGGTACCCGAACAGCGGCTTCCGGGAGAACGTCGGCAGCACTTCGGACACGAGACCGAAGGCCGGCAGAATCAGGATGTACACCTCGGGGTGACCGAACACCCAGAAGAGGTGCTGCCAGAGCAGCGGGTCAGCGCCCTTGGCGATCGTGTAGAAGTTCGTGCCGAAGAAGCGGTCGAACTGCAGGAACACGAGCGCCACCGTGATGACCGGGAAGGCCAGCACGACGAGGAACTGCACCACGAACGACATCCACGTGAAGATCGGCATGCGCATGAGCGTCATGCCCGGTGCACGCATGTTGATGATCGTCGTGATGAAGTTGAAACCGGCCGCGAGCGACGAGATGCCGAGGATCTGCAGACCCAGCACCCAGAAGTCCATGTTCACCTGCGGCGAATACGCCTTCGTGCTCAATGGCGCGTAACCGAACCAACCACCGTCCGGCGCCATCGCGAAGAAGATGGGCACCGTGATGAAGATGCCGCCGAGCAGGTAGATCCAGTACGAGAAGGCGTTCAGTCGCGGAAACGCGACGTCACGAGCGCCGATCTGCAGCGGGATCAGGAAGTTGAAGAACGCCGCCGAGAGAGGCATGACGGCGAGGAAGATCATCGTCGTGCCATGCATCGTGAACAGCTGGTTGTACATCTCCGCCGACACGATCTTGCCGTTCGGAGTGGCCAACTGGGCACGAAGGATGGCGGCCTCGAGGCCACCGACGACGAAGAAGATCAGTCCGGAGATCAGGTAGAGCGCCCCGATGCGCTTGTGGTCCACCGTGGTGAGCCACGACATGATCCCGGTGTCGGGAGCCGTGGAGGCCTTGGTGTACGGGGGCGCGGCAGCGATGGTTGCCATCGTGTCGAATTCTGTCGTTGACGGGGGCGGCTACTTGAGAGCCTGGAGGTAAGCGACGATGTCAGCGATCTCGGGGTCAGTCAGACCACCGACATTGATGACGTTCTTGCGCACGGGATCCGTCAGGCCCTTGCCCACGGTCGGCATGATGCTGCCGGGCTTCATGTGCGGGGCACTCTTGATCCAGTACGCGAGGTGCTTCGCGTCGTTCGGGTAAAGACCCGCGGCGATCGTGTAGCGCGTCCCGACGTGCGTCAGGTTCGGCCCGATCGGCGACGTGAACGGCGTACCGCCAATGGCGTGACAGCCGATGCACGAAGACCGGGAGAACGTCTGACGGCCACGTTCCGCGTCACCCTGTGCCAGCAACGACTCGTCGAAGCTGATGGCCGTCGGCAGCTTGGCCGTGGGCACCGTGTAGGCAAACTCCGCGTCCAGGCGCTCCTTCGGGAACGCCCACACCGGCACCACCGGGGCGGCCGGCGCCGCGCTGGAATCACCCACCGCACCCTGCTGCAACGACGCCAGTTGCACCGGCGTGGTGCCCGCATTGGCCGCGGCCGGCGCAACCACAGGCGCCTTGAACACCGCCGGCTGCTTCTGGTGGGCCGCCCACTGTTCGAACTCGGCCGGCGTCACCGTGTACACGCGGAACCGCATGTTCGCATGGGACGCACCGCAGAACTCGGCGCAGAAGCCGTTCCAGGCCGACGACGGCAGATCCGCGTTCGGCGTGAACCAGAGATAGTTGGTGCGGTTCGAGACCAGATCGCGCTTGCCGCCCATCTGGGGAATCCAGAAGGAGTGCAAAACGTCGACCGTCTTGAGCTGGAAGTTCACCGTCCGCCCATTGGGCAGATAGAGCTCATTGGCGGTGGTGATGCCCAGCTGCGGGTACTTGAACTCCCACCACCACTGGTGACCGATGACTTCGACCTGCAGAGCATCAGGCGCAGCCTTGGCCTGAGTCTTGAAGATCGTGCTCACCGTGGGGATGGCGATGAACACCAGAATGACGGCCGGAATGGCCGTCCAGGTGATTTCAAGCGCCGTGTTCCCATGCACCTGCTTCGGCGTCGCGCCGCCAGGACGGCGACGATAGCGGAAGATCGTGTACACCAGGCCTGCTTCGACGCCGATGAAGACCAGCGTTCCCCAGAAGAGAAGCTTGTCCCACAGCGCGTCGATCGCCGTGTTGTACTCGGTGTAGTGATTGAACGTCGAGTTCGGGTACTCGCCGCCGCAGGCCGCGAGCCCGAGGGCCAGAGCCCCCAGCAGCGCGGCGGATGCCACTCGCCGCGGGCGGAACGTGCCAACCATGCCGGATCCTGATGTGGAGTTGATAGGACTGCCGTTTGACGGTCCTGGACGTACGCAGAGGGCGTACGACAAGGGCGCTCGGCGGACAGCCGGGGGTGGGACAGCAGTGCGAAGCTAAACCGTCGTTTTGGGCCACCGCAAGCAAAGCCTGACGACTTCTCGGGCTTTGCCCGACATTTTTCGCGATGTAACCGGCATGAACCCTATTCACTGGTTTCTTCGCACCACTCGGCCCTCCGGATCAGCCCGTTTTTCACTCTGAAAATCCCATACACGACTGCCGTTTCGCGAACAGGCCGCGAATCGTCTGTGTGGCGTGATCCCCCTCCAGCTCCGCACACCCGCCCGCGCCCAACCCGCCCCCACGCGATGGCCCTTCCGGCATCGCGGACTGGCCCGCTCCCTGCCCGCCATGGCGATCATGGGACTGGCGGCCACCGGCGCATGCCAACGTCAGGCCGCTGGCGACGGCGCTCCTCATGCGATCGGGGTTGGTGCCATCCCGGGGACCCCAGGCTACGAGAACATTGTCCGTGGGCTCGAACTCGCCGTGGAACGGCTGAACGCGGCCGGCCCGACCCGGTTTGCCGTGCGACTACCACCGGCCGGTGTTTCGAGCCCGGTCCGACTGGCCGAACAGCTCCGCGAAGATCCTACGGTGATCGCCGTCGTGGGCCACCCGGAAAGTGGCAACACTCTGGAGACGGTGCCGATCTATGCGGATGCTGAGCATGAGGGGGCCAACGGCGTGGTCATGGTCTCCCAGACCGCGTCCTCGCCGCGCCTGAGTGGGGTCAGTCCCTGGTTCTTCCGTGTTGCCCCGAGCGACGCCGACGCCGCGCAGCATACCGCGCACTGGGTGCTCGACACCCTTGGCGCGCGCCGGGCGGCCATCATCTATCGCAACGACTCGTATGGACGTGATTGGGCCAGCACCTTCGCCGACGTGTTTGGCAAAGGTGGTGGCATCGTAGCCACCCGCGATCCCTACCTGACCGGCGTCACGGAGTGGGAGGCCTACGCGAGCCTCGTGGCCCTGCGCAAACCCGACGTGGTGCTCTTCCCGGGCGACGCCGACGACGCCGTGCAATTCCTGCGGTCGCTCCGTGCCCGAGGCGTCCGTGTGCCCTTCGTCGGTGGCGACGGCACCGAGGGGATTGCCCGCGATACCATCGCCGTCGGCGCCTACGTCTCGGCCTTCTTTCGCGCCGACCGGGCGTCGAGCCCCGAGGCGATGCACTTTCTCGCCCGCTATCGTGATCGGTTCCGCCAGGAACCCGACGGCTTCGCGGCGCTTTCATATGACGCGGCCATCGTGATCGGGCGAACCGTTGCCGGCGGCGCGAACACTCGCCCGGCCCTGCGCATGGCCCTCGAAGGCATCGGCAACGGCACTCCCTCGGTGGATGGTGTCGTCGGACGCATCGCCTTTGACCAGAATCACGACATCAAGGGGCGCCCGGTTCTTCTCACCCGGGTGACGCGCGCTGGAGCTGCAGGCACCGGTACCGGGACTGATGTCCCGAAGACGGGGGCGGGCGCACCATGAGGCACCTCCTGCAGATCTCCACCATCCGCGCCCGACTGCTCGCGGGGTTTGGTACGTCGATCACCCTGCTCGTGGCGGCGGGTGTGTTGGGATGGTTCTGGCTCTCCCGCAGCAATGCGCAGGCCGAGGCCACCGTCCATGACGTCACGGATCGTTCCGAGTTCGTGGAGCGCGCCACCAACATCGCGCTGCGCGAACTCGTGGCCGGACTGCGCTACCTCAGCACCGGCACGGAGAGCGATGAACAGCAGTACCAGGGTCTCACCGTGCAGGCGGAGCAACTGCGTCGTGACGCGGTGTCCAAGAGCCTGTTGAGCGCCGAGGAACGGCGTCGACTCGAAACCATCGGCCGATTGCAGGCCACCCTCGAGGTGCGCGTGGCGACGACCCGTGCGTGGCAGTTGGCGCAGCGTACGGAGGAAGCCAACCGTGTACTGGCCCTCACCACCAAAGACATCCAGGCCATCGAGACGGAGCTGCAGGCACTGCGTCGTGAGGCACGGGTGGGCGCTGGTGATGCGATCGATCGTATGCGGGAAGGACTTCGCAATGCAGAAGCCAGTCTGGTCGTGGTGGTGACATTGGCATTTGGTGTGGCGGCCTTCTTTGGCCTCTCGACCGCGCGAGCCATCACGCAGCCCATGGTACAACTGCGCGACGAACTCATGGCCATTGGTGCAGGTGACCTGCGCGACCCGCCCTATGCGGCCGGCTCCGCTCACGTTGCGCAGGAGTACGCCGAACTGATCGACGCCATGCGGCAGGCCCGCGAACGTCTGCGCCTGCTCTTCTCCCGCGTGCAGGAAGAAGCGGATCAGGTCACACTCGCAGCCAGCGAGCTCACCGCGTCGGCCTCCTCCGCCGCCGCGTCGTCACAGCATGTCACGTCGGCCATCATGGACATCTCCCATGGTGCGACGATGCAGCTCACCTCGCTGAACCATGCCGGCGAAACTGTGAAGGAGCTCGCGGAGGCCGGAGCCACGATCGGTGAAGCAGCGGAAGAAACCGACCGCGTGGGGCGCGAGATTCGGCACACCACAAACGGTGCACGCGACCAGGTACAGGTCGCGATCGACACCCTGCTCGGTGCGCGCGAGGTGGTACAGGCATCGCGCGACGAGATGGTGGCCGTGCGTGACGCCACCGCGGTGATCGATGACTTTGTCAATGTCATCTCGGAGATCGCCACACAAACCAATCTGCTGGCACTGAACGCGGCCATCGAAGCGGCACGGGCCGGCAGTGCGGGTCGCGGGTTTGCGGTCGTGGCGCAGGAAGTGCGCGCGCTGGCCGAACAGAGCGCCCACGCGGCCAATGAAGTCACCGAAAACGTGAAGCGATTCCGCGGCCGCATCGCCAGCGCGTCAACCGCAGTGGAATCTGGTGCGACACGACTGCGTGATGCAGAAACCGTTGCCGAGGGTGTGCGGAGCGCGCTCGCTCGCATCGAACACGCAGCGGCCCAGGTCGACGGCGCCACAGCCCGCGTGACCACGGCGGTGGAGGGCAATCGCCGATCACTGAGTCAGGTGCAGCGCTCGCTGTACGATGCACGCGACACAGCAGAAGGGCATGCCGCTGCAGCCGAAGAAGTGGCCGCGAGCACCGAGCAGACATCGGCGTCGGCGCAGGAAGTGTCCGCGACCGCGGAAATGCTGCAGACAGCCAGCCTGCGTGTGCGCGGACTGATCGGCGAGTTCCGCACATGACAACGCGCCTGCCGATCCTCATGAGCGATCGGCAGGCGCTCGCAACATCGGCCCGGCGTCAAACCGCGTCGACTTCGCGTACGAGAATCCCGCGCGCGGCCAGCATCTCGAAGTAGCGCGCAGGTGGAATGCACTCATCAGGGGTGTGCACACCTGCCGCGATGGCACCCGACATTTGCAGCAGTCCGGTGATCGCGAGGGTGTATCCCGTCGTGCGCATCATGGCCGAGATGCCCCGTTCGCTGTCATAGCGATCGACGACTTCCCACGCCCGCGACGTGCGTGCACCACCGGTGATGCCCGTGACCACGACACGCAATGCCACCAGGTCAGGTTTGCCTTTGCGCAACGCCGCGCCGGCGACACGCACGAACACATCGCGTGGCGCCACGTGCTGCCCCTTCACATCCACCGGCTCCGTGCCCAGCAAGCCCAGATCACGAACACTGCGCATGATGGCCGCATGTCCCGGATACCGCAGTGTCTTGTACTCCATCACGGGGATCTGGCCGGCGTAGCGATACACCATCGTGGACAAACCACCGGCGGTGTGAAACGCCTCCAGCGCGCCCACCGATTCATCGAACACCACCGTTTCGAGTTCGGAGAGCGCATCGACGGTGGTGGGCTGTCCGCCGCGTACCACCAACGACGGTGTCGTGTAGTAGTCCACCATGCCTTCGATGGAATACGCGATCTGGTAGCCAAGCGGCGGTTCCGGCACCTGCGGCAACCCGCCGACGAACAGCTTCACGGAATCCACCGTATCGAACTGATCGATGCCGTGCTGCGCGATGACATTCACCATACCCGGTGCGAGACCGGTATCGGGAATGACCGAGATCCCCTTGGCCTTGGCCTCGGCATCGAGCTGCTTCTGCTGCTGCACAATGGCGGTGTTGCCGCCCAGGTCGGCAAAATGCACGCCGCTTTCGACCGCAAGACGGGCCAGCGTGCCGTTGAAATAGTAGGGAATGGCGCTCAGCACCCCATCGCAGCGCGCAAAGGCGGCGCGTACAGCCTGCTCATCGCGCACATCCAGCGCCAGCGGCTCGAGACGGGATCCTGCCACATCCTGCAGGAAACGGGGTAGTGCAGGCAACTGCAGATCGGCCAGCAGGACCTGCTTCACACGTGAATCATTGAGCAGGTCAAACGCACACGCGGTGCCTTGCAGCCCCGCGCCAAGAACCAACACACGCATCGAGGAACTCCGGTATGGAGACGCTGGATCGGAACGATATGCCTTCGAAGGTAACCCCGGGGCCGGATGACTGGCGAGCACGGTTGCTCGACACGCCGGAACAGATCGACCACATCCTGCAACAGGTCAAACGTGTGGCGGTGATCGGGATCAAACCCCGTGAAGTCGGGGGCCCCGCCCATACGGTGCCCGCCTACATGCAGCAGAAAGGCTTCGACATCGTCCCCGTGCCCGTGTACTACCCGGAGGTGACAGAGATCCTGGGCGTGCCCGTGCACCGCTCTCTGGCCACCGTCGATCCGGCCGCCGATATGGTACAGCTCTTCCGGAAATCAGAGGACATTCCCGGGCACGTCGAGGAAATCCTCGCCGCCGAGCCATCGGTGGTCTGGATGCAACTCGGCATTCGGAACGCCGAAGCGGCCGAGCGTTTCGCGCGGGCAGGCATGCTGGTGGTGCAGGACCGCTGCACATACATCGAGCTCGAGCGGGCCAAGCGCTAAGCGCGGCGCCATGGCAAAGCGCCCTGGCAAAGCGCCCTGGCAAAGCGCCCCCAGTGACGCGATTCAGTGCCGCTCTGATGGACCTTTGAGCGGCAGAACGATGCCGGCCACCATCAACTCCACGGTGCCGGCAGCGGCCGCCACGAGCTGATTCGCACGTCCAAGTGCGTCACGATAGGCACGTCCCAACAGTGTGTGCGGCACAATGCCCAGCCCCACCTCATTGCTCACTACGACCCACTGCACATCGGCGTGGTGCTGCATGCAGGTCACCAATGCTGCAACCTCGCGAGCCACGTACGGCTCGGCGTCACGCAGTTCGTCGTCGGCCCGTGCGAGCAGCAGATTGCTGACCCACAGCGTGAGACAGTCGATGACCACGACGCGCCGGGCAAACAGATGCGGCGCGGACAACGCCTCATCGATGGCCGGCACGATCGACACGGGCGCTTCGATCGTGCGCCACCGGGCACTACGCTCGGCCTGGTGATTGGCGATGCGCTGTTGCATCTCATCGTCGAACGCCTGCGCAGTGGCCACAAAAAACAGCGCCGCATCGCTCTGCGCTTCGGCCAGCGCCACGGCTCGTCCACTCTTGCCGGCCCGTACGCCGCCGAGCAGCAGGCGCACCGACCCGCCACTCATGTTGGTGGTGTCGGCACTCATGTTGTCGTGCCGCGCAGACCCATCATGTCGAACACCGCATCCATATCGAGATTGCTGCACACCACCGTGGCCAGACGATCGAGGGCATCGTCGACCGATGTGGCGGCGCCGGATGCCGGCAACTCGACCCCCTTTCGCGCAGCGAGCTGGGTGAGCATCGCGCGACGCAACGGCGCATGCTCGAGCGCGCCGTGCAGGTAGGTCCCCACCACCAAGCCATCGCTGGAACATGATCCGTCGTGGGAGCGGCCCTGTGCACTCTCCAGCGCAAACAACGGTGCCTGCCCACGCTCTGTGGAGGTGCTGCGCCCCATGTGAATTTCATAGGCGTCGAAGGGCGCGGCCGCACGCAGATCAGCACCGAACAGTGTCTGCGCTCCGATCACCTGCGCCTTCACACGGCGGGTGATCTTTCGCGCTTCGAAGTGGGTCACAAGTGGCAAGAGTCCGAGACCCTCGGCTTCACCCACCTGTTCCACGCCGTGTTCGTCCACGATGCGCTCCCCCAACATCTGCAAACCACCGCAGATCCCGAGCACCGCACCACCTTCCGCCCGATGTGCCAGGATGCAGGCATCGAGTGATCGCTCGCGCAACCAGGCGAGATCCCCGAGCGTGGACTTGGTACCGGGCACAATGACCAGGTCGGGTGCACCGAAGGAATCGGCATCACCCACAAATCGCACACGCACCCCGGGCTCGTTGATGAGCGGCTGAAACTCATCGAGATTCGCCACGCGCGGCAGGCGCATGACGGCGATATCGAGCACCGCCGGCGGGGCATCGGGGTTTCCATGATCGGTCGCCGAGCGCCATTCGAGGGCGTCTTCCTCGGGAATATCGCGGAGATCGAGCCACGGCAGCACACCGATCGTGGGCACCCCCGTGCGCTCTTCCAGCATCGCAAATCCCGGGTCGAGCAGTGAAGGATCGCCACGGAATTTGTTGATCACGAACGCCTTGATCAGCGCGCGTTCTTCGGGTTGCAGCAACGCATGTGTGCCGTACAACGAGGCAAACACGCCGCCACGTTCGATGTCACCCACCAACAGCACCGGCGCATTGGCATGACGGGCCACCCGCATGTTCACGATATCGTACTGCGCCAGGTTGATCTCGGCGGGACTTCCGGCACCTTCGATCACCACCACATCGAACGCGGCGCGCAGTCGATCGAGGGCGTCCGTGACAATGGGCCACAAGTGTTGCTTGCGGCCATAGTAGTCCACGGCATCCGCCGTGATCCATGGTTCGCCCAGTACCACCACCTGGGACGTGCGATCGCTCTGTGGCTTGAGCAGCACCGGATTCATGTCGACCGTCACGGGTACACGCGCGGCAACCGCCTGCATGGCCTGTGCGCGACCCACCTCGCGACCATCGGCTGTCACCGCGGCGTTGTTCGACATGTTCTGCGCCTTGTATGGCGCCACCCGATAGCCGGCATTGGCGAACCACCGGCACAGCGCCGCAACCACCGTGGTCTTGCCGGCGTGGGACGAAGTGCCCTGCACCATGAGCACGAGGCCAAGTGGCGCCGCAGACTCACGTCCATTGCCGTGAGCATCTTCGTGATGTGTGTCCTGCCGCATGTCCTGCGTCCTGGCCGCGTGTGTTCCCGTCATGCCCGCAGCATCTTCGGTGGTCACCCACCGCGCAAGATGCCACGGGCTTGCGTTCCGAATCGGGATGCCGCTAACGTGCACATCTCAGTAGTTCACAATCGATCGTCACGAACGGGCCTTTGTTGGAAGCCGGTGCAATGCCGGCGCGGCCCCGCCACTGTATGAGGCTCTGCCGTGTCTTTGGACACGACAGCTAGCAGCGACTTCTGCGCAACACCCACTGGTGCATGCACCGGGAAGGGAGAAGCCGACCGCCTCGAGCCAGGAAACCGGCCGTTCGTTCCCGCTGCAAATCCTCGAGGGAGGACTGCGGGGCCGTCCGCGTCGGTCTGATGCACCTTATTGTGCGTCGATAGATGTCTGCCGCCCCCGTCCCTCTCGATCACCGAGACTGGACGGGTTTTGTGTTTTCAGGCAGGCGCTCCGACACATCTCTGCGCGTTCGTGCAACCTGGCGTGGCATTATGGCCATGGGCTGTGCGGCATGCGTGCTGGTCGCCTGCGACAAGACCGCGCAACAGGCCGCGGCCGCGGCTGCTGATTCAACGGCGATCTCCGCCGCGAGCACCGCACCGGTCACGGTGATCGATGATGCGGGCCGTACCGTCACGCTGGCACAACCGGCCCGTCGGGTGGTTTCGCTCATTCCCAGTGCCACCGAAACGCTACTGGCGCTCGGTGCCGCGGAACAGTTGATCGCGCGCACGCGCTACGACGTGGCGCCGGAGGTGCAGCACCTGCCACTGGTTGGCGGCAGTGTCGATCCGAGCATCGAGATGATCGTTTCGCTCAAGCCGGAGCTGGTGGTGTCGTGGGAATCCGACAAACGCCAGCAATTCCGCGAGCGGCTCACCGCGCTGGGCATCCCGATCTTCATGCTGCGCACGCAGGACACCACCGATGTGTTCCGCGGCCTCGCCAATCTCGGCGCGCTGACTGGTCACACCCCTGATGCGCAGCGTGTGTCCACCGCACTGCGTGCACAACTCGAAGCCGTGCGCAGTTCTGTGCAGACGCTCAAGGTGCCGACGGTCATGTACGTCGTGTTCAACGATCCACCGATGACCGCAGGACCAAAGACCTTCATCGGGCAACTGATCACGCTCGCCGGCGGCCGTTCGATTTTCGACGACGCCGCCACGAACTGGCCGAACGTCACGATGGAAGAAATCGTGCGTCGCGACCCGGATGTGGTGGTGGTGCCGGTAGGGGAGTTCAAGGCCCAGGCCCTTTCGCGCCTCAAGGTCATGCAGGGGTGGCGCAACCTGCGGGCCATCCGCGAAGGACGTGTAGTGGCCGTACCGGCCGACCTGCTCAGCCGTCCGAGCCCCAACATCGGGCTCGCGGCCGAAGTGCTGCGCAGTGCGATGCATCCGCAATTCCCGTCGCCGGTGGCGGAACCGGATTCCATTCCCGACCGAGCGCCATCGCGTGATTCGGCGGTGAAGAACTGATGCGGTTGTCTTCCCTCGCCTGGCGCATTCCGCTGCTGGCGGCCCTGCTGGCCTTCACGCTTCTGCTGGCCCTGCGTCTCGGCGCCGTCCAGCTCACGAGCGCGCAGGTGATTCAGGCCGTGTTGGGCGAAGGGGACCCGACGTACGTGAACATCCTGCACGAGCTGCGCTTGCCGCGGGCGTTTCAGGCCGCCTTGGTGGGTGCGGCACTGGCGTTGAGTGGTACGACCTATCAGGCGCTGCTACGCAATCCACTGGCCGAGCCGTATGTGCTGGGTGTGTCGAGTGGCGCCGCGTTTGGCGCCGTGCTCAGTGTCGTGGGCGGCTATTCGCTGCGCTACATCTGGGCGCTGCCCACGGCGGCGTTTGTGGGCGCGCTGCTGGCGATGTTCCTGGTGTTTCGCATCGCGTACTCCGTTGGCCAGCGTCTCGATACGCGCGTGCTGTTGCTGGCGGGCGTGGTGGTGGGATCGTTTCTGGTGGCCTGCATCTGGTTGGTGCTGACGTTCGCCGATGATCAGTCGGTGCGCACCGCTATCTATTGGATGATGGGCAGTCATTCGGGTGCGTCATGGCGCTCGGTGTCGGTGCTGGCGGTGACCGTGTTCCCGGCGTTTCTGGTGCTGCTGTGGTTGGCCCGCTCACTCAACTTGCTCGCAATCGGTGAGTCCACGGCGGCCTATCTGGGCGCAGAAGTGGAGCGCGTGAAGTGGATCGCGTTTGCCACCGCCACACTGCTCACGGCAGTATCGGTCGCGATGAGCGGCACGATCGGCTTTGTCGGCCTCGTGGTACCGCATGCCTTGCGTTTGTTGTGGGGTGGCGACAATCAAGGTCTGCTGCCCACGGCGGCATTGGCAGGTGCCGTGTTTCTCGTCGCGGCCGACACAGCCGCGCGCACGGTGGCTGGAGCCAACGAGTTACCGATTGGCGTGGTGACGGCGCTGGTGGGTGTGCCGTGTTTTGTGTGGTTGTTGCGGCGTCCCTCGAGCCAGCGTGTGCTGTGATGCGCGCAGCCTCCGCCCCCGAGTGGGTGCTCACCGACGTGCACTTCCGCCACCATGGTGCGACGCAGCCCACGCTGCGCGACATCACGCTGACCATCGACAGCGGGTTGCTCACCGTGATCATCGGCCCCAACGGCGCCGGCAAGAGCACGCTGATGCAGTTGCTGCTGGGCGTGGAGCGTCCCGGGCAGGGCCAGGTGCGTTTCCGTGGTGAAGAGATGCGCGCATGGCCGCGGCAGCGGCTCGCCCGGGAGATCGGCGTGGTGCCGCAAGGAGAAGTGGAACCGCTCTTCACGGTGCGTGACACGGTGGCCATGGGTCGGTATGCCCATCTCGGTGCGTGGCAGCGTGAGCGTGAGGAAGACGTGCAGGCCATCGATCGCGCCATGCAGCAATGTGACGTGCAGCAATTTGCGACGCGTTGGGTACCTACGCTCTCCGGCGGTGAACGTCAGCGCGTGCGCGTGGCGCGTGCCCTGGCGCAGGAAACCCGCGTGATCGTGCTCGACGAACCGACCACGTACCTCGACATCCGTCACGAGATGGCCATGTTCGAGCAGGTGCGTCGACTGCGCGAGGATGGTGTGACGGTGGTGCTGGTGACCCACAATCTGAACCTCGCCGCGCGTTATGCCGACCGCATGGTGCTGTTGCGCGACGGGGCCATCGTTGCCACAGGCACGGCGGCCGAGGTGTTGACCGCTGAGCGTGTGGCCGAAGTGTACGAATGGCCCGTGGATATCGAGTGGCACCGCGATGGTGCACCGCAGGTCGTGCCACAGGGCGCTTCGGCCAGTTTGGGCGGTGCGGCATGAGGCAGCGACTCGTTGGGACACTCTGCGTCGTCGCAATCGCCGCTCTGGCTCCCGTGAAGGCACTGCGTGCCCAGGTGGCTGGTGAAGTCCGTGGGCGAGTCACCGAAGAAGGCACCGGACGCCCGGTGGCCGATGCGCGCATCGAACTGGAAGGCGTGAGCACCAGCGCCCGTACCAATGCCGACGGCACCTACCTCGTGCGCAGTCTCGAGCCACGGGTGTATGTGGTCCGTGTGCGTGCCCTGGGTTTCATCGAACGCGCGCTCGATGCGAGTGTGCAGAACGCACGCGTCACGCAGCTCGATGTCACACTGCGCCCCATGGCACCCGTGTTGGAGCGCATGGTAGTCGAAGCGCAACGCGATTCCGTCGCGCCAAATGCCACGACGTTCACACGGGCCACGATAGAAGCATCCGGTCAGCGCGACCTTGGCGACCTGCTGCAGACCACACCGGGTGTGGTGGTCACACGATCTGGTGGACCGGGTCAGCCGGCACGGGTGTCCATACGCGGCTCCTCGTCGAACCAGGTGCTCATCCTGCTCGATGGCGTGCCGCTCAATTCGGCCATCTCCGGCTCGGCCGACCTCTCGGCCATTCCGCTCGAGAACATCGAACGCGTCACCGTGCTCACGGGCGCACAGTCGGCCCGCTATGGTCCGCGCGCCATGGCGGGCGTGATCGAAATCGTCACCCGTCGTTCGCGACATGAACGTTCAGCGCTTGTGCGCGGTGGCGCGCTCGGCGAATGGGGTGTGGCTGGTACCTTGGGTACGTCTGTACCGCGAGCCAGCGGTACGCGGTCCGTGTCGCTGGGCGTGGATCATCGCTCGGTGCGTGGTGATTTCTCGTATCCCGTACCGGCCGTGCGCGGCGGCGGCCGTGCCGATCGGCTCAATGCCGATGCCGCCACCACCCAGGTGGTGGGCAGCGCTGGTCTGGATATCGGGCAGCAGCAGTACACCGTGCGCGGCACGTACGGCAACACCGATCGCGGCATGGCCGGCACGATCATCCAGCCCTCCCAGTCGGGGCGTCAACAATTTTCGCGCCTGAGTGGCGGACTCACCGCACAGTGGAGCCCCTCACGGTGGGTGATCGCGTCGGCTGCCGATGTGACCCGTGAGCGTGGCACATACAACGATCCGACGCCGCCATTTGGGCAGCCGTTTGCCGACACGGTCACGGCCAATGGCCTGACGGTCACGTCGTCCGCGACTGCGGCATGGCCTCTCATGACCACATCGGCCGGCATCGACATACGGCATCTCGAGTTGGCCAGCAACAACCTCGCGGCCAATGCGCCGAGTGGACAAACACTGGCCGGTGCCTGGTTCAATGCGCGTGCCGAGCGTGCACTCGGACGGGCATCACGACCCACGCGACTACTGTCCGACTTTGCGTTGCGGTTGGATCACAGTTCGCTGCTCACCGATATGGCCGTATCGCCGCGCGTGATGGTGCGCGCGGAACGTGGTGTCGCAGCGCTCAGTGTGTCGTACGGGGCTGGCTTTGCGCCGCCCACTATCGCCGATCAGTTCTTCCATGAAGGTGTGCAGGTGCGCGCCAATCCGTCGTTGCGTCCTGAGCGCACGAAACATGACATGGAAGCGCGTGTGAGCCTCCGGGAAGTGTCGGTAGGTCCACTGCGATGGGTTGCCGAAGCGGCGGCGTTTCGCGCCGACGTCGATGGCATGATCCTGTGGTTCCCCGATTTCCGATTCATCTGGAGCCCGAACAACTACGATGTGCGCCGCCGTGGCTGGGAGACCCGCAGTGCGCTGCGTATTCCCGCGGCCCACCTCGAATTTCAGGGCACACTCGATCACACCGATGTGACGTACGCCGGTGGTGTGCTCACCGGTCAGATCGTGTATCGCCCGCAGGTCACGGCCTCCCTGCAGTCGTCGATCACCGCCGGTGCAGCACGTGCCGACGTGATCACACGCCATGTCGGCACCCGCCGTGTGGCACCGGGCTCCACGCTCAATGCGCTCGCGCCCTACCGCATGACCGATGTGCGGCTTTCCACCTCGACGACCCGGAGCGGCTGGACGTTCTCGCCCATGCTGACCGTCGAGAATCTCTTCAATCGCGACGCCGCGATGCTGGTGGACTACCCCTTCCCCACGCGCTTGTGGAGCGTCTCGCTCCGCGTGCGTCGTGTTTCTTCTCCCACGCACTGACTTTCCGATCCCTTCGATGCGCCTCCTGACCGTTCGTCATCTGTTGTCGTCACGCCGCGTTGCGGCGATGGCATTGCTGGCTCTCACCGCGGCGTGTGGTGAGGATGGCCCGTCCGAGCCCACACCGGCGCCGGGTTTCCTGGGTGGTGTCGCCGGCAACCGTGAGATCGGTGTCGTGATCAATTCGGGCACCAAGTCGATCACGATGTTCCAGCTCGGTTCGCCCACCACCACCGTGCAGATCCCGCTCGGCTCGAGCACCACGGTCACCCCCATCGGTTTCTCGCTGCGTGGTCGCCGTGCGGCGGTACCTCTCGGCAATGCGGCCAGCGTCGCGCTCGTGAATCTGGAGACGGCCACGGTCGGACGCTTCTTCACCTTCCCGAGTGGCAATGCCACCGGCTCGGTGTGGGCCAATGACACCACCGTGTTCGCGGCCAATACCAACACCAACAAGATCGGCCGCTTCTATGTGAACCAGACGGCCACCGAAATCACCAGCACGGTGGATGTCGCACCCGCGCCGACGGCGATGGCCTACTCCGCCGGCCGTGTGCTCGCGATCTCGGGCAACCTCGCCAACTTCGTACCGATCGGCGAAGGTGTGGTCACCGCGATCAACCCGGCCACCATGGCGGTACTCGGCACCGTGCAGACGGGTGGTACGAACCCGAACGAAGCGACGATTGGTCCGGACGGCCTGCTGTACGTGTTGAACACCGGCGACTATGTGGCGCAGGGCAGCATGGCCATCATCGATCCGGCCACGATGACGCGCGTGGCCCTGATCCCCAACATGGGTGTCGGCCCCGGCCACATCTCGATCGACGCCAATGGTCTCGCATACATCTCGAGCTTCTCCAACGCGACACTGGTGTGGAACACGCGCACCCGCGCGTTCGTGCGTGGCCCGGCAGATCCGGTGTGCGCCAAGCGCGCCAGCAACAACGCCTGCCGTGGTGCCTCGTCGTCAGCCGCCGCCACGACGGGCCGCCTGTACCAGTTGTTCTTCGGCAGCACGTCGCAGGGGCTGGCACCGTACGCGTTTGTGTATGACGCGACCACGTTCGCACTGCGGGACAGCATCTCCGTGGGCGCGGGCCCCATGAGCCTTGCCATCCGCACGTTCTGAGTGATCGGCACCGGCGCCGTGCGAGGAGCGGCTACCGCAGCGCTTCTCGCAGACCTCGGCTTCGGCGAGCCACCGGACCAACTACACCCGACGGTGTGGATGGGCCGGTGGCTCGGCCGCATCCGGGCCTCACAAAAATCCCGATCCATGATGCCTGGCCACAGCTCGCGCCAGGCGTTCTGGCATGGGGCGGCAGGCCTCGCCGGCGGTGTCGCACTCACGACAGCAATCGCCGGCGCCGTAGCCGCGATCATCGCGCAACTCGGAAACGCCTCAACGGCCGGTGCCTCGACACTGCCCTCCACATTGGGACGCATTTCAGTGGAAGGTGTGCTGCTCAAGCCGGCACTGGCCGTGCGTTCGTTGCTGCGCGCGGCCGATGTCGTGCGAGTCGCACTCGAACGGCATGACCTTGATCAGGCCAGACACCTGTTGTCCTGGCATCTGGTTTCGCGCAACACCGACGCACTCTCCGCAGACGAGGTGGCCGGTGCGGCCATCGCGTCGTTGGCCGAGAACCTGAGCGACAGCGTGGTGGGCCCATTGATGGCGTACCGGTTGGGCGGTTTACCGGCGGCGTATGCCTATCGCTTTGTGAACACCGCCGACGCGATGCTGGGCTATCGCACGCCGGAGCTGGAGTGGTTTGGCAAATCTGCAGCGCGCTCGGACGACGTGTTGAACCTGCTCCCGGCACGGGTGAGCGCACCGCTGCTCGCACTGGCGGCGCCTTGTGCGATGGCTTCCCCCTGGAAGGCACTGCGTTGTGGTATCCGCGACGCATCCCGCACACCAAGCCCCAACGGGGGATGGCCGATGGCAACCATGGCCGGCGCCCTCGGCATACGACTCGAAAAGCGCGGACTGTATGTGTTGAACGCCGAAGGACGTGCTCCCACCGCCCACGACATCACGCGCGCCCGGCGCATGGTGTTCGCCGCATCGCTCGCCGCCGTGATGTGCGTGGAGCTTTCCATCCCTGTTTCGGCCTGAGGAGCGTCATCGATATGCCTCGCGCTCGCTCGCACGTCCTGCAGGTTGCCGCTACGGTCCACGGTGGACGCGCCGCCTTGCACCACGACGCACGGCACGTGATCGATTTCAGCGTTTGCCTGAATGCGCATGGGCCTGCACCGGTGGTACGTGCCGCCATCCGCGATTGTGCCGTTGATGAGTATCCCGACCCCACTAGTCACGACGCCCGCGCCATCGCCGCCGCGCGGTGGCATCGCCCGATCGATGAGCTGATTCTGGGCGCCGGCTCCGCAGAGCTCATTCAGGCGGTCTGTTTCGCGTACGTGGAACCAGGAGATGGCGTTCTCGTGATGGCACCATGTTTCGGCGAGTATGCGCGAGCTGCGCAGTTGTGCGGAGCGCAGGTCCAGACGGCCCTGACCACCGACGATCTGGTGCGGCGCATTGCAGACCGCCCGAAGCTGGTCTTTCTCGCTTCCCCATCGAGTCCCATCGGACAGCAGGAATCTTTGCACACCCTGCAGCTCATCGCTGATGCCTGCAGAGCCGTCGACGCACTGCTGGTACTCGATCAGGCGTATGACGGATTTACCGCGGCACCACACGGCACACCCGCATTGCCGGGTCACTCGCATGTGCTGCACCTGCGTTCACTCACCAAAGACCACGCACTGGCCAATGTGCGGGTCGCTCTGGGCGTAGCATCTCCAGAGGTTGTTCGCGCGCTGGAAGCAGTGCGCATCCCGTGGGCCGCGTCCGGTGCGGCTCAAGCAGCGGTTATCGCAGCGCTTTCTGATGAAGCGGAAGCCCATGCACGGGTCACGACGGAGCTGCTGCGCCACGAAGCCGTTCGCATGAGAACGGCCCTTCAAGGAATCGGATTCTCCGTTCTCGCCAGCGACACACACTACTTCCTCGTTGAATGTCAGAACGCGGCGCACGCGCGCACGTGGCTGATCGACCATGCCGCGCTGCTCGTGCGGGATGGCACCTCCTTCGGTCTGCCGACGCATGTGCGCGTGGCCGCCCGACATACTGAAGACAACGATCGCCTCATCGAGGCGCTTGCCCGGTTTCGCTCCACTCTCTCCCGGTCGACCCATGACGCATCCTGACCTGCTGCCCGACGACTTCGAAGACGACCTCGAACCACGCGTAGAACTGCTCGACGACGAACTCGAACCGCGCGTCGATCCGCTCGCAGCGCCAAAGACCGCCGTGGCGGCCAACGGACGCAAGGTGCCAACGCCCAAACAGAAACGTCCGGGCGCCTATCGGGTCCCGCCGCGCAAGGACCGCCATGGTTTGCTCATCGTGAACACCGGACACGGCAAGGGAAAGACCACCGCGGCGCTCGGTGTCATGCTGCGCGCGTATGGCCGTGACATGAGCACCGCCATGTACCAGTTCGTGAAGCGTCTCGGCAACACCGGTGAACATCGCACCGCACGGGTGCTGGGTATCGAAGCCATGGCACTGGGCGGCGGCTGCACCGGCAAGCGCCGCAAGGAAGATCGGGACCTCACGGAAGACAAGAATCGCGCGATCGCCGGCTGGGAGCTGTGCGCCCGTCACATCACCGAAGGCACGTACGACGTGCTGGTGCTCGACGAGCTCACCCTGCCGCTCAAGTGGGGCTGGCTCGATGAAACGGAAGTGATCCGCACCCTGCAAGAACGCCCGCAGGGCACACACGTCGTCGTCACCGGCCGCGATGCTTCGCAGGCCATGATTGACGCAGCCGACCTGGTGACCGACATGCGTGTCATCAAACATCCGTTGCGAGACCAAGGCATCAAGGCTCAGGGAGGCATCGACGTATGAGCACCGATCGAGCCACACGAAAGGGACTGCTGCTCGTCAACACCGGCAACGGAAAGGGCAAGTCCACCGCCGCGCTGGGCATCCTGGTACGCGCCGCCGGATACAAGTTCTCCATCGGCATGTTCCAGTTCATCAAGAGCGCGGAAACGCGGTACGGGGAACACATCGCCGCCGAAGAACTGGGCATCGACATCGTGCCACTGGGCGACGGCTTCACCTGGCTGTCCGACAACATCGAAGCCGATCGGGCACTGGCAGAAAAGGGCTGGCAGCGTGTGCAGGCCGTGATCGAGTCGGAGCAGTTCGACATTCTCATCCTCGACGAACTCACCTACTGCATTACCTACGGCTGGCTGGATGAAACCATGGTGCTGGATGTGCTGCGCAACCGACCGCCCTGGATGCATGTAGTGGTCACGGGCCGCAACGCATCGCCGGCCCTGATCGAACTGGCCGATCTCGTCACGGAAATGCATCTCGTGAAGCACCCCTATCGTGAGAAGGGCATCCCCGCACAGCCCGGCATCGAACTGTGAGCCCCACCGCGCCAACGCTCCACCCGATGACCCGCATCCTGCTCGTGCGCCATGGTGAAACGGCACACAACGCCAGCGGCCAGTGTCAGGGGCGACTCGATGTGCCCATGAGCGCGCAAGGCGAGGCACAGGTGCAACGCCTGCGGTCGCGTTTGGTGGCGTCGGGTGCGCTCGATGCACTCTCCGTCGCGTACACCTCGCCCCTCACACGGGCCGTCCGCACCAGTGAATTGCTGTTGCCCGACGCGATCCCTCCGGCAACCGTAGACGACGATTTGGCGGAATTGTCCTACGGTCGCTGGCAGGGCACCACACCGACCGACTGGCCGCCAGGGGCCGACGCCCAATGGCGCACCGATCCCTGGTCGCTGGAGTTTCCGGACGGTGAGTCGCTGGCCGCAGTGCGCACGCGGGCGCTACGGGCGCTCGGTCGCATCGTGCACCAGCACCCCGGAGAATCGGTGTTGGTGTCAGCGCATGGACACCTCAACCGCGTGCTGCTGCTCGACGCACTCGGGATGTCGCCGCTCGACTTCTGGAGCCTGCGTCAGCCCAATGCCGATGCCTGGTGGATAACCTGCTCGGTGGACGACGCGCAGACGCTGCAATTCCACGCGGCCGTGCGTGCCGAGCCGCCGGTCACGGAAACCACGGCACAACGGGCGATCGACGGCAAGACCAAACCACTCGGCGCCCTTGGTGCGCTCGAACCCTGTGCCATACGTCTGGCGCTGCTGCAACAGACACTCGCCCCGCGGATCGACCACGCGCGTATCTGCGTATTCGGCGCCGATCACGGCATCGCGGAAGAAGGGGTGAGCGCCTATCCCCGTGCCGTCACCGCCGAGATGATGCGCAACTTCGCGCGTGGCGGTGCCGCCATCAACGTGCTCGCACGCACCAACGACACCGATGTCGAAGTCATCGACGTGGGTGTGGATGCCGATCTGTCGGCACTTTCATCACTGCGACACGCCAAGGTACGCCACGGGTCACGCAACATGCTGCGCGAGGCCGCGCTCAGCGAAGACGAACTGGCCCAGGCGCTGGAGGTCGGGGCATCGGCCGTGCGACGCGCCGTACGCGCCGGCATGGACGTGGTGGGCCTCGGCGAAATGGGGATCGGCAACACCACCGCAGCGGCGGCGCTGCTCTCCGCGCTGACCGGACGTGCCCCCGAACTGACCGTGGGTGCGGGGACGGGGGTGCATGGTGAGGCGCTCACCCACAAACGCGATGTGGTGACGCGCGCGCTCGCATTGCACGGCAGCCGCCGCGCGGCGCAGAGCGCCCGTGAGTGTCTGCGTCGTGTCGGCGGACTGGAGCTGGCGGCGATGGCCGGTGCGACACTCGAAGCCTCCCGGCATCCGGTGGTGTTGCTCGTGGACGGGTTCATTTCCACGGTCTCCGTACTCGCCGCTGCCTACATGGCCGAGGAAAGTGCGGAGGGCTCCAGCACACTGCTCCGTCGTGTTTTCCTTTCACACCGCTCCACCGAAGTAGGGCACGTCATTGCCATCGAAGCGCTTGCTGCCCTGAGCGGACGTGCCCTTCGTCCGTTGCTCGAACTGGATATGCGCCTGGGAGAAGGATCGGGAGCGGTCCTCACGGTACCACTGCTCCGGGCAGCGGCGGCAATCATGTCCGACATGGCCACATTTGCGGAAGCCGGCGTGTCGGCTGGCGAACAGGCACCGTCGCACGAGGATAGCGGGCGGTGAATGCCACCAGCCGATGGTCATTAGGCACCGAACGGCGTGCCGTGGCGGCCGCATTCACCTTCATGACCCGCATTCCGGCCGGTCGGTGGATCGTGCACGACTTGTCGGATCTGCCGCGATCGGCCGCGTGGTTTCCGCTGGTGGGCATCGTCGTAGGTGCGATCGGTGCCGGCGTGTTCCTGTTGGGTCACCAGTGGTGGTCACCGCTGGTGGCCGCGCTGCTCTCCACGGCCGCCACCGTGCGGCTCACCGGAGCCTTTCACGAAGATGCACTGGCCGATTCCCTGGACGGATTCGGCGGCGGGTGGACGGCAGAGCAAGTGCTGACGATCATGAAGGACAGCCGGGTGGGATCGTACGCCCTCGTGGGCATGATCCTGGCCGTTGTTCTGAAGTGTGTCCTGCTGGCAGATCTTGGTGTGGCGCGCGCCCCGATGGCGCTGCTCGCTGCGCACACCCTTGGACGATGCGCCAGTGTCTGGCTCATTGGGGTATTGCCCTACGTCCGGGCGGCGACGCCGGGTGAGCGCTCCAGTGCGGGTCGCCCCTTCGTGGATGGCGTACACCGGGGGCGGGTTTTCACGGCCACGGTGATGACGGTGATCACGGCCGTGGTGTGCCTGGGTATCGCCGGATTGATCGCCGTCGCCGTTGCACTCTTGCTCACTGCGGCATCTGGACGCTATTTCCGCCGGCGGATCGGTGGCATCACGGGTGATGCCCTTGGTGCCGTGAATCAACTTGTGGAGCTAGGTGTCTATCTGATGCTCGCCGCTGCACCTGTGAGGGGTTGGCTTTCCTGATGATCCCCGACGAATCGGTCGACCAGGATGAGTCGCGTCCAGTGCACCTCATCCTGGTGCGCCATGCCGAGGCATCACACGCCGACGGTCGCTGCATCGGGCATACCGATCTGCCACTGTCGGATCGTGGCCGTCAGTCACTCGCCACGCTGGTGACAGCAGACGGCCCGCTGGCCGATGCCCTGCGCAGTCCCGATGGCAGTCCACTCGATATCACCGTGATGAGCAGCGACCTGCTCCGCGCGCGTGACACGGCAGCGGCGATCGCATCGGCATTTGCACTCCCGCTGGTGATCGATGCACGTCTCCGGGAAATGAACTTTGGCGCGTGGGACGGGCGAAACTGGCACGAGCTCGAAATGACCGAAGGGGCTTCCCTGCGGGAATGGATGGCGCAGTGGACCCAGCACGCGCCGCCGGGAGGAGAAACCGTGGCCGCACTGGCCGCCCGCGTGGACGGTGTGTTCGATTCGATTCGGGGGATGCCGCACGACACGGTGGTCGTGGTGTCGCACGCCGGATGGATCCGCACGGCGTTGTGCACACTACGGGATATCCCGTTCACGAAAATGTTCGACATTCCGGTCGACCATCTCAGTGTGACCGTGGTCGAATTGCAGCGCCCGCGCGGATTGGGTGCGATGGTGGGCTGACCCCAGCCTACATCCGCACCCGGTTGCGCCCTTCGGCCTTGGCGCGATACAGCGCCGCATCGGCACGCGCGAACAGGTCCTCGACATTTTCGATCCGGGCGGCCGGAAAGACCGCCACGCCGATCGATGCCGTCAGCTTGAGTGGCTCGGCCATCGAATCCCGCGCGAACGGATGTTCCTCCATCGCCACCCGAATGCGTTCCGCGAAGGCCACCGCGCCCGCATCGTCGGTTTCCGGCAACAACACCAGAAACTCTTCACCACCGTAGCGCGCCGTGATGTCGCTGCCTCGGATCGTGTGCCCAAGGAGCTGACCCACATCCCGCAGCACATCGTCGCCGACGAGGTGACCGTACGTGTCGTTCACCTTCTTGAAGTGATCGAGGTCGATCATCAGCAACGCGAGCGTGGAATCGTAGCGCAGCGCCCGCTCCATCTCCGCTGTGATACGCTCCGTCAACGCGCGACGATTGAGCAACTGGGTGAGCGGGTCGGTCTGCGCGAGCTGCTCGAGACGGGCATTGTCGGCCATGGTGCTCTCCACCATCTGCGCCCGCTGGATCACGGCCACCGCCGCCGTGATGACCGCCTGCGCGAACTCGAGATCGGCCGGCCCGAAGAGTTCCTGTTCGCGCGTACGACGCACCAGGAACACGCCGTATTGTCCGCGATCGACGGAAAATGGCAGCGCGATGACCGAACGGATCGACACCTCGATGCCTTCGATGCCCCATACTTCGCGCACCCCTTCGTACAACGGGTGCGTTTCGAGGTCTTCCACCAGCACGGGCTGCCCACTCTCCAGCGCTGCCCGGATTTCCGGATACCGCTCGAGCTGTACCGACAGGTGCTGCAGTGAAGGGTTTTCGAATGCCGCCACGACCACCGCGTGTGCATCACCCGGTCGGGCCAGCACCACCGAACAGTGGGATACATTGAGCGCACGAGCCGCACGACGCACGAGCAGGTGAAACAGCTCGTTGACGGACAGATCGCCGGTGACTTCATGCAGGATGTCCACCAGCTTGCGCCGGCTATCCGCATCCTGCTGCGCCCGTACCAGGGCTTCTTCCGTGCGGAGCAGCGCGGTGCGCGTGGAGCGCAGCAACGCCCCCATACGCAACTGCGCCTGCACACGGGCCAGCAACTCCTTGGGCCGGTAAGGCTTGCGAATGAAATCCGCCGCCCCCAGGCCCAGAGATTTCACAGACGCCTCTTCCGGCGGCTGGGCCGACAGCATGAGCACTGGGAGGTCCCGCCAGCGGTCTTCCGACTTGATGCGCTCGAGTAGCTGGCAGCCGTCGGCATCCGGCATGAGGATATCGAGCAGCAGCAGGTCCGGTGAGCGCCGCTCGAGTTGCTCGAGACAGGAGACGCCGCCATTGGCGGGAATGACCTCATAGCCGTTCTCCTGGAGCAACCAGGTCACGGACTGCAGCACCGCTTCGTCGTCGTCGGCTACCAGAATGCGCGACGTCGCCATTCCCACTCCTCGAAAGACCGACGCGCGCCGAATGCGCGCGTCCTGACGGGCACCGCTTCACGTCGCCCGATGGCGACGACGCCTTACTCGGCGTCGCCTTCCATCGTGGTGGCGCCGCTTTCTTCGCCCTCGCCTTCGCCTTCCTTGTCGTCCGGGATCACGCGGGCCACAGCCGACACCCCATCAAGATCGTCCAGGGCCACCAGCTTGACGCCCTGGGCAGCACGGCCCGTCACGCGGATCTCGCTCACCTTGCTGCGGATGGCGATGCCCTGACGGGTCATGAGCATCAGCTCGTCCTCGGGCACGACTTCCATCAGCGCAATCACATCGCCCGTCTTCACGGTGCGATTCAGCGTGAGAATGCCCTTGCCGCCGCGCTTCTGGACCCGATACTCGCTCACTTCGCTGCACTTGCCGAGGCCACGCTCGGTGACCACGAGCAGGGTGGCCTCACGCTTGATGACGACCATGCCCACCAATTGGTCGGACGGACGCAGCTCGATTCCCTTCACACCGGTGGTATCGCGGCCCATCTCGCGCACATCGCTTTCGTGGAACCGCACCGAGAGGCCATGACGGGTGGCCAACACCACGTCGTTGTTGCCACTCGTGACCTGCACGTCCATCAATTCGTCGTCCTGCTCGATCTTGATGGCCTTGATACCGTTCGCGCGCGGATTGGAGTACTGCGACAGCGCCGTCTTCTTGACCGTGCCGTTCCGGGTGCAGAACAGCAGGAATTCCGTGTCCGAGAATTCCTTGGTGACCACGATCGCCCGAATGCGGGTGTCCGGTGTGACGTTGATCAGGTTCACGATCGGCTTGCCGCGCGTATTCCGCCCGGCCTGTGGCAATTCGTGCACCTTGAGCCAGAAACACCGCCCATCATCGGTGAAAATGAGCATGTACGTGTGCGTACTCGCCACGTAGAACCGCTCGATGAAGTCGTGTTCCTTGAGATCCGCGCTGGCCTTGCCACGACCACCACGCCCCTGCCGGTTGTACAGGGACAACGGGGTGCGCTTGATGTAGCCGCCGTGGGTGATGGTCACCACCATCTCCTCCTCGGCGATCAGATCCTCGATGGAGAACTCGCCTTCGTCGCTGACAATCTCGGTGCGCCGCTCGTCACCATACGTCTCGGCCACCTGAATGAGCTCACCCTTCAGGATGCTCATGCGGCGATCGCGCGACTCCAGGATGCCACGCATCTCGAGAATGAACGCGCGCACCTCGACCAGCTCTTCCTCGAGCTTGTCGCGCTCGAGACCGGTGAGCTTCGCGAGACGCATGTTGAGGATGGCCTCGGCCTGACGCTCCGAGAGTCCGAACCGCGACTGCAACTGTGCGCTCGCCGTGGGCGTATCCGACGCCGCACGAATGAGCGCGATCACTTCGTCGATGTTGTCGACGGCGATCTTGAGACCTTCGAGGATATGTTCGCGCTCGAGTGCCTTGTCGAGATCGAACTGCGTGCGCCGTACGATGACTTCATGACGGTGCGCGATGTAATGCTCGAGGCACTGACGGAGCGTGAGCACCTTGGGCACGAGCTGACGCGTGTGCGGATCGGGCACCAGCGCCAGCATGATGACGCCAAACGTGCTCTGCATCGCGGTGTGCTTGTACAGTTGGTTCAGCACCACACGCGGAATCGCATCGCGCTTGAGCTCGATCACCACGCGCACGCCGTCCTTGTCGGATTCGTCGCGCAGCGCGGAGATGCCCGTGAGCTTCTGGTCGCGCACCAGCTCGGCGATGTCCGCCACGAGCTTGGCCTTGTTCACCTGATACGGCACTTCGGTCACGACAATCTGCGACTTGCCGCTCGACTCCTTCTCTTCGATCACGGCCCGCGCGCGCATGATGATGCGGCCGCGACCCGTGTCCTGATAGTCGGCGATGCCCGCACGACCGTAGATGTAGCCACCCGTCGGGAAATCCGGCCCCTTCACCAGCTTGCGCAGCGCAGGCCCATCCAGCTCGGGATTGTCGATCAGGGCAATCACCGCGCTGATGACTTCGCGCAGGTTGTGCGGCGGAATATTCGTCGCCATGCCGACGGCGATACCCGTCGATCCGTTCACGAGCAGGTTGGGGAAACCAGCGGGCAACACCCGCGGCTCTTCCAATCGGTCGTCGAAGTTCGGGGCGAAATCGACCGTGTTCTTGTCGATGTCGGTGAGCATCTCCACGGCCATGCGCGTCAGGCGTGCTTCGGTATAGCGGTAGGCGGCCGCATTGTCGCCGTCCATCGAGCCGAAGTTGCCCTGACCATCCACCAGCGGGTAGCGCAGCGAGAACGTCTGCACCATGCGCACCAGCGCGTCGTACACGCTGCTGTCACCGTGTGGGTGATACTTGCCGAGCACGTCCCCAACCACCGTCGCGGACTTCTTGTACGCACGCCCCGGCAACAGTCCGAGCTCGTTCATCGCGTACAACACACGTCGATGTACGGGCTTGAGTCCATCGCGCACGTCCGGCAGGGCGCGCGACACGATGACGCTCATGGAGTAGTTGATGAACGACTCCTTGACCTCCTCGTCGATGAGGCGCGGCAGGATACGTTCGCGGGCGTTCGGTGCGGTCATGTCACGACGGGCAGGAGGTACGGCCAATCCGGGTGGAACCAGTGAAATTTAACCACCGGTTTGCCCCGAATCACATGGGCGAAAATCGGCGATTGGGGCCTTGCAGGGACTTGCAGGGACTTGCGCAGGCACCCGGGCATCACCCGGGCCTGGTGTCCGCCTTACAGGGCAACCTTGGGGGGCGCGTTGCCTGCGCGGGCCGCCGCCTGCGCTGCCGCCTTGGCCACCGCCTGCGCCTCGGCCGCCGCATCTGCAGCAGCTTCCGCGGCTTCTTCCGATGTGGCCTCGGCCAACTCTTCGGCTTCCTCCGCCGCCGCCTCGGCGTCGATCGCCCGGCGTTCGGCGCGATAGCGCTCATACCACTCGCGTGTGATCTCGGCCGCCAGGTCGCGGTTGCCCAGCCCGAACGACAAGGCCAGCGCCAACGCCACCGCGCCAAACAGTATCGCAAACGCCGTGGTGACGATGTCAGTGGCGATCCCGAGTTCCTGCAGCGCCATGAACACGGCCAGCACGATCACGCCGCCCCGCCCGGTGCGCGCCAGCCACGGGCCACCGTACAATCCGCCCGCCGAGGCCATGATGAGGCCACCCACGAATCCGCCGAGCACGATGCCGAGAATGATGATCACGATCGCCGCGATCACACTCGGGATGTAGCTCATGAGCTCCGTGAAGACATTCGCGAGCGAGTCGAGCCCGATGGCGCTGGCCGCGACCAGCAGCACCGCGAACATCACCACCCAGAAGAGCAGGTTCGCGATGACCTTGGCCGGATTCAGGTGTGAGCCGGAACGCTCCACCGCCTGCAGGACACCGCCGCGCTCCAACAACTGATTCAGGCGCAGTCGACGCAGCAGCCGGGTCGTGCCCTTCTCCACCACCTTCGCAACGAGGTATCCCGCGAACAGGATGACCAGCGCACCAAAGAGCGCCGGCACGAACTCGCTGAGCAGCGAGAAACTCTGCTCGAGACGTTCCGAGAACGTGCTCGCCGCAGTCGTGGTGCCCGCAGGGCTCTGCGTCGCCGCATCGGCGAGCAGCAGGGAATCAGCAAACGGTGACGCGAACGGCTGAAACAAGGGAATCCGGAGAAGAGGCTACGGAGCGCAACAATCGCTACAAAACTAGTGGGACACGAGACGGAACCGCAGGGGAACCTTTCAGGGAACCTCCCCCGGCCATGACCGCCCCTGGTGATCCTACGGCTACAGCCGCGTGCCGCGTTTCACGTCGAAGATGGCGCTGCGTCGGCACGACGGACACAACAGCCACTCCCGCTGCCGATGATAGCCCAGCCCAAACGATCCGCCACCGATGGGACGGTGGGTCATGCGCACCTCGCAGCGCGGACAGGTGGCCGGCTCGCCGGCCAACACCGCTGCCTTGAGGGCCTTCTCTTCATCGACAGTGTATCGCGCGGTCTCGGTCATCACGCCCCTCAGGCCGATCGATCAGAGCGTCACAACGACTTTGCCGAACTGCGCGCCGGAGGCCAGCCGCTCATAGGCCAGCGGCGCCTGCTCCAGTGTCCACACCGAATCGACCGGCGGCTGCAGTGACCCATGCCGGAAGAACTCGGTCATCGCATCGAATTCGGCGTCGTTGCCCATGGTGGAGCCCATCAGGCTCCACTGGTTCCAGAACATGCGACGGACATCCACCTGCACCATCGGGCCGGACGTCCCGCCACAGGTGACCAGGCGGCCACGCTTGCCCAGAGCGATCAGCGACTGCGGCCAGGTGGCTTCCCCCACCGAATCGATCACCACATCCACACCGCGCTTGCCGGTGCGTTCGCGAATTCGCTTGCCCAGATCGGCCTCGCGATGGTCGAGCAGGTGGTCAGCCCCCAGAAACTGCGCCCGTTCGAGCTTGTGCGGACTGCCGGACGTCACCCACACGGTGGCGCCGATGTGTTTGGCGATCTGCAGCGCGGCCAGCGCGACCCCACCCCCGATGCCCCAGACCAGCACCTGATCGCCCGGGCGCACCTTGGCCCGTGTGACGATCATGCGCCAGGCGGTCAGGGTGGCCAGCGGAAAGGCCGCCGCGATGTCCCAGGGGATCCAGTCCGGAATGGTGCGCAGATTGGCCGCCGGCACCACCACAAACTCGGCCAGCGTGCCCGGCAGGTGCTCACCCAGGATGCCATAGGTCAGACACAGCGGCTGGTCACCGTCCCGGCAGTACTCACACCGGCAATTGCGGTCGAGGACCCCCGGATTGATGATGACCCGATCGCCCACCTTCACGCTGGTCACGGCCGAACCCACCGACTCCACGATGCCGGCCCCGTCGGAACCCAAGGGCCAGCCGGGAATGATCCGCGAGCCGGGGATGCCGCTGAGCGCCCACAGATCCAGCCGGTTGAGCGCGGCGGCCTGTATCCGGACACGCACCGCGTCGGCCGAGGTGACGGTGGGCTCGCGTACATCGCGCACGACAAGCTGCTCGGGGCCACCAAAGGCGCTGAAGGTCAAGGCTCGCATGCGCGCAATCTAGTGACATTCCCGGACGCAAAAGCAGCGGTGGGGGTGGGCAGCTTGGGTGTGCGGCTCTCTATATTTCGGAGTTCATGACCTGATTCGACGCCCACGTTCGGATCCCGTTCCGCGACACTGTTCCTTCATCGCTCCGCCTCATGTCGTCAATCAAGGTTCCCCCTCTCGGCGAATCCATCGTCGAGGCGACCGTCTCGCGCTGGCTCAAGAAGGAAGGCGACGCTGTTGCCGTCGGCGATACGCTGGTTGAGCTCGAAACGGACAAGATCACGGTGGAAGTGCCTGCGCTCGAAGCGGGCGTGCTGACGGCGCGCGCCAAAGGCGAAGGTGATGTCGTCGCCGTCGGCGAAGTGCTCGGCGAAATTGCAGCCGGCGCGGCCGCCGCGAGTGCGCCTGTTGCGAGTGCGCCTGCAGCGGCGCCTGCGCCGGTGGCATCGGCCCCTGCGGCCGCTCCCGTCGTCGCTGCCGCGCCTTCGGCGGACGCCAAGGTCTCCCCGGCCGCAGCCCGTCTCGCCACCGAAAGTGGCGTGAACACGGCCGATGTGGCCGGCACGGGTCGTGGTGGCGTGGTCTCCAAGGCCGATGTGGTCGACGCGTTGCGCACCCCGCAGCCTGCCGCCGCGGCGGCACCGGCACCCGCCGCCGCCCCGGCCAAGGCACCGACCTCCGCGGCCGGCCGCGAGACGCGCGAGAAGATGACGACGCGCCGCAAGCGCATCGCCGAAAACCTGCTGATGTCACAGCAGTCCACGGCACATCTGACGACGTTCAACGAAGTCGACATGACGGCGATCACGGCGTTCCGTGAGCGCATGAAGGAACGCGTGGAGAAGGAACAGGGCGTGAAGCTGTCGTTCATGCCGTTCTTCGCGAAGGCTGCCTGCATCGCGCTCAAGTCGTATCCGCTGGTGAATGCGCAGATCGACGGCGACTCGATCGTCTACAAGCACTACGTCAACATGGGCATTGCCGTCGCCAGCGACGCGGGCCTCGTGGTGCCGAACGTCAAGGACGCCGACAGCAAGAGCGTCGTGGAAATCGGCAAGGACATCGGCGCGGTGGCCAAGCGTGCCCGCGACGGCAAGCTGTCGATGGACGATCTCACGGGTGGCACGTTCACCATCACGAATGGTGGCGTGTTCGGTTCACTCGTGTCCACACCGATCATCAACTATCCACAGTCGGGCATTCTGGGTCTGCACAAGATCCAGGACCGCCCCATCGCAGTGGATGGCAAGGTCGAGATCCGTCCGATGATGTACATCGCCCTGAGCTACGATCACCGCATCATCGACGGCCAGCAGGCCGTGTTGTTCCTGGTGCGCGTGAAGGAGCTCATGGAAGATCCGGCCGCGATGCTGGTGCTCTGAGACGAACCGCATCAAAGCACCAATGCACCAGCGGGGCACGGAACGATGGTTCCGTGCCCCGCTGGTGCGTTGGTGGCAGTGCTCAGGCCAGTGCCGTTGCCAGAAATGCCGTAGTGGCCGCCATCACGGCCTTGGTGGCCTCCCGATGTGGCGTATGCCGCGCGCCCGGCAACAGCAGCGCTTCGGCCGTTCCACCCCAGCCCTTCACGATCGCCTCCACCTGCGCCGGCGTGCCATACTCGTCCGCTTCTCCCTGGATGATGAGCGCCGGACAGCGGGCGGCACGGAGACTGGTTTCGATGTTCCAATCCCGAAACCCCGGTGACAGCCAGGTGTCGATCCACGCCGCTGTGAGACGGGCCACCTTGTCACCGTGATACCGCGCGAGCCGCACCGGCAGATCGGTCTTCGCCATGAGCGCCTGCGCGATACGCACCCCTTCCAGCGTTTCTTCTTCGACAAACACATGCGCGCCTTCGGTGATCACCGCGCGCACACGCTGCGGTTGCATCGCTGCCGCCAGTAATGCGATGGATCCACCGTCGCTGTGCCCGAACAGTACGACCTCACCGATGCCCAGAATATCGAGCAAGCGGAACAACCGTTCGGCTTCGATGTGGAGGTAGTCCAGCCCGCGTGGTGTGTCTGGCATGGGTGCGGACAGGCCATATCCCAGTCGGTCGTACACGATGGCATCGAGCCCTGCGGCCTCCGCCAAGAATGCCGGGAACTCGCGCCATGTCTCGATGCAGCCCAGCGATTCGTGCAGGAACACCATGGTGGGCGATGTGCCTGCTGCCGCGGACGCGGATGGCGCCGGACGGGCTGACGCAGCCTGCGTCGTGCGCGGCAGCGTAATGCGCTGCACGGCGAGAACGATGCCACTTCGTGTGGTGGCATCGGGTACGGTCACGCGCTGCAGGTCGAGCTGAAAATCGGACATCGGTGATCAACCCCGGTGAAGACAACACGGGGTGACATCACCCCCAGATGCACCACGACGCCCCAGGCATTTCTGCCAAGGACGTCGGGGTCCGTCAGCGTGCGTTTTCAATGCGAGGATTGGATCCGCTACCGACGATCAGTCGAAGCACGGCCGAAGCCTTTGCTTTCAGGACGCTATGAGCACGCATGACGTCACGGATGCCGAGCGTGTGATGTCGGCTCCAGACTGCGCGCTCCTCTCTCGCAATGTACGGTCGGAAGTCCGGTTGCCAAGTGCCTGGAGGCACTGCGCGCATGTCACTGCGGCGTAACAGCGTGATTTCCCATCCAACCTTGTCACGCGTGGCAGTGTCTGATGGGTACAGGCTTCAGACGCCGATCGCTTCGACGCTGTTCTGCAACTCCCGTTTGCCAGGAATTCTGTTCATGTCTCCGCTCTCTCTTGCTCCCCTGTCGCTCTCCAGCCCCTGGCAGGGAGCGCTGACCGCCGACGAAGGCGGCGAGACGACGAGCTTCTCGCTGCACCCGACACGCACGGGCCAGACGGTGCCCACCAGCGCCACCGTGCCACTGCTGGGCCTGTCGATTACCGTGGCTGATGCCGCACCCGAGCCCGTGCAACTGCTCGATGGCGCTCAACGCGCACTGGTCGGTCTCGTGGAAGGTGCACGGCTCATGTTCGATGCGCGCGTGCGAGGTGGGCGTCTGGTGGGGCACTGGTGGCGTCGTGATGCGGCGGGTGATGTGGTGGCCCACGGGTCGCTCGACGCAGCCGCTGTCGCCCGATAGCCCGGTTGCGCGCTCACCAGTAGCCCACCCGTCGGACGCCGCCTACAATGGCGGGCATGCCGCCGCCTGACGACTTCCAGCCATCGCTGTTCGAGGAACCGCTCGACCGCCACGAGCAGTTCATGCAGGAGGCCGCGAGACTGGCGGCCGCCCTGCCGGCAACGCTGCGATTCGGCACGTCCAGTTGGACCTATCCGGGGTGGTCTGGCATGGTGTACCGGCGGAGCTATCCCAAGACCGGGGCCACGGCACCCATGCTGGCCGAATACGCGCGCTGTCCGCTGTTCCGGACGGTCGGCGTGGATTCGTTCTTCTATCGGCCACCGACACCCGAGGTACTCGAGGAATACCGGCACGCATTGCCGGCCGGCTTCCCCCTCGTGATGAAGGTCTGGGATCAGATCACCTCGTATGCGCTGAACAGCCCCCGCCATCACATGCTGCGGCAGCTCGGCGTCACGCCGCTTCAGCCGTCGGACAGGAACCCGGATTGGCTCAATCCGACCCTGTGTGTCGATGCGGTGATCGGACCCGCTCTCGAATACCTGGGCGAACATGCCGGCGTCTTTCTGTTCGAGTTCGAGGCCATTCCCCGCTCAGCACACCTCACCGTCGCGGGCTTTGCGGAACATCTCGACCGATTCTTCGGGGCGTTGCCCAAAGGACCACGGTACGCCGTCGAGATCCGCACGCCCCAGCACCTCGCCCCGCCGTACTTCGCGGCGCTACGAGCTCACCAGGTGGCGCATGTGTTCAACGCCTGGACGCACATGCCGACCATCGGGGCGCAGTTGCTCCACGACGATGCCCTCACGACCGATTTCACCATTGCGCGAGCGCTGCTGCGGCCCGGACGCACGTTCAACGACGCCGTCGAGGCGTTCGCCCCGTATGACCGGATCCAGGACGCGTTTCCAGAGGGGCATGACGATATCCTGACCCTGATCGACCGCGCATTGGCGCATGCCGCCACGATCTTTGTCATTGCCAACAACCGATTCGAAGGCTCGTCCCCGCTGACCATCGCCAACCTCGCCCGACGCTTCCTGCTGAGATAGGCAAGCCGTTTATCTTTCGTACATGACTTCCACGACTTCCCAGACCGCCGACGTACTCGTCCTCGGTGGTGGCCCCGGCGGCTACGTGGCCGCGATCCGCGCAGCCCAGTTGGGCTTCTCCGTCACCTGCATCGAAGCTGACAAGACGCTGGGTGGCACCTGCGTCACGGTGGGGTGCATTCCGTCGAAAGCCCTGCTGCAAAGCTCCGAGCACTACGAGTGGCTACGCCTGCATGCCGCAGAGCACGGCGTGAAAGTGGAAGGTGCCACTGTCGACCTGCCGGCCATGATGGCGCGCAAGACCGATGTGGTCGCGCAGAACACCAAGGGCATCGAGTTCCTGTTCCGCAAGAACAAGATCACGTGGGCCAAGGGCTTCGGTACGCTCAAGACTGGCAATGTCGTCGAGGTGAAGGACACCGACGGCAACGTGACATCGTGGCAGGGCAAGCACGTGATCATTGCGACGGGCTCCGTGCCGGTGCAGTTGCCGTTCCTCCCGTTCGACGAACAGCGTGTGTTGTCGAACGTGGGCGCACTGCAGATCCCCGAAGTGCCGAAGCATCTCATCGTCATCGGTGGTGGCGTGATCGGTCTCGAGCTCGGCTCCGTGTGGCGCCGCCTCGGCGCGAAGGTCACGGTGGTGGAGTTCGCGCCCACCATCCTGCCTGGCAACGATGACGATGTGATCAAGGAAGCCGACAAGATCCTGCGCAAGCAGGGACTCGAGATCCACACCGGCACGAAGGTGACCGGTGCCGACGTGCGCGCCGACGGCGTGACCATCCACGCGGAGAAGGATGGCGCGGCGCTGTCGTTCGACGGCGACTATGTGCTCGTCTCGGTGGGCCGCAAGCCATCGTTGTCGGGTGTGGATGCCGCTGCGCTGGGCCTCGCGCTCGGTCAGCGTGGCGAGATCGCCGTGAACGACCAGATGCGCACCAACCTGCCGAACGTGTTTGCCATCGGCGACGTGGTGGGCGGCAAGCTGCTCGCGCACAAGGCCGAGGACGAAGGCGTGATTGCCGCCGAAGTGATCGCCGGCAAGCCGGTGCACATGCACTACCGCACGATGCCTGGTGTGGTGTACACGTGGCCCGAGATTGCCACGGTGGGTCTCACCGAGCAGGAAGTGAAGGCCAGCGGCCGTGCCTATCGCGTGGGCAAGTTCCCGTTCAGCGCCAACGGTCGTGCACGCACCATGGGTGAGACCCAGGGCTTCGTGAAGTTCGTGGTGGACAAGGACTCCGACGAAATTCTCGGGTGCCACATGATCGGCCCACACGTGGCCGACAACCTCGCGCAGGTCGTGCTGGCGATGGAATACCGTGGCAGCGCCGAGGACATCGCGATCACGGTGCATTCGCACCCGACGCTCAGCGAGACGGTGAAGGAAGCCGCGCTCAGTGCGCTCGGCCGCGCGCTGCACATGTAAGCGGCTGTCCCGGGATTCGCGTTTGGCGGTCCCGGAGTGGGGAAACGACGAAGGGCCCGCGCAGCGAGTGCGCGGGCCCTTCGTGTTTCGCGCGGAGGCGAATCAGAGCACCATGCGGCCGATCACGATGCCAATCGCCAACATGATCGCACCAACGATCGCACTGCGACCGAACGAGGTGCTGGTCGCTTCTGGCGTGTTGGCGCTCAGTTGCGCGACCGTCGCGGTGGCGGTGGCCGTGGCCATCTGAGCCTCAACCTGCTTCGGCGGCAGGGCAGCCATGATGCTGGCTGCGACATGCGCCGGCGTCTTCATGCGACGCATGCGGTCGGTGTCCTGGTCGACACGCTTCCAGAATTCCACCTGGCGGGCATCGGCGCGGCGGGCATCCGCTTCCGCGGCCTCGCCGTCGAGCCACTGGTGGATGACGTCGGCACCGCCGGTCGATGCTCCCAGCCCCGGCAGTGGCACTTCGCGGTCGGCCAGCGGACGATCCGCCTGCGGCGCGATATCGCGCGGCAGGCCACGGGTCACGTCCAATTCGTCGTGAGCTTCGTTGCGGTGTTGCATCAGGCGTATTTCTCCTCGAGCAGGGCCTGAAGCGCTTCGCGTGCACGATGCACGCGCATCTTCAGCGCACCAACAGTGGTCCCCAACAGGTCCGCCATTTCTTCGTAGGAGCGTCCTTCCACGTGCTTCATGATGAACGCTTCCCGAAGCGATGGCGCCAACTGCGCGAGCGCGGAGTCGAGGTCCTGTCGCAGTTCGGTGCGATCGAGGTCTTCGTCAGGCGATGCGTAGCCGGATGGCTGATCATCTTCGTCATAGCTCAGATGCGTGCGCCGAATGTTCTTCAGCCAGTCCTTGCACCCGTTGGCTACGATCCGGAATAACCAGGCGTCGAAGCGACCACGGACTTCACCGAGATGGTGATAGGCCTTGATGAACGACGTCTGAAGAATGTCCTCGGCGACGTCAGGACTGCCCGTCATTCCGAGAGCATGCCGATACAGCGGATCACTGTAGCGGCCGATCAGCATCGAGAAGGCGTCTCTGTCGCCCGCCATTACGCGGGCGATGACTTCCTGGTCCGAATCGACGTCGTTCGGCGGGAGCTGGGGTTCCGTCATGTGCACGGCGCTAGGATAACGCCGCATCCACGGGATTGACACCCCTTCCGATCGAACTTCGACACAAACCTGCTGCTCGTCTCGTGCATATGACGAGCGCATGGCGAAGAGGTCACACGCGTGCTCACTCTGGTATCGGCACGAGGTCGAACGAACTCCACTGTTTTTCCCGGATTGTGACGCCGTGTTCATCGAGCAACGGTGGCTCGAAGCGAACACGACCATTCAGAATCGGTGAAACGCCCGTGCGTGCCGAGCCGGTGACGTCATGCAAAGCCTCCTGAACACTACGGACGAGTCCGCAAGGAACGCCCACCGCGTCCAGACGATCGATCCACTGCTGCGCCGGCGCCTCACGCACACGCTGCGCGATCCGTCCGACCACGAGCTCGCGGTGAGTCAACCGACCGGCGTTGGTGGACAACGCGGCATCACCCGCGAGGTCATCCAATCCCAGCGCAAGCGCGGCCTGCGTCCACTGCGCGTCGTTCCCCACGGCAATGACGAGCGGGCGGTCGGTGGCGTGAAATAGTTGATAGGGGACGAGGTTCGGGTGCGCATTGCCCCATCGCCTGGTCGGGGCCCCCGATACGAGCGCGTTCTGCGCAACATTCACCAACGCGGCCACCGCAGAGCTGGCGAGCGTCACCTGCACTCGGCGGTCTGGCGTCGGCAGCACGTCGCCGCGGCGCTCTGCAGCGTCCCGTCCCGCCAATGCCGCCAGTATCCCGATCGCGGCGTCCTTGCCGGCCAGCACGTCCACCAGCGCGACCCCGACTTTCATGGGCTCGCCTTCCGGCTCACCGGTGATCGCCATCCACCCAGATTCGGCCTGCGCGACGAAGTCGTATCCTGGGCGCTGACTATCCGGGCCAAATCCCGAGATGGTGCACCAAATGAGGCGACTGTTTTTTGCCATCAATACGTCACTATCAAGACCGTTTCGTGCCAATGCACCGGGCAGATAGTTTTCGATGATGATGTCTGCTTCGGCCGCGAGACTTTGGACCAGGGCGAGATCTTCCGCGTTCCGAAAATCGGCGGCGAGGGAAAACTTGTTCCGATTTGCGGACAGGAAATAGGCGGACTGCCCGCGTTGATCGAAGGGAGGCCCCCAACCGCGCGTATCGTCACCGGTGTTCGGCCGTTCCACCTTGATGATCGACGCGCCGAGGTCACCGAGCATCATGGTGCAGTAGGGGCCGGCCAGGACCCTGGAGAGGTCAAGAACTTTGATGCCTTTCAGGTTTTGAGACACTATAGTGCCGCCTATGTGATCTGTTGATGTCTCTATATACCTGACGTTATTGCGCATTTGCTCAATTTCAGGGGCACACCGCCGAGTCCCCCTTCGGTGCATAATATGTAAGTCGACCTCGCAAATCACCTACGCGCACCTTGCATAGACCACTGAAAATCATATAGTTACCCCGTTCCGGTGGTCTCTAGGACCCCGCGGTGGCTTTCACGCTGTCTTCTCCGACGCGGTCGAGCGACCATCTCACACCCCCTGTTTGGCGGAGTGCGCTCCACCCATGGCCGATTTTCCACAGGCTGACGAAGAAACGCAGGCGGACGGCGACGCGCCGCCATCGGCTCCGGCCCCTCGCCGTGGCCCCGGCCACCGGGCGGCCGACGCCCGGGACACCGCAGCCGAAATGGCTGCCCGTGCCCATGAAATCAGCCTCGAAGCCGGCAGCCGGATGGCTGGCGCCATGCGCGATGTCGTCGGTGCTGCCGCCGGCCTGAGCGCCTTCGTCATTGAAAGCGCGCGCGACCTGATCAATTACATGGTGCGTCGCGGACAGATGAATCAGGAAGAAGCGGATGTCCTGATTCAGCAGGCCGAGGCGGCCTACATCGCCAAGCACGGCTCGCTGCCGAAGCCGGAACCCAAGGCTCCGCCGCCAAAGCCGATTCCGCTTGGTCAGTTGCCCAAGGCGGTGACCGCTCCGGCGGCAGCCGCCGAAGCGGCGCTGGAAGCTCGCGCAGCGATGCGTATCGAGCCGCAGAAGCCGTCTGACAAGGTGCACTTCGCGCCACTGACGCCCAAGGCGGCTCCCAAGGCCCCGGCTGCTCCAGTGGCTGAGGTGAAGGCCGAAGCGAAGGCAGCGCCGGCTGCGACCAAGGCGCCAGCCAAGACGGCTGCTCCCGCCGCCAAGGCACCGGCCGCCAAGACCGCTGCTCCTGCGGCCAAGGCGCCGGCAGCCGCCAAGCCCGCCGCCAAGGCACCGGCCAAGGCCGCTCCCGCCAAGCCTGCCGCTAAAGCACCGGCCAAGGCTCCGGCGAAGCCTGCCGCCAAGGCGCCGGCCAAGGCTCCCGCCAAAAAGGCGCCGGCCAAGAAGAAGTAGGCCCGGGGCGTGGCAGGTCCTGAATTTCAGACGAGTGGGCAGCCGATCATTGCATCGGCGCCCACTCGTCTTGATTTCGGGGGTGGCTGGACGGATGTGCCACCGTACACCCACGAACGCGGTGGTTTCGTGTGCAATCTCGCCATCGAGCGACGCGCGACCGTCTCACTGACCGTGGCGTCAGCACCTTCCCAGGGTGCCGCAGCACACGATCCGCTCGCCACGGCGGCGCTCCGCCACAGCGGGTTGACAGCATCACGCGTCGAGATCCACAGCGACTTTCCCTTCGGCGCGGGGCTTGGTGGCTCGTCGTCGGTGGGTGTCGCGCTCGCGGCGGCCATCGCTCACGCCACCCATACCACCTGCGATGCGGCCGAGTTGGCCGAGCGCAGTCGGCGCGTGGAAGTGGAGGAACTGGGTGTCGCCGGTGGATTTCAGGACCACTATGCCGCCGCTTTCGGTGGTGCGCTGGGACTGTCGTTCACACACACCAATGAGGCCACGCGTATTCCGCTGAGCGATGCCTGTGTCGACGAGCTGGAGTCGTGCCTGACGCTTGTCTACACGGGAGAATCGCGAATCTCCGGCGAGACCATCAGCGCGGTGCTCGATGCTTACCGCGATCGTGTGCCGCGTGTGGTGGATGCGCTCGATCGCATGGCCGAGCTTGCGCGGCAGATGCATCAGGCCCTGGCCACCGGACAGGTCGCATCGCTCGCGTCCTGCATCGATGAACATTGGCAATACCAGAGATCGCTGCATCCGCGCATCAGCACCCCCCGCATCGATGAACTGGAGCGTGTGGTGCGCCGTGCGGGAGCCACCGGCTTCAAAGCGCTGGGCGCCAGCGGCGGTGGCAGTGTGCTGATCTGCTCGTCGGCCAACGATGCGGCGCGTGTCCAGACCGCGGCGGCAACGTTGGGCCAAGTGCTCACGTGGCGAGTTGCCCGTGATGGGGTGCGGGTGCGCGCCGATCTACCTAGACTGTAGGTGTGCACTCACGATTCCCGCTCGATGCCGTCGTCCTGACGGAAGCGCTCGTCGCGGTCGATTCCCGCAATCCGGACCTCGTGCCTGGCGCGCCCGGTGAGCGTGCCTGTGCCGAGTTGCTGGCGTCCATCCTGAGTGGATGGGGCTTTGCGGTGTCGCTGTCGGACGTCGCACCGGGGCGGTCGAATGTCATCGCGCGCATCGGCCCGGTAGGCCGTTCACCGCTGGTGCTCAACGGGCACCTCGATGTGGTGGGCACGGAGGGCATGACCCACGAGCCTTTTTCTCCCATCACCCGCGACGGCAATCTCTACGCCCGCGGTGCCACCGACATGAAGGCCGGCATTGCCGCCATGTGTGTGGCAGCGGCACGTGCGGCCGCACGTGGTGCCCTGCACTGCGAAGTCATCATCGCGGCGGTGTGCGACGAAGAGTTTGCCTCCATTGGTACGCGTGCATTGCTTGCCGACGGACTGCAGGCAACGGGCGCCATCATCACCGAGCCCACTCGCCTGTCGGTGGTACCGGCCCACAAGGGGTTTGCCTGGATCGACATTGCCGTGCAGGGTCGCGCAGCGCATGGCAGCCGATACGACGTCGGCATCGATGCCAACCGGCACGCGGCGCTGCTCATCGCGGCGCTCGACCGCTTCGAACTGGACACCCTGCACACCCGCGCACACCCACTGCTCGGCCGGGCATCGCTGCATGCGGCCATGATATCGGGCGGCACGGGATGGTCCACGTATGCCGACCGCTGTGATGTGCGCATCGAGCGCCGTACGGTGCCGGGCGAAACCGGCGTGCAGGCGCTGCAAGAAGTGGAAGCTGCCATTGCTGCGCTGCAGGTGGAGCGACCACAGTTTGTGGCGAGCGCCTCGCTGACCTGCGCTCAACCACCGCTCGACATCGCGGCCGACGCGCCACTGGTGCAGGCGGTAGTCAGCGCGGCGCACAGTGCCGGCCTGCCAGGAGCGATCAAGGGACTGTCGTGCTGGACCGATGCGGCGCTCTTTGCCGAGGCCGGGATTCCCGCGCTGTGTTTCGGGCCAGGCGACATTGCCCGTGCGCACTCGGCGACCGAGTGGGTGGAGATCGCCCAGATCGAACAGGCGACGGCCGTGCTCGAGCAGGTGTGCTCGACGTGGGGGACGTGAGGGGCCGATCTCGAGGCTGCGAAGGGATTGGGGAATGGACCGAAAGGGTTACCGGCCGGCCGCTGCGCGGCGAAAACCTCAGGAATCGAAGGGACTGAAAAGAGAAAAGGCGGTTTCTCTTTTGTTCATTTTCATTCATGCGGCTTTCGCCGCGCTGCGGCCGGCTGGCAACCCTTGGATCCCTTGGCGGCGCTCAGCTCCCGGTACGCGCTTCCATTACTTTGGGGAATGCAGCTCTCCACGACGCAGTACGATCAACTCGAGCGCGCCATCGTCGACGGCACGCGCCTGACCATCATGCGGCGCGGCACGGAGTACATCGTCATTCCGGAACGCCTGCGCGTAGCAAACGGTCGAGAGATCATCGTGGCCCGTCACCCGAGTACGGGGCATCGTCTCGAGCTTGTGCTCGACGAGATCGATGCCCTCGAGGTGGTGCGGTGAGCGCGAAGTTTCCTCTGGTGGCGGTGTACGCCGATGAATCGTGTCTCGGCAACGGCAAGAGCGGCGACACCCCCGGTGGACTCGGCGCCCTGATCGAGTTTCGCAAGAATGACGGCACAGTATTGCGCTTCGACCTGTGGGCATCGGAACCCAACACCACGAACAACCGCATGGCGTTGCGGTCGGTGATCGACACGTTCGAAGCGATGTCCCGCAAGGGCAACCGCCTGTCGGTGCTGTTCACCACCGATTCGCGCTACATCGTGGACGGCATGTCGAGCTGGGTACGCGGCTGGATGTCGCGCGGATGGCGTCGCAAGGATGGCGCGGTGGAAAATGTGGAGCTGTGGCAGCAGGCCGTGGCGGCGATCGCGACCCACCAAACGCAGTGGGCATGGGTCAAGGGGCACGCCGGGCACCCGCAGAACGAGTATGCCAACTACCTCGCCACCCGGGCAGCGGCCGTGCAGGACCGGTCCGATGGCATGGTGGCCTCCCAGTTCGAGAGCTGGTGGGCGGGTGAGCAGGCGAAGGGTCGGGGGAACAAGCCACTCTCGCCGTTTCCCGTGGTGGAACAGTTCGTGCCAGCGGCCGCGTTACCCCCACTTCCTGTCTCGCGTCTGGAACAATAGCTGGCCGACGCTCGAGCGTCGGTCTCACCCCGGACGCTCATGTTCAAGTTCCTCTTCATTCTCGCGGTTGGCGTTGCCATTGGTTACGGCTATGGCTGGAAAGACGCCCAAAAGCACGACAAGAACGCCGTCGAGCGGCTCGTAGAGCGCGTCGGTGGCGAGACGCGTGAGCGTATGGGGAACGACGTGGACGGCCGGTACGGCGCAGGCGACACGAAGTGACCACGGTTTCCCGCTCGCTGGACGATCTGGATCGGCTGGCTTTTCGTCTCTCGCGTACGGTGCGCACGCAGTTCCCGCACCTGTTGACGCAGGGATTCACGCTCATCGACCTCGAAGAGCGGCTGCTGCCCTACCGCGAAGTCCGACGCGAAATGGCCGACAGTGGCCCCGACGCGTTCGAAACGACGCTGTTGCGTCTCGTGTCGGGAGAGCGTGGGTATCTGCGCACCGATCCGGGATTGCAGCAGGCCAGTCTGCAGGCGCTGGCTTTTCCTTCGCCCACGCTGGCATTGGTGCGCGAATGGGCCACGACGTCGCTGCGATTGGGTGACACTTCAGGTGCCGGGGCCAGCCGGTCTACCGCGGCGCTGGACGTGTTCCCCGCGCCGTCAGGTCAATCCCGTGCGCAGGCAGCCAGTCATTCAGCGGAGTGCGCGCACGGACATGGGTCTGAACACGCGGGCCACACACATGGTGGCATGCAGAGCCACCGGCACGCCCCCGCCCAGGACCGCACGCTGGACCATGGGACGGGCGTGAGCAGTGTGGCGGGTCCCGCCAATGCGCGCCGCGTGACACCGGCGCGCGGAACCCGTGCCACGCATGCCCATTGCCGATTCTGCGACGGACAACTGCCGGATTTCCGGAAAATCACTTTCTGTCCGCACTGCGGGATGGACCTGACCAAGCGGCAATGTCAGGCCTGCAGCACCGAACTCGAAGCGAACTGGCACTACTGCGTCACCTGCGGCCGCGGCAGCTAGGCTTCCAGAAGACCGAGATCCTGAAGAGAGGCCGCCGGCGGGTTGAATCCGCTGGGCGGCCTCGCGTGTATTGAGACTATGTCCGGGATGCCGCGTTTTCTCGAAGCCTTCGAATTGCCCGCCGCGCGTCGGGGTTGGCCACGCATGGTGCTGATGGTGTCCCTGCTGCCCGCCATGCTGGCGTGCGCAGGCGGCTCGCGCGCCGCACAATCACCGGGGGCTGCTCCAGCCACCACACCTGACACCCGTTCGCCGTCGCGTGCCGCATCGCCGACACCAGAAAGCGTGGCGCAACCGCCACTGCGTTGGCCGGTGCGCACCCTCTCGCATGTGGATCTGTGGTTCCACGCCTTTGCGATGGTGAGCGTGGATACGGGCACCGTGGTCCCTCTGTATCGACGCGGGTATCGCGATTCGATCACGGTGCAGAAGAACCAGCGCAACGTGCTGACCGCACTCGACGGCAATCGCGAGACGCTTGCCCGTGGGCTGCAACGCGGCGGGTATCTGTCGGCGCAGTTTTTGGCGTTCGACTACAACTCGTGGGCCGATATGCGAGGCACCATCGAGCGATTCCTGCAGCTCGAGGGGGATCCACGAAAGGCTTCGGACGAAGTCTCCGCGCGACGCATGATGCAGCTCGCGGGACTCTTCCAGACAGCGACCGATCGTGAATGGCTTCGCCTGTTCCTGAGCAGTGTGCAGGATGAGGCGGTGCGGTACTTCGATGCCGAGTATCTGCGTGTGTTTCGCGAGCGGCGCGATGTGATCACGGCGGTGGACAGCCTGTGGCAACAGCAGTATCGCGCCAAGTTCGAGCGATTCCTGAACAACACCGGTCAGCGTCAGGGTGACCTGGTGTTGTCATTGCCCATGGGCGGCGAGGGGCGCACGGGCCCGGGCCAAACCCAGCGCACGATGGTGGCGGTGCCTTTCCCGGGCCGCCCAGCAGACGCGGTCGAGGCGCTGTACGTGCTCGCACATGAAGCCACCGGTTCGTTGGTGGGGCCGGTCGTGGCAGACAATGTCACGCCGGCCGAGCAGCGCACGGGCACGGCGGACCGCGCAGTGGCGTCGGGGCAGGTGGTGGCCGGTGGCATGGTGCTCACGAAACTCGCCCCCGAATTGCTGGTGGGATACCAACGCTACTATCTCCTGCAGGCTGGCGTGCGTGTGGCGCCTTCGGCCGATGCAGCCACCGTGAACTCCACCTTTGAGCGCACCTTTTCCCTCTCGCCCGTGATGCGCGACGCCCTGCGTCGGCAGATCGACATCGTGTTGGGAGGCATCTGATCCGTCATGAGTGAACTCCCGAGGACGGCCCTGGAGCGTGTGCTGGCACGCGCGTCGGAATTGCAGACGACCGGCTCCGCTGAACCCGGAGACACCATCAGCGAAGCGCGGCTGGTGGAAATCGCCAAAGAAGTCGGGCTGGATGTCCAGCACGTGCGGCAAGCCATCGCCGAAGAGCGCGCGCAGGTGGTGTTGGCGGAGCCGGAGAATGGCCCGCTGCTCTCTTCGCTGGGCCCGTCGGTGGTGAGTGCACAGCGCACGGTCACCGGCTCACCCTCGGAACTGTTGGCACGACTGGAAGGCATGTTGCCGCGTCTCGAGATGATGGTGCCGATCCGGCGCACGGGGGACCGGCTCATGCTCGAGCCACGCCAGGATACGATTGGCAACTTCATGCGCTCGCTGGGCGTGGGTGGTCGCCGTTTTGATCTCGTGCGTCTCGATCAACTGGTGGTGACGGCCACACGCGTGGACGAGGGCCGCACGGTGCTGCGTTTCGATGCGGTGATGGCGGGCGCGCGGAGTTCGGAGCGCACGTCGGCGATGGTCATCAGCGTGATGTTGTTCCTGCTCGCCGCCGCGGTGGCCATTCCGGCCTTCGTGTTCTCGCTGGTGCTGCCTGGATTTGCGATCGCCACGGTGGGTGTGCTCACCGCGCTCGCGGCAGGGGGCTCGTGGCTCACCTGGCGCTCGGTGCGTCGCCGATTCCGCACGCTCGTGGCCCGAGTGCAGAACCGGGTGGAATTCCTGCTGGATGAAGCGCAGCAGGGGAAGCTGGAACAGCCACCTTCGTTACTGGACCGGATGCTCAAAGGTGGGAGCAACTGGCAGTTGTGAGGCCTGAAGGGCCAGCAACTGCAACAGCAACAACAACTACAACAGCCGGAACACAGAGAACGCAGAAGAAAACTGCGATCACACAGATACAGCTAACAACTCTCTAAATGTCGCGTCCTGAATAACGTCTACACATCCTCTCACCTGTGGAGATGTGCTAACGTATGGAACGCAGCCGTCGCCAGTTTAGTCCCGAGTTGAAGCAACGGATTGTCGAAGAGCTCGAAGCCGGGCACCTGTCGGTGCGGGAAGCGGCCCGGACCGTGCAGACCAGCGCGGCGATGGTGCATCACTGGCTGGAGGAGTTCGGGCGGTATCGACCGAAACGGGATGTCGTGGAGGTGGTGATGAAGAGTGAACAGGAGCGCATTGCCGCGCTCGAGAAGGCGTTGACCGAGGCGCATCTGACCCTCCAGGTCTACGACGAGCTCATCACCCAAGCGAACCGCGTGTACAAGACCGATCTAAAAAAAAGCTTTGGTACAACACCGCGCGGGCCTGTTGCGACGAGCGGGCCCTCCCCGTCCGGGCCGTCTGCGCGCGCCTCGGACGCACCCGCGACGCGTACTACAAACGTGCGGCCCGCGTCGGGGGCGGGGAGCGCGGGGCGTCGAAAGCGGTAGTGCTCGCGCAGGTGGCCGTGGTGCGCGCGGCACAGCCCCGCGTCGGGACGCGGAAACTGCACACCCATTTGGCCGCCGCCGGCGTGGCCGTCGGTCGTGATCGGCTCTTCACGTGGCTGCGGGCGGCGGCGGCGCTCGTGCCGCGCAAGCGGCGGCGGACGTTTACCACGTATTCGAAGCACGGGTATGTCGTGGCGCCGAATCGCTTGAAGGACGCGGAGATCACGGGACCGCGTCAGGCGGTCGTGAGCGACAGTACGTATCTGCGCCTCGCGCCCGATCGCTTCGCGTATTTGTTTCTCGTCACCGACGTGTATGCCCGCCGCATCGTCGGCTGGCATCTGAGCCAGGATCTCTCGCACCACAGTGCGCTGCAGGCGCTCCACCACGCGATCCAGACGATCGGCGCGGCCGATGGCGTGCTGCATCATTCGGACCGCGGGAGTCAGTACTGCTGTCACGCGTATCGCCGGGCTCTCGCCGCCGCGCGCTTGCTACCCAGCATGACCGATGCGAATCACTGCTATCAGAACGCCATCGCCGAACGCGTCAATGGGATCTTGAAAGACGAATTTGATCTCGACGCGATCTTCCCGTCTCTCCCAGCGGCTCAGCGGGCCGTCGCCGACGCCATTCACCGCTACAACACCGTCCGCCTCCACGGGAGTCTCCAGCTGCAGACCCCCGCACACGTATTCACGCACGCAGCCTGAGTCCGACCAAGTCCCTCATCTCGTGTAGACAAATTCTAGGACTAGACAGTTACTCAAAGACCATTGCCATTCATGTTGACGTTGTATCTGTGCAATTGCGGTTCTTCTTCTGCGTTCTCTGTGTTCCGGTTGTTGTAGTTGTTGTTGCAGTTGCTGTTGCCGCCTCAGGCGAACGCCAGCTCGAAACTGCGCCGCCGCACGCGGGCAACCAGCCAGCGGACGCCGCTGTTGCTCATGGCCAGCATCGCACCGGTGAGCAGCAGGGATTTCACTTCGCGGCGCGAGATTTTCACGGAGCCCCCGGGCTGCAACATGGCGGAGCTCTGCACGAGGTCGCGCAGGGTGGCGTAAGCCAGTAGCAGGGGCAGAATGCAGAACAGGCGGATGGATACGGCGCGACGGGGAATGTCGAGCAGGTAGATGCGCGCTTCCTCGAGATCGTGCCACGCGAGCTGAATCAACTGCGAGAGGGCCGCGCGATTCTTCGACAGCAGCTCCGGCGCGAGAATGCGGCTCTGCGTGCTGCCATGTGCCTCGAGCAGCTCCTGCGGTACATAGACCGAATTTTCCTTCTCGGCGTCCACCGCCACGTCCTTCAGGATGTTCACCGTCTGGAGCGCCTCGGCAAAGGCACGGCATCGCTCGCGCAGGATGGCATACCGTTGCGCCCCGATGCTCGGTGAATGTTCGTGCCAGAGATCGGTGAGCATGTACCCCACCGTGCCGGCGACGTAGTAGCAGTACTCCTTGTATTCGTCGACCGTCTGAATGCGAATGCCATTGGGGTACAGCAGCACGAACTTGCGCATGCCCACCGACATTTCAGCCACCCAGTGCCGCACCACATCCTGGGTGCGCTGTGGCAGACGACTGAAATGTTCGAGCACCAGCGACGTGTTGCGCGTGAGTGTGAGATGCGCGAGGTCACCGGTGAGTGCTTCCACACCGGCCGTGAATCGCGTCAACGCCGCCGCATCGGTGAAGCTGGCCAGAAAGTCGTCGAACAGCGCGGCCTTCACGTCCGGCTCAATGCCCGGGGCGTCTTCCACCGTATCGGCAATGCGGCACAGCAGGTAGGCGTCGAGCACCGCCTGCCCCAGGTCCCCCGGCAGCACCTTGATCCCGAGCGCGAAGGTGCGCGACACCGCCGGAAGGATGGCTTCGCAGAAGCGAGCCGCGTCCTGGCGGGCGAGCGCGTCGGTAACGGTGGCGGGAAGGGGCATTCCAGAGAGGTTCGGGTAGCCGAGAAAGATAGCAAGGCTGGTGATGGACAACGATGAGCAGAGAGGCGACGAACTACACAAAGCCCCGGCAACCGCACCATACTCCAAGACCATGACCGACTCGTCTGCCTTGCTGTCGCCCGGCCCCGAGGGATTTCGTGGCCCGTTCCGCACCGACCTACCGGCGCGCGCCCTGTACGCCGAAGGCGCCGGCATCGCGCGCTGTGTGCCGATGGCGGTGGCGGTACCGGCCGATGCCGACGACGCGGCAACGCTGGTACGATGGGCGCGGGCCATTGGCGTCGGATTGATGGCCCGTGGGTCGGGCAGCGGCATGGCCGCCGGTGCCATCGGACCGGGGATCGTGGTCGACCTGAGCCGATTCACGTCCATCGAAGAGGTGGATGTCGACGCGCGTTCGGTGCGGGTGGGTGCCGGGGCTTTGCGAGCCGACGTGGACGCCAAAGCCCGCGCGACCGGCCTGCGTTTTCCGGTGGATCCGTCGAGTGGGGCGTTCTGCACGGTGGGCGGCATGGCGGCCACCAATGCAGCGGGCGCGCGCACCCTGCGATTCGGTGCGATGCGTCCCTGGGTGCGTGGCCTGCACTGCGTTTTCGACGATGGCAGCCAGGGATGGGTGCATCGTGACCGGCCGCTGCCCATGAATATTCCGGCCGTGGCGCGGCTGGCACAGACGCTCGAGCAGCTTTCCGCACACGGTGACCCGACCGTCTTCCGCCGTCCGGGCGTGCGAAAGGAATCGTCAGGATACGGCGTGGCGGCGGCGCTCGATCCCGGTGGTCATCTGGTGGATCTGCTGGTGGGCAGCGAAGGCACGCTGGCGTTGTTCACCGAGCTGGAGCTGGCGCTGACCCCAGTCGCCGGCGCCACGGCGACGGTGATGGCGACCTTTGCCACGCTCGAGGAGGCGACCGGGTGTGCGGTGGAGGCGCGCCAGGCGGGAGCATCGGCCTGTGAATTGCTCGACCGCACGTTTCTCGATGTGGCCGAGCGCGGGGGCCCGACGGGCGTTCCGGCGGATGCCGAGGCGGTGTTGCTGACGGAAGTCGAGGGCGGCTCTCGCGACGAATGTGCGCACAATGCGCTTATCATGAACGCATTCTGTCGCTCACATGGCGCTATTTCCGTAGTAAACGCCGGGGACAAGGAATCCGAACGGGAGCTCTGGGCGCTCCGTCATGCCGCCAGCCCCATCCTCTCCCAGCTCGCGCCGCGACTGCGCTCCATGCAGTTCATCGAAGACGGCTGCGTACCACCGGAGCAGTTTCCGGCCTACGTGCGCGGCGTGCGCGAGGCACTCCGCCGCTTCGACACGGTGGGGGTCATCTTTGGCCACGCCGGGGATGCCCACGCGCACGTGAACCCGCTCGTGGATACGATGGCCGCTGGGTGGCGGGATCGGGTACACGGCCTACTGGATACGGTCTGCGAGTTGACCGCGTCCCTCGGCGGTACACTGGCCGGCGAACACGGGGATGGCCGCCTCAGAGCTCCGCTGCTGCCCCGGGTGTGGTCACCTGAGGCACGAGCAGCCTTTGCCAATGTGAAGGCAGCCGCCGACCCGGCCGGTGTACTCAACCCGGGGTGCAAAATCACCCTGGGCGATCCGGGAGACACCGACCCGATCGGTGTGCTGCGCCACGATCCCGAGGCACCACCCCTCCCCTCGGCCGTTCGGGCGGCGTTGGACGAGGTGGAACGCTCCCGACGTTGGCACCAGTTCCGATTGGATCTGGTGCCACCCGCCTGATCACTCGGCGTCGGCGCGGATCTTGGCCAACAGGTCGACCAGCGTGCGTCGTTCGTCGCCGGTGAGCGTGACCGAGACGGCCGCATCCACCGCGTCGACCTCGGGGTCGAGGGTGGTGAGCAGCGTCAGACCTTCCGGGGTGATCCGGCAGAGCACCTGACGGCGGTCGGGACGGCTGCGATCGCGCGTCACGAGGCCAGCGGCTTCCAGCTTGTCGAGCAGGCGGGTCACCGTTGACCCTTCGTCGATCATGCGATCCCGGATGGCCAGCGTCGGCAGCCCGTCGGGGCCAGCGCCACGGAGGATGCGCAGGACGTTGTATTGCGCCAGGCTCAGACCCTGGGGCTCGACAACACGGGCGAAGCGCCGACTCACCACGGACGCGGTGCGGAGCAGCGCGAGCGCCGCCTCCTGCGCGTCGGAGCGGAAGGGACGCGTCTGCTGGAGTTCCTGCTGCAAGTTGTGCGGGGCACTGGTTCGGTCTGACATTGCGCGAAAGAAGGCTAGAATTGTTCGTGTACGGTCGTGCACTGCCCCGACCACTCACTTCGACACTACGTACCCTGCCGATGCCGCTTTCCGACACCGCGATCCTGCGCGAGCCCACCGTGACGGTACTCGCCCGTCCCCAGTTCGCCGACCCCGCACACCTGCCGGTGCAGTGGATCGGTGAGTCGACGGACGGAGAGCGCCTGGCAGAATTTGCAGGACGACTCTGCTACATGAGCCAGCGCAATCCGGCCGGGCGCACGACACGCGAATATCTCGAGAACATCAAGAAGCAAGGACACGGCAGCGTGCTGGAGCACGCGTCGTACTCACTGTTGCTGGAAGGCGTCAGTCGTTCGCTGACACACGAACTCGTGCGTCATCGTGCCGGCTTCGCCTACTCGCAGCTTTCGCAGCGCTACGTCGATGAGAGTGCCGCCCAGTTCGTGATGCCGCCGGCAATTATTGGCGACGAGCCACTGGAGGCAGCGTGGCGGGCCCAGGTGACTTCCGCGCTCGAGAGCTACGTCGCTCTCGTCGAGTCGTTGATGACGCGCTACGCCTGGGTGGACGACAAAGTGCATCGTCGCAAGATGGCGCGCGAGGCCGCGCGCGCAGTTCTTCCAAATGCGACCGAGACCAAAATCGTCGTGACGGCCAATGCGCGCGCGTGGCGCACGATGCTCGAGCTGCGCTCGAGTGAGGGTGCGGAGCTCGAAATCCGCCGTGCAGCGGTGACGGTGCTGCGCGTGTTGATGGCCGAAGCACCGGGATTTTTCAGTGATTTCGAGATCTACACGGCCACTGACCGCCGAGAGGCGGCCAAGCTCTCGTACCACAAGGTGTGATGATCTCGGGCTGATCCGTCAGATGCAGTCCGTCGTCCGCTTCTAACAGGGCGCGACCCGAGGCGACGGACATCGTCCCCCACTGACCGCACGGCATTTTGCGCAAGACACACGGCACGCATCTCCGACGCGACAATCCGCGTCGATGGAGATGCGTGCCGTTGTGCACATGGGACACCCGTGTGTTTCACCGCGGCACGTCACCGCGGTACATCACCGCACCACAAAGGCATCACCAGGCACATCACGCCTCGGCGGCCTCCAGATCACGGGCGTGTTCCGTGATCACCTTCTGGGCGGCATCATGCGGCACCTGCTCGTAGCCGCTGAAGCGCCGCGCCACCTGCGCGTCACCATGCGACAGTGAAAAGAGCTGCGTGGCATAGAGATGCAGCTCGGCCTGTGGTACCACGGCCCGGATCGTGGAGCGCCCGTCTTCGGCACTGGTGCCCAGGATATGCCCGCGCCGACTGGAGAGATCACCAAGCACATCGCCGAGCCAGCCATCGGGCACGGATACTTCGAGCAGGTCGAGTGGTTCGAGGATGACGGGACGACACTTCGACGCCACGTTCTTGAAGGCCAGAATGCCCGCCATCTTGAACGACATCTCGTTCGAATCGACGGAGTGCGTGGATCCGTCGTACAACTCCACGCGGAAATCGACGAGCGGAAAGCCGGCCAACACACCACGGGCCGCCGCTTCCTGCACGCCCCGATCGACCGCGGGTGTGTATTTGGACGGAATCACGCCGCCCACGATGCGATCGTCGAACATGTACCCTTCGCCACGCGGCATGGGACTCATGCGAATCCAGCAATCACCGAACTGTCCACGTCCGCCGCTCTGTTTTTTGTGGCGCCCCTGCCCTTCGGCCTTCACGGTGATGGTCTCGCGATAGGCAATGCGCGGTTTCGACAGTTCGGCTTGCACGCCGAATTTTCGCTTGAGTACGGCCATCGCCACGTCGAGGTGCCGCTCACCCATGCCGCCCACGATGGTTTCGTGCGTTTCGGGATTGTAGTGCACGGTGAGCGTGGGGTCTTCGTCGTGCAAACGATGCAATCCTTGCTGCAGCTTGTCCTCCTCACCCCGGGCGGTGGCGCGCACGGCGAAGTGCACGACACTGTCGGGAAAACTGATCACTGGCAAACGAATGGGATGTTCACGCGTGGACAGCGTGTCGTTGGTGTGTGTGTTGCGCAGCTTGGTGACACAGCCGATGTCCCCTGCGTGCAACACGTTCACCTCGAGCCGCTCACGCCCACAGGGGACCGCCAGATGCCCCAGCTTCTCGGTGCCATCCCGCGTGGCGTTGAACACGTCCTGACCGTTCACCACCTTGCCCGACAGCACGCGGAAGTAGCTCACATCGCCCACGTGCGGCTCAGCGAGCGTCTTGAACACGAGAGCGGCAAACGGTCCGTCGTCCTTGGCGTGCAGTTGCACCGTGTTGTGCCCTTCGGCTCCGGTGAGCGCGTGGATCTCTTCCATCTCCCAGGCGTTCGGCATGAGCTGCACCAGTTCGGTGAGCAACGCGCGCACGCCGATCATGCTGTCGGATGACACACAGAAGAGCGGAAACAGATCGAGCCGGGCCATGGCGTCTTTCATGCCGTGAATGGCGTCGTCACGATCGATCTCCTGCCCCTCGAGATACCGTTCGAGCAACGCATCATCGGTGGCGCTGATGGCTTCGATGAGCTCCTGCCGATAGCGCGTGAAGCGTTCCATGCATTCGGCCGGAATATCCTGCTCCACGTATTCCCCCTTCGTGCCGCTCGTGTACATGTACGCGCGCTGCGTGAAGAGATTGATCACACCGCGAAATCCGGCGCCTTCGCCGCACGGCACTTCCACGGGAATGACCTTGGCCGTGAGCCGTTGCTTGATCTGCTGGTAGATGCGATCGAAGTCGGCGTGCTCCTTGTCCATCATGGACACCGCGAAGAGCACGGGGTCCTGCTTGGCCATGGCAGCGCGGAAGGCCCGCTCGGTACCCACTTCGACGCCGCTGGCGGCACTGATCACACAGAGGGCGCCATCGGCCGCCGCGAGCCCGGCGATGGTCTCACCCTGAAAATCGAGTGAGCCTGGTGTGTCGATGAAATTGATTTTGCTGTCCATCCACTCGGCGTAGGCGCAACCAAGACTGATGGAGTACCCGCGCTCGATTTCCTCGGGGAGATGATCGGTGAGGGCGGTTCCGTCGCGCACCGCACCGTGTCGTTTGCCGGATCCGGCGGCGAAGCAGAGTGCGTCGACGAGACTGGTCTTTCCGCTGCCGCCGTGGCCGAGCACGGCGATGTTTCTGATGCCGGCGCTGTCGTATTCGCGCATCGTCCCTCCGCGTACCGCCGGTGATGCCGACGGACGGATTGCGCGGGCGCCGGTGCACCGGAGTCGCGGGTCAGCAGGAGGCCGGAATCGCGCCGCCGCTCACGAGGACGTCAGGGGCAGGAGGAGCCCGCAAGGTTCGGACGTCGCGGCCCCCGGAGTGGAGGTCGTGGGCCCGCAGGGGGCCGCCTTTAGCGTGCGGGCAGGAAGCGGAGGGGGCAAGCGAGGTGGGCCGCACAGGGAGGTACGGGAAAGGCTGACGGCGGGGGACGGGAGCTGGACCTACGGGAGCTGGACCTACGGGAGCTGGACCTACGGGAGCTGGACCTACGGGAGCTGGACCTACGGGAGCTGGAACGACGGGAACCCACGGTGGCGCGGAAACGGGGAGGCGCTACCCGTGCTTCCCCGTAGGTCCAGCTCCCGTGTCCCCAGCTCCCGTCCCACCAGCTCCCGTGCCCCCAGCTTCCGTCGTTCCAGCCCCCGTAGTCCCCCCCAAAAAAAGACGCGGGCAAGCGCTCCAGCGCTTGCCCGCGTCAGTCCTTCTTCTGACAAATCGAGGGTCCGTTCAGTCTCCCTCCACATCGTAGGTAAAGGCATCGGCCTGGCGAATCGAATCGAGCCAGTTCTCTACCTTGGCATCATCGTCGAGCGAGCTGCCTGCGCCGCCGCTGGCCGCCGTGGCGGACATGAGCGAGAAGGTCAGGGCACGCTCGGTTCCTTCGGGCCAGTCGGGCATCGCCAGACCAGCAGCCACCCGACGCAGTGTCGGGCCGCAGGCGCCGAGGAGCTCAACCGCACGAGCTTCCAGCGTCAGCAAAGGAATATCGAGATCCTGCGTGACCAAGCGTCCCGTCGCGCCATCCCGCCACGCCGAGTCGCCGACCGCACCACGGTCGGGCCACACACCAAGGTGACGCACCACTCCGGCGTTCACCGCTTCCAATCGTTCACTCTCTACGGTCGCAGCCAACGCCAGTGCCAACGACTGGGCGTCTGCCTCTCCGTACAGCGTCACCACTTCACGACGCGAGCGAGTACCGAACGGAAGCACGGGAATGGAATTCACGTGCGCGAGTACCGGCGAATCGCTCGGACGAGCCTCGAGTCGAACGAGGACGTCCATGGTATCCCTCCTGGGTCAGATGATGGGTATGTCCGGGGGGTCGCTTCGTCACGCACGCCGTCCACGCACAAAAGACGTCCCACCGGGAGAACTGCAACGTCGAGTACAGCATAGTCGGTGCCACAGCGAACCCGACCGACGACTGTCGTCACTCTGCGTTGCAAACGTGTCACGACACCGAGCTGTTGGTGACTACAGTCACCAATCAGACACGGGATCAGCTCGGGTCATGCGCTGTGGTGTCACCAAGAGGATCGCCGTGGCTGTCGCCCTGGCTTTCCGTGTGGTCGTCGGCAGCGGCAAGCCACACTCCGCTGAGCAACGCCACAGCGAGCGCTACTCCGATGGGAACCGCACCAGGCAGGCTTCCCGTCACAGCGTAGCCTATGCGCAACGGTGCAGGCACCACAGTGGTGACTAACAGCACATACCCTGCTGCCGCGACAACGGTCACGAGGACACGTGTTGTCCCTCTCCAGGGTAGGACGCACAAGGCCAGCAGCACCCCCCAGGCGGTGGCCACCATGAGGTGATGCAGGTAGCCGAGCGCCACGGACGACAGCGGCGCGGTGCCGGACGCAAATCCGAACCGTTCGAGCAATGCACGACCAGCCAGGCGAAACACCCGACCCGCTTCACCCTCGCGCCACCCAAGCCCGAGCAGTGCACCACCGGTCCCGATGGTGGTGAGCGTGCCAGTGGCGAAGGCCGCATCGAAGAGCGCGGCAGGTGACATGGACGATCGCTTGGCAGCCATGCCGGAAAGATAAGGCGGGAAACGAGGGACGGTGTGCCGTCGGGCAGACACGGATTGGATGATGTGGCACACACACGACCATTCCAGATGCATTAACGCGTCCGACAGTGCCGCGTCCAAACGAAAGACTTCAACGGAGCAGGCCGTGAACCGAAGTGATCCCGCGCTGTTCGGACCAGCACTTCGCCGTCGGGTGAGCGCCTTCATCGCGATCCCCCTGTTCGTGGGCTGTGCGGCGCCCGCTGGGTCAGGCCCCGCTGGGTCAGGGCCCGATGGCACCCGTCCGATACGCACGTCGGCTGCCCCCTCGCCAGCCGCTGCAAACATCGCGGCTCGCGAACAAACTGCCGACCAGCAGGTGCAGCATGCGCTCAATCGCCTCGCCTTCGGACCGCGACCGGGTGATGTGGCGGCGGTGCGTGCGCAGGGGGTCGACCGCTGGATCGATCGACAACTGCATCCAGAGCGCCTCGGCGACACCACACTGACCGGTTTTCTCGCGGCGTACGAAACGCTGGGCAAAACCAGTGCAGCGCTCTATGCCGACTATCCGCCGGCAGCACAGGCGCTGGCGCAGTTGCAGCGACGCAATGGCGTGATCACCGCCGAGGACTCGGCACGCATCCGCGAACAGAGTCGGCGTTCCAGCATCCTCCTTGGTGAGCTCACGTCGAGCCGTGTCGCTCGTGCGGTACTCACCGAACGACAGCTCGACGAGGTGATGGTCGATTTCTGGGAGAATCACTTCAATGTGTTCTCCGGCAAGGACCGCACTCGGTACTACCTCACAGCCTTCGATACGAAGGTCATCCGCCCACACGCACTGGGGCACTTCCGCGATCTGCTGGGTGCCGTGGCCAAGAGTGAGGCGATGCTGTACTACCTCGACAACTGGCAGAGCGTGGCCGACAGTGGTCGACCGGTACTGCAAACCACCCGTACGCAGAATCGCTCCCCCAATCCGCGGGCCGCGGCCCGTCGCGCGACAGCCGCACCACCACGCCCGGCATCGGTACTTCCGACTGCACAACGTCGCCGCGGGCTGAACGAGAACTATGCGCGTGAGTTGATGGAGCTGCACACGCTTGGTGTCGATGGCGGTTACACGCAGCAGGATGTCATCGAAGTCGCACGCGCACTGACCGGATGGACACTCGATCGCGGTGCGCAAGGCGGCAGCTTCGTGTTCCGGCCCCTGGTGCATGACGCCGGCGCCAAGACGATCCTCGGACAGCACTTTCCCGCTGGCCGCGGGATCGAAGAAGGCGAAGCCGTGCTGGACCTGCTCGCCCGTCACCCCAAGACGGCCACGTTCATCGCGACCAAGCTGGCGCGCCGCTTTGTCAGTGACTCACCACCACCCGCCCTCGTGACACGCGCCGCGGCCACGTTCCGTGCCACGAATGGCGATATCCGCGAGGTCGTGCGCACCATCGTGACCAGTCCAGAGTTCTTCTCGGCCGATGCGTACCGCGCCAAGGTGAAGTCGCCATTCGAGTTGGTGGTGAGCACGCTGCGCGCGATGAACGCCACCCCCGACTCGACCCCACGTTCGGCCCAACTGATAAGCCGACTCGGTCAACCGATCTTCGGCCATCAGGCGCCGAACGGATATCCCGAAACCGGTGATGCCTGGATGAACACCGGCGCGATTCTCAATCGTATCAATTTCGGGCTCGCCGTGGCGAGTGGCCGCGTGCCTGGCGTCAAACTGGCGGCGTGGCCGACATCGAAAGAACTCGCCGCTCTTCCCCGAGAACAGCAGGTCGATGGTGTCATCCGGGAATTGTTCGGCGGCGCGGTGTCCGCTGACACACGTCAGGTACTGCTCACCGGCACCAACCCGTTTCTCGCGAAGCGCGGCAGCGAAAGCGACACCTCGTTCGCGATGAACGGAAACACCGGCACCAAACGACAAGCCGCTGCTGCGGGATTTGCGCAGATCGTGGGCCTCGCTCTCGGTGCGCCCGAGTTCCAGCGCCGCTGACCCGACCGACCTTCGCAGCACCACCTGGAGATTCCATGGATCGACGCATCTTTCTCAAGAACGGCGCGATGGCATTGGTGACACTCGGGCTGAGTCCGAGTTTCCTGCGACGTACGGCACTGGCGATGGAGCTGCCGCGTGCCGCCCGTGGCAAGACACTCATCGTGCTCTTCCAGCGCGGCGCCGCCGACGCGCTCAACGTGCTGGTGCCATTCGGTGATCGCGACTACTACGCCGCCCGCCCACAACTGGCCATCGGGGCGCCGGCACGCGCAAACGGCGCTGGAGGTGCGATCGATCTCGATGGTTTTTTCGGATTGCATCCATCGCTGGCGTCGTTCAAGCCGCTGTGGGACCGCGGCATGCTGGCTCCCATCCACGCCGTCGGTAGTCCGAGCGCCACACGGTCGCACTTCGATGCCCAGGACTACATGGAAACGGGCACGCCCGACCAAAAAGGCACCACTGACGGCTGGCTCAATCGTTATCTCGCGGTACAAGGCACCTGTGAAGCGTGTGCCGTGAGTGATTCCGGCAAGACTGTGCCGTTCCGGGCGGTGTCCATGACCACACAGACGCCGCGCATCCTGGAAGGACCATCTCCGGTAGTAGCGATGAACTCGATCAGCGAGTTCTCCATTCGCAGCACGGGGGGCGACGCGGAACGCCGACTCGAGGCACTATATCGCACCGGCTCGGCCGATCTCATTCACGGCAGCGGCAGCGACATGTTCGAAGCCCTCAAGGTGCTGCGCTCGGCCAATCCGCAGCAGTACACGGCCGCCGCCAACGTGCAGTATCCGCGCTCGCAATTTGGTCAGCGCCTGCTCCAGATCGCTCAGCTCATCAAGTCGAACGTCGGCCTCGAAGTGGCGTTTGCCGACGTGGGTGGATGGGACACTCACGTGAATCAAGGTGCGGCACAGGGGCAACTGGCCAACCGACTCTCCGACTTCTCCGAATCGATCAGCGCGCTCGTAACCGACCTCGGCGACCGCATGGAGGATGTCGTGATTCTGACCTGCTCTGAATTCGGTCGCACAGTTCGACAGAACGGCACCGGCGGCACGGATCACGGTCACGCCGGCGCGATGTTCGTCATTGGTGGTTCACTCGGCGCGTCGCAGAAAGTGTTTGGCACGTGGCCGGGGCTGGCGCGCGAGCAGTTGTACGAAGGACGCGACCTCGCGCTCACCACAGACTTCCGTGCCGTCTTTTCCGAGGTCACATCACGGCATCTCGGTGCAGACCAACTGGCGCGGCTGTTTCCGGGCTATGCAGGCAATCGGAAGAACTGGCTTGGAGTGCTCAAAGGGTAACAGCGGGGGAACACAGATCACACCAAAACAGGCAGATGACGCGCAGATACCAACACAAAGTGGTTTCGTTTTTTGCAGTATCTGTGCTCTCTGCTCTGTTTTGGTGTGATCTGTGTTCCCCCCGACGTTCCTAGCGTTGCTCGTCGTTGCCACGCTCGCTGACACGCCGTTCGCGTTCACGACGATCGCGGCGCTCGCGTTCAACGGCGCGCTTGATCTCGCGCATCACCTTGTCGGTGATGGTGCGGACCTTGTCGTTGGAACGCGTGACCTCGAGGATGTTTTCCATCGCCTCACTCAACTCGTCGGCGTCGATGTCATCACCACGACGCCAATCGGGCTGATCCTCGGCATGCATGGCGAACGGTACGGCGCTTTCGCACGAGCCCTTGGGCTGCGTGCCGGTGCGGAAGTACTCGCGACGTGAGGGCCCGCACCAATCGCTGGCCAGTAGTCCAGTGCCGATATCGATCTGACGTGATTCGATGCCAGCCGGTGGACGCCAGGGAGTGTCCTGCTCGGGGCTGTGCCATCCATCGCGCACAAATCGCGCCCACACCGGTGCCGCGAGGCGGCCACCGGAGGCGTTCCACCCCAACGGCTGGGGGCTGTCGACTCCGAACCACACGCCGGCCACCAGCGTGGGCGTATACCCAACGAACCACACGTCCGTACCATCGTTGGTCGTTCCGGTTTTGCCCGCGACGGGCCCGCGAATACCGGCATCGCGCACCGCGCGGCCCGTGCCCCGATCGATCACGCTTTCCAGCAACGATGTCACGAGGAACGCGTCCGGAGCCTGCAGCACACGAGTAGCGGCCACCGCCTTGCGTTCCCACAACAGGCGGCCGAACTGGTCCTCCACCCGCTCCACCAAGTGCGGCGTCACGCGCATGCCACCATTGGCGAACGGCGCGTAGGCCGTGGTCAGCTCAAACGGTGTGACCGCCGCTGCGCCCAACGCGAGCGCGGGCACCTGGGGCAGTTCACTCGTGATACCCTGCGCACGCGCCAACGCAGCGATGGCCGGCACGCCCACATCACGACTGACACGCACCGTGGCCGCATTGGCCGAACGCGCCAGGGCATCACGCAACGTGATACGCCCAGCGTACTCATCACCGTAGTTTGCCGGCCGCCAGATATCGCGGCCGCTGTTGATTTCGATCGGCTCATCGTCGACCATGCTGGCCGGCGTGAAACCATGCATCAATGCCGCCGCATACACGAACGGTTTGAATGTCGACCCAGGCTGCCGACGCGAGCGCATCGCTCGATTGAATCCCTTCCGTTCGAGACGGCGTCCGCCCACGATGGCCCGTACGGCACCGGTGGCTGGATCGATGGCCACCAGCGCCCCCTGTGTGCGGTCCTCACTGCGGCGCACTGGGAAGCCGTTCCACGAACGTTCGTCATCGATTTGCGCAGCTCCTGCGGCGACCGCTCGTTCCGCCGCCACCTGCGCACGCCGATCGATGGTGCTCCACACACGCAACTGCGCGTCGTTGAGCGCCCGTGGGATGATGCCCGCAGCACGCAGGGAATCGAGCGTGCTGCGCACCGCCTCCACGGCCCAGGAATCGACCGTACGGGTGAGCACGAACTCCCGACGGGACAACTTGAGGGGCGCACGCCGTGACGCGCGCAACGTGGCGGCATCCGCCACCTGATCCCGTTCGAGCACATCGAACACCACGGCGCGACGGGCCAGCGCCTTCACCCGATCGTTGCGCGGCGAATAACTCGATGGTGCCTTGGGCAGCCCCGCCAGCAACGCGGCCTCCGACAGTGTGACATCGGCAATACCCTTGCCGAACAGGTCACGACTCGCGGCCTCCACACCATACACCCCGTTACCGAGGTAGATGGCATTGAGGTAGCGCTCGAGGATCTGCTCCTTGGTCAACGAGGCTTCGATGAGGCGCGCATAGCGCCATTCGAGCAGCTTGCGTCCCCAGCTACGCTCGGTGGCCCGATTGCCGAGGAACACATTGCGTGCGAGCTGCATGGTGATGGTGCTGGCGCCTTCACGCACACTGCCGGCGCGCAGATTGCTCACACTGGCGCGCAGCACTCCGCGCCAGTCCACGCCCTCATGCGCATGAAAGCGTCGATCCTCCACGGCAATGAATGCGGCTTGTACATGCGCTGGCACGCGCGTGAGCGGCACGTTCACCCGACGTACGGCCGACAGCGCGGACACCACACTGCTGTCGCGCGCCAGCAGTGTCCCCCCTTCGGTGGGCCGCCAGGCCTGTAGCTGCGCCGGCGTGGGACAGCCCTGCCAGCCGCAGCTCCACCACCAGGTGCCCATGACCATGGTCCACACCGCACCGGCCACCGCCACACCAGCCGCCACACGGCGGGCGTTGCGATTGGTGCGCAGCAGATGGAACAGCTTTCGCGGAAGCGAAAACAGGAATGCCAATACGGCACGCATGCGCCGTCGCAGCGCTAAACGCGTGCGCCACGACACCGATTCGGTACGGGCTGGCGCTTCGGGTGTCACGGTCTCAGCGGGCGATTCGTTAGGTTGCACGTCCATCGTGGTTCTGGCAGCACCCTGGTAGTGAGTCGATCGGCGTCATGGCGTTTCCGCACACGTTTTCCGAGTCCTTCCGCGCCAGTCTTTCGGCGCGGCTCCGCGAATCCCTTGCTGCATCCAGTCGCGTCACCCGTATCCTCAGTGGGACAGCGGCGACCGGGTTGATGGTTGGTGCCTTGTCGTTGCCCGGGGCCGAAGCCCCGTCGTCCTCGGTCCTACGTGGCCAGGGCGTGGAAAGTGCCAGCCAGGCCCAACCACGGCCGGCAGCGCCCTCCAAGCCCACCCAGGGAGCGGCGCCGCGCGCCTCGTCCCCGACTGTGTCGAGCGGCCCACGCACGCCCAACGAAATGGGGCGTTTCCCCATCGTCGAATGGCATCAGGTGGTGGACGCAGACGGCACGTACAAGGTGTCCCGCGAGCGGTTCAAGGCTGAATTGGAGGAGCTGCACCGTCGCGACTATGTGCCGGTGAACCTGTCGGAGATTCTGGACAAGACGTTCGCGATTCCCGCAGGCAAGACGCCCGTGCTCTTCACGTTCGACGATGCCTCTCCCAGTCAGTTCCGCTACATCGAGAAGAACGGTCAGCTCGTCGTGGACCCGACGAGTGCGGTGGGGATTCTGCTCGATTTCATTCGCACCCATCCCGACTGGAAGCCCAAAGGCTTGTTCTGCCTGCTGCCCGCCGCTGCCGCAGGGCATGCGTTCTTCGGCGAGAAGGGCATCGATGGACAGAAATCGGCGTGGCGCTTTCAGAAGCTGCAGTTTCTGGTGCAGCAAGGCTTCGAGCTGTGCAATCACACCTTGTGGCACGCGCAGTTGAACAAGTATTCCGATGCCGTGGTGCAGGAGCAGTTCGCGCGTGGCGCCATGGCCATCGATTCGGCGGTCCCGGGCTACAAGGTGCGCGGCATGGCGTTGCCGTATGGCGTGTGGCCCAAGAATCGCGCGCTCACACTTTCGGGTTCATGGTACGATGCCAAGGCGAAGCGCACGGTCACGTACAAACACGAGGCGGTCTTTCAGGTGGCCGGTGGACCGGCGCGCAGCCCGTACGATCCGGCGTTCAATCCGGCATCGCTGCCGCGCGTGCCACTGCAGGGTGGCACGAAGCTGACACCGACACTCGACATGCTCGACAAGCCCGGGCCGGGTGCGCGATTTGTGTCGGACGGCAATCCGAAGGTCATCGCGAAGCCGTAGCCAAGGCGTCAGTCGCAGGCCTATCAAGAATTCGCATGTGGCGTGCGCATACCGTGGTGGAGAGTCCGACGGGGTCTATGCCTCCATCGAAGCTGGGCATGAAGCGCTCACCGCGTTTTGGGATGGGTGTGGGGGACAGGTGATCCCCTTCCTTGGGTTTCCACACCTGGTAGGCGAGCGGCTCTATGCCACTCAACCCCTCATGAGCAGTTCACCACCGCTTTCAGAGCGGTTCCGCGCGTCTTGTAGTCTTGCCCCATCCTTACACCCAGCATTCCAGAGCGGTCTCTGATCGCGGAGAAACTACGGCACCACCGAGATCGGCAGCAGGTTGACCGCAATGGGATTGCTGCCACTCGCGCGCACGCTGGTGGTACCACTCGCTCGCGCCGTCAGAAGGCCTGACAGGGAATCGATCTTTGCAATCGCGGTGTCACCCACGCTGTATTGCCACGACATAGGCACAACCCGGGTTCCACACGTTGTGGCCTGCGCGCGAATGGTCGTCGTATCGCCAGCCCGCAGCGTGGTGCGTGCAGATGGAAAACTGACCCGCAGCTCCGTCGTGCAGACCGTGACCTCGTTGTCACTGCATGCGCTGGATGCAATCGTTCCGATAGCCAACAGCAGCCCCCAGCACTTTCGTCGCGTACCCATCGGACGCCTCCTGTTCATCAGCGGACGTCAGCTCGCGGTGGTCAGACAATCAGATTGGGCGATTGCGACACCAAGGCTATCGCGTCTGACTATCGGGGGAACATCGTCGGTCCGAGTCGCACAGCGAACATCAGTGTCGAAACACGAAGCGTCTGCCCCAGATAACGCGCGTAGTGCTGTTCGACGGTGGCGCCCAATGCCACGTTCCGGACGATCGATATGTGACCGGTGAGGGCCCACAGTGCGCCAAGGCCAGAAGTGCCGTCCCAAGGTGTATTCAGTGTCCCGTAGTAGTCGGGGCCCGCGAACAACGCCAAGGACGCGCGATCTGCACCCATTCGCACACCGGCTGCCGCATGCAGCGTGAAGAGATCCGGTTCAGCAGGCGGACATGCACCACCGCCCACACGTACCTCGCAGCCCAAGTCACTGCCATTACGTAGGGTAGCTGTGCTCCCGACACGCCAGACAAGAGCTGCATGCTTTGCAAAAGCCTTGCCGTGATCGAATGCGGCTGACACGGCTATCGACTCGCGCTCGGCAAAGTCACCCCCGCTGCCACTGCCCATACCGAGCGCCATCGTCAGGCCCTGCGCATCGGCAGTATGCGCCACCAGCAGTAGCACGACGTTCAGTGCGGCCCACCGCAGCGGGTGACGGATCCATGTCTTCATTGTCAATGTCCGGGTGAGGGTCAGGCATCACAACGGCCATGCGCGCGTACCCAACTACCCGCGCATGCGTTCCACTTCATCCCATCGATCCACCGCGCGCCGCAGGTGCGGGATGACGATGCTGCCGCCGACGATCAGTCCGATGCTCATGGTCTCGAACACTTCGTCGCGCGTGACCCCCTCTTCCCCGCACCGCACGATGTGGTAGGTGATGCAATCATCGCAGCGCAGCACCATGGAGGCGACGAGTCCCAACAACTCCTTCGTCTTCACGTCGAGTGCGCCGCCTTCGTAGGCGCGCCCATCGAGATTGAAGAAGCGGTTCATGACGAGATTGTTCTCGCCGAGGATGCGCGTGTTCATGCGCTCGCGGAACTGCCGGAACTCGGCCAGCGCGTTGCTTTCTTCACCACGACCGTGGTCGTGCGGCGCGCCGGATGTGGTATCGGTCACAGAAATCTCACACCGTGCCTGGCACGGAGGTTCAGAAGGTGTAGTTGCGTAGCGTGGTGAGCGCAGTCTCGAGTGCGGCGCGCTGTTGCTCGGTGGGCGAGCTCGCCCAAAGGTCTTCGTAGGCCGTGATGGCCATGGCGAGGGCTTCCCGGTCGTGCTCACTGGCGGCCAACGAGGCCGCATTGTCGGCCAAGGCGGCCTTGGCGAGCTGGTCCTCGGGAAAGCGCTGCGTCACCTGCAGCCACCGCACGGTACGGTCGCGCGGATTGGCTTCGGTGAGTGCCCACAGATGCCAGGCACCACGATTGGAGGGGTCGATGCCGAGTGCCCGGTTGGCGAGTTCGCCCACCTGCTCCGGGCCGCGACCAGTGAGCCAGTAGGCGTTGGCCAGAATCACCAGCGCCCGGGCGTTGGACGGCTGCTCCTCCACGACCCGTTCGTAGAGCGGGCCCGCCACCTCGGGCATGTGCAACCAGGGCTCGGCGGCGGCCACCAGGGCGTCCGGCATGGTGCCATCACGAAGATGGTGCAGGCGTTCCATCAGGGCGCCAACGTTGCCGGACGCTTCGTAGGCGTCGACCGCGTCAGCGAGAGCGGCGGGGATATCCTTGATCGGGGCAATCATCCTTCAATCATGGCACACCGCCCGGCCGTGGGGGTAGCTACGTCTGCGGTGTTTCCTGGCTGACACCGCAGTTTGTGTTACCCAGCCCGTACGGGGACCGTCGTGGTGCAGGGTTGCGCGATTGCCCAAGGCTCGCAATACTCCACACGATTCAACTGCATCGTAGCGCAGCACCTCGAAGCATGTGATGGCCCGGCGCCCGATATTGATGCGCTGAGGCGTGGCCCGACTGGTTCGCCATCGGTGCCCATTCGAGCGATGGGAGGCATGACGCCTCCTCCCCGCGGTACCGGATTGGCCCTTGCGCCTCTCCATCTGAAGCGACGGCACGACCCACCCCGTCCTGAATACCCTGCATTTCCAGCGCCTCTGGCGCGACCACACCCTTCCCCGGGTGTCCGTCTTGTTGGCTCAGGCACACGCTGCTTCGGCAGTCGGTGTCAGGGCCGTGCTCCGCCCATCGTGTTCCGCCCATCGGGCCGCGCCCGACGATTCGGAGCCCACGTATCACTCGCAGTAGTCGAATGACCGAACCGAAACGTCCTTCCCGCCGGGGCACCACGCGCACCCGGCCAGCCCCCGACTCAGTCGGGGATGACAATCCCTACCTCGACGCGCCCGCCAGCCGCGCGTCCAGTGAATCCCGTAGCGAGAGCGGCAGCGGCCTCAGTGCGGAGGGGAGCGGCTCAGACGCCCCCCGTCCTCGCCGACCGCGCCAGCCACGACGCCCGGCAGCGGACGCCGAGTCCGCACCAACTGCTGCAGACACCAATGACAGTGCCCCCGCGCCAACCGCGCGCCGGGGCGTGCGCCGCACCACCCGTAGCGCAGCGGCCGGCACAGATGTGAGCAGCAGCACCAGCGAACTACCGCGCGCCGAATCGCCGCGCAGCGAGCCTCGCACCGAAAGCCGCCCCGAACCGCGCGCGGAGAACGGGAGCGAAACACGCCATGAGTCGCGCGGCGGGTCGTCCGAAGGTCGTCCCAGCTTCCGCGACCCCTCGCCCAGTGGCTACGAAGCGTCCATGGAGCGACCGCTGGCGGATCGTCCGGACGCGCCAAACCGGTACGACCGCGCCTTTGACCGCACCGATGGTCCGGAGCGTCAGGACACCCGACCGGAGCGCCCGTTTCAGCAGGAACGGCCGTTCCAGCAGGATCGCCAGGACCGACACGAACGGCAGGATCGTCCGGATCGCCGGGATCGCAATGGCCGCCGCCGTGGCCGCGGAGGCCGCCCGGACAATCGTGGACCAGGCGGTGATCGTCATCAGTCGACAGGCCCTGCCGCCGATCGTTCGCATGACCGCGGTCCGGACCGCAACAATGAGCGCGCGTTCGATCGTCCGGAGCGCCCCGACCGTCAGGGGGAGTCGTCGGATCGGTTCGATAGCCAGGATCGTGGCGGGAACCGTCAACGGAATGGCCGTCGCGGGCGCAATCGCTTCCGTCGCGGAGCGGGTGGGAACGAGAGTGCGCCGATCTCCGGGTCGCATGCGCCGTCACAGGGGTCGCCGTCCGCACCGATCGGTGTGGAAGGCACGATGGCCGGCTGGTTCGATCCCTCGCGTGATGGCGGATTCCTCCGCCGTCCGGAGAACAGCTATCTGCCCGATCCCACCGATCCGTTCATGCCGCCGGCGTTGGTGCGCCTGCATCAGTTGCGGCGCGGCGATCGCCTCGAAGTCACGTACGGTCGCGATCATCGTGGTCGCTATCTCGTGATCGAAGTACAGACGCTCAACGACGGGTCACCCGTCGTGCTGGAGAAGCGTCCCGATTTCAACACACTGGTGGCGAGCTATCCGGACCGGAAGCTGACCCTGGAGACGGGACGTCCGGCCAAGACCGGCCCCGAACTCACGCGCCGCGCCATCGATCTCATTGCGCCCATCGGCTACGGCCAGCGCGCGCTCATCGTGGCACCGGCCCGCGCCGGCAAGACCACGTTGTTGCAGGCGATTGTCGAAGGTGTGTCCATCAACCATCCCGAGGCTGTGCTGCTCGTCCTGCTCGTGGACGAACGCCCCGAGGAAGTGAGTGAGATGATCACGTGGGGCTATGGGGAGGTCGTGGCGTCGAGCTTCGACATGCCGCCCAAGCGTCACGTGGAAGTGGCCGAGATGACGCTCGAACGTGCGCGCCGTCTCGTGGAGCAGGGCAAGGACGTGGTGATCGTGCTCGACTCCATCACCCGTCTCGCCCGCGCGCACAACACGGTGGATCGTGGCACCGGCCGCACGATGTCTGGTGGTCTCGACGCCACCGCCATGCAGAAGCCAAAAGCGTTTTTTGGTTCGGCGCGCATGATCGCCCCACAACATGGCGGCGGTTCGCTCACCATCATCGCCACCGCCCTCGTGGAAACGGGCTCGCGCATGGACGATGTGATCTTCGAAGAGTTCAAGGGCACCGGCAACTGCGAGATCAAGCTGGATCGTTCGCTGGCTGATCGCCGCATCTTCCCGGCGTTCGATATCGCCACCAGCGGTACTCGTCGCGAAGAGAAGCTCTATCGTCCCGATCAGCTCGAGAAGGTGCATCTGCTGCGCCGCGGTTTGCATCAGTTGCCACCGCAGGCTGGCATGGAGTGGCTGATCAAGCGCATTGCCGCCACCACCAACAACGATTCGTTGCTCGACGGACTGTGAGCACGCGCAGCATCCATATATAAGGAAACGGTGCGATATCATCGGGCGGTTGTTCCCACGGGAATGGCCGCCCGATTGCATGGCTATCATGCGGATGGCACGCAACGGGACCTTCTCCGGGAGTATCGTCACATCATCGGCTCCAACGTGACAGTCGGGCCGGCAATGTGACACTTCATGCGACTTGCTCAAGTGCATGGGCCAATGGTCCGATACCCCTGATTGTGCCGTATTGGACGACGCCGTCCATTCCTTCCGTGCTGTCCCTTGAAGCGAATCAGCGAATCCATGTTTCGTACTTTGACTCTGCGGGCCAAGATTTTGGCCCTCCCTGTGGTGGCCGCGCTCGGCTTCCTCATCACGCTCGCCTCGACGATCGTCCTTGGTCGCCGCGCGCAGCATGAATTGACCACCATTCGGCAGGATCTCTCGCCAGCGCTGGAACAGAGCCGTCAGCAGTTGAACCTGGTGGAGCTCTACCAGCGCATTGTGCGTGACGCTGTCGCGGCCAGCGATACGGCGGCGATTTCAGCAGCAGATTCGATCGTCCGGAAGTTTGCCACAATCAATGATTCGTTGGCGCGCAATGCGACCACGGATTCGGCCGCCGTGGTGCAGACGCACGCCGCATTCAAGGAATACGCCGCCGCGAGCAAGTCTTCGAGCATGGGCATGATCACGGGCGCCATGGAAGACATGATGGGCGCGCGCACCGTGGCGAAGACGAAGTATGCGGAACTCACCAAACAGCTCAACGCCGAGCTCGAGGACCGCAACGAGCAGATCAACGCATCATTCAACACTGCGGTAGGCCTGCAAAGCACGTCCTTCTACAGCACCAGCGCGATTCTGGTCGTCGCCTTGGCCGCCCTGATCGTGCTGGCATGGGGCACGCTGACCAGTGTCATCGGCGCCATGCGCTCGATGTCGAAGACGGGCCGCAGCATCGCGCAGGGCAATCTCGATGTCGAAGTGAAGATCCAGTCCAAGGACGAAATCGGCGAACTGGCCGAGGCGTTCCGCGACATGCTGTCGTATATCGGCGGTGTGGCCCACGCGGCGGATCGTCTGGCCAGCGGCGACCTGAGCGCCAAGGTCGAAGTCCGCTCCGAGCACGACGTCCTCTCGCGCAGCATCAACGGCGCGGCGGACACCCTGCAGGGTGTGGTCAGTGAAGTCAATGTGGTCATCGACGCGGCCAAGCACGGTGACTTGTCGAAGCGTGGCAACCCGGATCGCTTCCAGGGTGCGTATGCGCAGCTCGTCGCCGGCACCAATGCCACGGTCGATGCGGTCATCGAGCCGATCGTCGAAGCAAAGGATGTGCTGACGCGCGTGGCGGCCAAGGATCTCTCGGCTCGCGTGAAGGGCAACTATGTGGGTGAGCATGCCGCGATCAAGGAATCGCTCAACCTCGCGCTCGAGAATATCTCCGAAGTGTTCGCTTCACTCTCCCAGGCGATCAGCCAGGTGAACGGAGCAGCGCGTGAGATCGGTGATGGCAGCCAGGAACTGGCGAGTGGTGCGGCCGATCAGGCTGGCGCGATTGATCAGGTGTCGAACCGCATCGCGGTGGTGGACGAACGCACGAAGGCCAACGCGGCCGATGCAAACGAAGCCCGTACGGCGATGGTGAAGGTGACGGAAACCACCGAGCAGGGTGTGGAGCGCATGACGGCGCTGGCCCAGGCCGTGGCAGAGATCAAGCGCTCGGCTGACTCGACGGCCAAGATCGTGAAGACCATCGACGAGATCGCGTTCCAGACGAACCTGCTGGCTCTGAATGCGGCCGTGGAAGCGGCACGTGCCGGCGATGCGGGTAAGGGCTTCGCGGTGGTGGCCGATGAAGTGCGCAGCCTGGCCATCCGCGCCTCGGAAGCGTCACGCAACACGGCGACGCTGATCGAAGAGTCGGTGCAGAAGGCGGAAACGGGTGTGCAGCTCAACGAGAGTGTCACGCGTCGTCTCGAAGAGATCCGCACCGGCGTGCAGCGCGCCGCCACGATCATGAACAACATCGCAGAAGGCGCGGTGGAGCAGGAGAAGGAGCTCGCGGAAGTGACCTCGGCCATGTCGCAGATCAGCGGCCTCACGCAGCGCACCGCGGCCAATGCCGAGGAATCGGCCAGTGCGGCGGCGGAACTGTCGGCACAGTCGGCCGAGATGCAGGACATGGCTTCGCAGTTCGAGCTCGGACAGACGCGCGTTGCGTCGGCTCCAGTCTCTTATGCGACGCCGAGCCCGGCGGCCCCGCGTCGTGCGGCAAGCCCGCCACCGAGCACGGCGAGCCGCAGCACGAGCAAGACCCGCAGTGCAGCGCCCGCGAAGCCAAAGGCCAAGAGTGTGCGTGCAACGGTCTCAGCCAACGCGGCCAACGATGATGTCTTCCCGGTCAATGGCGCCGAACTGATTCCGTTCGACGACGACTCGTCAGACGATATCCTGGGTTCGTTCTAACACCGCACGCCCTGCGGGATCGGGCCGGCTCAACTCTGATGGTGATGGTGGCGGCGGTACTCCTCGTAGAGTGCCGCCGCCGCTCTCGTTCCACGCTGGTAGTTCTCGACACTGATCCACTCGTTGGGGGCATGGGCGTTTTCACCCGGCAACCCAAAGCCCATGAGCAGCACTGGTGCCCCCAGGATGCGCTCGAAGTCACCCACCACGGGAATGCTGCCTCCCTCCCCGGTGATCACCGGTGCCCGGCCAAAGGCGGCTTCGAGCGCGGTTTTGCCGGCTTCGATGATCGGTCCCTGCAGATCGGCACGCCACGGGCGTCCGCCATGCAGATGTTCGACGTGCACGGTGACACCCGCTGGCGCGACGCGTTGCACGTGCGCGTCCACAAGGGATGCCACAACAGCGGGATCCTGATCGGGCACGAGACGGAAACTCACCTTGGCCATCGCATGCGCCGGCAATACGGTCTTGGCGCCTTCGCCAGTGTAGCCACTGAGTAGTCCGTTCACTTCGCAGGTGGGGCGAGTCCAGAGACGTTCCAGCGTGGTGTAGCCGGTCTCGCCGCCGAGCGCTGTGACGCCCACTTCATGCATCATCTGCTCGTCGCTGAACGGCAGTTCGCGCATCTGTGCACGCACGTGATCGGGGAATGGGCGCACCGCATCGTAAAAACCAGGAATGGCGATGCGTCCGTCGCGGTCGTGCATGGTGGCCAGGATGCGTGCCAGGGCCATCGCGGGATTCACCACGGCGCCACCGTACATGCCACTGTGCAGGTCACCATTGGCTCCCTGCACTGTGATCTCGAGATAGGCCATGCCACGCAGCGATGACAGGATGCTCGGAATGCCGGGTGCGAACATGGTGGAATCGGAGATCACCACGGCATCGCAGGCCAGACGTGTCTGCTCGCGCTCGAGAAACGCTTCCAGATTCACACTGCCAACTTCTTCTTCGCCTTCGGCCAGCACAATCACATTGACCGGCAACGCACCGCGTGTCGCGAGATGCGCTTCGAGCGCCTTGATGTGCAGGTAGAGCTGTCCTTTGTCGTCGACGGATCCGCGCGCGTAGATGCGGCCGTCTCGGATGGTGGGTTCGAACGCTGGCGAGGTCCAGAGCTCCAGCGGCTCGGCCGGCTGCACATCGTAGTGTCCATAGATCAGCAGCGTAGGCGCGTCGCTGCCCGCGCCACGCCATTCGCCGACCACGATGGGATGGCCAGGCGTGGACTCCACCGACGTCGTGAAGCCGATCTGTGTGAGACGGTCAGCAACAAACTGTGCCGCCGTCGCGCAGTCGACCTTGTGCTCCGATCGCGCCGACACCGAGGGAATGCGCAGAAAGGCAAACAGCTCGTCGAGGGCGCGCTGGTCGTTGGCGGTGCACCAGGCTTCGAGATCGGCGGGGATGGTCGGTGAGGTCATGGCTTTTCGGTTCGGTGGTTGGAGTGAATCACCGAGGAAAGGGATCGGGGAGGAACAAAGGGTTTACAGCGGCGCTTCGCGCGAAAACCGCAGGACTGGACAGAAGGGCTGGTTGGCTTTCAGGGCGCGGTGCGCGGCTTGGTGATCAGGTACCCCAGCGCGGTGGCACCCAGACCGAGCACGAGGCTGGATACGACATAGAGCCCTGCGCGTGCGGTGCGGCCTTGTTGCATCAGTGCGATGGTCTCGGCGCTCAACGCGGAGAAGGTGGTGAAGCCACCACAGAAGCCGGTCGTGAGCGCGAGGCGCAACAACTGATCCGATTCGCTGGTGAGCGTGAGGCGCGCAAAACATCCAATGAGAAATGCGCCGACAACATTCACCACGAGCGTGCCCGTGGGGAAACCACCACTGGCCGGCAACAACAACACACCAACCGTGTAGCGAGCGACTGAACCCAAGGCACCACCCAGCGCGACCACCAGCACGGCTGAAAGACTGAGTGTTGATGTCATGGACCGATCAGATCAGCGCGACTGGGCAACGGGGCGCTCACGTGGGACATCGCGGGCGATGCGATACAACCAGATGCGCCGCGTGGTGATTTCTCCACCGTTGCGCTGCAGGGAAACCGTCGCGCCCTGCCGAGTGGCTGCGAACCAGGTCCCGACCACAGCAGCGAGGGAATCACCCTTTGCATCGGCGTCGAACACGGCCACGAGCCCATCGCCCGGTCGGATCTTCGTGTACGCGCTGGGCCACACGTCGTACTGATTGGTGCGTCCACCCAGATTGAGCGCAAACACGGTGGGCTGATCGAGCAGATGAAACGCCAATTCGGATGCGTCCTGATAGCGGTCAGCAGAGACCCACTGATCGACGGTGCCATCCAGGAATGGATTGATGCGCGCACTGTCGACGGCCTGCGCGAGCGTGGTCCATCCATGCGCCCGTGCGATCGGATCTTTGCGCGGAGCAAGTGGCAGCAGCGGACGCCAAGCCTGCGCAGTGACCACCACCAGCAAAAACGCCGCAAACACGAGCCCACGTCGCCACCATGCGCCGAGCGCCCACGGCCGTTCGCTGGTGGCGAGCAACATCATCGCACCGGGATAGATCATGGCCGGCCAATTGGCTTCCACGGAACGGCGCCACGCACTGATGGCAAAAAACGCCAATGGCGCGGTGGCAATGACGGCGAGTGCAAAGCGGCGCGTGCTCACATCCGTGGGCTGGGCACTGCCGCGTAGGCGCCAGCCGTCACGCAATGCGAGCCCCACGACCATCACCATCAGCACAAAAAGGATGGGCGACGCCAGTCCGGCCTGCCCACCGATCATTTCGAGTTCGCGCGACAGCGGGTTGCCACGAGCACTGGGATTGAAGCCGTGACCCAGTTGAAACCGGAACGAGACCCAGTCGTTCATGGCATTCCAGAACACCACGGGCGCGAACATCAGCAGGGCGATCACGCTGGCCACCCATGGCCCGGGTTCAGCGAAACGGCGGCGCAGCGCCGGGTGCACCAGACAGGCAATCACGAGCCCCATGGGCAGCAGCACGGCCGTGTACTTGGCCACGAAGGCCGCGCCGAGCCCCACGCCGGCGAGGGTCCACCAGCCCAGCGCATGCCAGGACCGTATGGGGGCCGCGAGTGCCCGTTCCACACCAAGCAACGCGACCATGGCGGCGGCAAACAGCACGGCATCCGGCGTGGCCAGGACGAGGCCCAGCGTGGCAATGGGCAGCAGCGCAACCAGCGGCGCGGCGCGGCGGGCCGCGGCGAGACCGCTTGGCCCACGTCCGGCCAGATACCAGGCGCAGGCGATGGCGGCGATGTGGGTGACCAAGGCGGCCATGGCCGGACCAGCGCGAACCCCGGCCACAGTCGGGCCCGCCAGTGCGGTGCCCAACGCAATCAGCAGCGCGATACCGGGCGGATGGTCGAAGTAGCCCGCCTCGAGGCGCCGCGACCACTCCCAGTAGTAGGTCTCATCGGGGAGCAGCGGCACCAGGGCAGCCAGCACGGTACGCAGCAACAACGCTCCGACCACCCATCCGGCGACCGGCAACCAGTCGCGAGCGGTGGACGCGGGAAGAGCGGAATCGTCGAGGGAACGCGGCATAGGGGCCGGGGTCTGCATCACGTGGAAAGTAGCAGGTGGGGCCGCTTGCCCGCCCGTCCGTGGCCGCTCAGGTTCCGGCATGGCGCAGGTGCCGGCGCTGTGACAGTTACGGCTGCCGGCCGCCAAGCGTCCCTTGGTATGCTCTGTGCGCTTCCTCACAGTGAGGGCGGCGGCAGGGCGCGAGATTTCCAGGGAGTTCGTGGACGATCTCCCTCTTCACTCTTTGATGACAGGACGGACCTGCATGCGGGTCGCTGCCCCTTTTGTGGCGTCATTTCCCCGGCGCGCTGCTGCGTCAACGGCCCTGCTGTTTCTGGTCGGCCTTGGCGGCTGTCTCGACCTCAAGCCCAAGGAGGCTTGTTCGGTCACCGTTGCTCCGACCTCTCTCACGCTGCCCGTGAACGGCTCCGCGCCGATTGTGGGCACGGCGTTTGATTGCGACGGGAACACGATCCGCAACAAGAAGGTCACATGGAGCTCCAACACTCCCACGGTCGCAACGGTGACCGCGGAAGGTGTCGTGCTCGCAATCGCCGTGGGATCGGCGACGATCTCGGCGGAAGCGAATGGCAAGAGTGCGTCGGTGCAGGTGACGGTGACACCGGAACGCGCCAATCAGGTGGCGGTGACCCCGGCCGCGGTCACACTGCGCGAAACGAACGTCCGCCAACTGACGGCGGTCGCTCGCAATGCGGCAGGAATCGTCATTCCGGGTGCCACGTTCCGCTGGGGTTCGAGCAATTCGGCCATCGCTTCGGTGGATCAAAGCGGCCGAGTCACTGCTCTCAGTGCTGGCAACGTCGTGATCTCGGCCGAAACGGACCAGATCTCGGGAACCTCGGCAGTGCTCGTCACACGGATTCCGATTCAGAGTTGCCGCCTGTCGCCGCTGACCAGCAAGGTCACCGTTTCGCAGAATGTGCAGCCGACCATCACGCTGCTCGACTCTGCACTCAGCTCGTTGCCCGTCACGGGCCGCCAGATCGTGTGGACCAGCAGCAACGAAGTGGTGGCCACGGTTTCACAGACGGGGCTCGTCAGCACACGACGTGCGGGCACCACGACCATCACCGCCGCTTCAGCAGACAATCCGTCCGTGAATTGCACCATGACGGTCGAAGCGGCCGATGCGCGCATTGCGCAGGTGTTGATATCTCCGAAGGTCGGCTCCATCCGCATCGGCATTCCGCGGTTGATGGGCTATGTGCTCGTGGACTCGGTGAATGGCACCATTCCACCGGGACGCACCGTTACCTGGAGGACACCCGATCCGAGCATTCTGCGCGTCAACCAGCTCGGTGAAGTGACAGGCCTGGCGCTGGGAACGGGCCGTGTCATCGTGACCGCCGAAGGTGTGGCCGACACGTCCACGCTCACGGTCACGCGAATCCCTCTGGCGTCGATGATCGTCACGCCGCTGCAGGTGACAGTCTCCGAAGGGCAGACCACCCAACTGCGCGCCACCCTCACTGACTCCACGGGTGTGGAAGTGACGGATCGCCCATTGGAATGGCTCACGTTGGATCCGACCCGCGCTTCGGTTTCGCAGACCGGATTGGTCACGGCTATCGCGCCGGGCACCGTCGTCATCCGCGTGGCCGCAGCACAGGATGGCCGTGCCGCAGAAGCCACGGTGATCATTCAGCAGGTACCAGTCGACACCATCGTCGTGGCCGAAACGTTCACGGTGAACGTGGGCACCACCAGCGCCTTTGCGATCCAGCTCAGGGATGCGCAGGGTCGGACCCTCATCGGCCGCAATGTGCTGGTGACCAGTGATTTCCCGGGTGTGGCGATCGGACAGGCCGTTTCGACATCCACGCAGGTGAACGTCACCGGCGTCACCATCGGCACGGCACGCCTCACGCTGCAGACCTTCGACAGCAACAATCGCCCGCAGGGCAAGCCCAGCGTCGTGGTCGTCACCGTGCAGCGGCCGCCCACCACGCCGCCCCTGCGTCAGTAAACAGACCAACGCGCGGCGTGGCTTCCACACGCGCGAACCGATAGCGGTTCCACGAGCTATCTTGCAGCGGGGCGTTCACCACGATGAGTGTGAACGCCCCGCTCTCACTTGCCGCTCACCGGCGTACGCCGCGACGACGCCTGAGCCTGTTCAATTGCGTGCTTGCCCTCCGCTGACGACATCATGTCCGCTCCCGCTGCCACCAAGCCGTCGTTCCTGCGTGACCTGTTCACCGGGAACATCAACGAAGCGCTCCTGCTGCCGTATCCTGCGCCGCTCAGTGAGCGGGATCCGGATGAAGCGCGCACCGTGCAACGCCTGGTGGACGCGCTCAATGACATGGTCACCAGCGGCCTGATCGATCCACAGCGCTTCGACGAACAGGAGTTCATCGACGAGGCGGTGATTCAGGCGTTTGCCGAGTGTGGTCTGCTGGCTATCAGTATTCCGAAGGCGTACGGTGGCCTGGGCCTCTCGGCCAGTGCCTATGCCCGTGTATTCGGCGCCGTGGCCGCCATCGATGCATCGCTCGGCGTGTTGATTGGCGTGCACTGCGGCCTGGGCAGCAAAGCGGTGGTCATCGCCGGCAATGAAGCACAGAAGCAGCGCTATCTGCCCATGCTGGCACGCGGAGAAACACTCGCCGCGTACGCACTCACCGAACCCGAAACCGGCTCGGACGCCCAGCACATCGTTTCGCGCACCGAACGCAGCCCTGATGGCACCGGCTGGATTCTCAACGGCCGGAAACACTGGATCGGCAACGGGCAGCGCGCTGGTGTGATTGCGACCTTTGCGCAGACACCGATCGAACGCGACGGCAAGATCGTGCATCGCCCCACCGCGTTCATCATCCGGCCGGACATGCCCGGGTTCCGCGTGGACGGCACTATCCACAAGCTGGGCATCCGTGGCTCCACGCAGGCCGAACTCGTGTACGAAAACCTCTTCGTACCCGATGATCACGTGCTGGGCGAAGTGGGCAAGGGATTCCGGGTGGCGGTCAACGCCCTCAATGGCGGCCGTCTCTCACTGGCGTCAGGCTGCGTACAGGGCAGCAAGCGCCTGCTCGGCGAGTTCACACGATACGCCGAAGCGCGCACGCAGTTCGGCGGACCGCTCGCCAACTTCGAAATCACGCAGCGCAAAATGGCCACCATCGCCAGTGAGACCTACGCTGCCGAGTCGATGGTTGGCGCGCTCGCGGCCGCGATGGATGGCGATGTGGTAGACGTAGCGCTCGAAGCGGCATGCGCCAAGGTGTACGCCAGCGATCTGGTGTGGCGCACGGCCGATGAACTCGTGCAACTCGCCGGTGGCCGCGGTTTCGTGAAGCCCTGGCCGTACGAACGTTATCTGCGCGACACACGCATCAATCGCATCTTCGAAGGCGCCAATGAAATTCTGCGTCTGTTCGTGGGGCTCAACGGCATTCAGGGTCCGGCCGAGGAGCTCAAGGAGATCGCTGGCGCGCTGCGCAACCCGTTTCAGAACTGGGTCCTGGTGTCGGGTTTTGCAGCCGATCGTGTCAAGACGGCGTTGGGCAAGCGCGACCGGTTCGAAGCGTCGTGGCACAATGTGTTTCGCAAGCACGTGACCTACGTGGAGAAACACGCAGCGGAGCTGGCGAAGGCCACGCAGGAAGCCATCACGAAACACCGCAAGGAAATCCTGAACCGGCAATTGGTGGTGGAACGTCTCGCGGACATGGCCATCGAACTCTATGCACGCACCAGCACACTGGCCCGCACGCAACGATTGATCGACGAACGCGGTGCCGACGCCTGCACGCGCGAAATCGCGCTCACGGAGCTGTTCTGCCTGCAATCGGGCCGGCGGTTTCGTGGCTTCCTCACCGAACTCGAAGGCAACACCGGCGATACGATCGACGACCTGCGGCGCAGCGTGGCGGCGCAGGTGCGCGCCGATGGTGGCTACGCGTCACCGGATGTGCTGCTGGATGTGGTGATTCCGCCCCTGCGGACCTGGAGCCTGGTACGGGATGAACAGGCGGCGAGCACACAACCACCGCTCCCCAAGCGCTAACCAAACACCGGCGGTTCACTACAGGTCTGCACAACTCCGGTTGATCTGCCCACAGTCACGACAGATCTGCTTGCATTTGCGCCATTCGAGGCGCTCCGATGCGCAGTACTCACACGTTTCAGCCGCCTGGATCATTGGACCAGGCGGCTGTGATGTTTCGGATGGCACCGCGCCCTGTGTGTACAGCGCGACACGTTCGATATGACAGCGTGCAGACATCGGATGGAGCAGAAGGTCAGCCGTCGTTTTTCAGCAGCCCGAGCTTGAGCGCAAACTTCACATAGTCGGTGCGATGCGTGAGACCCAGCTTCTCACCGATGCGTTGTTTGTACGTGTCGACCGTCTTGGGTGAAATGGTGAGATGCTCACCGATCTCGGGGGCGGTGTACCCTTCAGCCACCATCTTGAGCACGACCTGCTCACGATCGGTGAGCTTTTCGAAACGTGCGCGCTCGTCGGCATGGCCTTCGCGTTTGGCGAGCCCACGGGCCAAGGCACGCGCCGCCGACGGTTGCACGTACACGTCGCCGGCGGCTACGGTGCGAATGGCGTCCACCAGTTCGCGGTCTGCCACCGATTTGAGCAGATAGCCGCCTGCCCCGGCTTCGAGCAGCGCCACGAGATGTTCGTCTTCCGTGTGCATGGTGAGCACCAGCACACGACGGGTTGCCGGTTCGTCCGCCGGATGCACGCGCCCCGCGTTCACCTTCTGCAATTCGCGCGTGGCGGTGAGTCCGTCCATGTCCGGCATGGATAGATCCATCACGATCACATGTGGATCGAGACGCTCGGCCAACGCGAGCGCGTCCTTGCCATTGCCGCCCTCACCCACCACGGTGATGTCCTTCGCAGTGGAAAGCACGGCCTTGAGGCCGGCGCGCACGATCTGGTGATCGGCGACGAGAATGACACGGATCAGGTCGGGACGCATGCGCGCAAGCTACGGTGCGGAGAGAATCGACGGAAGCGCGCGCGTCATCACCCGATCACCTGTCCGGTGCACCGACCGAAACCGATGCGCACGGCACCATCGCGTTCGGCGAAGGCCGTGATCGTGAGCTCGTCGCCGGCCTCCAGGAAGCCGCGTCGCTCGCCGTTGGGCAGTTCGAGGGGCTCGGCACCGCGCCACGTGAGCTCCAACATGCAGCCACGACTCCCCTTCTCCGGACCGGAGATGGTGCCGCTGCCCAGCAGATCGCCGGGGCGCATGTTGCACCCATTGCTGGCGTGGTGGGCGAGCATCTGCGCAAAACTCCAGTACAGATCGAGACTGCTGCCCGTGGACACCCGCACAGCGGGCTCACGGGCCTCACGCATGCGCGTGGTCCGCAGCCATGCTTCGACCGTGAGGGCGAGTCCGCCGCGCGCCCTATCCCCCTCGTCTGTGAGATACGGCAGCGGTGCAGGATCGCCCTCGGCACGGGGAGCCAACGGTGCACGAAACGGTTCGAGCGCCTCAGGCGTGACCACCCAGGCGCCGATCGTGCTGGCGAAGTTCTTCGCGAGGAACGGGCCAAGCGGCTGATACTCCCACGCCTGGAGATCGCGCGCCGACCAATCGTTCAGCAGGCAATAGCCCCACAGATGCGACTCCGCGTCGGCGATGCCGATGGTGGTCCCCAGCGCATTCCCCGTGCCCACGAAGGCGCCAAGCTCGAGCTCATAGTCGAACAGGCGCGACGGCCCCACCGTGGGCTCGGCATCGTTGGGGCCTTTGCGCTGGCCCGAGGGGCGCGCGATGGGCGTGCCCGACACCACCAGGCTCGACGCACGACCATGGTAGCCAATCGGCACCCACTTGTAGTTCGGCAGCAGTGGATTGTCCGGTCGGAACATCGAACCCACGTTGGTGGCGTGATGCACCGAGGCATAGAAGTCGGTGTAGTCACCCACTTCGACAGGCAGAAAGAGTTCTGCGGAGGACTGTGCGACCAGCGCGTATTGCTCGATCTGGCGCGCGTTCTCGTCCACATCACTGGCCAGCAACGCCGTCAACGCGTCACGCAGCGCACGACGCGAAGCCGCACCCAGCCCCATCAGCGCATTCAGCGAAGGGGAGACGCAGGCACGCGCCGCGTGTTGCACGTCATCACCAAAGGCCTTGAACAGCTCCGCCGCAACACAGGCGGGGATGTCGAGGATGTCGTCCCCGATCGCCACGCCGACACGCGGCGTCTCGGACGTGCCGGCGCGACGGAAGACACCGAATGGCAGGTTCTGCAGCGGAAAATCCGCGTGGCCATTGGCGGAAGCGACCCAGGACTGGCGAACAGACGGCATCAGGAGCGGGAATGGGATACTTGGACGGACACAGCGCAGCAGGCTGTGTGCGATGAGCGGTGTGCGGGTGCGCGCTGTGTGAGGGCGACTACAGCCAGCCGAGCGCGCGGGACTCGTCAACCGGCTCGGTGAATGAACAGGAGCCGACGCCCACCAGCATCTGCTCACGCACGCGCTGCAGTGTCTGACGATCGAGGCGCAGGTCGCCATGTTCGCCCTGCCACTGCACATCGGCATCACCCATCACGATCTGCTCGGCGTTCGACTCTTCGAGTACACCAATGGCTTGCGCGTCGGTGCCACCAGCAGCGAGCACACCCGCAGCGAGCAGCACGTTGAAAAATCCGAACATGCGACCGGTGGGCGCATCGGGTTCGTAGGTGAGCCGGTAGCTGCCGCGCAGCGGATGATGAAGTCCGGCCGTGGCTTTGGCGGTCACCTGATGTTCGAGGCAGGCGCGCAGAAACGTCACGACGCGGGAAGCCGCCGGAAACGCCGCCGACGTGGTACCACCGGCGCGCATCTTGGCGCGGCGTCCGGTGAGGGCGACGGCCGCGACCAGATCATGGACCCGATCATCGAGCGGGACTTCGATGTAGGTCAGCAGCTCACGCGGCACCGAGGCATGAATGCGCGCGACGTCGTCGGGTGTTTCGGCCTTAAGCTCGTAGCAGTCGACGATGGCGCCACACTCGTCGAAACACACCCGATGTCGTTCATTGAACGCGGCGATGGCGGTCATGTCGGCAGCGACATCACCGGATCCGGTCACCGACAATCGCCAGGGAATGGCACCGGCATCGCGCGGCAGAAGCGGATCGGCCAACTCGGAGAATGTTTCCAGCGCGGTTGCCGGACAGACAAACCGTCCAAGCACCCATCCACTGCCGCCGGCACGATAGTGTGCGTAGTTGCGCACGGCAGCCGGCATGGTGAGCGCCGCCGGCGGGTACAACCCAGCGTAGTCAACCAGCCCTTCGAGGAGAATACGGGCCGGGCGCTCCGTGAGCGGAGGAAGACGTACAGGCATGGGGCTCAGAGCCCGTCAAAATCGAGGGCCAGATCGAGGGCCGGTGCCGAATGCGTGATGGCCCCCACCGAGATGCGATCGACGCCGGTCTCCGCAATCGCCCTCACCGTTTCGAGCGACACCCCACCCGAAGCTTCCGTGATGGCGCGCGTCGCACAGCGCTGTACCGCGGCGCGCAGCATGTCGAGCGACATGTTGTCGAGCAGAATCCAGTCCGCCCCTGCTGCCAGCGACGCATCGACCTGCTCGAGTGTGTCGCACTCCACCTGAATGGGCGTGCCCGGCATCGCGAGTTGGCGGGCACGCGACACCGCCATGTTGATATCACCACCGATCGCGGCCAGGTGGTTGTCCTTGATCAACACCCCACTGCGCAGATCCATGCGATGGTTGGTCCCCCCACCGGCGCGCACGGCGTACTTCTCGAGCGCACGCCATCCCGGCAGTGTTTTGCGGGTGTCGAGAATCTTGGCACGCGTGCCGTCGATGGCCTGCACAAAACGACTCGTGCTGGTGGCAATACCCGACAGGTGTTGCAGGTAGTTGAGCGCGGTCCGTTCGGCCGACAACATGCCGCGGGCGTGACCGGTCAATGCCAGCACGCGGGCGCCGGCGGTCACACGCGCGCCATCTTCCGCTTCCACCCGGATCGCCACCGATGGGTCGAGCTGACGAAAGGCTTCCACTGCCATCGCCACTCCTGCCACCACACCCTCTCGACGGGCAACGACCGCGCTGCGCACATGCCGATCACTCACCACGGTGGCCAGCGTCGACACATCGTTGAACGCTTCGTCTTCCTGCAGCGCCACCCGCACCTGGGCTGTCACCTGCGCCGCCGTGAGCGGAAAGCCAGGAGCATGCGCCATCACCGCTTTCACATCGAGCGGTGTGATGTCCCGCAGTTGAGGCGCGGGAAAACCGTGCGGCGGTGTCGGCCGCAGGGGCGGGTGGTAGGACGTCATTCGCCAGGATCCTCGGGGCCGAAGGGGCTCACTCCACTATTACCGCCGATCGAGACCATACGCTCGATCGAAATCCGGGCCCGAGCGGCCACATCCTCGGGCACGGTGATGCGATGCTGCAGGTGCTCCAGAGCGTCGCGCACCTTGGCCAGCGTCGTGACCTTCATGTACGTACACTGCGCGCGATCGTTGGCCGCAATGAAGCGCTTGGACGGATTCTCCCGACGCAGCCGGTGCAGAATGCCGATTTCCGTCGCCACGATGAAAGTGTCCTGTTCCGTCTGCTGCGGACGCTTGATCATCCCTTCGGTGGACAGGATGTGCGCGTTGTTGCGATCCACCGCCCCAGCGCTCATCGCTTCCACCACCGACGTGGCGCAGCCGCATTCGGGGTGAATGAGAAACTCGGCGCCCGGATGCTGCGCGCGGGTGCGGGTGATGTGTTCCGGGTCGATGCCCGCATGCACATGACACTCGCCCATCCACACGTGGATGTTGTCGCGCTTCGTTTCCCGACGCACGTGCGCGCCCAGGAACATGTCGGGCAGGAACAGAATCTCCTTGTCCCGCGGGATGGCGTTGATGACCTCCACCGCGTTGCCCGACGTGCAGCAGTAATCGCTTTCGGCCTTCACCTCGGCGGTGGTGTTCACATAGGCCACCACCACGGCACCGGGATGTTCGGCCTTCCACGCCTTGAGCTGCGCGGCATCGATGGTGCTGGCCAATGAACAGCCGGCCGCCAGGTCGGGGAGCAACACCGTCTTCGTGGGTGACAGGATGGCGGCCGTTTCCGCCATGAAGTGCACGCCGCAGAAGACGATGACGTCGGCGTCGGTTTTGGCCGCTTCGCGCGAGAGGCCCAGCGAGTCTCCGACATAGTCGGCGACATCCTGAATCTCCGGACGCTCGTAGTTGTGGGCGAGGATCACCGCATTGCGCGACTTGGCGAGTTCGCGGATTTCCGCGGCCAGTGCGGGATCGTAGTGCGCTTCGAGAATCGTCATGGACTGCAAAGGAGGCGGTGCGCCACGAGCATGTGAACAGCCATGCCGGCGACCAGGTGATGGCTACCAGGTGATGTGGCGACCCTGCCATTTCCGGCGGGTCTTGGGAAAATCGCTCCGGAAGTGCCCTCCTCGCGACTCCTTGCGCATCAGCGCGGCTTCTGCCACGAGTTGCGCGGTGGTGAGCAGGTTGCGCTCCTCCGTGGCACCGGGCGCGATGCGCTCGCCGAGGTGCTGGAGCAGGGCCACGCAGCGCCGCAGACCAGGCGCCGTGCGGGCGATGCTCGCATAGTCCCACATGACTTGCCGGATTTCATCGGCCACTACTTGGGCGGCTCCCCGATCGTCGAGGGCCGGCACCGACCAGGCGGACACGTCGGGCGCCGGCAGATCTTCCGGGGTCTGCTGCAGATCGCGCGCCACTCGTTCGGCAAACACCAATCCTTCGAGCAACGAATTGGAGGCGAGGCGATTGGCACCGTGCACGCCGGTGCGGGCCACTTCGCCCACCGCGTACAGTCGGGAAATGCTCGACCGACCGGCAAGATCGGTCACCACGCCGCCCATCATGTAGTGCGCAGCCGGCGTGACGGGGATGGGTTCGTGGGTGGGGTCGATACCACGGGCGCGACATAGCTGCGAGATCCCGGGAAACCGGGTCAGAAACGAGGCGCCCATCTTGGTGGCGTCGAGAAACACCCGCCCGTGGGCCTGCTGCTCACGGAAAATTTCCCGGGCCACGACATCCCGCGGGGCGAGCTCCGCCAGTCGATGACGCTTGGTCATGAACCGCTGCCCCTTGGCGTTGAGCAGCACCGCGCCCTCTCCACGCACCGCCTCGGAGATGAGGGCCAGCGGGTTTTCCGGGGTATCGAGGGCCGTGGGGTGGAACTGCACGAACTCCATGTCGGCCAGACGGGCGCCGGCCCGGTGGGCAATGGCAAACCCGTCGCCGGTGGCCACCTGAGGGTTCGTGGTATATCGGAAAATTTGACCGCATCCACCGGTGGCGAGCACCGTGGCGTCGGCCACGATCTCCACCGGCCGACCGGCGATGGAAGCGCGGACCCCGGCGCATTGCAACCCGCTCTCGTCCTGCACCAGCAGCAGGTCGAGCACCCGGGCGGTCTCCTGCACGTCGATATTCGGCGACTCGCGCACCTTGGCGACGAGGGTCCGGGCCACCTCGGCGCCGGTCTGGTCCCCGTTGGCGTGCACGATCCGGTGGCGGGAATGCGCCGCCTCCTTCCCCAGCTTGAAATCACCGGACGGATCGAGGTCGAAACGGGCCCCGGCGGCCTGGAGTTCGCGGACCCGGGCGGGCCCTTCTTCCACCAGCACCTGCACCGCTTCGGAATCGCACAGCGCCGCGCCGGCCGCGAGCGTATCCTCCCGGTGCAGATCGGGCGAGTCGCCGGCACCCAGTGCGGCGGCGATCCCCCCCTGCGCGTAGGCGGTAGCGGAGTCAAAAAGGGTACGCTTGGTGAGCACCGTCACGGGTCCGTGGGCCGAAGCTCGCCAGGCGGTGTGTAATCCGGCGACCCCGCTGCCAATCACGAGGAACCGGGTGCGGATCCTGTCGGTCATAGTAGTTTCAATCAAAGGTCATCGGGTCCCCAACTGAACCCCTGGACGGCACACCCGTTGCACCGGGATGTGATTTCGGCCAGTTCCGCCTTTTCCGTTTCGTTCTCGAGGAGTCTCATGCGTTCGACGTTCCTGGCCGGTTTTGCGGCCGCTGTGTCGCTGTTGCCGGCATTGGCTATGGCGCAGCCGGGCGGGGTTTCCACCGCCTGCTCGATCGATCCCAACAATCCCAAAGAGCTCGCGCTCCAGTCGCTGGCCTTCAATCGCGCCAAGAGCGCGCAGAGCCCCGAGGACCGCAAGAAGGTCCTGATGGGTGTGATGAAGGAGCTCGACACGAAGCCCGAGCGCTTCGCGAAAAACCCCGCCGGTTACAACTACATCCTGTCGCAGGCGCTGGTGATGTGGGCGACGGAACCGGGCATGGGCGATACGCCCACGCGCGGCCAGCTCGGATTTGTGAGCAACCCGCAGGAGAAGTACGACGTGATCGCGCAGCTCGATGCCTCGTACAAGGCCATCGAAGCCGCGGCGCCGGCGTGCAAGGAAGACGTGGCCGGCATGCGTCAGAACGAAGCCTGGCTCGCGCTGACCCGTGCGGCGCTGGACGCGTCGAACGGCGGCAAGCTGGATTCGGCCGAGTACTACGCCAAGCGGTCGATGATGGTGAGCAACGAGAGCCCGTATCCGCACTACGTGCTGGCCAACGTGGCCAACTCGAAGGGTGACAAGAAGACGGCCATCACGCACTGGCAGCATGTCGTGCAGCGCGCGGGCACCGACACGTCGTACCGGGACCTGCGCAACGGGTCGCTCTACTACGCCGGCATGGCGCAGTATGAACTGGCGGTGAGCCAGAGCGGTGCAGAACAGGTGGCCACGGCGAAGGAAGCCGCAGGCACGTTCAAGGAACTGCTCACGGTTTACCCCGAGTCTCCGGACGCGGCCAACCTGATGCAGGGCTGGTCGGATGCTCTGACCCTCGCCAAGGATTCGGCAAACATGTCGGTGGTGTATGCCGACCTGCTCGCCAACCCGGACAAGGGCAACGACATCACGCTGACGATGGGCGGTGTGATCGCGACGCGTGCCAACAAGATCGACGACGCGCTGAAGCTGTTCGAAGCCTCGGTGCAGAAGAATCCGAGCGGCCGCGATGCCCTTCGCAATCTTTCGGCCACGTACTACGGCAAGGACATGTTCGACAAGATGTTCGCGCCGGCCAAGCAGCTCGTGGCGGTCGATCCGAACAACTACGATGGCTGGATGATGTTCGCCTATGCCGCACAGGGTTTGACGAAGAACGCCAAGACGCCTGCCGAGAAGAAGGCGTGGACCGATTCGCTGGTCAAATACCAGACGATCGCGGAAGCGCTGCCGGTGAAGGTGGATGTGGCCGGCTTCACGCGTGGCGCACAGAATTCGTCGCTGACGCTCTCGCTCGAGCAGGTCGCGGACGCGGCCGGCAACTACAGCGTGACGGCGGAATTCCTCGACGCCGCCGGCAATGTGGTGACGTCGGGTACGGAGTCGTCAGGCCCGATCAAGAAGGGTGAGCGCAAGGAAGTGGTCATCAAGGCCACGGGCGCTGGCATCTACGGATACCGCTACAAGCCACTCAAGTAACATGTGATCGACGGTCCCGCAGCCGCGGGAATCGACGACCGATGAAGACGGGCGTGAACGACGCGGAGCAGAATCTCCGACGACGGTCACGCCCGTTGTCATGCGCCCAGGTCGTATTGACGGCCTGCGCAGCGTCCCTGCTGTTGGCCCGACCAATACGCGCGCAGACGCCAGCTTCCATTGGACGAGCGGGTGAGCTCGGCATCATGGCCATCGGAGCGGTGACTTCCGCGTCTCCGGCCATTGCCAATCGACGGCTCACCGAAGGGTATCTCACCCAGCCCAATCTGATGGGGGCGATCACCGCCGCGCGCGGTCGCTGGGGCGCACTGCGCACCACCGGCACGCTCAACTTCGAGGGATATACCCTCCGGCGCGGTGAACTCAACGCCGGCATGTACGGCGAGGGATACATCGACCGGCGGCATCCCCACACGCTCGTGCACGAAGCCATGATGACGGCCTCCACGCCCGCGCCATCGTGGTGGCAGATGTCTTTGTCGGCCGGCAAGGGATTCACGCCGTACGGCACCGACGATCCGATGATGCGGACGTTCGTGAAGTATCCCGTCAATCATCATCACGCGCAGATCATCGAGCGGGTGCAGGTCCTGGGCGCGGTACGTGTTGGCACCAGCCGGGCTGCGGTGCTCGAACACGGACGCTTCAACGGCGACGAGCCCTTGGGACCGTTCACCGGTCCGCGCTGGTCGCGGTTTGGCGACTCACACACCACACGTCTCACGCTGCTGCCACGCGGCGACGTTGAATGGCAGGCCAGCCGTGCATTCGTGAAGAGCCCGGGGCTCGTGCAGGGCGGCGCCTTCGATCATGTGCAGTACAGCACCTCGCTGCGCTATGGCGGCACGTCGCGCCACACATTCTTCATCGAAGCGGCCCGCACCAATGAAACGCTGAACGACCGCGCCGTATTCCGGTTCAACAGTATGCTGGCCGAGGGACGCACGGCGTGGCGCGAATGGTCGCTGGCGGCTCGTGCCGAACAGACGGACCGTCCCGAGGGTTCACGCCTGTTGGATCTGTTTCGCACGCAGACCGGACACTTCGACGTGCAGATCGTCGGTGTGACACGATGGCAGGTTGGCACGGTACAGCTTGCGGCTCCTGCGTTTGGCCGTGGCACAGCGCGTCTCGTCCCGTTTCTCGAGGCGGTCGCAGCCCACGCCCAGCCGCGGAGCACACCTGCCGTTTTTGTCCCGCGTGATTTTTATGGGGCGGCCACCCAATGGTCCATCACGGTGGGGGCCCGCCTGCATGTGGGCACCATGCGCGCCCGCATGGGACGATACGGCGTGCTGGATCCTGCCCTTGGCCGTATCATGTCACCCACCCATTCCCATTGATGCCGATGCGCTCGCCCCGTACCCCGTTCGTGTCGATGTCGTCGATCAGACTCGTACTGACCGCCACCGCAATGCTCACCGGGGCCCTGCTGGCGGCGTGTGGCAGCGATCCGGTCTCCGTGGGTGCGCTCGGGGTGGGGTCGGGGACGACCCTCACACACGTCGCGATAGGCAACGTCTCCGATCGGTATACGTCGGAGTTGTGGGTACGCGGCAACACCGCCTACACCAGCAGTTGGGGCATCCGCTCCGTGGCCCGCGGCAATGCCGTGAAGATCTGGGATGTGAGCACCGATCAGCCACGTCTGGTGGACAGTGTGATCGTGGAGAACGCGTCCACCACCGGCGATGTGCAGGTGTCGGACGACGGCTCGATCATGCTGGTCGCCATCGAGAGCAATCCCAATGGCGGTGTGGCCATCTACTCCATGGCCGATGCCCGCAAGCCACAACTGCTGGTGCGCACCACGGGGGGTGAGATGCAGTACGGTGTGCACACCGCCGAACTCGCCCGGGTGAACGGCGTGCTGTACGCCTTCTGTGTAGTCGATCCGTCAAGCAATGTGGCTTCCCGCCTGGTGGTGCTCGACCTGTCCAATCCTGCCACACCGCGCACGGTGTTCTCGCAGGCCATGGGCCGCCCCAATCTGCACGACGTATTCGTCCGTGACGGCTTGTTGTTCACGGCCGAATGGAACGACGGCATGGGCATCTGGGATATCGGAGGCGCCGGCAATGGGTCGGTGGCACAACCCCGCCGGATTTCCCGCATCACCACGCTGGGGGGCCAGGTCCACAACATGTGGTGGATCCATGATCCGGTGACCGGCAACAAGCAGTACGTGCTCGTGGGTCAGGAAGGACCGGGTTCGATCGGCTCAACCAGCAGCGGCGATATCCACGTGGTGGACATCAGCAACATCCAACTGCCCGTGGAGGTGGCATTCTACACGATGCCGGGGGCGGGCACGCACAACTTCTCGGTGGACGAGGCCAATGGGTTTGCCTACGCCGCCTACTACAATGGCGGCGTGCAGGTGCTCGATGTGCGGGGGGATCTGGGAAATTGTGCCCCCGGTCAGCGTGGAGCGGATGGCCGCTGCGATCTGCAGAAAATGGGCCGATGGAAGGCGCGGTACGCCGGGGGGCTTTCGGCACCGGTGTACGTGTGGGGCGTGCATTGGACACCCACGGGCGTGTTTGCCAGCGATATGCTGCACGGCCTGTTCCGGGCATCGCCGGCGAAACGCTGACAGTCGGAGCGTGTCGGCCCTTCCCGAGAACGTGTTCGACGGCGAACCTTCGGTGCCATGCGCCGTACCCTCTTCCTGATCGGGGCGCTCCTCCTCGCCCATCTCGCGCTGCTCACCGTCCGGCCCTCCGGGGCCACGGTCGCCGACACCTCTGAAGGCCTCGATGTCGGCATCGTGTTCGATGTCGGCGGTCGCGGCGACAAGTCGTTCAACGACGGTGCCTACCTCGGCGGCATGCGGGCCGCGAAGGAACTGGGGGCACGCGTGACCTATATCGAGCCCGGTGATGGCTCGGATCGTGAAGCGGGGCTTCGGCTGCTGGCCGCCGAAGGCATGGATATCGTGATCGGCGTGGGCTTCATCTTCACCGACGACATCCTGCCGCTGGCCAAGGAGTATCCGAACGTCCGCTTTGCCGACGTGGATCTCTCGCTGCCGACGGATGCCAATGGCAACCCGTTGCCGCTGCCCTCGAACCTCAAGGCACTCAAGTTTCGCGAGGAAGAAGGCTCCTTCCTCGTCGGGGCGCTCGCGGCACTGGTGGGCAAGAGCAAGAAAGTGGGCTTCGTGGGCGGCATGGACATCGCGCTCATTCACAAGTTCGAGGCCGGCTACAAGGCGGGCGTGCAGCACGTGTGCCCCGACTGCGAAGTCATCGTGAACTATGCCGGTGTGACCCCGGAGGCCTTCCGCAATCCGGGGCGTGGCAAGGAGATGGCGCTGTCCATGTACAATCAAGGCGCCAATGTGATCTTCCATGCCTCCGGCTCCACCGGACTCGGCGTGTTCGAAGCCGCCCGCACGGCGGGCAAGCTGGCTATCGGCGTGGATGCCGATCAGTACAGCGAAGCCCCGGGTTTCGTGCTCACCTCCATGGTGAAAGGCATCGACGAGTCGGTGTATCAGGCCGTCAAGGCGGTGAAAGAAGGCCACTTCACGGGCGGTGTGCAGCAATTCGGGTTGGCCGAAAAAGGCGTGGGCTATGTGTACGACGACAACAACAAGGCCCTCATTCCCGACAGCGTGCGTGTGACGCTCGATTCGCTCACCGCGAAGATCATCGACGGGCGCATCACCGTGCCCAGCACACGCGGAGGACGTTGAGCATGACCACTCCTGCTCCGACCGCCGCTTCCGCTGCGCAGAAACCATTGGCCATCTGCATGCGTGGCGTCGTGAAAACGTTTGGCGGGGTCGTCGCCAATCGCGACGCCTCGTTGGATGTCGCCACCGGCGAGATCCATGCGCTCGTGGGCGAAAACGGCGCCGGCAAGAGTACGCTGATGCGGGTGCTCGCTGGCCTCTATGCGCCCGATGCCGGCTCGGTGGAAGTGAATGGCCGCGACGTGACCGGCTGGAAGACCACCGAAGCGATCAGCGCCGGTGTGGGCATGGTGCACCAGCATTTCATGCTCGTGCCCACGCTCACGGTGGCCGAGAATGTCGTGCTGGGCGTGGAGCCCCAAAACGGCTTGCGCGTGGACCTGCATCGCGCGGCCATCGAAGTGGAATCGCTGTGTCGCAAGTGTGGCCTGCACGTCGATCCCCACGCCAAGGTGGCCGATCTGTCGGTCGGTGAAGCCCAGCGCGTGGAGATTCTCAAGACGCTGTACCGCGGCGCGAAGATCCTCATTCTCGACGAGCCCACGGCGGTGCTGTCCCCGCCGGAAGTGCAGGAACTGTGGACCGTGCTGCGCGCCCTGCGTGACGATGGCGGCACCGTGGTACTCATCACGCACAAGCTCGACGAAGTGATCGCCGTATCTGATCACATCACCGTGATGCGGGCCGGTACGACCGTGTCGCGCTTTCCCACGCAGGGGGTGACCCCACGCGAGATTGCCCGCGCGATGGTTGGACGCGATGTGGCATTGCATCTCGAAGCGGTGGGCGCGGTGGACACGCCGGTGGATTCCGCAACGGCCGATACATCGGCGAATGCATCGGCGGCACCAACCGCGGCTCCCGCACTGCGCATCACCGGCCTTCAAGTGGTTTCTGATCGTGGCCTCGCCGCGGTCAACGACCTGTCGTTCGATATCCGGCCCGGTGAGATCTTCGGCATCGCCGGTGTGGAAGGCAACGGACAGACGGAGCTGCTCGAAGCCATCGCCGGCCTGCGCACGGTGCGCAGTGGTCGCATCGAATTGGGTGGCCAGGCGTTTGGCACCCTGTCCGTGCGCGAGCGGGCCGATCGTGGATTGTCGCACATTCCGGAAGACCGCCATCGCCGGGGTCTGGTGCTTGACTACTCCATCGCCGACAACCTGATCCTCGGGCGGCAGCATCATTTTGGCACGCGTGGCAAGCTGGATCATGCCGCCATCGATGCCAACGCGAAGGAGCAGATCGGGCGCTTCGATATTCGCCCTCCCATGCCGGCGCTCCCTGCGCGGGCACTGTCGGGGGGCAATCAGCAGAAGATCGTGATCGCGCGGGAGATGGGTCGCTCGTTCAGCGTGTTGCTGGCTGCCCAACCCACACGCGGTGTGGACGTGGGCGCCATCGAGTTCATTCATGCGCAGCTACGGGCAGCCCGTGACGCTGGCAAGGGCATCCTGCTTATCAGCGCGGACCTGACGGAAGTGCTGGCATTGTCCGATCGCATTGCCGTGATGTACGGGGGTCGGTTTGCCACCGTATTGCCACGGGCAGCGTGCAGCGCCGAGTTGCTTGGACCGTTCATGACGGGAGCCGCGGCATGAGCACGGATACCGGCATGCGGGTGGATCGTGGTATCTGGGAAGCCGTACTGCCGCCCATTGTGGCGCTGTGCATCGCGGCGGTGGTGGGCGATCTGCTCATTCTCACCTTTGGTGAAGCTCCAGCAGCCGTGTTCTCACTGCTGGTGAAAGGCACCTGGGGCAATGCGTACGGCATCGGGCAGGTGCTCTACAAGACCACCACGCTCACCTGCACCGGTCTCGCGTTTGCCTTCGCGGCGCGCGCGGGACTGTTCAATGTGGGCGCCGAAGGGCAGTTGGCTGCGGGCGGTTTTGGCGCAGCCGTGATGGGATTGTTGTTGCCGGCCGGTGTGCCGGCCGTGGTGGCCGTCCCGGTGTGTGTCGCAGCGGCCATGCTGACCGGCGCCGGTGTTGGCGCGGTACCGGGCGTGCTGCGGGCACGATTCGGCGCCAGTGAAGTGATCGTCACGATCATGCTCAATTTCATCGTGCTGGCGCTGCTCAACTGGTTCGTATCGGCCAAGCTACATGTGCCGGAAACGCTGCACACGCCCGGTATTGCCGCAGGCACCGTGCCCAGGCTGGCCGATGCATTTGCGATGTTCCGTGGCAGTGCGGCCAACTTCACACTGCTATTTGCCGTGGCAGCCGCCGTCGCAGCCTGGTGGTATCTGTTCCACACCCGCAGCGGCTATGAGCTGCGCGCAGTGGGACTGCAGCCCGATGCCGCCGAGTACGGTGGCGTGCGCGTGCCCCGCGTCCTGCTGGTGACGATGGCGCTCTCCGGCGCGCTCGCCGGATTGGGTGGGGTGAACTTCGTGCTCGGGTACAAAGGCTACTACGAAGATGGCTTCGCCGGCGGTGCAGGCTTCCTCGGCATCGCGGTGGCCTTGGTGGGCCGGAACCATCCCATCGGCATTCTCGCATCGGCGCTGTTGTTTGCCACGCTGTCACAGGGTGGCCTGGCCGTGAACGCCATCGTGCCCAAGCAGCTCACCGATATCCTCACGGCGGTGGTCATTCTCGCCGTGGCGACCGCCGTGCCTGAAGTACAGACGCAACTGCGCGCCGCCGCAGCCCGCGCGGCGAATACGCTGCGTGGTTCGCGCGCGGAGGGTGTCGCATGATGGCCCTGATGTTCCTCCTGCAGACCATCCGCATTGCCATTCCGTACCTGCTCGCGGCGGCGGGCGGTGTCATGTCGGAACGAGTGGGCGTCATCGCCCTGGGGCTCGAGGGGTTGATGCTCTCAGGCGCATTTGGCGCCGCATTGGGTAGCTACTACGGGAATTCGCCGTGGATCGGGCTGGTCGGCGCGCTGGTTGCCGGCGCCATCGTGACCACAGTCCTGGCTGTGGCCACCCTGCGCTTCAAGGCCAATCAGGTGGTCGTGGGAGTGGCCATCAATCTCGTTGTCGTGGCCGGCACCCGGTTTTTCCTGCGCCTGGTATTCGACAGCGCGAGCAATTCGCCCCGCGTCCCCGGTTTTGGCGGCGAAGGCATCAGCAATGCCATGCTCGCCAGCTTTGTAAACCCAGTGGTATGGATCGGATTGGCCGCCCTGCCGGTACTCGGATGGGTGTTGTATCACACGCCATTCGGATTGCGCGTACGCGCCGTTGGAGAGAAGCCGGAAGCGGCCGCCTCACTCGGTGTGGCGGTTGCACCGCTGCGATTCAAGGGACTGCTCATCGCCGGCTCGCTCGCCAGCCTGGGTGGTGCCTATCTCGCACTCGATCAGCACCAGTTCACCGACGGCATGACGGCCGGTCGCGGGTTCATTGCCCTGGCGGCCGTGATCTTCGGTCGTTGGGAACCGGTACGCGTGGCCGTGGCGTGTGTGTTGTTTGCGGCCGCCGAAACACTCCAGATCCAGCTCCAGGGCGCTCAGCTCATTCCGAGCCAGTTCGTCGAGATGATCCCCTACCTGCTCACGATCATCGCCCTCGCCGGTGTCGTGGGGCGCAGCGTCGCCCCCGCCGCACTCGGCAAGACCGACTAGCTCTTCCTCACTGTCCGCTCGCATCGGCGAGCATGAATGTCCGACTCTCCCGCTTCACCCCCTCCCGCCGCACCACCCGGGCCGTCCGAGCCCCACATCGACGACGAATTGCCAGCCGACGGCGGGAAGACCGCCTTCGGCAAGCTGACCGTGCTGATGGTCACGGCATTCATCGACATGCTGGGCCTGTTGATGATCCTGCCTCTCCTGCCGTTCTACGCCGAAAACCTCGGCGCGGGCGGATTTGTGGTGGGCCTGCTCGTGAGCTCCTTCAGTGTGGCGCAGTTGCTCAGCGCACCACTGTGGGGTCGGTTCAGTGACCGATATGGTCGACGCCCCGCGCTCATGGTTGGACTGGGCGCGAGCGCTGTGGCGTACGTGGTGTTCGCCTACGCCGACAGCCTGTGGTTGTTGTTTCTCTCGCGCATCGTGCAGGGCGCGGGCGGCGGCACCGTCAGTGTCATCCAGGCCTACGTAGCCGATGCCACACGCCCCGAAGACCGCGCCAAGAGTCTGGGGTGGCTGTCGGCGGCGACCAACGCCGGCGTGGCACTGGGGCCAGTCATCGGCAGTTGGGTGCAGCACTGGAGTCCGCACACGCCGGGCCTCGTGGCGGCGGCACTGTGTGTCGTGAACATGGCCTTCGCCCGGAAGTACCTGAACGAAATCCGGAAACCCGGTGGACTGGCTGCCGATGGCAGCAAGCCAGTGCGACGCAGTTCGCGCGAAGCGGTGTTTCGCGTGATTTCACATCCCAATGAGCCGGCATCGCGACTCATTCTGATTTACGCCATCGCCATCGGTGCGTTTCAGGGCACCACCGCCATTCTGGCCCTGTTTCTCGGTTGGCGGTTCGGCGTCACAGCCGACACGATCGGCTACTTCTTCATGTACATCGGCGTGCTCAGTGTGGTGGTCCGCGCACTCATCCTCGGCCGACTGGTCGACCGCGTGGGCGAACCGCGCCTCAGTCGCATTGGCGTGGTCTTCCTCGCCATCGGCCTGACCGGTGTGTCGTTGTCGCATGACTACGTCACGCTGGCGCTGGCCGTGGGCATGCTGCCGCTGGGCACGGCGTTCACGTTCCCCTGCGTAACAGCCATGCTGTCGCGTGTGGTGAGCAGCACCGAACGTGGGCTCTACATGGGTGTGCAACAGACGTATGGGGGCATCACCCGCGTCGCCTTCCCGGTGATTCTGGGCGCGGCCTACGATTCACTCGGGCAACCCACACCCTTTCTGATCAGCGCCGTGCTGGTGCTCGCAACACTGGCCATGGGACGGGATCTCGAACAGTATGCTCCACGCATGATCAGGCCGGAGAAGCCGACAGCGTCGTGATGGCATCGAAGTCGTCGATCATCCCCGCATCCTGCCGGCGGACCATCGACGCATAGAGGCCGTCACGCGCCATCAGCGCCTCGTGGCGGCCCTGCTCCACCACCCGTCCGTCCTGCAGTACGAGAATCAGATCCGCCCGGCGGATGGTGGAAAGCCGATGGGCGATGATGAACGTGGTGCGACCGGTCACCAGGTCGGCGAGTGATGCCTGAATGAGCTGCTCGCTCTCGGTGTCGAGATTGCTCGTGGCCTCATCGAGAATGAGCAGTTGCGGATCGGCAAGCATGGCCCGGGCAATGGCGAGGCGTTGTTTCTGTCCCCCTGACAGCTTCACACCACGCTCACCGACCACCGTGTCGTAACCATGCACCAGCCGCTCGATGAACTCGTGGGCATTGGCCCGCCGAGCGGCGCTGAGTATGTCCTCTTCGCTCGCATGGTGGCGCCCATAGGCGATGTTGTCGCGCACCGATCCATCGAACAGAAACACTTCTTGCTGCACGATGGCCAGGCGGGAACGATAGCTCGCCAGCCGCATCTGCCGGATGTCCACCCCATTCACGAGAATGGCGCCCGTCGTGGGGTCGTGGAAACGCGCCACCAGATCGGTCACGGTGGTCTTGCCGGCGCCACTGCGTCCCACGAGGGCGACCACGGTGCCACCGGGAATGGTGAGATCGAGATCGTGCAGTACCGGCTTGCCTTCGTGATAGGCGAAGGTCACGTGATCAAAACGAATCTCGTCAATGACCTCAGGCGCTACCGTGGCATCAGGAACGTCGGGCTTGTCCGGCGCCATGCCGAGAATTTCGAACACGCGTTCCATGGCCGCGAGCGCACGTTGCATCTCGCTGAAGGAGTTCACGATGTTCCAGACAGGCCCCATTAGCAGGAACGTGTACCACTGAAAGGCGAAGATATCGCCCACCGTGGCATTGCCGCGGAGCGCGAGATGCCCACCGTACCACACGATGACCACATTCACGATGGCGATGAGCAATCCCCACGACGTCCACAGCACGAGCTCACGGCGGCTGGCAAACAGTTCCTTGCGCAGCACCGTGTGTCGACCCTGCATGTAGGCCAGCAGCTCGCGCGCTTCCTGTCGGAAAGCACGCACCACACGGATGCCGCTGAACGCCTCACCTACACGGCCGTCGATCTGCTCCGAGTCGTGGCGCACCACGCGATAGATGGGGCGAATGCGCTTGGCAAACGTGAAGCTCATGAACATCGCACCCGGAATCACTGCCAGCGCCGTCAGGGCTAGGCGCCAATTGAGCGACAGCAACACGCCCATGGCCATGAGCAGCTTCATCACCGAAATCGACGGTGAAATGATGGCCATCTGCAACAGACCGCTGGTGGATTCCACATCGCCGGACAACCGCGACAGCAGTCCACCGGTTTTCATGTTCCACAGCGTGGGTAGCGGTAAGTGCATGAAGCGATCGAACACCGCCCGCCGCAGCGACAACACCACCTTCACATTCAGGATGCGCTGCGTGTAGTCCTTGCCGATGGTGATGAACGCCGACAGCACCACCAGCAACAGGAACCCCGCGCCGGCCATGTTGAGACGTGAAGCTTTGATGGCGGCCGGAATCTCTGCGAGCAACACCTTGTCCACGATGAAGCGCATGAACAACGGCTCCACCGACTGCGCCGCGGCCGACAGCAGCGCGAGTACGCACACGACGGCCAACCGCTTTCGGTGCGGAGCGAGCCACCGCAGGTAGTCGCGCAGATAGTCGCCGCGTTTGCCATGCAGCAGCTTGGCGCGCCAGCCCTTTGCCTCCACATTGGCGCCATTGTTCGATGACGCGTCCGCCTGTGTCTTATTCGGCGGATTTTCGTCGCGCGCGCGATCCCCCAGTGTGCCAGCGGCATACTGTTGCACAAAATCGCGATAGCGTGCCCGCGACGATCCGGCGGCGGGTTTCTGCGGTGTCTGACTCATGGTCGGCCGGTGGTGTGGCAACCAATGTGGATGCGGTTATTCGGCGATGTACCGCCACGGCGCCGTGGGCGAAGCACGGCGCCAGATCGTGAAGAAAGACGTACCTGGTGCCGGCTGGCCTGCGGGCACGCCCTTGGGGCGGATGACACCAAACGTGATGCCGAGATCTCCGCTGGAGGCAACCAACGCCGTGTCGGCGCTCCACACGATGGTGCTCGGCGCGTCGAGCGCCTGTCCGCCAGCCACGGCGCGGGCAATCGCGATCGCGCCGCGCGTGAAGCGTCCTTCGTTGACCGATCCGACATTCAGCGACTCCTCCGTACCCAGTGCGGCAAAAGCGGCCCCGACTCCCACCCGCTGCGCTTCGTTCGAAAAACCGGCTTCTGCCTCGATCAGACCTTTGCGAAGTGTGGTGAACAGTGCCGCGCCACGGCGAGGCACCTGCAACCGCGCCGGAAGGATCGGAGGCAACACCGTGGAATCGATGGCCACACTGCTGTCGATGGCCCGACGACGCCACGCGGCCACACGCCACGGCGCGTTGCTGCCGACGCTATCCCTCACCCAGTAGGCGAGATACTTGAACTGACTGCGACCACCATCAGCACGCGTGGTCACCATGAATCCCAGCGTGAAGCCGTGCAGTCCATCCGACGAAAGACCTACACGAATGGGCGTCCAGCTACCCCGTGCCGCAGAGTCGGCCGTCGCGGCTATGGCATCCAGTACGGCCGCCTTCCCATTCAGGATCTGGCCACGGGGTGCGGGCATCATCACACCGTCAGCGAACATCGCGTCGAGGGCTGCGCGTAGCGGGCGTGTGCGGGCAGCCGCCGCGTGGCTACGATCCGCCGCGATCAGCGCTCCGGCGATGGTCGCCGGCACATCGGCCGTGGACGGACCCGACGGCGCGCCGGATGGCTTGACGGGTTTGGTGGCGCGGGACGCAGGCGGCTGGGCGGCGCTGACCAGCAACACCGCAGACATGCAAACAAGGAGTGGATTCATACTCCCCGTACGTTACCGCACATCGCTGGTGTCGGAAGCGGCCCCTACGTCCGCGCAGCACCGCTGGCGGCGCTCCGAAACACCAACGAGTTTCCAGTCATGCCGTTTCCTCGCGCCGCCGGTGTCCTGCTGCACCCTTCGTCCCTGCCCGGCGCCGGCGGCATTGGCGATCTCGGTCCAGACGCTCACCGCTTTGTCGATTGGCTCGCGCGCACTGGCATGAAGCTGTGGCAGGTGTTGCCGCTGGGGCCCACCGGATACGGTGATTCCCCGTATCAGTGTTTTTCGGCGTTTGCCGGCAACCCGTTGCTGATCCACGTGCCAGGGTGGCAGGGGACATTTCCCGAGCACATCGTCGACTTCAGCACCGTCGCCGATGCCAAGCGCGCAGCGCTGGCCACCTGGCTCGACGGGCTGCCCTTCGACGACGCCATCGAGTCGTTTGTGCGCCAGCAGCAGCACTGGCTGCCCGACTATGCGCTGTTCATGGCTCTCAAGCGTGCGCACCATCATGCGTCGTGGACGACATGGGGCGCCGCACTGGCCCTGCGTGAACCGCACGCGCTGATCCTGCAACGCACCACACACGCGGCGGACATCGAACGCACATACAAAGAGCAGTACGTGTTCCATCAACAGTACACGGCATTGCACGATGCGTGTCGCCGTGCTGGCGTGTCACTGATGGGAGATGTGCCCATCTATGTGGCGCACGACTCGGCCGATGTATGGGCCCATCGGGAACTGTTTGCCCTGCACGCCGACGGATCGCTCGAAACGCAGGCCGGTGTGCCACCCGACTACTTCAGCGAAACCGGGCAGCTCTGGGGCAACCCGCTGTACGAATGGTCACGCATGCGCGACACCGGGTTCACCTGGTGGATCGAGCGCATGCGTGCCGCGCTCACCCAGTTCGACGTGATTCGTCTCGATCACTTCCGTGGCTTCGAGGCCTACTGGGAAGTCCCGGGTGACGCCACCACCGCCATACACGGCGTCTGGCGCACCGGCCCCGGCGCCGCACTCTTCGATGCCCTGCGCGATGCCCTCGGTGATTTGCCGATCGTGGCCGAGGACCTTGGAGTCATCACGCCGGAAGTGGAGTTGCTGCGCGATCAGTACGACTTTCCCGGCATGAGCATCCTGCAGTTCGCGTTTGCCGATGAAGCGTCGGAGTTTCTGCCACATCGACTGGTGCGCAACCGCGTCGTGTACACGGGCACTCATGACAACGACACCACCGTGGGCTGGTGGATGTCCAGCGGCGACGGAGACTCTACACGTCCTGCCGAGGAGGTCACTCGCGAAAAGGCCTTCGCGCTGCGCTACCTCGACTGCGATGGTGGCGAGATGCATTGGTCGTTGATGCGTGCCGCCCTGGCGTCTGTGGCCAACACCGCGCTCGTGCCAATGCAAGATGTGCTGGGCCTGGGCAGTGCGGCGCGCATGAATTTGCCCGGCCGCCAAGCGGGCAACTGGGGATTTCGTTTTTCGTGGGATCAGCTCACGCCAGCGATCACCACACGCCTGGCCGGACTGGTCTCTACCTACGGACGCTGAGCCCCCCGCGCACCACGTCGGGCCTACTGGCCAGGGATGTGCGGCACATCCACTTCCCCATCGGGGGGAGGTGTGTAGATGTACAGCATGACCATGGCGGCGATCCAACCGATCACGGTCCAGCCCAGCAGCAGATTGACGAGGGCAATTTTGCGAAAGCGCGGGTGCCCACTCTTCCAGGCCAGCAACGTGGGCAGGATGTACAACGCCACGCTGATCACGATCATGATGCCGCCCTTCGGCAACCCACCCCCCGAATACGGCGCTGGCGCCTCGACGGCAGACGCCGCCGTTCGCGATGCACTGTCGAGGCTTTGAGTGACACGAAGCAGGATCATGAGGTAAATATAGAACCATGCCCCATAGCCCAGAGATGCTGATACTTGCCGATCGTGTGCTCGCCCGCCGCCTGGAGCGCTGCGAAGCCCACGCCAACGCGGCCTTCGTCGATGCCCGTGCTTCGCTGACCCCTGCACTCGGCGCCACCCGGTGCGACGTGGACGGCACCTGGGCGATGTTCGACGGGGTCGGCTCGCCGCTCACCCAGACCTTCGGACTCGGACTGTTCTCCGATGTGACGCCAACCCAGCTCGAGCAACTGGAAACATTCTTCACATCACGCGGCAGCGAGGTGATGCACGAGATCTGCGTGATGGCCGATCCCGGTGTGCTCCCGCTGCTTGGCGCACGTGGCTATCAGCCGATCGAATGGTCACAGGTGCTGTGTCAGACGCTCTCCGGCAGTGCCGACACCCCTTCGGCACACAACCGTCCGCTTGTTGTGCGTCGCACAACCCTCGACGAGGCTGATAGCTGGGCAGATCTGTCGGCCGAAGGGTGGAGCAGCGAAAGCGCTGAACTGGTGCCGTTCATCCGCGCATTGGGGCAGGTCAACGCGCGAGCCGCCGACACGCATTGTTTCGTGGCGGAACTCGACGGCACGGCTGTGGCAGCGGGCGCACTCCACCTGCACGAAGGCGTGGCCCTGCTGGCCGGCGCCAGTACGATTCCGGCGGCACGTGGCCAGGGTGCACAGCGGGCACTGCTCGACGCCCGTTTGCAGTTTGCTGCCGACGCCGGTTGTGATCTGGCCATGATGGTAGCCGCGCCGGGCACCACCTCACAGAAAAATGCCCAGCGCGCGGGATTCGGGATCGTCTATTCCCGCGTCAAGTGGATGCGATCGGAAGCGATCACCACTCCCTGATCACGCCGCCACCGAGCATGAGTCCCACCACGACACTCAACATGGCCGCGCCGAGGCGCAGATAGTGTACCGCGGTTGCGTGACGCCGACCCACCACACTGGTCGTCGCCCCTGACAGGGCGGACACCAGGGACATCCCTGCCACGGTGCCCACACCAAACGCCAGCAGGTAGAACGTGCGGTCACGAGCGCTCGGCGCCGCAGCGATGATGAGCACGATCACCGCGCCACTGCCCGCCAATCCGTGCAGCACGCCAAAACCCAGCGCCCGCAACTGCGCCTTGAATCCACTCCCCACGGCAACATGGTGGTGATGCGCCATCTGATCGTGCGCGAGACGATGCGGCCGCCCCTGCGATGAACGGTGTCGGCGCGACTCGGCGACGATGGAACCCACACCCAACACCAGCAACATGAGCGCCACCCCGAGTTCCGCCGTCGCGTAGAACCGATCGGGCACCTGCACACCGAGTGCGATGAGCACCAACGCCACCAATCCCACGCTCAGGGTATGGCCCACGCCCCACGACACACCGAGCCGTGCGGCGCGCCGCAGCCCACCATCGTGTGTGGCCAATGTGGTGACCGCTGCGAGGTGATCCGGCTCGAAAGCATGACGAAACCCGACGAGAAAGCCGACACCGATGGCGGACAGCAGGAGCGAGATCATGACGGTCACCGTGCCAGGTGATGAGTGAGTCGTGACGTCGATGACGTCGGTGACATTTTCTGTGTCGCGTGCGCAGCGATCAACGCCTGGCCGAGTGCCAGGCCACCGTCGTTGCACGGCACGCGACGATGCTGGAGCACCTCGAAGCCATCGGTTTCGAGCGCACGGGCCGTGAGCGTGGAGAGCAATTGATTCTGAAAGACCCCACCGGTGAGGCCGATGTGGTTCGTGCCGTGGTCCCGGCGAACACGCAGCGCGATATCGACCACCACACGGGCCACCGCGTCGTGCACATGCCAGGCAATCGGCGCGATGGCATCCGCCCACGCGTCCTGCGTGCGATTCAACGACCTTGATGCAGACACTTCGGCCTGCATGTCCCACAACAGTGCTTGCAACATCGGCGCGGGATTCATCAACCACCGCGGCGCGTGCACTCCGTCGCGATTGACCGACGATGCCGGTCCCTCGTGCACGTCGATGTTGTACCCGGCCCGCATGCGTGTGCCAGGATACTGGCGAGCGAGCACTTCCAGCAGAATCGCCGCCTGTCCTTCATAGGACACCTTCGCCGGACCGCCGCACAGGACGGCGCAGGCATCCAGGAACCTCCCCATGCTGGACGTCTCCACACAGGCGATGCCGCGCTCCAGTTGCTGGATCATCAGGCGACGTGCTTCCGACGTCAGCTCCGTATGGTGCAGCATTGGCGCGATGGCGTTGTCCGACACGTCATGACCGTGTCGGTGCAACAACCCCAGCGCACCACGCAACGGTTGCCGCACGGCCGCATCACCACCGGCAAGGGGGAATGGCGTGAGGGAGGCAACACGGGTAAAGCCCGTGCAATCCCCGAGCAGCATTTCACCACCCCACACGGTGCCGTCGGTGCCCCAGCCTGTCCCGTCGAACGTGCAGGCCAGAATCGGCGTGGATCCGGGAAGCCCGTGTTCGGCCATCAACGCCGCGAGATGGGCATGGTGGTGCTGCACCCGCACCAGCGTCGCACCCGACTGCCGCGCGCGTTCCGCGGCCCACCGCGACGAGTGGTATTCAGGGTGTAGGTCACAGGCGATCACGTCGGCGCGGCCATGGTGCATCGCTTCGAGTTGCCCCGTGGCCAGCGTCAGCGCCTCGAGGGTTTCGGGGCTCCCGACATCACCGATATGACTCGACAGCGTCACCTGATCGGCAGCGAGCCATGCGGCCGTGGACTTGAGTTCCGCTCCCACGGCCAGCACTGACGCGGACGCACGGATGGATGCCGGCAACGAGGCCGCGACGGGGATCGGATACGGCGCATAGCCCCGCGATCGGCGAACGGGTTGTTCATGCCCGTCGTCACCGATCGACACCACGGAATCATCACAGGGTAGAACAATCTCGCGATTGTGTGTGAGAAATCCGTCGGCCAGCACCGCCAGACGCCGTAGCGCATCGACATCACGCCAGGCGATGGGCTCATCACTCAGATTGCCACTGGTGCATACGAGCGGACCGTCAGCGGCAAGCAACGCGTGCAGCGGAAACGCCGGCAACATCACCCCGACGGAATCGAGTCCGGGCGCCACATTGTGTGCCAGCGGTTGCGCCGCCCCCTTGGAGGTGGGCACCAGCACAATGGGATGCGCTGGAGACTCCAGCGATACCACCGCCGATGCACGCACGTCCGCGAAGGTGCGCAGCGTGGAGAGGGTGTCCACCAACACTGCCAACGGTTTGTGCGGCCGATCCTTGCGGAGGCGCAACCGGGCCACCGCGTCGGCATTTCGTGCGTCGCACAACAAGTGGTATCCGCCGATCCCCTTGGCAGCCACGATCCCACCGGCACGCAGTACCGTCAACGCAGCCCGCAACGCGTTCTCGTTACGCGCATCTGTCGCGTGAACGACTGGGAGTGCAGGCTCGCGCATGTCCGTGTCGGCACGACGCACGACCGACCATGCGACCTGCGGACCGCAGTCGGCACAGGCGTTGGGTTCCGCATGAAAACGACGATGGGTCGGGTCGTCGTATTCGCGCTGACAGGCCACACACATCGTGAAGCGCCGCATCGTGGTAAGCGCCCGATCATACGGCACGCCGATGACGATGGTGAATCGTGGCCCACACTGGGTGCAGTTGAGAAACGGATAGCGGTACCGTCGATCTGCCGGATTGTGGAACTCCCGCCAGCAGTCGGAGCAGGTTGCCAGGTCCGGTGGCACCGCCGCAACGCGTGCGAACGCCAACACCTTCCCGTTGCCTGGCATCGCCTCATCGTGCGTACGACTGCCCGCAATCCGGAACCCTTTCACGCCCTGCGGCTGCTCGGCGTGGACTTCCATCGACTCGATGCGCGCCGCCCGAGGCGCTTCCCGCGACAGGGCCGCGAGAAACTGCTCGATCACGCCCGGCTCACCCTCGAGCTCCACCAGAACGCCGTCCCCGACATTGCGGACTTCGCCGCGCGCCCCAAGTCGAATGGCCAATCGATGCACAAAAGGACGGAACCCGACGCCCTGTACCGTACCGCGCAGACGGACCACGACACGAGTCGTGGCGATCGGTGTGGTGGAATTGGTCTGCGCGGAGGGAAACGCCATGTGGGCTAACGTCGTCGGTGGGCAACCTCGCTGGAAATAGCATGATCTTGCCATAACACTGGGCGGCGCCGGCACATAACGTAGCCGCACCTCACCCCGATCCCGTTTCCGGAGGGACTGCATGGGGACTGCCTTGCCTTCCGCATCCAGCGCTGCCCAGGAGCAGCTACTGGCCCGCCTGTCGGAAGAAAAGACCATCGATTCACTGAACCGCCTGCTCGATCGTCTCGACCTTCTCGCCTTCGTGGCGGACGCGTTGGACGGTTTTCTGCATCGCGCCAACGTCGTGGCGGAAAGCGTCGCGGAGAGTGTGGCCGATATGAAGCGCCTGGCCGGTGACGACACCGCCGCCGGAGACGTGATCAGTCGCATTCCCCAGCTCGCCCGCGTGGGCGTGCAACTCGCCGACGTATCAGCCACACCCGGATTTCAACGACTGATTGATTCGGGATTAGTCGAACGTCTCGGCGAAGAAAAAACGATCGAGGCCGTGAAAGCCGTGCTCGATCGACTCGAACTCGCCGCGTTCACGCTCGAAGCCATCGATGGCCTCCTGCGGCGTGGAGACACCATCGCCACGGCGCTCTCGGCCGATCTCGATGAACTCAAGACCGCGTCACAACCCGATTTTGCCAAGCTCAAGGAGCTCCTCGCGGCGCTCCCGACGCTGGTAGCCGCTGGCCAGACGCTGGTGCGCTCCGGCATGCTCGAACCACAGACCGTCGAAGTCCTTGGCACCATTGGGCGTTCGGCGGCCGAGTCGTACGAGGAAGCTCGGGAAGCCCGGGCTGCGGAAAAGCCTATTGGGATCTTTGGCCTATTGCGCGCCCTGCGTGATCCCGACGTAAATCGGGCGATCAGTTTTGCCCTGCACGCTTCGAAAGCGTACGGGCAAAAACTTGGCCGCTGATCCACTCACATCATGCACGAACTGTCGATCGCTCAGAGCATCGTCGATGTGGCCGGTGCGGAAGCGCGTCGGCTTGGCGCGTCGTCCGTTCGTGTGGTATACCTTGCGATAGGACGACTCTCCGGTATCGAGCCGGGGGCGCTGCTGTTCTCCTATGAGCTGGTGGCTGCCGACACGCCGCTCGCGGGATCACGGCTGGTGATCGAGGATATTCCGATTGCCATTCATTGCGCACCCTGTGCTGCGATTCACGAGTTGCCGGGAGTCAACCGATTCCGTTGCCCGGTCTGTGATACACCGAGCGGCGATATCCGAAGGGGACGTGAGTTGGACATCACCGGTCTGGAAATCGACGACGGTGCATCGACCGACTTCGATTCCATCGACCACGACACGTCAGCACTGGGTGCATCCCAGGCGCCGGAGATCCCTGCATGACCTCCACCATGCCCACGTCGCGCATCGTTGCCGTGCGTGCCGGCATTCTTCGCAAGAATGACGAGCTGGCACATGGCCTGCGCGCACGGTTCGAGGCCGCCGGTGTTTTTGTGGTGAACCTCGTGTCGAGTCCTGGAACAGGAAAGACGGCTTTCCTCGAATGGACCCTCACAGCGCTGCACCAGCGTGGCGTGCGGGTGGCAGCACTGGTCGGCGATCTGGAGACGGACAACGACGCGCAGCGCCTGGCGCGCAGCGGGGCGCCGGTCAGGCAGATCAACACCCACGGACGCTGCCACCTCGAGGCCGAGATGATCGATGCCCATCTCGACGGATGGGCACTCGAGGATATCGAGGTGCTCTTCGTGGAAAATGTGGGCAATCTCGTGTGCCCAGCTTCGTATGATCTTGGCGAGGCGCTGCGGCTGGTGCTGCTCTCCGTGACCGAAGGCGAGGACAAGCCGCTCAAGTATCCCACGATGTTCAACTCGGCCGACATCGCGATGGTCACGAAGTCCGATCTTGCCGTGGCCTGCGAGTTCAACCGCGAAGCCGCGGAAGCTGCCATCGCATCCGTTCGGCCAGGCATGCCGGTGCTGTCCTGCTCCTCGCGTACCGGTGCCGGGCTCGAAGACTGGCTCGCGCTGTTGGATGCCCGACGCGCCGAGTGGCGTGCCGAGTGGCACGCGCAACGGCTTGCGGCTCACTGAGTCTGCTGCCCACCGCCACGTGATCCGCACACCTTCCGAGCGGGACGGTCTCGCCCTCGAGTTGGTGGCCGTGGCCGCGTCGGTCCTCGCGCGCGAGCCCGATGGCGCGACGCTGCGGGAGTTCCTGTGCACCTCCATGGCGACCTGTCTGCAGGTGCCACTGGTCGCGATCGCGTCGGTGCATGAAGGCGAAGTATCTGCGTTGGTGGGCAGCACACTGCTGCCGGAACGACAGTCCACGCGCACGCTGCGTGCGATCATGCACACGGCCGCCACGCGCCGCGAGTGCCTGCTCAGCAACGAGGCCCTGGACGTCATTCCCGGCACCTGCGTGGCGCCGCAAATGCTGGGTTGGGGCAGCGTCGTGGCCGTGCCGGTGGCGCATCATGCCGGGCACCCCCTGGCCGTGCTGCTCGTCGCCGCCAGATCGGAGCATGCCTTCGATGCGATTCTGCTGCGGGCGCTCACCATCGTGTCCGAACAGTTGGCCGTGGCCGTGGATCGCGCGGAGCTCCTGGGTCGGTTGGCCGAATGGTCGAATGGCATGGAGGCCTTGTTGGCCTTCTCCGGATCGGTGCACCGACACCGGGAGCCCGAGGCGTTGGTGCAGGAGATGGTGGAACATGCCTCGCGCTTCCTCAAGGCAGACGGTGGTTATGCCGGACTGACAAGCGTGGGTGAACACGGCGAGACACGGCTGGTGTCCACCAGCTACTGGAGTCAGAACCATTGGCGACGTCTTCCGCGCACCTGGGCACGACGGGAAGGCATCCCCGGACGTGTGCTCGAACACGAGTTTGCCTATCTCACCGCCGACTACCCGGCCGATTCGGCGCGCGACCAAGAACTGGTGGACCACGACGGTGTGCACTATGCCGTGTGTGTGCCGCTCCGCGATGCGTCACATCAAGTCGTGGGATTTCTGGAACTGCATCGGACGATCGAGCGAGCCCCGTTCACCTGGAACGATGCGTCGTTTCTCGAGGCGCTGGCGGACACCACGGCCATGGCCATCGAGAACTCGCGCCTGGTCACCGCCTTGGCCAGCAAGAACGCGGAAGTGCGGCAACTGTTTGCCCTGCACGCCGACCGTATCGAGGAAGAGCGTCAGCACATCGCACGGGAGTTGCACGATGAGGCAGGTCAGGCGCTCGTCGGGGTGAAGTTGGCCTTGCAGGTCCTGTCGCGCGTGTTGCCATCGGACACGCCACACGTGCGCGCACCGCTCGATGAGCTGCGCTTGCAGGTCAATCAGGCCACCGCACGGTTTCGGCAATTGGCGCGTCGTCTCAGGCCTCCGGCGCTCGACCAGCACGGCCTCGCGGCGGCCCTCGCCCAGTTGGTGCACGATACCGAACAACGGGGCGGGTTTGCGGTGCATCTCGAGGTGGACGGTCTCGATCAACGTCGGTTCCCGCTGCACGAAACCGCCGTGTTCCGGATCGTGCAGGAAGCCCTCACCAACGTCACCGCTCATGCGGGCGCCACGGAAGTGCGCGTGAGTGTGGGTGAAACGGCGCAGCGCCTGCTCGTGCGCGTCAGCGATGACGGCTGCGGGTTCGATATCACGCGGTCACAGTCTGGCCTCGGCCTGCGCGGTATCGCCGAGCGCGCGCATCAGTTGGGAGGGCTCTGTGATGTGGCAAGCCAACCCGGCACGGGTACGGTCGTCTCGGTACAGTTGCCGCTCACATGAACACCCGGACACGGGTCGTACTCGTGGACGACCATTCGCTGGTGCGCCGCGGACTCGCCGTGTTGCTGCGCCTCGATGGTCGTCACGATGTCGTGGGGGAGGCGGGCACAGGAGAGGCCGCCGTTCCGCTCATTGAGGCCGAGCGCCCGGATCTCGTGATTCTCGACCTCAACATGCCGGGTATCGACGGGCTCGAGACGTTGCGACGCGTGCGGGCCAAAGGACTCACGACACGCGTCCTCGTGCTGTCCATGCACGACGAAACTCACCTGGTGGGACAGGCCCTGAGCGCCGGTGCCGATGGCTACCTGCTCAAGGACTCGATGGATGATGAGCTGTTCTTTGCCATCGAGAGTGTGCTGCGGGGCCAACGCTATCTCGCCGCAGCCATCGACCGGGCCCGCCTGCAGGAGTCCCGCATGCGCCCGGTGTCTCTCACGGCGCGCGAACGCGAAGTACTGCAACTGATCGCCAATGGCCTGACAACCAGTGCCGTGGCCGAGGCACTGAACATCTCCCCACACACGGCCACGCGACACCGCGCCAACCTCATGCAGAAACTGAATGTGCACAATCAGGTGGAGCTGGTGCGCATCGCGGCCAGCCAGGGATTGATCGTGCTGCAAACGCCCACCTGAGTCACCATCACGACCGGGCGCCTACCTAGTTCTTGCTATTGTTGCGCGTTGCCGGCCTTCGCATTGTGACACCGACCCACGCCAGTGTCTGCACGGTGTGGCCCCTCCCTCCTCTCCCATTCCCTGCCGGCGTGACCGGCTGTTTCCCGGAGAACTTCCTCACATGGCAACGGTGCTGTGGCTGCAGGGTGGTGCGTGTTCCGGCAACACGATGTCCTTCCTCAATGCCGAAGAGCCGAGCGCGTGCGATCTCGTGACTGACTTCGGCATCGACATTCTCTGGCATCCATCACTCGGCTATGAGATGGGCGAGCCGGTGAAGCAGATGCTCAATGATCTCGCGTCCGGCAAGCGGCAGCTCGACATCTTCGTGTTCGAGGGCACCGTCATCCTGGGTCCCAACAAGACCGGTCGGTTCAACATGTTTGCCGATCGCCCGATGATGGACTGGGTGAGAGAGCTGGCGTCGCATGCGGGGGCCGTGGTGGCACTCGGCGATTGTGCCTGCTGGGGCGGTATCCCGGCCACCGAGCCCAATCCGGTCGACAACGTTGGCCTGCAGTATCTCAAGCGGAAACACGGCGGGTTCCTGGGCAGTGACTTCCGCTCCAAGTGGGGATTGCCCGTGGTGAATATCCCCGGTTGCCCCACACACCCCGACTGGGTGACGCAGATCCTGGTGGCCATCTCCGCAGGACGAGCGGGCGATATCGCGCTCGACGATCTGCAGCGCCCGCAGACGTTCTTCAAGACGTTCACGCAGACCGGTTGTACGCGGGTGCAGTACTTCGAGTACAAGCAGAGCACCATGGAGTTCGGTCAGGGCACGCGTCAGGGGTGCCTGTTCTACGAACTCGGCTGCCGCGGTCCGATGACCCACTCGCCTTGCAATCGCATTCTGTGGAACCGGCAGTCATCGAAGACTCGCGCCGGCATGCCCTGCACCGGTTGCACCGAGCCCGAATTCCCGTTCCATGATCTCAAGCCTGGCACGGTGTTCAAGACACAGAAGGTGAGTGGCACGATTCCGAAGGAAGTGCCCACCGGCACCGACCACGTGTCGTACATGGCCCATGCGGCCGCCGCACGCATCGCGGCGCCCAAGTGGAGCAAGGAAGACATGTTCGTCGTCTGAGCCGCCTCACTCCTCTCACCTTCCATTTCGAGCATATAGCCATGGCCACGGCGACTCAGCCCATGCCCTCCGACCTGCGCATCAGCCCTCTCGGGCGCGTGGAGGGTGATCTCGACCTGCGCGTGACGATTCGCGACGGTGTTGTCACGGATGCATGGACCGAAGCAAGCATGTTCCGCGGATTCGAGATCATCCTGCGCGGCAAGGATCCGCAAGCCGGTCTCATCGTCACGCCGCGCATTTGCGGCATCTGCGGCGGTTCACACCTCTACAAGGCGGCCTACGCGCTGGACACGGCGTGGAAGACGCACCTGCCACACAACGCCACGCTCATTCGCAACATCGCGCAGGCGTGTGAAACGTTGCTGTCCATCCCGCGCTGGTTTTATGCGCTGTTTGCGGTGGACCTGATCAACAAGAAGTACGCGCACCTGCCCGAGTACGACGAGGTGGTGAAGCGTTTTGCGCCCTTTGTCGGCACGAGCTTCGAGCCAGGGGTCACGCTATCCGCCAAGCCGGTGGAAGTGTACGCGATCTTCGGCGGACAATGGCCACACTCGAGCTTCATGATTCCGGGCGGCGTGATGTGCGCGCCGTCGCTGTCCGACGTGACCCGCTCCATCGCCATTCTCGATATGTGGCGGCGCGAGTGGCTCGAAAAGCAGTGGCTCGGCTGCTCCATCGACCGCTGGCTTGAGATCAAGAGCTGGAACGACATGCTCGCCTGGGCCGAAGAGAACGAATCGCAGCGCAACTCCGACTGCGGCCTGTTCATCCGCTTCGCGCAACGGGCCGGTCTCGACAAGTACGGTCAGGGGGTGGGCGCGTTTCTCTCTACCGGCACGTTCTTCGATCCCAAGTTGTACGAACGTCCCACGGTGGAAGGGCGCAACGCCGCGCTGATGAGCCGCGCCGGCATTTACGACGGATCGGCGTTCCACGACTTCGATCACCTGAACGTGCGTGAGGACACCGCACATTCGTTCTATCGTGGTGACAAGTCGTTGCATCCGTGGCAGGGTGAGACCGATCCCATCGATCCGCTCGATGGCCACAAGCAGGGCAAGTATTCCTGGGCGAAGTCGCCGCGGTACGACGTGCCCGGCAAGGGAGCGATTCCGCTCGAAGCCGGCCCGCTGGCGCGGCAGATCATCGCCGGTCGTGGTGATGCCGCCGCGCATCAGGACTACGATCCGTTCATTCTCGACGCCATTCAAACGGTGGGACCGAGCATCCTCACCCGCGTGATGGCGCGCATGCACGAAGCACCCAAGTACTTCCGTCTCGTGCGTTCCTGGCTCGACCAGATCGACCTGCACGACCGGTTCTACAACAAGCCGGTGGAACTCGAGAGTGGTCGTGGTTTTGGCTCCACCGAAGCCGCTCGCGGATCGCTCTCCGACTGGATCGTGCTCAGCGACGGCAAGATCGAGAACTACCAGGTGATCACCCCGACGGCCTGGAATATCGGACCGCGCGATCGCCTGGGCCGTCATGGCCCCATGGAGGCGGCCTTCATCGGCGCCGAAATTCAGGATCCCACCGACCCGATCGAGATGGGACATGTGGCCCGTTCGTACGATTCCTGCCTCGTGTGCACGGTGCATGCCTATGACGAAAAGACCGGCAAGGAGCTCTCCCGTTTCCGCATAGGAGAGATGGGCTGAGGGGCGGAGCATGAGGTCTCGATGAACGATTCGGTCCGCGTACTCATCGTTGGCTGCGGCAACCTGCTGCGCGGCGACGATGCGGTCGGCCCCATTCTCGTGCGGCACCTCTGGGATCGAGGGGTGCCGCACGGCGTGCGTTGTGCCGACGGTGGAACGGGCGGGATGGATGTCGGATTTCAGATGCGGGGCGTGCCACACGTCATCATCGTGGACGCCTGCCGCAGCGGCTCCGAACCCGGCGCGATTTTCCGACTGGATGGGCGTGACGCGGAAACCCCGCCGCTGGCCGGCGTGAACCTGCATGCATTTCGCTGGGATCACGCATTGGCGTTCGCGCGGTGGGCGCTCAAGGAAGACTACCCGCCACGTATCGACGTGTGGCTCATCGAAGGAGCCCAGTTCGATCCCGGTGCGCCGCTCTCACCGGCCATCGATGCGGCCATGCATCGCGTGGCCGACCTGTTGATGCAGGAAGTGGATGCCGCCATCGCGGTGCAGGAGGCCGTGTCATGACCTCCAACGCCACGCCGTTCACGGTGCAATTGCGCAGTGACGGATACCTCGTGCTGCCGGTATCACTCGCGCAGCGCTTCTTTCCCGCCGACACGTTGTTGGCCATGCCACGTGGCAATGAACTCTGGTTGTTGCCCACCCGTGGACCAGGCGGTGGTGGCTTGTTGCTCAAGCAGCGCAACCCGGCCGGTGATCGCAGCGTGCTCGTACGCGAGGTCCTGCACGACGACGGCCCCACGGGCGACCTGCCGGCATTCTGGGACGATGAGCGTGGCGCCCTGCGCGTCGCGCTGGTCCCGGCTTCGTCGATGACGACGCAGATGACGACGCACTCTTTCACGGATATCTCATGATCCGCCCCCAACCGATCGGCGTGTTTCCCTATCCCACCGGCCTGTTGCTGTTGCCGGCGGTGGACGCGGATCAGCCCGCGCTGACGGCGCTGCTCCGCGGTGAAACACCCGAGAGCTGGCCCGAGGCCTGGCATTTCTTCGAAGCCTCGTGTCGCAACGACCGTGATCTCGCGCTGTCGTTGCTGGCGTCGCAGGACAGTCAGCTTGCGCACTACAACCGCTACGTGCTGTCCGGGGAACCCGCAGAGCGCGCCCAGGCTGAAGCGGGGAGCGATCCTGTGCTGTCTGCGCTGACACGGATGGCGGCTTTTGTCTTGGGCGACGAATATCGCGAACCGGATTGGTCGTTGCTCGATCGCGAACTGGCGGGCCATGCACGTCTGGTGAGCGCGAGCCATGCACTGGAGACCGGCGATCTCACGGCGTCGGCGACCGAGCTCGATGCTGGCATCGCCGCGGCGCGGGTGGTCTCTCCGCTGCTCGCCGCGCAGCTACTCGCCCAGCGTGCCGGGCTCGAGGAGGCCGGGGAGCAGGCAGAAGCGCTCTGGAAGGACGCGATTGCGCTGGCCGGGGACACTCCGCTGCCGGGCCTGCAAGCAGAGTTGCTGTGTGGGTACGCGCTGGTGGTGCATCAGATCGCCGAATCGCGGCGACATCGACTCGTCGAGGCGACACAACTGTATCAGCAGGCCCTGCGTGCCGGCATCGATCGTGAATCGCATCCACTGCTCTGGGCGCGCATTCAGTCCAACCTGGGCATTGCCTATGTCGCGATGCCGATGTCGGAAGCTGGAGACAAACTGCGCCTCGCCGTTGCGGTACAGGCCTTCCGCGAAGCGCTCAGCGTGTACGATCGCGAAACCAACGCGGATGAATGGGCCAGCACCATGCTCAACATGGCCAACGCCATGCAGTACATGCCGTCGGGGCATCGGCAGGAGAATCTCATGCAGGCCGTCGAAGCCTATGAAGAACTGTTGACCGTACGCCCCCGTGCCATGGATCCGGTGGGGTATGCCCGCATCCTGGCCAATCAGGGGAACGCGCTCGCCCATCTGGGCATTTTCGGGCACGCCGTGGAGAAGCTCACCGAGGCCCACAAGCTGCTGCACTGGCATGGTGAAGCCGACGCGGCGCAGCGACTGCTGGAGCAGCTCGAACTGATCAACGGACAACTCTCCACCGCCGGAGTTCCTTCATGAACGTGCACGAACGGCAGCAGTTCGATTTTTTCTTCAACACCGCCGTCGAACGTTTTGTCGAGCGCATCGAGCAGCGCTGTGGTGGTCCCGTGCCCGCGCTCACGCGGCTGCGTCTCGATCCGAACAGCGACGGGGTCTGGGTGGATGAATTTGTCTCCGCCCTGTTCACCGACTTCCTGCTCGACAATGCCGCCGGGGCGGCCTTCGTGCTCGGATCACTCGCTCGGCGTCCTCTGCCCGCCGCGGATGCCGCGATGTTGCACGGCCAGGCGCGGACCATCGGCGACTGGATGCAACTCACCGCACGACGGGGATTCGCAACCATCCTGTCCACGAAGGCGGAGGAAGCGCTGGAGCAGCGGTTGGCCTTCCAGGTGGTCGACTGAGCGTCATGACAGCCACCGCCCCTCTGCCGGTCGCATCGGCATCGCCCTCCGGTACCAGCGACGCCACGCTCGAAACACTGGCCACAAATGTGCAACGCACGCTCGACGACGTGCGTGGTATGCCCATCGATCAACGCACGCGTGCCCTGGCGCTCAAGGACGCACTCGAAGCGTTTCACAAGGCGGGGCTCACCACCATCGTGCGTGCGCTCAAGCAGGACCCCCGTGGCAAGGAACTGCTTTTCGAGTTGATCGACGATCCGGGTGTGTACGCGCTCCTCTCGCTGCACGGCATTGTGAAAGCCGATATGCGCACCCGGGTGGCCCGCGTGGTGGAGAACCTTCGCCCGTACACACAGTCCCATGGCGGTGATGTCACGCTCGTGGACGTCACCAGCGATACGGTGTTCGTGAAGCTGTCCGGCTCGTGCAATGGCTGCAGTATGTCGTCGGTGACACTGCGCAATGGCATCGAGGAGGCGCTCAAGGAACAGGTTCCCGAAATCACGCGCATCGAGGTCGTGCCCAACGAACCCGATGCCGCTGCCGCCTTCGTGACACTCACCCGCGCCCCGCGTGGTGATGGGTGGGTGGACGGTCCGCTGCTCGAAGAACTGCAGGATGCGCGCCCTTACCGTCATGAAGTGGCCGACGGGCGCAGCATCGTCATCCTGCGGCTCGATGACGCCATCACCGCCTACTGGAATGAGTGCGCGCACATGGGACTGCCCATTGATGGCGGCATGGTGGACCGTGAAGCGCGCACCATCACCTGTCCCTGGCATGGGTTCCGGTTCGACTGCGGAACGGGTGAATGTCTCTCCGCCCCACAGGCGCAACTCGAAGCGCTGCCCGTGCGGGTGGACGGCGGTCGGGTGCAACTGCGTCCAACCTGATGATCTCGCCCGCTCTGTCCACGATGTCGGACGCCACACAGACGGCCCGATCCGCATCACCGTCGTCGTCGATGCCGCTACGTCGCCTCGGTGCGGCCTCGCCGTTCGGACTCGCGCTCCCCTCGGCGCAGCCCACCGCGAATCAGCTCTACGCTCCGCGTGGTGTGTGGTTCGACGATGAGCGCATCGTGGTGGCAGACTCGGGCAACCATCGGGTGCTCATCTGGAACGGACATCCGTCACAGGATGGTGCGGACGCAGATGTGGTACTGGGGCAGCCACATTTTCACGCGGAAGGACCGGCGGCCGGTGGCCGCGGCTGTGACAACGGCCTGCATCTGCCAACCGGTGTGCTGGTGCACCACGGACGACTGCTGGTGGCCGATGCCTGGCACCATCGCATCCTCGTGTGGAACGAAATCCCCACGTGCAACGATACGCCGCCTTCGTACGCGATTGGCCAGCCGACCGTGTCCGATGCCATGCCCAATGCCGGTGGCAGCATCGCCGGCAATGCCCTCTACTGGCCGTATGGGTTGGGGATGGCCGGTGGATGGTTCTGGATCGCCGACACGGGCAATCGTCGTGTGCTGGGGTGGCCCCATATCCCCGAACCCGGCGAGTCTGCGCAGGTCGTGCTGGGGCAGGATGATGCGACACGTGGCGATGAAAACCGCGGCGGCGATCCATCGGCCGCATCGTTTCGTTGGCCACATGCGATCAGCGGCGACGACCAAACGCTGTTTGTGGCCGATGCGGGCAATCATCGCGTGCTGGGATGGACTCCCGCGCCGCTGTCCGACCGGCCCGCCGATCTCGTGCTGGGCCAGAAAGGCTTCACGCACAACGAAGAACTACCACATCGTCCGCAAGGCGCACATCGATTGCGTTTCCCGTACGCCGTGGCGGCCCGACAGGACACCCTGATCACGGCCGACACGGCCAACAATCGCCTACTGCGCTGGCATGGCATGCCCCGTCGCGGCGTGCAGACGCCGGCGCAGGAAGTGTTCGGTCAGTTCAACTTCGACGCAGCCGGGGAAAACCGGTGGACAGCCGTGGCCGATGACACGCTCTGCTGGCCGTACGGCGTCTGGTTGCACGACAATCACCTCGCGATCGCCGACAGCGGCAACAATCGCGTGATGCTCTGGTCGCTCTCGGCGACCTGTGGCCCCTCCCTGACAGGAGCCTGACGATGTGCCTCGCCGTTCCCGGACGCATCACCGCGATCTTCGATGAAGGCGTGGTGCGTATGGCCAAGTTGGATTTTGGTGGCATCACCAAGAACGTGTGCCTCGCGTACCTGCCCGATGCCGTCGTCGGTCAGTACGCCATCGTACACGTGGGGTTCGCCATCAGTCTCATCGATGAAGCCTCGGCTCAGGAGACACTGCACCACTTCCGCTCACTGGGCATTCTCGAAGAAGAACTCGGAGAAGTGGCTGACGAGGTGTATTCGCCTCCACCGTCCTGTCCGTTGCCAACATCGAGCCTGCAATGAAATACCTGGCCGAATTCCGGGATGGCGAGATCGCGCAGCGCATCGCCGCTGAGATCCGTCAACTGACTACACAGCCATGGGCCATCATGGAAGTGTGCGGCGGACAGACGCACAGCATCATGCGCAACGGCATCGATCAACTGCTCCCGCCCGAGGTCGAACTCATTCACGGTCCCGGATGTCCGGTGTGTGTGACACCACTGGAGGTCATCGACAAGGCACTCGCCATCGCGGCGACTCCCGGCGTGATCTTCTGTTCGTTCGGCGACATGCTGCGAGTGCCGGGATCGGATCGTGATCTGTTCCGCGTGAAGAGTGAAGGTGGCGATGTCCGCGTGGTGTATTCGCCACTCGACGCCGTGGCACTCGCCCGGCAGCACCCGAACAGGCAGGTCGTGTTCTTCGGCATCGGCTTCGAGACCACGGCGCCGGCCAATGCCATGGCGGTGCACATCGCGAAGCTGGAGCGACTGCACAACTTCTCGATGCTGGTCTCCCATGTGCTGGTGCCGCCCGCCATCGACGCCATCATGCGGTCTCCCACCAATCGTGTGCAGGCGTTTCTCGCCGCCGGCCATGTGTGCAGTGTGATGGGATTCTGGCAGTATCCTGCGCTGTCTTCGATGCACCGTGTACCCATCGTCATCACCGGTTTCGAGCCGCTGGACGTGCTTGAAGGCATCCGGCGCACCATCGCCCAGCTCGAGCATGGACAGCACGTGGTCGAGAATGCCTACGCCCGTGTGGTGACCTTCGACGGGAATCGTCCGGCGCAGGAGCTGCTGGAGCGAGTGTTCACCGTGAGCGACCGCGCGTGGCGAGGCATCGGAGTGATTCCCAACAGCGGGTGGCGCCTCAGCGAGGCGTATCGCGACTACGATGCCGAGTATCGTTTTGACGTGACCGGCATCCACACGCAGGAATCTGCGCTCTGCCGGAGCGGAGAGGTGTTGCAAGGCACCATCAAACCTCCGACCTGTTCGGCGTTTGGTGAGCAGTGCACCCCCCGCACCCCACTGGGGGCCACCATGGTGTCCAGTGAAGGCGCCTGCGCCGCGTATTTCAACTATGGGCGCACCGTGCAGTTGCAGCGCGCGGGGACCTCGCGATGACCACCACCGTCGCGCAGCAGCCCACCGCCGTATCGCTCGACGAATGGAGCTGCCCACTGCCTTTGCGGGACTATCCGACCATCGTGATGGGCCATGGCGGCGGCGGGCAATTGTCTGCCGAACTGGTGACACACCTGTTCCGTCCGGCGTTTGCGCCGGGAGATACCAGTGCGCTCACCGACTCCACCGTGCTCACGCTGCCGGGATCCCGCATCGCCTATACCACCGATACGTTCGTGGTGCAGCCGTTGGAGTTTCCCGGTGGCACGATCGGTTCACTGGCCGTGCATGGTACGGTGAACGATCTCGCGATGAGTGGGGCACGTCCGCTGGTGCTCACGGTGGGATTTGTCATCGAAGAAGGCATGCCCATGGCGCAGCTTGCCCGCATCGTGCACGACATGGCCCGTGCGGCGCGTGAGGCCGGTGTGCGCATCGTCTGCGGGGACACCAAGGTGGTCGAGCGCGGTCACGGCGATGGCGTGTACATCAACACCAGTGGCATCGGCGTGCTGGATGACGACGTGCACATCGGTCCTGATCGCGCCACCGTGGGTGACGTCGTACTCGTGAGCGGCAGCATCGGCGATCATGGCATGGCCATCATGAGCCAGCGCGAAGGGCTCGAGTTCGAGACCACCATCGTCAGCGATTCGGCCGCATTGCATACGCTGGTGCATGCCTTGCGGGCCGCCGTGCCCGATGTGCACGTGCTGCGCGATCCCACGCGCGGGGGTGTGGCCACGTCGCTCAACGAGATTGCGGCCGATGCCAATGTCGGGATCATGCTCGAAGAACGGGCGCTTCCCATTCGCCCCGCCGTGCGCGCGGCCTGTGAGGTGCTGGGCCTCGATCCGCTGTTTGTGGCCAATGAAGGCAAGCTGCTGGCCATCGTGCCGGCCGATGCGGCCAACACCGCCCTTTCTGCACTGCGCGCCCATGCACTGGGTGTCGATGCTGCCATCATCGGCGAAGTGGTGGCCGACCACCCGGGCATGCTCGTGGCCCGCACCGGACTGGGTGCGCGTCGGGTCATCACCACGCCCATCGGCGAACAACTACCCCGGATCTGCTGATATCTGTCATGCCTCTGCTCGACCTTCGCGCGTACGGACCGGCGCTGCTGCTGACGCTGGCCTGCGTCACCGTCTCGACCACGGTCGACGCACAGCAACGCGCCAACACCGACACCACGCGTCGCACCGCGCCTCGCACCGCGCCTCGCACCGCGCCTCGCACCGCGCGCGATTCTGCGACGCAGCTTGGCACCATGCAGATCAGCGGGCGTCGTGACAATCTCGTGGGGCTCGCGACCAGCGCCGCGCAGGGCCGTATCGGACGTGTCGATCTCCGTCAGCGGCCGCTGCTGCGCGAAGGGGAGCTGCTCGAAGCTGTTCCGGGCATGATTCTCACGCAGCACAGCGGCGATGGCAAAGCCAACCAGATGTTCGTGCGAGGATTCAATCTCGACCACGGCACGGATTTTCAGACGCGTATCGAGTCGATGCCACTCAACCTGCCCACGCACGCGCATGGACAGGGGTACACCGATCTCAACCTGCTCATCCCGGAGTTGGTGGATCATGTGAGCTATTCGCTTGGTCCGTACTACGCGGAGCTCGGAGACTTCGGCAGTGCCGGTGGCGCCACGTTGAACCTGGTGCGCTCCCTGCCACGGGCGCTGGCGCAGGTTGAAGGTGGGGCATGGGGCTATCGACGCGCTGTGCTGGCCGGCAGTCGCACGCGTGGTGCGCACACCATGCTGATTGGCGGCGAGGCCAAGGGCTATGACGGCCCATGGCAGGTGGCGCAGGGCCTGGCAAAACGTTCGGCCGTGGCGCGGTATTCGTGGCAAGGTCGCGAGCAGAGCCTGTCGCTGTTGGGGCTCAGCTATCTCAATCACTGGAACGCGTCCGATCAGATCCCCGAGCGGGTGGTCGATGTTGGCGCCGTGAACCGGTTTGGGCAGATCGACCCGTCGTTAGGTGGCTCCACGGCCCGCCACAGCCTGTCACTCGACTGGACACGCACCACCGGCACCACACGCACTCAACTCGAGGCGTATGCCGTACGGTACGATTTCGAACTGTTCTCGAACTTCACGTATTACCTCGACAACGAAGACGGCGGAGATCAGATCCGCCAACGCGACGATCGCGCGATCTTCGGTCTCAATCTCCAGCAGCAGCGCATCCTGCCATTGGGTGGCATGCAGCACTTGGTGCGTTACGGCGTGCAGGGCCGATTCGACGATGCCGATGTTTCCTTGGCCCGCACACAGAACCGTGCGTTCACCGACATGGTGCGTGCCGATCTGGTGCAGCAAGGCAGCCTTGGCCTGTGGACCACCATCGAAAGCCGCTGGAACCGCTGGCTGCGAACCACCGCCGGTGTGCGCGGCGATGGATATCGATTCGATGTGGTCAGTGACCGTCCTGAAAACTCCGGTGTGCGCAACGCCACGCTGGCCAGCCCGAAGGCCTCCATCATCGTATCGCCAACCACCGCCCTGGAGCTCTACGTGGGAGGTGGGCTGGGTTTCCACAGCAACGATGCCCGTGGTACCACCATTCACACCGACCCGGTCAGCGGTGATGCCGTGGACCCGGTGGACCCGCTCGTCCGGTCACGTGGCGGAGAATTGGGACTACGCCTCTCTGGCGCACGCGATCTGCGCACCACCGTATCACTCTGGACACTCCGCCTCGACAGCGAGCTGCTGTTCGTGGGTGACGCCGGCACCACCGAACCACAGGGACGCAGTGCACGCACCGGCGTGACGGTGGCCAATTTCTGGCGCCCGCTTCGTTCGCTGGCGCTGGATGGTGATGTCTCGTTCACCAGAGCCCGCTACCTGGACGAACCCGCAGGAGCGCAGTCGGTGCCAGGCGCACTGGAATCGGTCATCGCCGCCGGCGTGCAGTGGACGCCGTGGTCGGTCGGCCCGACCGGCGTAGTACGCCTGCGGCACTTCGGCGCGCATCCGCTCATCGAAGACAACTCCATACGCGGGCGCTCCACCACGCTGCTGAACGCCAGTCTCGGCGTACCTGTGCGGGGTGTGCGTATCACGGCCAGTGTGCTGAATCTGCTGGGCAGTCGCGGCCGTGATGTGCAGTACTTCTATGCGTCGCGGCTGCGTGGTGAACCGGCAGGCGGCGTGGAGGACGTGCACTTCCATCCCGTGGAGCCGCGACAGCTTCGGCTCGGGGTCAGCATCGGTGGCTGGGGGGCGGTACAGGCGCCGGAGTGAGCCGGGCATCCGGTGTCCGCTGCCAACGCGTGACAACGCCTCCCGGGTCGATCATCATTCAGGGATCCCCGCGGATTGCATCCCGCCCGACCCATCGCCCCGGAGTCTCTGTGTCCTCTGCGCGTCGCGCGTTCCTCAAGCAGGCCGGCATCTCAGCCGCCGCCCTGGCGGCTCTTCCTTCGCTGGCCAAGGCTGAAGCCGGTGCGATCAACAGCCCGCGTGCGGCGCTGCTGTCCCTGTCGGAAGAACTCGCAGAGTTCGAACAGCCGCCGCAGGAAGCCTGGGACACGACCTGGACCAAGCGCGTCACCGCAAAACACAAGGCGATGTTCGACGTGCCGGAGATTGCGGGAGGTGCCGGTGTATTTCGCGCGGCCATCTGGGGCGCCCAGTACATCGACGCACTCAAGGTCACCGCGGCAGACCTGTCACCGGTCATCGTGATTCGACACAGCGGCATTCCGCTGGCGATGAATCAGGATTTCTGGGCCAACTACAACGTCGGCAAGCAGTACAAGCTCAAAGGCGATGACGGCAAGACGATGAAGTACAACCCCGTGTTGCCCACGCCTGGCGCGCCCGCACCAACGGGCACCTTTGCGACCTACATGCTCGACAATCAGATCGCCAAGGGCGCGGTCGTATTGGGCTGCAACCTGGCGTTTCGCAGCATCGTGTCGACGGTGCAGAAGCAGGACAAGCTGACGCCCGCCGAAGCCCGCGAGAAGGCGAAGAGCATGCTCGTCCCGGGTCTGATCATGCAGCCCTCAGGCATTTTCGCCAACGTGCTGGCCCAGGAAGTGGGCTGCGCCTTTGTCTACGCCGTTTAGTTCGGAAATGATCTGATATCAAATGGAAACAGGGAGGAGTTGGAGAGATCGCAGGGCGCAGTCCTGCTTCCTGTAATCTCTCCAACTCCCCCCTGTTTCCTCTAGAAATAAAACGCCTTTCCTTATTACACCGCGTCCGACAACGACGTGAAGTTGAAATCCCGCACCTTGATCGGCGGCATGAACACCGCGCCACCCGTCGACGCACTTTCCGACGAATTGATGCGCATCGTTCCGCCCACCGCTTCCAGGTTGTTCAGGAAGAAGATCGGGCTTTCGTTGTAGCGGAAGTTCTTGATCGGACGCGTGACCTTGCCGTTCTCCACGAGGAACGTGCCATCGCGCGTGAGACCCGTGTACAGAATCGTGCGCGGATCGACGCCACGGATGTACCAGAAGCGCGTGACCAGCACACCACGCTCGGTGCTCTTGATCATATCGGCGATGCTCGACGAGCCACCCAGCATGCGCAGTGAACGCGTGCCACCGAAGCCACCACCACCGGCACGCGTGGCCGGCACGTTCTGCTTCTGGGCCCAGAAACGATCGTAGTTCAGGTTCTTCACGAGCCCGTTCTCGATCCACACCACCTTCTCGAGTGGCACACCGTCGTTGTCATACCCACCGCTCAGACTCGGCGAGTCCGCCGGATCGGTGAGCAGCGTGACACGTTCGTCGACCACCTTGAGGCCGATCTTGTTGCCACCACCCGGCTTCGAGAAGAACGAACGGCCTTCGTCTGCCGCTCGTGCCTGCATGGCACCCGGAATGAGCTGCACCAGATTGCCCACCGCCGTCGGCTCGAGAATGGCCGTGTAGCGACCCGGTTCAATCGCCACCGGATTGCGCGAATCCTTGGCCTTCTGCACCGCCGTGGCGGCGAGCTGCTTGGGATCGAGTTCACCGAAGCTGTTGCCATCGGTGCACGCCCAGCCGGAACCCGTGCCATCGGGCGAACGCACCGTCGCCGTCATCGACACCGAGGCCGACGCGTCGTACGCAAACAGCCCCTTCGAGTTGGCCAGTGCCGTGGCGCCAGCGCGGCATTCGATGAAACCCGTGGCCACCAGATCGTTGGCCCGTGCAAGCTCGGTCACGATCTTCGCCGCCGCCGCACGTTCCGCCGGCGTGGGGATATCGAGCGCACGCTCGCGGAACGCCGGATACGTCTGCGCGCCCAGTTCCGGCATGCGCTCCGGATTGGGCGGTACGAGCTTCGCGATCTCGTGCGCCTGCTTGGCCGCCGCCGCCAACGAGGCTTCGTCGAGGCGGTTGGTGTTCACGCTGGCCGAACGGTTGCCCACGTACGCGGTGATGGTGATCTGCGTGTCCTGATTTTCACCCGACGTGGTGACCTGATTCAGCGCAAAGCGCGTATCGGCACGCGCACCGCTGTTGATCGACACACGCGTTTCTTCGGCGGGCGAATTGCGCAGCACACGCTGCGCGATCTCCTGCGCTTCGGCGCGCGACAGCACGCTCGCCGGAGCAAACAGGGAGCGAGGCGCGCTCATGCCGTCCTCCCGGTGTTGATGACGTTGACCTGCGAGAAGAGCGCCGGCACGCAACCGTGGCTCACGGAGTTGGACTGCGCGGGCTGACCCTTGCCGTCGCCGAACGCGCCGCCGAGGTGATAGCTGCGCGGACCGCCAATAGCCTTGAGCCCCTTCCAGAACTCCGGTGTGCGGAACTGGTACGCCACGTCCTTGAGCTGGCCGACGATCTTGCCACCACGCACTTCGTAGAACACCTGACCGGCAAACTGACCGTTGTAGCGCTGCTGATCGATGGAGAACGAGCCGTCGCCGACGATCGCGATGCCGCGGTCCATCTTGGCAATCATCGACTCCCACGTGTCGTCGTTGTTGCCCGGCTGCAGGCTCACGTTCGGCATGCGCTGGAACTGCACGTCCGACCAGCTCTGCGCGTACGAGCAGCCATACGAGCGCACTGGCTTGCCCACACGCTTGTAGTAGTCGGCCATCATCGTGGCCTGTTCGCGCGTGGTCTGATAGTCCTGGAACACACCGTTTTTCACGATGTCGAACTTGACCGGCTTCACGGCTTCGTCGTCCCAGCCGATGGCACCAAGTGATCCCTTCTGTTCGCGATCACCCACGATGTTCATGAGTTCCGAACCGTACTGCATCTTGCCCAGCATCGCGTCGGGCGGTGCGATGAAGCTGGTACCGGCGTAGTTGGCTTCGAAGCCCAGCGCACGATCGAGTTCGGTGGGGTGACCGATCACTTCGTGAATGGTGAGCCACAGATTGGACGGGTGCAGCAGCAGGTCGTAGCGACCCGGCTCCACCGGCTTGGCGCTCAGCTTCTGCACTGCCAGCTCGGCCCATTCGGGGGCGCGTTCGGCGAGCCGGCTGTTGGTGACGTGTTCGTAACCCAGGCCCATCGGCGCGACTTCGTTGCTCTGCACCGACTGGAAGTCGCGGTTGTCCGCCGACACCGCCGTCACGCCCATGCTGGGTGACGTGCGATAGATCGTCTGCACCACGTACGAACCGTCGGTCGTCATGAGCGACTTTTCTTCGCGCAGGAAGAACATGCTCGACGTGACGTTGCGAATGCCCTTCACCTTGAGCGCGGCTTCGTTGGCCGCGAGCAGGAAGGCCACCTTGTCGGTGATGGCCACATTGAAGGGATCGACTTCGATCGGGCTCTTCCACTCACCGACCTGATTGCCAGGCGTCGGCGCCAGCACGACCGGACGGAGCTGGCTGGCGCGGTTGGCCTTGGCCTGCCCCAGTGCGAGCTGCGTGGTCTTGGCCACCGAGTCCTTGTCCAGCTTGCTCGTGGCGGCAAAACCCCACGCGCCGTCGACCAGGGTGCGAATGCCGAGTCCGAACGTGTCGGTATCGGAAACACCCTGCACGATGCGATCGCGCGTGTTGACGTTCTGCTGGCGGCGGGCGGCCACGCGCACATCGGCGTACGAAGCGCCGCCGGCCTTGGCCGTGTTCAGCGCGGCTTCCATGAGGGCCTTGATGGCCGGATCGTCGACCTTGGGCAGGTCATCGTGGGGAACGAGCAGCCCCGAAGGGGTCTGCGCCAGGAGCGGCGAGGATGCGACCAGTGAACCGGCCGCAACCGCTGCCCCGACCTTGAGAAAATCTCGACGGTTGCTTGGCATTTGAAGGCGGTGAGGGAGGAGCCGGAATATACCTGCCGGGACACCGGTTGCGCCTCGCCACGAACCAGACCGGAATGCCCAATTTTTTGCCACGGAAACACACGGAAACACACGGAAACACGCGGCAAGGCCGTTCGGGAGCCATGGTCAACGCGAGATCTGGAAGCCACCTTATCAAGCCCACGTTGTCCCACGCTCGTTAATCTCTCGTTTATCTATGACAGCTCGCCGCATTCTCACTGGCGTCCTGCTCCTTGCCGCCCCGGTGGCTGCCGACGCGCAACTGCCTGGCACCCGCGCCCCGGGCGCGCCGACCACGCTCACGGCGGAACAGCAGGCCGCCCGCGCGATCTACAAAGAGATCGTCGAGATCAACACGGCCGACTCCGTGGGCTCCGTCACGCGTGCGGCGCAGGTGGTGGCGGCGCGATTCCGGGCCGCCGGATTTCCTGCGGCCGATGTGAACATCGTCGGCCCGGCCAATGCGCCCGCCAAGCACAACCTCGTGGTGCGCCTGCGCGGCAAGACACGCGGCAAGCCCATTTTGCTGCTGGCCCACCTCGACGTGGTGCAGGCCCTGCGCGCCGACTGGCCCCGCGACCCGTTCGTACTCGTGGAAGAAGACGGCTGGTTCTACGGCCGCGGCGTCTCCGACGACAAGTCGATGTGCGCCATGTTCATCGCCAACCTGCTGCGCTACAAGCGCGAAGGCTGGGTACCGGAACGGGATCTCATTCTGGCCCTCACCGCCGATGAAGAAGGTGGCAACTCCAACGGCGTGTCGTGGCTCATCGAAAATCGCCGCGATCTGATCGATGCCGAATACGCCATCAACGAAGGCGGCGGCGGCACCCTGCAGGACGACAAGCCGCTGTTCCATTCCATTCAGGCCGCCGAAAAGGTGTACGAGGACTTCACCTTCACGGTGAAAAACACCGGTGGACATTCGAGCGTGCCGCGCAAGGACAACGCCATCTACTCGCTGTCACAGGCGTTGCTCAAGGTGCAGCAGTACGCCTTTCCCGTGGAACTCAACGCGGTGACCACGGCGTTCTTCACGCAGACCGCCAAGGTGGAGATGCCCTCGCTCGCCACGGCCATGCGCGCACTCGTCGCCAATCCGGCAGACACCGCGGCCGCGCGCGTGATTTCCACCGACCCGCGCTATGCGAGCATGCTGCGCACCACCTGCGTGGCCACCATGCTGAATGGTGGTCATGCGCCGAATGCATTGCCGCAGACGGCCAAAGCCAACGTGAATTGCCGTATCGCGCCGTCGAGCAAGGCATCGCAGGTACGTGCGACCCTGCAGCGCATCGTGAACGACACGGCCGTGGCCATCGTCGGTGAACGTCCCGATCGCACCGATGGCGCACCGGCCCCCATTCACCCGGTGTTGCTCAAAGCCACCGAATCGCTCACCAGGCAGATGTTCGGCGACATCCCGGTCATCCCCACCATGAGCACCGGCGCCACTGACGGCTATCGATTGCGCAACGCCGGCATTCCCACGTACGGCGTGAGTGGCATCTTCTCGGCGCCTGGCGAAACCAACGCGCATGGCCGCAACGAAAAGTTGCGTGTCAAGTCATTCTACGACGGACTGGCCTTCCTGTACGAGCTGGTGAAACAAGTCGCGGGGCCCGGACAGCCTGTGTCCTGAGCCCCGCGCACGGTCTTGCACATCGACAGCGAATCAGGATTTCATGCCGGGTTCGCTGTCGATCACGGCCTTCGCGATATCCACCATGCGCACCGAGCGATCCTGGCTGCTGCGCTGCATGATGCGATAGGCTTCCTGTTCGCTGCTGCCCGTGCGACGCATGAGGATGCCCTTCGCCCGTTCGATGAGCTTGCGGGCCTCGAGCTGCTGCTTGGCCTCCGCCGCTTCCCGACGGGCTTCGATGAGTTCGCGCGCACGCGTGACGGCCATGCGCAACGTGGCATCGAGCGTGGTCGGTGGCGTGGGCTTGGGCAACAGCGCCACCGCCGTGCTGCGCAGCACATCGGCCGTGGAGAGCGTGAGAGACAGGTCTCCGGTGATCAGCACCACCGCCGTGCCGGGCAACGCACTGGCGATTTCTTCCGCGGCCTGAACACCTGTGGCGCCCGGCATGTGCATGTCGAGCAGCACCGCATCCGGCGTGAACTGCTGCGCCTTCGCGATGGCATCGGTGCCTGATTCCACCTCTGCCACGACCACGTGACCGAGTACGCCGAGGAGATCCACGAGCGTCGAACGCTCGAGAGCATTGTCCTCAGCGACCAGCACACGCAGGGTCGATGGTTGTTCCGACATGGGTTACTCGTTGTTGGACGGGGGCGTTCGCCCCGCAATGTGAGCCTTCAGTTCCTGTGCCCGCAACGGCTTGCGAAGCACGAATTCCACGCCGCGTGCTTCTTCGCTGCCGGCGGTTGCTTCCCATCCCGTGATCACCCCCACGCGCAGCGCAGGCCATGATGCACGACTCTCCCGTGCAAGATCCCAGCCACTGCCGTCGGGCAACCCGACATCCGTCAACATCAGATCGTACGGCATACCGCCCTCCACCGCGAGCCTCGACTTGGCTTCGGTGACACTGGCAACCGCGTCCACCTGATGACCATCGCCCTCGAGGATACGACGCAGCAGCATGCGTCCGTCGTCATGATCCTCCACAACGAGGATGCGCTGCGGCACGGCTTTGGCAGGAGGCACAACCGCTGCCACCACCGGTTGTGGTGCCACACGGGGCAAACGGAGGGTCACCGTGGACCCCTTTCCAGCCGATGACGACAGTGTCACCTGACCGCGGTGCCGCCGGACGATGCCGTACACCTCGGCCAGACCAAGCCCCGACCCCTTTGCCCCCTTCGTGGTGAAAAATGGCTCGAAGGCGCGCTCGAGCACTTCCTCGCTCATGCCAACCCCGGTGTCCTGAACGGACAGGCAGGCATCGGTCCCCTCGCCCCAGCAGCGTACCGTGAGCGTGCCACCTTCCGGCATCGCATCGATGGCATTCTGGACGAGATTCAGCATCGCCTCACGAATCTCGCCCGGCAGTCCGCGTCCCTGGACTCCAGGCTCGAGTTCTGTCGCGACACGCACGGCATGGCTGCCCACGGAACGACGCAGCCGCATCGGCTCGGTCAGATCGAGCACCTCCGCCACCAGGACGGACAGATCGATCTCTTCGTCTCCGCCTGCGTGCAGTGGTTCCTGCCGAATGAAACGCCCCACACGGGACGCCGTCGCTGCACCGATCTCGGCCGCCGCGCGAATGCGTTCCGCGTAATCGCGCACCGCCGCCGGAGACTCGGCGTGATGCTGAAGCAGGTACGCTGCCGCCATGATGGGATTGAGCGCGTTGTTCACATCGTGCATCACCCCGGCGGCCAACTGCCCCACCGCGGCGAGACGTCGCTCGCGCACATGTTCTTCGTGCGACGCGATCACCTCTCGCGATCGCTCTTCCACCAGACGGTCGAACTGTGCCGCGTCCACGGCGGTGGTCGCGGCGGTGGGCGACGGACGTTCGCGACGATGACGATCGGTGATGTCATGGTCGACCAGCATCACGCCGATCAGTGCGCCGCTCGCATCGGTCATCGGCGACGCGCTCGCCTCGATGATACGCGTGCCATCGCCACGTCGACATTGCAGCCGCTGCTGCCGCACCGACACACCGGCGAGCGCGCGCATGCCCGGTGTGTCGAGGAATGTCAGCGGACGTGCGGGACGCCCCTCTTCGGACAGGTCGTGCGGCGCCTCTCGCTCCCACAGCTCCCGCAGCGTGGTCGGGGCCCGATCGCCATGCTGTCGATCCGCTTCCCCATTCGTGCGGATGATACGACCCGACACATCCACCACATGCACCACGGCCGGTGCCAGCATGAACAACGTGCGCCGCTCGCGTTCGGCCCGTTCGAGCGCGATCCGTCGCTGCTGCTCCTCACTGTGATCGGTGGCCGTCACCAGCACGAACGCTTCATCGAATGGCGCCGCGCGCAGCGTGAACACGGCTCCATCGACCGGCAGCGTCACCTGACGTGACACCGTGGTGTTGGTGGCCTGCACCGCGGCCATGATGTCACGTGCCACATCGCCGAACGGATGCAACATCACGCGCCAGTGTTGCGAAGACAGCGGCGCGATGGTGTCGAAGACAAACAGATCCTCTCCATCGGCATTGATGGCCGCGGCCGTGCCTTCCGTGCGAAACAGCACGGCAGGTACGGGCAAGGCCCCCAGCACGGCAGCAAGCCGAGCGACGTCCAGTGCAATGCTGGGTGTTGCCGACGAAACCACTAATGGAGGGATGGGCATCTGGACGACCACCACGCGCTGCCAGCGTCGGCATTGACGTCGCGGCCATTCGGATTCCCGAGGCGCGAGGAGCGACGTGCGGTGGAATAACCTAGCGCCCGTTCGTCCCCTCGGTCAAACCAGCCTTAGGTCCCTCTCAGCCGGAGCATTCGAAGAAACCGCGGCGGGAGAGACCGCTTCAGGAGCTGCCACCTGGGCACTGGCACTGGCCGAGCGACTCCCTGTGGAGTTGCCCGTCACCATGTTCCCACTCACGGTGTTGCGGGTGATGAGTCGCACGCCCCGTTGCCATGTCACATACGCCCATCCCCATTGCAGCAGCACACTGGCCCGGTTGCGGAAGCCTACGAGGTACATGAGGTGCACAAAGAGCCAGAGGAACCACGTGAAGTAGCCACTCAGGTGCAGACGGCCAAACGCCGCCACGGCCTTGTGCCGGCCAATGGTGGCCAGATCGCCTTTGTGCCAGTACTGAAACGGTGTGCGAGGGCGCCCATTCATGCTGGCGACAATCATGCGTGCCGCATGTTGTCCCGTCTGGTTCGCCGTTGGTGCCACCGCCGGCGCCGGCTGTCCGTTCTCGCGCATGACGATGCTCAGGTCGCCCACGACGAACACGTTCGGATGCGCCGGTACCGAACAATCCGTCGCCACTTTGACACGTCCCGCTCGATCAGTGTCTGCATCGAGCATACGCCCTAGGGGCGATGCGACATTTCCGGCGGCCCAAAACACCGTGCGCGTGGGGATCCGTTCCTCGCCGATCGTGACGCTGTCGTTATCGATGTGCGTGACGGGCACGCCAAGCCGGACCTCCACGCCGAGTCCTTCGAGGTCCTGTTGGGCCGCACGGGAAAGCGCCTCGGGAAACGTGGAGAGGATGCGTGGCCCGGCTTCGATGAGCAGCACCCGCGTCTGGCGTGTATCGATGCGCCGAAATTCCTGGCGCAGCGCACGCTTGGTGATGTCCGGAATCGAACCGGCCAGCTCCACGCCCGTGGGGCCACCACCGACGATGGCGAAGGTGAGATTGGCATCGCGCACCGCAGGATCATCGGTGCGCTCCGCCCGCTCGAAGGCCAGCAACAGACGCTGGCGCATGTCGGTGGCGTCCTCGATGCTCTTGAGCCCCGGTGCAAACGCCGACCATTCATCGTGCCCGAAGTAGGCATGTCGGGCACCAGTGGCCACGATGAGAAAGTCGTAGGGGATCTCGGTGCCATCGTCGAGTCGCACGATTTGCCGGGTGGCATCGATGCCCACCACCTCTGCCAGTAGCACCGTGGCATTGGCCTGGTGACGCAGACGCCAGCGGATGGGCACCGAAATGTCGCTGGGCGCCAGTCCGGCCGTCGCCACCTGATACAGCAACGGCTGGAAGGTGTGGTGATTGGACCGGTCCAGCAGGGTCACCCGCACGGCGGCTTTCCGCAGTTCCCGGGCTGCCGCCAGCCCCGCGAAGCCGCCGCCAATGATCACGACATGTGGTTCGTGCTGCGACGCGCCATGCGCGCCGTTTCGTGAAACGCTCGGAGAGTTCGTCATTCCGTGGTCAACGTTTCGGGGATATCTCGCGGGGACGATGCGCCCCCTATCGAAGACCGGAGCGCCGAAGATTCGGCAGCGTCCGTGTCCCGCCTGTAATTTGATGTCATGTCCAGCCAATTCCGATCGACGTTGCTGCGCGTCCTGGTCATCCAGGTGGTCGCGCTGATCCTCCTGTGGCTGCTGCAATCCAGATACACCGTCTGACCCGAAACGCTCATGCATTGGATCAACTGGGTCATTGTCGTGGTGTATCTGGCCGTCGTCATTGTCGACGGCCTGCGGCGCACCCGCGGTACCAAAGACATCGAGGGGTACTTCCTCGCCAGCCGTTCGCTCCCATGGTGGGCGGTCGGCCTCAGCGTGATGGCCACGCAGATCTCGGCTGTCACCCTGATCGGCACGACCGGGCAGGGTGCCACCGACGGCATGCGGTTCGTGCAGTTCTACTTTGGACTGCCCATCGCGATGGTGCTGCTGGGTGTCACCATTGTGCCGTTCCTGCACAAGGCGAAGGTCTACACCGCCTATGAATTCCTCGAGCGGCGGTTCGATCCCAAGACCCGGTCGCTCACCAGCCTGCTGTTCCTGCTCTCGCGCGGCATGTCCTGTGGCACGATCATCGCCGCGCCGGCCGTGGTGTTGTCGGCCATTTTCGGCTGGGATCTGATCTGGTGTGTGCTGTTGATTGGCTTGCCCACCATCATCTACACGGTGCTGGGCGGTGTGGAAGCCATCGCGTGGGCAGACGTGAAGCAGATGGTGATCATCGTGGGGGCCCTGCTGGCCATTGTGGTGGTGTTGATCATCCGGCTGCCGGTGCCACTGGATGACGCGCTGCGCGTGGCCGGTTCCACGGGCCGACTGCGGGTGTTCGACTTCTCCTTCTCGTTGACCGAGACGTACACGTTCTGGTCTGGCATTCTCGGCGGCACGTTCTTGATGCTGTCCTACTTTGGCACTGATCAGAGCCAGGTGCAGCGATACCTCGCCGCGCGCTCGGTGGATGAAGCCCGCAGTTCGCTGCTCATGAGCGCGTACTGGAAGATCCCGCTGCAGGCGCTGATCCTGCTCATCGGCGTGCTGGTGTTCCTGTTCTACACCTTCTCGCCGGCGCCACTCCTGTACAATCCGCGCCACGACGCGCAACTGCGCGAGCGGCAGCCGGCCGAATATGCGATGCTCGAGTCCCGGTACACCGCCGCGCTGGCCGCTCGTGACCAGGCGGCACGCGAGGCCGCGGCCTCATCGGAACCGGCCGCGCTGACCAACTTCACGCAGCAGAACGCCTCGGTGGAATCGGTGCGCAAGGAAGCGCTCGCCGCTGCGGCCAAGGCCACCGGCGAAAGCTCCCGCGACGTGAACTACATCATCCCGCGCCTGGTGCTCGACCATCTGCCGATGGGGTTTGCGGGCATTTTCCTGGCGGCGGTGCTGGCAGCCGCGATGTCCTCGATCGCGGCCGAACTGAACTCGCTGTCGACGGCGTCGGTCGTGGACTTCTATCAACGCTGGTACCGGCCGAGCGCCGGCAGTACGGAGTTGCTCAACGCCGGCAAGCTGGCCACGGCCCTCTGGGGTGTATTCGCCTGCGTGGTGGCCCTCTACGCCGCCACTCTGGGCTCGCTGATCGAAGTGGTGAACCGATTCGGTTCGTTCTTCTACGGCTCGATTCTGGGCGTGTTCATGCTGGCCATGATGAAACGCGCCACCGCCTTCGGTGCATTCGCGGGCCTGCTCACGGGCATGGGCGCTGTGGCGGCCGTGTCATTCGGTGCACCGCAGATCAGCTTCCTGTGGCACAATGTGATCGGCGCGGTGGTGGTGGTCGTGGTGGGTACGGTGCTCAGCCTCGGCAATCGGCCGCAGCCATCAATGACGAACGCGTAGACCGCTATACATGGTCCGCTAATACGGTGTAGCATCGCACCCCGGTGTGATGACACCGTTGGCGGATGGATCTGTTTGTTCGCTTCGGCAAGACGGTGCGGCGACTGCGCACGAATGCGGGATTCTCGCAAGAGACTTTCGCAGACCTGGTGGGCATGCATCGCAATTACATCGGCACCGTCGAGCGAGGTGAGACCAATATCTCGATCGAGAACATTCATCGCATTGCGCGTGGCCTGCGCATCACCATCGCCGGGTTGTTTCAGGAGATGGAGGGTTCCGCAGAGGATACACCGCGCTCCGCCGATACGGCCGGCTCGACGCGAACGCCGGGCGACCAGCACGAGCGTGAACGAACAGACCTGCTGCGCCCCGCGCTGGATCGCGTAGCGGAGGCGCGGCAGGCGATCGAAGAAGCCGCGAAACACCTGCTGCAGCTTGAAGCCGGTCAGACCGGCGCCGGGGCGACGAAACGAACGCCCCGGCGTCGTAGTGGGATGTAGGCCACTCTCGTTCAGGGGGTCACGTTGACCCACGTATTCACGTTCTGGCTGCGTTGACCGGGTGCGGAAGACACAAGGGTGCAGTACAACGATCCTGGTGTTGCCGTTCTGCTGACCGAGATACGCAGCGTCAGTGAGTTGCCTGTCGTCCCCGGCGTCGGCAGCGACGCGGTCAGACCGCTTTGGCAGCTGGATACGGAGAACGTAACGTTCGCGCTGTTGCCAGGTGTGCGGTGTACGCGAACCGTATAGTCGATCGTTTCCCCACCAGCGGCGTTCGGGAGCGTGATGGTGCTGAGCGAATGCCTGGCTTGCGTAGCTGAAACAACACGCACGGGTACATGCAGCGTATCAGGCCCACCACCTGATCCCGTCGCCACCATCCGGAATCGATACTCTCCCTCTGGGATATCCGCATGAAGATTGGGCTGCACGCGGCCGGTATTGCCCGTTTGCGGTGACACGAAGGCGGTACTGACCAAATTACCAAATGTCGTGCTGGGACATCCACCAACAGTCGCCAGACAGGTAAGAGTAAAGTTGCCCACGGCGATTGCTGCCGAGTGCCCGCCGTATCGCGTCACATTGAGTGGAATCGACGCCGAATCTCCCTGCTCAATTGTCCGCAAGGTAACCGGGGTAGACAATGCGAATCCGCTCGCCGCCGCCGTCACCACCACAGTCAAGGTCGCTGTGCTGCTGAGCTCCCCAGCCGTGGCCCGCGCGATCAACTGATACGTTCCCGGAAGCAACACAGGACCGACATCGATAGTGGCAATGTACGTGTTGACCGTCGTCAGAGAGTCCAATGGCACGGGGAATAGCACATTCAATCCCTCGCGTAGACCCTCGATAACCAGTCGACCCCGATCCGGGAATGTACCTGTCCGTTGAATCAGCATCTGCGCGCGCGTCGCTTGCCCCTGCACCACGGAAACACTTGGAACGGCCCACGTAACGCTGAGCGACGGACCGGTGGTCACGGAGAGAAAGATGACCCCTGTGGCGGGCGAGACTCCGATACCCGTACCTCGCACAGTGAGAGTGTAGAGACCCGGGAGGGTCGACGCGGCCGCCGTCAAAGTGATCACCGACTCATTCGTTGTTGGCGCCGCAGGTGCAAAGGCCGCAGTGACGCCGAGAGGTGCGCCCTCGAGAGTCAGCGTCACGGCACCGGTATATCCACCCTGTCGCTCAATGCCTATGGTGCGTGTGCCACTTGTACCCGCAGGGAGATTCCACGTTCTACCGCCCGTTCCTATTACCGTGATCCCTGGCGCTTCCGTCACTGTCAGCGCGAGCGTCGTCGTCGAGGCCGCAACACCCGTTCCCGTGCCGCGCACGGTGAGTGTGTAGTTCCCCACCGCCGTGGTCGGCGCCACGTTCAGCGTGAGCACGGATTCATTGGCCGTGGGCGCGGCCGGCGCGAAAGTGCCAGTCACACCGGTGGGCGCACCTTCCAGGGCCAGCGTGACGGCACCGGCAAATGCTCCCCGACGCGCAATGCTGATGGTGCGGGTGCCGCTCTGCCCCGCCGCCACACTCAGCGCGCCACCGCTGTTGCTCAGTGTGATGCCCGGCGCTTCGGTCACAACCAGCGTCACCGTTGTGGTGACGGCGGTGATACCGGTTCCGGTACCACGCACGGTCAGCGTGTAGCTACCCACCGCGGTCGTCGCTGCCGCGTTCAGCGTGAGCACCGATTCATTCGTGGTCGGCGCGGCGGGTGCGAAGGTCCCCGTGACACCGGCCGGCGCGCCTTCGAGGGCCAGCGTGACGGCGCCCGCAAAACCACCACGCCGCGCGATACCGATCGTACGCGTTCCGCTCTGACCGGCCACGACACTCAAGGCCTCACCAGCGTTGCTCAGCACGATGCCGGGTGCTTCCGATACCGTGAGCGCCAACGCAGCCGTCTGCGCCGTGACCCCGGTGCCGGTCGCCCGCACGGTCAGGTTGGTGACCGCTGCCGATGTGCCGGCTGCAGCCGTCAGTGTCAGCGTGCTGGTCGTGACACCGGCCGCCAACGAGGTCGGTGCGAATGCCGCCGTCACCCCGTTGGGCAAACCCTCCACGGCCAGACTCACGGCCCCCGCAAAACCTCCACCCCGGGTCACGGTGTAGCTCACCGTGCCAGAGCCGCCCTGCACCACCGTCAGCGCGGTGGCTGCGCCCTGAAGACCAATCGTCGGATTGGGAATCACCAGCTCCACCACCGCGCTCTGTCCCGTGACGCCACTGCCCGTCGCGCGGACGGTAACGGAGAACGTACCAGGCGCCGCGGCGGCATCCACGGCCAGCGTCATCGTCGAGGCGGTCGTCGTACCCGTGAGCGAAGCAGGGGCAAAACTCGCGGTCACTCCAGCCGGTACGCCCTCGGCCGCCAGTTGCACGGGCGCGCTGAATCCGCCGCCGCGCGTGATGGTGAACGCATAGGTGGCACTGGACCCTCGCGCGGCCGTGGCCGTCGTCGCTCCCGTGTTCGCCAAAGCGAGCGTGGGGGTGGGTGCCGGGCTGGAGCTCTCGGAGCAGCCGGAAAGCAGAGCTCCAGCCATTAGTGCGAGCGACGCGGAGGCGCGAACAATTCGCTGACGCATGAGGGTGCGGGATTGAGGGTGGTGTCAAACACCGGCGCTGATGAACAGCGCCGAGAACGTACCCTCCATCCAATACACTGTAAAGTTGGACCATTTTTACAGTGTATTTCATGAATGTGCCTTTTTGAGGACGCTTTACATCTTGGGCATCACGACCGGCGCCTGCCCGTTGACGAGATTGGTCAGAATGCGCGCCGCGCCCGGCACCCCCATGGGCAATTGGCGAAACAGCGCCAGCGTCACGTAGACATAGCGTCCCTTGCCGACCGGAGCGACCAGCAGGGCGCCGGTGTTGGCCGGCTCACCGGGATCGTTCATCGACAGCAACGACGTATACCGTCGATCAATCGTGCTCGGCATGTACGTCGCGCGCTCCTGCACCCAACCATCCCAGTCACTGGCAGTGAGACGGTTTGGGGTGGTGAGCAGAGGATGCGTGGGCTGCAGCATGTTGACCGGTGCCTGCTCCATCGTCACCCGAGCCGCCGGACGCGTCCACTGCAGCGGATACGGCATGACGTTCGCAAAGCGGCTCATGTCCTGCGCCCCATACTGCACCACCAGCGTACCACCACGGTTGGCATACTCGAGCAATCGTGGATTCTGCTTCACCAGCTCTTCGCTCGCTTCGTATGCACGCGGGCCCACCACGATGCTGCTGAACCGTGACAGGTCGGTGCTGCCAAGCATCGAGGGCTCGAGTTTTTCCACGGTGATATCGAGCTGACGCAGCGCATCGATGCCAGCATCAGCCACACCGGCGATGTATCCCACGCGCGCCCGCGCGGGCAGCTTCACCGACACCGCTGAAAACGCCATGGCCGACGTGCCATACAATCGCATCGGCGTGATGTGATCGTAGCTGATGGGATACACCCCTCGCATGGCCGGCACATTTTCGTGGAATCCGGCCACCAACAGTTGATGCGCTCCCTCAGGCAACACACCGCGCAACCGGAACGACACCATGGTCCCGCCCTGCGCGGGCAACGTGCGTACACGTTGCACCGAGTCCGCCAGGAGGCCCTTGGGCACTTCGAGACGCACCCGCACCGACGTCTCGTGCGGATAGGAAGACTGCACCCGCACATTCACCAGGCGATCGACGGGCACTCCGGCGCGGATGTATTCGATCGCACTGGCCAGGTTGACTGTAATTCCGGGCACGGCCGCCACCGGGATCTGTTGGTCACCCTTGATGGGGTCGGCAAACCGATACACGATCGGCGTGGTCACCGACACCGACACTTCGGCGATGAGCAGCGCCACCTCGGCCATGGTCGATACGCGCGCTTCCTGCTGCACTTCATCACGGGCATCGATGGGCATGAGGAACCAGTCCTTGCCCGACCGCCCCTGCTGGCGCCACCACGGAGAGTTCGGACCGAATGCCACCGCGTATCGCTGCAGCACGCCTGTGCTGTCGGGAGCGACGTCGATCGACCCGCGTTCGTTGGCGCGCATCCCGAGCCCGCTGATGAATCCACCAGTCACCCGAACGGTCGCCCGCCCGCGATTGAACACGCTGATGGTCACCGGCAACGAGTCGTTGACATTCTCCTTCTCGGCTTCGCGCACGGGGAAGGTGCCCTGCGGAGCTGAGGCTTCCACGGCAATGCCTGCCGCCTCCACCAACGCGTCGCTGGTGCGGTCGATGGTCAGTGACAGTGCATCCCACAATGCGGGATCTGCCTGCTGCGCAGGACGCGCGCGCACCTGCGCCGGACGTCCAATTCCTTCGCCGATGAGCAACGCCGGACCACTGCCCAGAGTATTGCGTACGGCGCGGAGCTGCCGAAGCACCGCGGCCAGCGGCGTCACGAGTGCGGAAGGATTGTCGGCCCGATACACACCACGCACCATTGCCAGCGCGGCAAGAGCAGAGTCCAGCGTGGGTACGACGGCCGTGGGCAATTTGGCCCTGAGTGGCGTCCATGTGGTGTCGATCCCATCGAACACGGAACGCTCGCTGCGCGCATCATCCGGACCCACACGCGAAGCTTCGCGCGACAGATAGGCCCACATCACACCCTTCCGTTGCAGCACGCCAAAACCCTGCGACTTGTGCTGCGACCGACTCTCGGCAGCAATTTCGTAGTAGCTGCGCCCCAGCAACGCATCATACTCACCGGTGTTCACACGCAACGAGGCACTGTCGGGGGCCTGACGGGCACTGCGGTAGAACTTCTGTGGTGTCCACGGCAAGCCGTAGTCACGCACCGGAAAACGCACCGTATCACCAGCCAGATCGTATGCCTCACGCGCGAGCAACCCAGACACCTGATGATGTCCGTGTCCATCGCGGGGTGTGCCACTGAAAAACGCCACGATCACCTGCGGACGATACGCGCGCACCACACGCACGACGTCGCCGAGAATGGAATCCTTCGGCCAATGCAGGTAGGTCTCCTCGGCATTCTTGCTGAAGCCGAAGTCGTAGGCGCGCGTGAAAAACTGCCGACCACCGTCGATGCGGCGTGCGGCCAGCAGCTCCTGTGTGCGGATGGCACCCAGCGGTTCACCGAGTTCGTTGCCGATGAGATTCTGGCCACCATCGCCGCGGGTCAGCGACAGGTATGCGGTCTCCACGTGTCGGGCGCGGGCAAGCCAAGCGATGATCGGCGTGTCTTCGTCATCGGGATGTGCGGCGATGGTCAACACACGACCTGTGGTGCCGATGCCGGCCAGCGTGGATCCGAGTTTGGCGGCGCCACGATCGGGCCCCCCATTGCCATTCGACTGGGCACGAGCACTCATGATGGGGGCGCTTAACACGAACGCCGCGGCAATGGCCGCGGCGTTCGTGACACCCATCCTTCCCATGAGGCGCGCGCCGCTCTGCAAGAGCTGCCGCGTCATCATCATCTCACTTTGAGATTGTCATGGCAGGACGCTCTTCCGCGACCTCGCCGGTGTCCATCACCATCGCAATGATACGCGCCTGTTCCTGCTGGTGCGCATCGGCATACCCTTCCGCGGGGCTGGCACGCTCGGGACGTCCCACATAGCGCACACCCACCGCAGCACCCGCCGAAGCCCGAAGACGCGGCTGCACATACGTCCAGGCGCCCTGGTTCTTCGGCTCTTCCTGCGCCCACACCACCTGCTCGATAGCCGGATAGAGATCCATGATGCGCTGGATCTCCTCGTGCGGCCACGAGTACAGCTCCTCGACACGCACCAGCGCGACATTGGGATTGCGGTTGGCGGCCAGCGCCATGTCGTAGTACACCTTGCCGGTGCAGAACACGATCCGGCGCACGTCATCACGACGCTGCGACGCGATCGGATCGTCGATCACCGACTGGAAGCCACCGTGCACAAGATCGTCCAGGTGTGACGACGCCTGGGGCAGGCGCAGCATCGACTTGGGCTGCATGCAAATCAGCGGACGGCGATTCGGCCGCAGCGCCTGGCGGCGCAGCAGATGGAAGAACTGCGCCGGCGTGCTGCAATAGGCCACGGTCATGTTGCCTTCCGCGCAGAGCTGTAGGAACCGCTCGAGGCGAGCGCTCGAGTGCTCCGGGCCCTGTCCTTCATAGCCATGCGGCAACAGCATCACGAGGCCGCTGTCCTGCCCCCACTTCGCGCGGTCGGCCACGATGAACTGGTCGATGATCGGCTGCGCCACGTTCACGAAGTCGCCGAACTGCGCTTCCCACAGCGTGAGGGTATCGGACGCCACGGTGCTGAAACCGTATTCGAACGCCAGCACGGCGGTTTCCGACAACGCCGAGTTGTAGACCTCGAAGATGCCCTTGGAGCCCGGGATGTTGGCGAGCGGCGCGTACTTGCGACCCGAGTTGGCGTCGTTCAGCACCGAGTGACGATGCGAGAACGTGCCACGCTCGGCGTCCTGGCCAGTGATGCGCACCGACATGCCATCGAGCAACAACGTACCGAACGCCAGCGCTTCGGCATGACCCCACTCGATGCCGCCCTGCTCACCCATCGTCTCGCGACGACGCTCGAGCTGCTTGGCCAGACGCGGATTGGGCGTGAACTCCTGCGGCCACTGCAACAGGGACTCGTTGACGAACTGCAGGCGTTCCGCCGCCACGTTGGTCTGCACCACACGCGACGCCGGGGACGGTTCAGCAGGCCACGGCGCATGCTTCTCGCTGCTCAGCAAGGACTGCTTGAACGCGCTGTGGATGTCGGCGTACCGCTGCGACACGTCCTTCTCGACGGCCGCCGCTTCGTCAGCCGTGAGCACGCCTTCCTTCACCAGACGGGTGGCCCACACCTGCGGCACCGTCGGATGCTTGCGGATGGCCGTCGTACGCGTGGGCTGCGTGTACATCGGCTCGTCGCCCTCGTTGTGCCCATGACGGCGGTAGCCCACGAGGTCGATCAGCACGTCCTTCTTGAACATCGTGCGGTACGCGCACGCCAGACGCATCGCCGTGATGCAGGACTCGGCGTCGTCGGCGTTCACGTGGAAGATCGGGATCTCGAAGCCCTTCGCGAGATCCGACGAGTAATACGTGGAGCGCGCATCACCCGGGTCGGTCGTGAAACCAACCTGGTTGTTCACGATGATGTGAATGGTGCCGCCGGTGCGATACGCATTCAGATGCGAGATGTTCAGCGTTTCGGCGACGATGCCTTCACCCGGGAAGGCGGCATCACCGTGAATGGCCACCGGCACCACCGCATGCTCGTTGCGCTCGCCCGGCTTGCCGGCCACGCGCTGCCGCGCACGCACCACCCCTTCGATGACGGGGTTCACGACTTCGAGGTGCGACGGATTGGGCACGAGGCGCAACTTCACCTCGCGACCATCCACCGAACGCACACCGGTGAAGCCGGCGTGATACTTCACGTCACCCGTTGCCGTTTCGTCGGCATGATCGTGACGTCCTTCGAATTCGGCAAACAGGGTTTCGAACGGCTTGCCCATCACGTTGGTCAGCACGTTCAGGCGGCCGCGGTGGGCCATGCCGATCACGATCTCTTCGGCACCCGACTTGCCGAGGGCATTGATCATCTCGTCGAGCATGGGCACAAGCGTGTCGTTGCCTTCGACCGAGAAGCGCTTGTAGCCCTGATAGGCGCGACCCAGGAAGCGTTCGAGCCCATCGACCTCGTTGAGGCGACGCAGCACGGCTTTCTTTTCGTCGACGGTGAGCGGGCGTGTGAGTTCGCCGGCGCGGAACGCATGACGGAACCAGTTACGCTCCTCGTTCACCTCGAGGTGCCACACTTCGTAGCCGATGCGCGTGGTGTAGACCTCACGCTTGCGCGCGATGACATCCTTGGCCGTCGCATAACGATCATCGCCGATCGCCGCACCGGGGATCGTGGCGAGATCGTCTTCGGTCAGCCCATGGAAGCCCGGCGCCAGTTCGTCGGCACCGATCGGCGGCGCGCCAAGGGGATCGAGCGGCACATCGTAGTGCCCGTACATGCGAATGGCTTGCTGCAGCGACGCGGCGCCCGCGACTTTCTGCAGATAGGCCACATCGGTCGTCGCACCTGCGGCGGCCGGTGCACTCGCGGCCGACTGACCGAGCAGCGACTCGGCCATGCGGAAGTACTGACGCCAGGTTTCGTCGACACTCGCCGGGTCGCGACGATACCGCTCGAACTGCTCGGCAAAGATGCCGTCGTTGAAAACGCTCGTGATGGCTGACATAAAATGGGAATGTAAACGGCGTTTGGCGCCCTAGGCACTCAGGTATTCACACCGGGGCCTGTTCGCGCCGGACGGCACTCACGCCTGCACGGGCAGCACCAGTGTGAACACCGACCCTTCGCCGGGGCGCGACACCACTTCGATACGTCCACCGAGCAGCGTGGCCAGCCGACGGGCGATGTACAGACCGAGCCCGGTTCCCCCCCGTCGCCGGGTCGGGACGTCCTCTAGCTGGGAGAAGGGGCGAAAGAGACGTTGGAGATCGGCGGTCGCGATACCGATTCCCGTGTCTTTGACGGCGAACCGCAGGCTGACGCCGCCATCCGGCATGGGAGACCCACGCGAGACCCGCAGGGTGACGCTGCCGCTCTCGGTGAACTTGATGGCGTTCTGGCACAGATTCAGCAGAATCTGCCGCACTTTGGCTTCGTCGGTGTGCATACCCGGCAGGCCGCCTTCCGGATCGATCACGAAGTCGATGCCTTTTTCGCGGGCCAGCGGTTCGAGAAACGGGTGCAGGGAATCCAGCAGCTCGTCGAGACGCACAGCACTGGGGCGTGCGGTCAACCGATCGGCCTCCAGCGAGGCGTACGTGAGAATGTCCTCGATCAGGGAGCCGAGGTGGCGACCAACGGTGCGCAGCCTGGTGATGACATCCCGTTGTTCATGGGAAAGTGGCCCCAGGATTTCGTCCTCGAGCAGCTCGCCATAGCCTTCGAGCGCGGTCAGCGGTGTGCGCAGTTCATGAGACAGCGTAGCCAACAGGCTGGTCTTGGCGGCATCGGCCGACTGTGCGTCTTCGAGCAGCCGTGCCTTCCACAGTGCGAGCGCCGCGAGGTCGGCCATGACGGCCAGACGTTCCTCGTCCGTTTCGTCGAACGTCGGGTGCCCGGCATCGCGCGTAATCGCCAGAACGCCAAAGAGCTGATCGTTGGCGACGAGAGGCAGGAACAGGATCGGCCCGATGCCGAGTTGTGGGAGCAGCGCGGCGAACACCGGCGTGGCCTCATGCGGCGACGGCAACAGCACCGCCCGCTTCTCGGCCGCCGCGCGGTTGATGAAGGTACCGGCCAATGGGAAGGTCATGCCAAGGAGCGGCGTCGCGACACCGGAGCAGGCAACATATATACCATTATCACCACTTACTTGAGTCACCATAGCGCCACTTGCTCGCCCACGAAACATCGACAACCGACACAGCGTCTGCAGCACCTGCTGCGAGCTGGTCTCGGCGGCCAGCGCCCGAGCCACTTGGCGGATGCTACCGAGCTCTTCTGTTTTCCGATAATCGGAGTACAGCAGGTCGTCGGAGACGGCCGGATAGTTCGCGGGATCGTGGGGGGCGGACATGGGGAGAGTTTAGCTGTTGGGAGACGCTGAGGGAGTGAATGCCCTCCTCCTCTATGCTTGCGAATCTACTATATTGAAGAAATGAGATTCTGTTTACACGGATGTGAGCGATGAACATTCCGCTCTCCATCCTCGAACTCGTGTCGATCACCGAGCAGACCGATGCCCGGGGCGCGTTGGACAATGCTCGGGATCTCGCCGCCCACGCGGAGCGTTGGGGCTACAACCGTATTTGGGTGGCGGAACACCACAACATGCCGGGCATCGCGAGCGCGGCGACGTCCGTGGTGCTGGCCCATATCGCCGCCGGCACGAACACCATCCGCATCGGCGCGGGTGGCATCATGCTGCCCAATCATGCGCCCTATGTCATCGCCGAGCAGTTCGGGACGCTCGAACGGCTCTTCCCAGGGCGTGTCGATCTTGGACTGGGTCGTGCGCCGGGCACCGACGGTGTCACGCTGCGTGCGTTGCGCCGCACACCGGATGCGGCCGAGCAATTCCCTCAGGACGTGATGGAGCTGCAGTCGTGGCTGGCTCCGGTGGCGCCTGGTCAGCGCATTGTCGCGGTGCCGGCCGCCGGCACCGAGATCCCACTCTGGATTCTGGGCTCGAGCCACTTTGGCGCGATGCTGGCCGCCGAGTTCGGGCTGCCGTATGCGTTTGCCTCGCACTTCGCACCGGCCGATCTGCTGCCGGCACTCGGCCTCTATCGCGATCGGTTCAAGCCGTCGCATCAGCTCGATCGCCCGTACGCGATGGTCGGCGTGAACGTCATTGCGGCCGACACCGATGCCGAAGCGCACCGGTTGGCCACCACCCAGCAGATGGCCTTCACGAACATCTTTCGTGGTGCGCGTGGCCTCGGACAGCCGCCCATCGACGACATCGAGACCTACTGGACACCCATTGAGAAGGCGCAGGCGGGTCGCATGCTGGCCCGCTCGATCGTCGGCTCACGGGATACCGTGCGAGCGGGGCTCGAGGCGCTGGTCGAGGAGACCGGTGCAGACGAACTCATTGTCGTGTCGATGATCTACGACCATGCGGCGCGACTGCACTCGGTGAAGCTGACGGCGGAAGCGGCAGGGCTACTGTAGGTCATTCTTTTTTGCCGCGGAAACGCGCGGAAAGCGCAGAAACTCACGGAAACAGAACAGCTTTGTTGTTTGATCCGTGTGGTTTCCGCGCTTTTCCGCGTCATCCGCGGCAAGGCTTTTCCCGCGCCAGACTCAGAACGCGTAGCCGAGCGTGACGAACAGAGCCCGGGCCGGCAGTACGAAGTACCGCACGCGCCCAGAGCCTGACACGGCGCCACTGCCGAACTTCTGAGTGTCGCCGAGGTTCACACCGCGCACCATCACGGTGAAATCCCGCACGGCCACGCGGGCCGATGCATCGACGGTGTAGTAGTCGGGAAGAATACGATCAGCGCTGCTGGTGTTGTCGAGGAATGCGCGTGACTGGTAGCGGCCTTCCAGGCTGAAACCCAGTCGCGGCGTGGGCAACACGTCCACACGATGCGTGGTGATGAAGCGCGGCGTGAGCATCGGCTCTACATCCCGGCGCACCACCGGCGTTCCACGCGACGAATCGGTGAACTGCTTGATGCGATTGTCGCTCCACGTGGCGTTGCCGGCGAAGACCAGTTTGTCGACACCGCGATAGGTGGCATCGAGTTCAACGCCACGGCGATAGCTGCTGCCCACACTGCGGCGTGGGATGGCGCCGGATGCTGTTGGCGCGCCGATGCGGGCCAGATCGTTCCGGAAATCCATGCTGTACAGATTGGCCGACACGTCGAGCGCGGAATGCGTGTACGTAAGACCCAGTTCGGTGTCGTGCAGGCGTTCCGGCTTCACGCGCGAGAGATCACCGAAGCCGGCCACATTGTCCGCGTTGAGGTCATCTTCACCGGCGAACATGTCACTGCGCGCGGGCTCTCGGCTGGTGATGCCATAGCTCGCGAAGGCCGACAGTCCGGGACGCAACGTCATCGTCACGCCGGCCTTGGGATTCAGGAATGCCCAATCGATGCTGCGCTCCGTGATACCGGCATTCTCCGATGGGTCGTAGCGGAATTGCGCCCATCGTCCCTGTACGTCGGCAAACCAGCGTGCGCGGCCCACGTCCACGGAGGCCTTCACGAACGCGCTGGCGTCCTGCTTGTGGCCGGTGTTGTCATACAACTCGGTATCGGGCTGAAAGTACGCCCGATGCGCCCGCTGGTAGGTGTTCGCATTGACACCCGTGTTGAGGCGCACCGCCCCCCGCTCCACGTTGTACGCACTGGTCACGCCATACCAGGTGTGAGCCAGATTGTAGCGGTACCGATCAGGCAGGTCGAAATAGTCGTAGTTGCCGCTGGCCGAGTTGCGATAGAGCGTGGTGTTGAAGCTGCCACCGTCGGCACGTGCGTGCGTGTAGGCGAGCGACACCATCTGCTGGCCAAACTTGTCGCGTTCGTTCGGATACAACGGGTTGTAGCGGCGATTCTCCGCGAGCTCGGCCAGTGTGGCACCCGTATACGAGAGCGTATCGGCGAGCTGTCCCACGATGGCCGTCACCTTCACAATGTCGCGGTCACCGAACCAGCCCGCGCCAAGGAATGCCGAGCGCCCCATGACACCCGAGTGATCACGATAGCCGTTGGTGCGCAGGGCACTCACGCGGCCATACGCGGCGAGGCGATTGTCGCCAAGACCAGAATTGAAAGACGCGCTGGCCCGCTGTGCCCCAAAAGAACCCAGTTGCACTTCGACGTCGCCGCTGCGCTGCTTCCGCGCCACCGGCATGGTCTCGAAGTTGATCGAACCCGCATACGACGCCGTGCCGGCCGTGCTGGTGCCCACACCACGTTGCACCTGCACGCTCTGCACGTTGCTCATCAGATCGGCCAGATTGGCGAAGTACAACACCTGGTCTTCCGGATCGTTGAGCGGCACACCGTCGATGGTGATGTTGATGCGCGTCTGATCGAGACCACGCAAACGCAGGTAGCTGTAGCCCCACTGCGTGCCCGTCTCGGTGTGGGCGGTCATCGAGGGGGCAGCCTGCATGAGCAGCATCGGCACATCCTGACCGAAATGCCGCGCGGTGATGGCCGCACGCCCGATGGTCTTTTGCGCGATCGGCGCTTCATTGCCGGCGCGGATGGCGTTGACCAGCACCCCTTCAATGCGGCGGGCCGTGGTGTCGGACGTGGCCGTGTCCGGACGTGTGGGTCGCGTGCCTTGCGCATGAAGCGCTACGGGCGCGAGCGTAAGCACCACGATGGACAGAGATGCGGCGGCCGTGCGAAGACGGCCAGGCCGCGGCGTGCGCCCATGGCGCACGAGGCTGCGACGAGACATCAGATTGGACTCCCTACGCCGGTACGAACCGGATCAGGTTCTACGGGACTCTCTCAGCCTGCGCACACTGGCGGCGCCGGCACCCCGGTCATGTGCCTCAACCCTAATTAGCTTTGCCCGTCATGACCAGCCTCTCCGCGTTTTGCCACTGGCTCGACGCCCACGGGTCGTCCTGCATGGAGGTCGCCGGCTTCCTGACCGGTGTCGTGAACGTGTGGCTGGTCACGCGCCAGAACATCTGGAGCTGGCCGATCGGGGTGGCCAACGCGCTGTTCTACACGGTGGTGTTTGCGCGCACGGGCCTCTATTCCGACACCGGCCTGCAGGTCGTGTATTTCGTGTTGTCACTGTATGGCTGGTGGCATTGGTGGCGCGGTGGACCGACGGCGGACACACTGCCGGTGACACGCACATCACGCGCACTGGCATTCCGTCTCTCGCTCATTGGCGTGATCACCTGGCTGTTGTTGTGGACCATCACGGCACGTATTCCCGGTGCCGCTTTGCCACACATCGATTCAGCACTCGTCGCCGCCAGCCTCATCGCGCAGTGGATGATGACGCGCAAGCTGGCCGAGAACTGGCTGGTGTGGATCGTCGTCGACATCATCTACGTGGGTGTATTCATCAACCGGCAGTTGCCGCTCACGGCGGTGCTGTATGCCGTGTTCTTTGCATTGGCCGTATCGGGACACATGCAGTGGCGCGCGTCGTGGCGTAATGCCCAGGCTGACGAGCAGCCCGCATGACACGACTGCGACGGGTGGTGATCACCGGATCGGAGAGTGTCGGCAAGACCACCCTGGGCCTACAGTTGGCGGCACACTACCACGTGCTGTGTGTCCCCGAGTACGTACGCGAGTTCACGCGCCTGAAGGGCACGCCGCCGGTGTTGGCCGATCGTGAGGGATTGGCCCGTGGTCAGGCGTCCTACGAAGACGAGTACATCGATCGTTCGCGAGCACTCGGCAACACTCTGCTGCTGCACGACACGGATCTGGTGAGCAATGTGGCCTACAGTCACCACTATTTCGGCGACTGCCCGCCCGCCCTCGAAGCGCTGGCCATTGCCCGACGTGCGGACCACTATCTCCTGCTCGACATCGATGTGCCGTGGATTGCGGACGGCGTCCGCGATCGAGGGGATCGCCGAGAGGAGATGCACACGCTGTTCGTGACCACACTGGATCGGCTTGGCGCCCCCTACACCATCGTGCGAGGCGACTGGCCTGAGCGCCTGTCCATCGCTACGAATCTCATCGACACACTGCTGTCTTCACCACCGTCTCCCTTCAACCTTGCAGACCATGAGTGAAAATCAGAACTACGCCAATCACACGCAGCTCACGCCGTACTACCATTTTTTCACCAGCCCCCTGGCCGCGATCTTTCTGATCTGGACAATCGTCCGATTTGTGAAGGCGCCAGGCGCGGAGACCGGCTACTTCCTCGTCGGCAGCCTCGCCCTCATCGGCGTGGTGGCCGTCTCGCGACTCTCTCCCCTGCGCGTGCAGGATCGTCTGATCCGGCTCGAGGAGCAGGTACGCTTCCAGCGTGTGTTGTCACCGGAGCTCACCGCGCGTGCCATCACCACGCTGCGCCCGCGACACTACGTCGCGCTGCGCTTTGCCAGCGATGTCGAATTGCCGGCTCTCGTTGAGCAGGTGATTGCCAATCCGGCTCTCACGTCCAAGGAGATCAAGCAGCAGATCAAAGCCTGGCGGGGAGATCGGTTCCGCGTCTGACGGGTACAGCGGGGGGAACACTGATGACACAAAAACAAAACAGATCGACACAGATACAACACTCTTTATTGTGTGTGCTGTTCGGCTGTTGATCGTTGTCAGGCCGTATCTGCGACTATCTGCTTTGTTTTTGTGTCATCAGTGTTCCCCCCGCTGTACCGCCTACCCTTTCGAAGGCGCCGTTGCCAGCAATGCGACGGGCAATCCACCATTGCTCGTGCGCAACAGCGGCGACACCGACAATCGCAACTGACCGAGCAGCGCACGATCGTTGGGCATCAGCATGGCGAGACGCCACCCGCGTCCGCCGACGCGCAACACGTCGCCGAGTCGCGCGTAGAGTCCGCGCAGATCGGCCCCGTCACCGATACGGTGTCCGTAGGGCGGGTTGGTGAGCAGCAGACCTCGAGCGCCGTATTGCGCGAGTTCCGTTTCCGAGAGTGCTCCCTGCTCGATGGTGACATCGGCCAGCACACCAGCGCGTTCCGCATTGGCGCGCGCTGCCACGATCGCCCCGGCGTCACGGTCGCGCAGCACGATGGGCACCCCGATGCTCGGACGCACCTGCTGCTGCGCGCTCTCCCGGACACCGGCGTGCATGCTCGCATCGGCGTCGGGCCAGTGCTCCATGGCGAAAGAGCGGGTCAGCCCCGGCGCGATGCGACGCACACGCAACGCCGCTTCGATACCGATCGTGCCGGAGCCCGCAAACGGATCGACCAGCGGGATTTCGCCGTCCCAGGGCATCGCCGCCAGCATGACCGCGGCCAGTGTCTCCCGGAGCGGCGCCTTGGCGATGGCCTGCCGCCAACCGCGACGGTGCAGCAACGTGCCCGAACTGTCGGCACTGATCACGCAGTGATCGCGTTCGAAGCGCACGACGATGAGCTGCGTTGGCGCATCCGGTGCCAACGTTTCGGACAACTCATCGTCCTCGTCCTTTGCCGCAGCTCCGAGGATCTGCGCATTGGGCACCGCATTCACGATGCCACGCGCCACGCGCTCGGCCACCGCGTCCGAGTGATAGAGCCGAGACTTCCGGCACGTCACCCGCAACTGCACCGGCACTGCAGGCGAGATCACCCGCGTCCATGGCACCCGGGCGGCCTGCTTTTCGAGCGTCGCAAAATCCCGGGCATCGAAGTGCGCGAGCCGCACAATCACCCGGCTGGCCAGCCGCGACCAGCAATTGATCGTGAACAGCTCGCGGGGCGTGACCTGCACCGCCACACCGGCCGCCGTCACCTCCACCGGCGTGATGCCCAGCGTGGTGCATTCGGCCGCAATCAACGGCGCCAATCCCGGTGCGGCAATCAGGAACGCGTCGAGCGGTGGCTGCGAAATGGTGGTGCGGCGATGACGATCAGGCTGCCTGTTGTTCACCGTTGTCGCGAAGCCGGCGACTGACAAACGGCACGCGTGAGCCACGGGCGAGCAGGAGATGCCAGAACTCCTCCTCATCGAGAGGCGGCGAGAACAGGAACCCCTGCCCCAGCTCACATCCCAGGGTGAGCAGATGCCCACGCTGGGCCTCCGTCTCGATCCCCTCCGCCACGGTGTTCATCCGCAGCGTATCCCCGAGCGCCACGATCGCGCTGGCCAGTACCGGTCCTTCGCCCCCCTTGTCGATGACGTCCACGAACGCTTTGTCGATCTTCAGGATGTCGATCGGATAGCGCTGCAGATAACTCAGGGAAGAATAACCGGTACCGAAGTCGTCGATGGCCAATGACACGCCCAGTTCCTTGAGCGCCGTCAGACGCGCCATGGAGACATCGGTGTTTTGCATCAACATGCTCTCGGTGATCTCGAGCACGAGTTGCGTCGGATCGAGTCCCGTCTCTTCCAGGGCCTGACGGACATCGTCCACGATCCCGGCATCCTGCAGTTGTCGACCCGACAGATTCACCGTGATCCGCGCCGCAATTCCACGCTCGCGGGTCCACCGCTGCGCCTCACGGCAGGCCCTGCGCAAGACCCATTTGCCGATCGGCACGATGAGCCCCGTCACCTCGGCGATCGGAATGAATACGCCCGGCGGCACCGTGCCCCGCTCGCGGCACAACCACCGCACCAGCGCTTCGGCGCCGATGATGTTGCCCGTATCGAGTTCCACGATGGGCTGGAACTCCAGGAAAAACTCTTCCCGTTCGATGGCACGGCGGAGATCGGCCTCCACCACCAGCCGTTCCAGCGCCGCGTCATGCATTTCCTGTTCGAACAGGACGTGCTGTCCCTTGCCGCGGGTTTTGGCCACGTACATCGCGACGTCCGCGTTGCGCACCAGCTCATCGGACGATTCACCGCGTGACGAACGCGCGATGCCGACGCTGGCGCTCACGAACACTTCCTTGCCGCTCAGCATGAATGGCCGCGACAGGGCCGTCCCGATGCGGGAAGCCACCACCAACACCTCTTCCACCGACTGCGCGTCTTCCACCAGCACGGCGAACTCGTCGCCACCCAAACGGGCGATCAGGTCACTCGAGCGCACACACGACGCCAGACGGCGCGCGGCGTCCACGAGCAGGCGATCACCGGCGGCATGGCCGAGCGAATCGTTGACCGTCTTGAAGTTGTCGAGATCGAGGAAGAGCACCGTCACCGGCGAGTGCTGGCGAGCACCGCGTGCCAGCGCATGGCCCACCTGGTACAGGAACAGCGACCGGTTGGCGAGATCCGTGAGAGGATCATGGAACGCCTGGTGGATGTACTGCTGCTTGATCATGCTCTGCTCGGTGACATCACGCGAGTTGAGCACGAGGCCGCGCACCACAGGCTCCCGCAACAGGTTGGTGCCCACATTGTCGACGGTCATCCAGCTACCGTCGGAGTGCGCCAGACGCCACTCCCGCTTGAGCACACCCGGCGAACCCGCACCCGTGCGGGCACCGGATCGCGCCAGTTCTTCGAGGAACTGCACGGCGTGCTGCTGATCTTCCACGTGCAACAGGGACAACAGATTGGTGCCCACGATCCGTGACGGTTCATGACCGAACACCGTGGACATGGACGGGCTGGCAAAACGCAGCGTGCCATCCGGGTCCACAATCATGATGACATCGCTGGAATGCTGTACCAGCGAGCGGAACCGGGCTTCACTGTCGCGCGCGCTGGCTTCGGCCAGTGTGCTCACGGCCTCACGAGACGCGGCGAACTGCCGCACGAAGGCGATGGCGGTCAGTGCGGCCGCCCCCAGCACCAGGCCAAGCAGCGGCTGATGCCGCTCCTCGAACGCCATGCGCAGGAGCAGCGCAAACCCCGGCACCACGGCGGCATATGGCAGAATGCTGACCGAAGGTCCATCCCGGTCGCGCGACGGGCGTACATCGCGCCGCATCACGGTGGCACTGCTCAACCAGCCTGCGGCCGCCATCAGGAAACAGGCCGCGGGCCGCACCACAAAACCGAGATCGGGCAGTCCTTCGCCACCATGCATTTCACTGATCGACGCGACGTGGCCGAGGAAACGCACGAGCAGTGCGCCACCAATGAGCACGAGAATGTTGGCCCGGGGGATCAGCGCCGTGCGTCGCCACAGGATCGAAGCCACCAGCACCAACACCAGATCCAGCACCGACAACACGTGCAGGAGCTGAAACGCGATCTGCACGAGCGGCCCATCGGCCAGTCGTGCCGTACTGAGGTTGTACCACGCCACCAGCAAGCCACCGACGACCACCGTCGCGATGTCGAGCCACAATTTCGACTTGTCGGTGTCGCTGTGCGGAGCACTGGGAAGCTGCAGCAGGGCGACCAGCATCAGGAGCGGCCCGCTCAGCGTCAGACTCAGACGCACCGTGGTATCCAGCCACGCCACCGGGAGGATGGGCATGAAGCGCAGCCAGGGCGTGACCATCACCAGCACCAACACAGTGATCAGCAGCCGCCAAAACTTCCGGCTGCCCAGATCCAGTGACAGTTCACGCGATGCGCGCCACGCGAAATACAGTGCCACGCCGGCGACCGGGAACGGCGACAGGAGTCGCAGTACACCAATGACGCCGAAGAAATCGATGGAACGCCCATGGAGCGACACCAGCCACACCGTCACGATGGCGACGTAGACGGCCGCGGATCCGATGAGGTAGTGTTCCCAACGTGCATTTGGCGCCCCGGCAGGTACGGCCGAAAAGCCGCGGACCGGCGTAGGGCGATCAGACCGAGATCGAGTCTCGGCTCGACGCGACGGCGCGTCGGACACTGGTGACATGGGCAGAGCGACGGTGAAGTAGGGCGGTTGGTCCCAGAGCAGGACGACCACCGGGCACGACCGTCACCCCACCGGCTTGGATTGTGTGTCGCCGGACACGGATCGGGATGACGAGCGCCGGTCGATTCGCCAGACCACCCGGAATGCCAGGAGGACAGCGACCACCGTGCCATAGAAGATCGGCTGGGTTATGTCCTTCTTGACTGCCCACACGAAATGAAAGCACGCGGCAATCGCGGAGACATAAACCAACGCATGCAAACGATTCCATCGGACGCCGCCCAAACGCCGGATGGAAGCCTTGGTGGACGTCAGGGCCAGCGGGATCATCAACACGAAGGCCAGCATCCCCAACGTGATGTACAAATGCTTGACGATGTCCTTTCCGATCTCGGCCCAATCGAAGAACCAGTCGAGCACCGTATACACGGACAGGTGCCCGAGCGCCCAGAAGAAGGCGGCAAGGCCGAGGAATCGGCGCTGAGCCACCAGCCATCCCCACCCGGTCAGGCGCATGAGCGGGGTGACCGCCAGCGACGCCGCCAGAAACCGCAGGGCCCACAGCCCTGAGAGCCGTTCGAGTTTATCGATCGGATCGGCACCGAGCTGGTTGAGCAGTAGCTGCGCCACCAGCATCGGTACCGGCAACACGACCAGAAGCCAGAGCGCCGGTCGCACCCAACGGCGGACCGGCGCCTCCAGCGCAGGAAAACGGGATTTCACCAGGGACTCAGTAGTTCTTCCGCAGATCCATGCCGGAGTACATCGACGCGACCTGGTCGGCGTAGCCGTTGAACATCAGCGTATTGCGACGCAGGAACTCACCGATACGGCGCTCCTTCCCCTGGCTCCACCGCGGGTGATCCACGGTCGGATTCACGTTGGCGTAGAAACCGTATTCGCTGGGATTCGCGTCGTTCCAGGTGGTATTGGGCATCTTGTCGGTGAAACGGATCTTCACGATGCTCTTGATGCCCTTGAAGCCGTACTTCCACGGCGTCACGAGACGGAGCGGCGCGCCGTTCTGATTGGGCAGTGCCTTGCCGTACATGCCCGTGGCCAACAGGGTGAGCGAGTTGTTCGCCTCGTCCATGCGCAGCGCCTCCTTGTACGGCCACGGCAGCACCGCGCGGCGCTGCCCGGGCATGCGCTTGGGATCGAGCAGCGTCGTGAACTCGATGAACTTGGCGCTCGGCAACGGTTGCAGCCGGGTGATGACATCCTTGAGCTGCACGCCCTGCCATGGGATCACCATGGACCAGGCTTCGACGCAGCGCATACGGTACACCCGATCCTGCACCGGCAGCTTGCCGAGCAATTCGTCGAAGGTGTAGGGACGCGGCGTCTTCACCATGCCCTCCACGTTCACCGACCATGGCATCGGCTGGAAATCCTTGGCCTGCTCCTTCGGATCTTCCTTGCCGGTACCGAACTCGTAGAAGTTGTTGTAGCTCGTCGCGTCTTCTTCAGGCGTGACCTTATCGTCCTGCATGGCGCCAGCACGGGCCACACCTGGCAACACGGCGCTGCCAAGGGCGATAGCTCCGACCGTCCCCATGAAGGCACGCCGGTTCTGGTAGAACCCCTCGGGGGTGATCTCCGAGGAGGCGATGTCGTCGGGCTTGCGAATGAGCATGGCCGGTCAGGTGAAGGAATCGGACAGGTACCTACATTTTATCAGGACGCACAGCATTCGGTTCCCGTTCGAATCGCCGGTACACCGACCCTTCGGTTTCTGATCAGGGTCGCTCCCTCACTGCACAGACCCGATGCGCTATACCACGCTTGGTACTACGGGACTCACCGTCTCCCGGATCTGCCTCGGCTGCATGACCTTCGGTACCCCAAACTGGCGGCCGTGGGTGCTGTCGGAGGCCGATTCCCGCCCGTTCTTCCAACGGGCGATCGAACAGGGCGTCAACTTCTTCGACACGGCCGACATGTATTCCCTGGGCGTGAGTGAGGAAGTGACGGGGCGCGCGCTACGGGAATTTGGCCGACTGGACGAACTGGTCATCGCGACCAAGGTGAACTACCCGATGTCGGACGGCCCCAACATGCGCGGACTCTCGCGCAAGCACATCGTGCAGGGGTGCGAAGCCAGTCTCCGACGGCTCGGCATCGATACGATCGATCTGTACCAGATCCATCGCTTCGACCCCCACACACCCATCGACGAGACGCTGGGGGCGCTGGAGCACTTGGTCCAGTCAGGCAAAGTGCGCTACATCGGCGCCAGCTCTGGGTGGGCGTGGCAGTTTGCTCGCGCGCTCAGCGCGAGCGAACGGCGTGGCTGGGCGCGTTTTGTGAGCATGCAGAACCACTACAACCTGCTCTACCGCGAAGAGGAGCGGGAAATGCTGCCCCTGTGTGCCGCGGAAGGCATCGGTGTGATGCCCTGGTCGCCGCTGGCGCGCGGTCTGCTGGCCGGATCCCGTGCCAGCGTGAGTGATCGCAGCGCGTCCACGCGAGCGGCCACCGATACCTATGGCCATACGCTGTATGACGATACGGTGAGTTGGTCGGTGGTGGACGCCGTGCGCCGCGTGGCCGAAGCCCGCGACATTCCGATGGCGCAGGTGGCACTGGCCTGGCTGCTCTCCAAGCCGACCGTGACGGCGCCGATCGTCGGGGCCTCCAAGCTGGCACAGCTCGACGATGCCATTGCCGCCGTCAACGTGGATCTTACCGCCGACGAGATCGCGCAACTCGAAGCGCCGTATCGGGCGCAGCCCGTTCGCGGACACGACTGAGCGCCGTCAGTCGAGCGTCTTGGAGAACCGTCTCACGCTCACGGTAAAGAGCACGAATGCCAACAGGGACAGCGCGCCCAATTGGCGAAGCAGGTCACCCACGCCGATGCCCTTGAGCAGCACCCCGCGCAGGATGTCCAGAAAGTAGGTGAGCGGCAGCAACAGCCCGAGCCACTGTGCCGGCTCGGGCATCGCGGCGCGGGGAAAGATGTATCCCGACAGCAGGATGTTGGGCAGCAAGAAGAAGAAACTGAGCTGCATGGCCTGCACCTGACTGCGGGCCACCGTGGAGATGAGCAGCCCCACGCCGAGACTGGCCACGATGAACACCAGGGAGAGCAGATACAGCAGTGGCAGGCTGCCCTGGATGGGGATGTCGAAAAACCACACCCCCAGCGACAGCACCACCGTCATCTGCACATAGCCCACCAGCATGAACGGGATCAACTTCCCCAGCATCAGGCTCGACTTGCCGATGGGCGTGACGATGAGCTGCTCGAGCGTGCCGCGTTCGCGCTCCCGCACGATGGCGGTGCTGGTGATGAGAGTCATGGTGATGGTGAGTAACACTCCCACGATGCCCGGCACGATGAACACCGCACTCTTCTGCGCGGGATTGTACCAGGGACGCACGCGGATCTCGACAGGCGGCTGCAACTGGTAGCGCGTCGCCAGAAGCTGGGCGCCCCGTGCCTGGGCAGCGAGTTGCGCACCGGAGATCGCCGCACCCGATGACTGTGGATCGGCGGCGTCGATGAGCAACTGCGCGACCCCCGTCTTCCCGCTGCGCAGATTGCGCTGGTAGTCCGGCGGAATGACCAGCGCCACCCGCGCGTCGCCACGCTCGATCCAACGCCTGGCCACGTGGCGATCAGGTACGCTGGTGATGATGCGGAAATTGTCGGTATTGGCGAGCACCTGCACCAACTGACGACTCTCGCTGGAACGGGATTCGTCCACGACCACCGTGGGCAGTTTGCGCACATCGGTCTGGATGGCATACCCGAAGAGCAACAACTGCACGGCGGGTAGTCCGGTCATCATGGCAAACGTGAGCCGGTCGCGCCGGAGCTGCAGAAATTCCTTCCACAGCATGGGCCACACGGTCCAGTGTCGGATGCGATCGAACAGGCGCGCCACCATCATCCCGCCACACCTTGCTGTTCGTCACGCTGTTGCAGCATGACGAACACATCTTCGACCGTCTTGGCGTGAAACTGTTCGGTGATCTGCGCGGGTGTCCCAACACCGATCAGATGACCGCGCGACAGAAAGGCGAGCCGCTGACAGCGTTCGGCTTCGTCCATGTAGTGCGTGGTGACCAGTACCGTGGTTCCGCCGCGGGCGAGGGTGTAGATGATCTCCCAGAACGTGCGCCGCGCTGCGGGATCGACACCGGCGGTGGGTTCATCGAGAAACACGAGATCCGGTTCGTGCGCCGTGGCACAGGCAAGGGCGAGGCGTTGTTTCCATCCGCCACTCAGCGTGCCGGCGCGCTGCGTGAGACGTCCGCCGAGTCCAAGCGCTTCGATGTGCTGTTCCAGTCGACGCTCGCGTGCGCGACCCACGAGTCCATACACCGACGCGTAGAACCGCAGATTCTCGAACACCGTGAGTTCATCGTACAGACCATAGCGCTGCGACATGTATCCGATACGACGGCGCACCGACTCGGCGTCAGTGGTGATATCGAACCCGGCCACCTGCGCGGTGCCGCTGGTGGGCAACACCAGACCGCACAACATGCGGATGGTCGTGGTCTTGCCCGAACCATTGGGACCCAGGAGTCCAAACACTTCTCCGCGGGCAATTTCGAGATCGAGACCGGCAACGGCGACGAGTGTTCCGAAGCGCTTGTGGAGCGCCTGTGTACGCACCACCGCCGCGGAACGATCAGGGCTGGTCACGCGGTGCCGTGGGGAGTTGCACGGTGACGGGCAGCCCCGCGCGCAAGCGTGCCGTGGGATCGGCAAATTCCACCTTCACACCAAACAGCAGGTCGGCGCGTTCCTGCTCGGTGAGCGCCACGCGTGGTGTGAATTCTGCTTTGGTGGCAATGGCCGCGATACGACCACGGTAGCGCGTGGTGTCACCGTCGAGGCGGGCCGTCAGCGAATCACCGGGCTTGAGATGCGGCAGCACAAATTGCGACACGTAGATTCGAGCCCAGGGACGTGACGGCTGCCCCACCGTGATGGCACTCTGGCCGGCCTGGAGCACCTCGCCCGGTTCCACGTTCCGACTGGAGACCACGCCGTCGACGGTGGAAAGCAGCACCAGATCACTGGCCGATGCCCGTGCTCCCTGCACGGCGGCCTGGGCGCTGCGGGCCTCGGCGGCCGCAACCTCACGCTGCTCACGTCGGGCTCCGGCGCGCAGCAACGCCAACACATCGCGGGCCGCGTCCCGTCGCGCCGCCGCCATCCGAGCTCCCGCACGGGCCGCGTCGAGGGTGGCACGACTCACATTACTGCTGGCCGCCAGTGGTTCGAGACGCGCCAGATCGGCGGCCGTGCGCTCCGCATCGGCATCGGCAGCCCGCAACTCTGCTTCCGCCCGTGCGATCTCCTCCGGCCGGGCACCGCGGGCAATGTCACGGGCATTCTGCCCTGCCGCGTCGGCACGTGCCTCGGCCTGTGCGGTGGAGGCAGCCAGCGTGGGGGTGGAGAACACCGCCAGCGTGTCACCGACCCGTACCACATCACCTTCATTGACCAGCACACGCACCGCGCGCGCCGGCTGCAGCGGTCCGACATCGACCTCGATCATCTCGAGGGTCCCAACAGCGGTGGAGGTCGAAGTGGCGGAGCGGCAGGCGCTGGCACTGACGCCCAGCAGCACGGCGGTCATCGAACGGCGAAAAGCGCGAGAGTGCTCCATGGGCCCTAGCATGTCAGGCCCCCCGAGTGATGGCAACCCCGCAGGGGATCCGTTGCCAGCGGCATCGACCGACTTTCGACCCACATTTGCGGGTGACGTTAGGTTGCACCCCATGTCCGACCCGTCCGATCTCCCGCCCACACTTGCCAGGACGCTGCGCCAATTCCGGCTGCTCGGCCGCGAAGACAAGATGCAGGCGCTGCTGGCTTGGTCGAAGAAGCTGGAGCCGCTGCCGGAGCGCTTCGCCACGCTCGATCGCGCGGCGTTCACCGTGCCGGAGTGCCAGACGCGGGTGGACATTTTTCCCGAACGGCAGGCCGACGGCACGATGCACTTCTACGCCGACGTGAACGCGCGCCAGTCCCCCACGGTGGCGGCGGTACTAGCCATCACCTTTGCGGCGGTGAATGATCAGCCGCCGTCGGTGACGCTGGCGTTGCCGTCGGACTATGTGCGGCTGCTCATGACCGATATCGGACTCGGCGCGCGGGAGGCGGGACTGGCTGCCATGGTGGCGCGTCTCAAACGCTTTGCCACCGATCCAACTCCTGCCGCTGTATCGCCCCCCTCTCCTTGATGAACTCCCTGATATGATCGGTACGGTGCTGAATTGGTGGGCGTGGGTGGAAACCGTGGTGTGTGTGCTTATCGGCACACCAATCGTGGCCATCGTGTACGCCTTCACCGCGCCTTTCGACAAGGGACGGTATGCGGCGGGACGGGCATTCCGACTCGTGGCCGTCTGCGCCACCCGCATCAATGGCCTCTGGAGCTTCCACACCCGCGGACGACTGGCCGACCCACGACGTCCGTATGTCGTGGTCGCCAATCATGAGTCCTATGCCGACGTCTTCCTCATCAGCTGCTTTCCGTGGGAAATGAAGTGGCTGAGCAAGGATACGATGTTCAAGATCCCCTGCATGGGTTGGATGATGCAGATGGCCGGCGATGTGAAGCTGGTGCGTGGCAATCGCGACTCGACGCTCGATGCCATCGCGCAGTGTCGGGACCGCCTCGCAAAGCGCGTGAGCGTGATGATCTTCCCCGAGGGCACCCGCTCACGCACATCGGAAATGCTGCCGTTCAAAGACGGCGCCTTCCGGTTGGCGATCGAGAGTGGCGCGCCGATCCTGCCCATCGCCGTGGCCGGGACACGCAACGCCATGGCCAAGGGCACGTTTCGTTTCCTGCGCTCGCGGGCGTTGGCCGAGATGCTGGAGCCCATCGAGACCAAGGGCATGACGATGGCCGATATCGGCACGCTCAAGCAGATGACCCGCGAACGTATCGATGCGGGGCGTCGTAGGCTTTCGGCCGAACTGGGCCTGCCCAAGTGCGCCACCGACAGCGCGGAGACCTGAGCCCTCCGCCATGAACGCGCCGCGCACCGAAGCGGAGCTGGAGGCACGGCTCTCCGAACCCGATGATGCCACCGTCAGTGCGCTGACGTCGCTCGATGGCGATGTGCTGGTGTTGGGCGCGGGTGGCAAGATGGGCCCCTCGCTGGTACGCATGGCACGGCGCGCACTCGACGGCACGTCACGACGTGTGATCGCGGTGTCGCGATTCAGCGATGCCACCGCGGCGACTGCTCTGGAAGCGCTGGGTGTGCAGGTGATTCGGGCGGATCTCGCCGACCCGCACGCGGTCGCCGCGCTGCCCCACGCACCAAACGTGCTGTGGCTGGCCGGACAGAAGTTCGGCACATCAGGGGACCCCGTGGGCACCTGGACGCAGAATGTGGTGGCGTCCGTCCATGTCGCCGAGCGCTACGCCGGATCACGCATCGTGTGTTTCAGCACGGGCAATGTGTACGGGCGCGTGGTGCTGCCAAGCGATGGTTCGCGTGAAACCGATGTATTGCGCCCCGACGGCGAGTATGCCGCCTCGTGCATCGGCCGCGAACGGGTGTTTCAGAGCGTGACACATCGTACGGGCTCGCCCTTGTTGCTGTATCGCCTGTTCTATGCGAACGACCTGCGCTACGGTGTGGTCACGGAAGTGGCGCGCAAGGTACTGAACGGCGAACCGGTGGCGCTGGACACCGGGTACGTGAACGTCATCTGGCAGGGCGACGCCAATCGCCTGGCGCTGCGCGCGCTTGGCGAAGCCTCGGTCGACGCCCATCAACAGCCGCTCAATGTCACCGGCCCGACGGTCAGCGTGCGGACGATCGCCGAGTGTGTGGCGCGCCACGCTGAGGTGCCCGTGACCTTCAGTGGCGCAGAGGGTACCGAGGCGCTGATCGGGGATGTGACCGCACTGACGCAACGATTGCCACACCAGGCCTTGCCGCTGGAGACACTCTGCGCATGGGCGGTACGCTGGATCCGCGATGGGGGTCGCCTGCTGGCCAAGCCCACCAAATTCGAGGTGCGTGATGGGCGTTTCTGACAGCACCGCGGTGTTCAACGTGCGGCGGCACTTGCAGCAGGGGCAGGTGATCCCCGCCCATCCGTTGGCGCTCACGCCCTCGCGCACGTTGGACGAGCGACATCAGCGGGCGTTGACGCGCTACTACGTGGCCGCCGGTGCGGGCGGCATGGCCGTTGGCGTGCACACTACCGGCTTTCCGATCCACGATGCCAAGATCGGCCTGTATCGTCCGGTGCTCGAGTTGGCCGCAGAAACGGCGGCGACGGCACTGACCAATGATCCACGTCCTTTCGTGCGTGTCGCAGGGCTCATCGGCGATACGGCCCAGGCGTTGCGCGAAGCCCAGATGGCGTTGTCTCTCGGCTATCACTGCGGGCTGTTGTCATTGGGTGCATGGCGTGAGCACACCGACGCCGAGATCATTGCGCACTGCCGTCGCGTCGCGGAGGCCATTCCGCTGTTCGGGTTCTATCTCCAGCCGGCCGTTGGTGGTCGTCGACTGAGTTACACGTTCTGGCGGGAGTTCGCGGAAATCGCAAACGTAGTGGCCATCAAGGTGGCGCCGTTCGATCGGTATGCCACTTTGGACGTGGTGCGTGCACTGGCCGACGCCGGACGCGACGACATCGCGCTGTACACCGGCAACGACGATGCCATCGTGCCCGATCTGGTGACCGATGTGCCGGTCACCAGTGGAGGCCGTGCGTATACTCGGCACTTTGTCGGCGGACTGCTCGGGCAGTGGGCCGTGTGGACCTCGCGTGCCGTGGAAATGCTGCGCGAGATTCAGGCCTGGCGCGCCAGCGGTGCCACCTCGCTACCGAATGCGTGGCTGACACGTGGAGCGGCGCTCACAATGGCCAATGCCGTGATCTTCGATGCCGCCAACGGGTATCGTGGCTGCCTGCCAGGTATTCTCGAGGTGCTCCGCCGACAGGGGTTGGTGCGTGGCACCTGGACCTTCGACACGCACGAGCAACTCTCGTCGGGTCAGGCGGACCTTCTGACACGGCTGCAGACCCTGCACCCGGAGCTTGTCGATGATGCTTTCATCGACCTGCACCGGGACGCGTTCTTTCGCTGACCCAAGCGTATCAACGGGTCCAGATCACGATGGACCCGCATCCCTCGGCAGGCACGTGATACTGCGGCGGAATACTGCCGGCGCTGGCGTACACTTCAATGCCTTTGATCTGTGATCCGGGTATGACACCGAGCAGATCACTGTATGGGTAGACGACACCAGGCCCCGGCCACGGGCCATCCACCAGGAACCGCAGACCGTCGACAAAGAACACCGGAATACAGGTCGACTGGCCAAAGCCGCGCATGTACGGCATTCCACGGACTACGCCTCCATCCACCCGGATGCCCCGGACTCCAATGAGAGCGTTCGTCAGATCCACGGCGCCATGCCGACGGATATCGCTTTCCGTCACGAAGGCACCAAGTCCCATCCGCCGCCGATCATAGAATCCTGCCTGTTCGAAACTGGCACGGTATCGCTCGGATGTCTTCAACGTCGGCAGTATCTGCGGCAATGGCGCGAGCACGAAGCTGGTATCCAGCACAGCGCCGGTGGCAAACTCCAGACTCTGCAGCGTCGGCAAAGATCCGACCGAACGGATATCGATGGTTCGAGTACCTGCGGCGATGCCTTCCAGGCTGAATAGGCCGCTACTGTCCGCGCGGGTCACCCGACCCGTGCCTATGACACCGACAGCCGCGAACGCAGCCGGCGAACGGTCCGCCCGAAGAATGCGACCACGCAGCATCGCCGTACCACGGACGTTGTCGCGCGATATGATGGAATCCACCACACTCACATGACGCGCCGCCGTGTCTCGCAGGCTCATCCCCAACTCGGTCCGCCCCAGCAAACGATCGTCGAGCACGACACGCGACGGCCCGGCCACCACGCCATTGTGCCGTACCCGCACCGACAGAGGCACCTGCGTCGGTACATTGCACAATACAAACATGCCCTTGGCGTCGGAGCGTGCCGCCATCGCGACGCCCTTCGGCGTTGAGCCGTTCGACCCCACCGTGTACTCCAACCACTCGGTGGCCACGGCCGCCCCGACGATCGGCGTGCCATCGTCGATATCACGCACCCGCCCAACTATGACCCCGCCATCGTTGTCGCGTCCATCGGCGCACAGTTGCGCATACATGCGCACGGCCGGTGGGATCGTCACCGTGGCCACGGCGCCCGAGGCCACAACGTCGACGGCCGTGGGCGGCAACTGCAAATCGAGCGAATCGAGCAACGGGTGCAACACGCCCAGCGTGGCGCGCCCAAGCGGCACACCGTCAAATCGAAAGCGTCCCAGTGAATCACTCGTCGTGTAGCGATTCTGCTCGACGATCACCACGGTGGCACCGACCAGCGGCGCGCGCGTTCGTAACGAATCCAGCACAATGCCCTGGATGTGCGCCTGTGCAATGGCCGCAGAGGGTGCACCGAGGATGGCAACACACACCGCGAATGCGGGAATCAGCATCCTGCGAACTCGCGGGTACGCGAACGGCAGACAACATGCCATGATCCACCTCAATTGACGCTGGTCATGCTATTGGGATTCACCCACTCTCTCTGAACGATAGAGACCATCGTCTGCCCGTGCACCCTATGTTCCCCATGAGTCCGCTGGCGTGAAGGCTGACCGGTGGCGAATGGAGAGGCGCTCGGCGTTCGCGTTGTCCTACGCGCCCAGCTCGAAACGCAGCATGCCTTCCAGTTCTGGAAAGTCCCACCGGAACCCCGCACGTTCGAGCACGCCAGGACGGACCCGCTGACTGGCCAACACGGTCAGGTCGGCCATTTCAGCCCCCAGCACCATCCGCAAGGCAAAAGCCGGTGCGGTGGCCAAGGTCGGGCGATGCAGCACCTCCCCCATCACACGCGTGTACTCGTCGTTGGTGACGGCTTCGGGAATGACCAGATTGACCGGCCCGCGCACCGCACCTTCCATGAGGCAGAAGTGCACCGCGGCCATGTGATCGGACAACGCGATGGGGCTCATCCACTGCGAACCGTCGCCGAGCTTCCCGCCGACCCCCCAACGGAAGAGGGGCGCCAGCTTGGCAAGAGCGCCTCCACGAGCCCCCTGCACAATGCCGGTGCGCAAATGCACCACACGAATACCGGCGCGTTCAGCAGGTGCGGTCGCACCTTCCCACAAGACGGCCGTCTGTGCGAGGTAGTCGTCGCCGGGCACACTCGATTCATCGAGCACCTCGTCACGGCGGTCGCCGTAATACCCGATGGCCGACCCGCTGAGCAACACCGCCGGTTTGCGATCGAGCTGTGCCAACGTATGCGCCAACAGCGACGTGCCCTCCACCCGACTCGATCGGATGGCCTCACGATGTGCCTTGGTCCACCGATCCGCGATGGATGCACCAGCCAGATGCACCACGGCGTCGATGCCCTCGAGCGCACGGGGATCCAATTGTCCGCGCTCGGGATTCCAGGCGACATCCACCACGCCAGGCCGTACGTCGCCACGACCAATGCGCACAACCTCGTGACCACCAGTGGTCAGAAACGCCGACAGTTGGGTGCCGATGAATCCGCTCGCACCGGTGATGGCAATGCGCAGACGTGGCCGTTCCGCGTAGGCCGCATGTCGTGCCAGATCATTCACGAGCAAACGATGGCGGTAGGTGAAAACCCGATCGAGGGTATCCCGGGTGAACCATCCGGCGGCCATCTCACCGACGACACCAAGGGGCAACGCATAGCGGATATGGTCCTCGAGGACACTGCCACGTCCGTCCGCTTCGAAACGGTGGGTATGCACCCACTCGTCGAACGGACCTTCGAGCTGCACATCGCGAAACTGTCGATTGGCGACATAGTCGCGGTGTTCGATGCGCCACGTGGATGGCACCGGGCCGGTGTGCATGCGCACGGTGACGCGTGCACCGTCGTGAATGCCTTCATGCGGCACCAGCAGTTCCATGTCTTCCCACGGTGGCGACAGTCGCTGAAACGCGCCCGGTCGCTCGTGCCAGGCAAAGAGCTCTTCGACGGACACCGGCGTGTGCACCCGCCGAACGAACTCACCGTGCGCTTCGCTGGATGTTTCGTCGCGCCTGTCGTCCATCGATGTTCCCGTGCCGAGTGTGTGCCGTCACCAACCGCCAGCGTCTTCGAGATCGAGCACCCGCCAGCAATACCAACTGGCCACGCTCGCCCACGGCCGCCAGGTCTTTGCGATCTTCTCGAGGCGTGCCGCGTCCGGAAGGGCCCTCGTGCGATAGATGCGCTGTGCTCCTTTGCGCACGCCAAGATCGAGCACCGGCAACACATCGGGGCGACCCAGTCGGAACATCAGAAACATCTGGGCCGTCCACGGACCAATCCCACGGACCGGGACCAGCGCGTCAATGATCTCCTGATCCGACATGACATCGAGGCGATCGAGCGGTAGCCGCCCGTCGATGACATGCTGCGCGAGGTCCTTGATGGCCCGCACTTTGGCCACCGACAGACCACATCCGCGCAGCGCGTCATCGTCGATCCCGAGCACCGACTCCGGCGTCGGGTGCTCGGTTTCCACACCGAGATGCGCCGACACGTGTTTCAGGAAACGTCCGTGAATCGTCGTAGCGGCGGACCCGGAGAGTTGCTGATACACGATGTTGCGGGCGAGGTGCCCGAAGTGTGTCCCTTCGGTACGGGGCAGCAGCGTGCAGGGCCCCACGGCGGCAATCGCCGCGCCAAGCCGAGTATCTCGCTCGGAAAGCTCGGCGATCGCCTGCGTGAGTCGACGGGTGGTCAGTGGCTTGGCAATCGCCGAAGCGGGTGCGGGAGCTGAAACGTCCCGCACGGAGACACTCGTCCGCTTCTTTGCGGGAGACATTACATCTTCGAGGTGAACATGATGTGCGCCTTGGCGGTGCCCGGGAGCATCAGCCACGGCTTGGTGTCTGACGGTGTGGTGGAGAGTCCGGTGCTCTGTGGGGTAGCGAAGGGGATGTACACCACGAACAAGCTGCGGCCATTCTTCACGGTGTTGGACGCGGCATCATAGGCGTCCTTCGCACCGAAGATCTGATACAACGCGGCAGGCTGCGTGGGCATCTTGATCTTGCCGGACTTCACTTCGGCAAACCGCACGGTGTCCACCTGGGCGCCAGTGGTGCCCTGCAGACGGAGAGAGCGGCCACGGGCCATGAAGGGGTCCATGGAGTCGGCGTAGCAGGACACATGGAACTGCTCTTCGGCCGGATCGTCGGCCAGACAGAGCATGCCATTTTTGGTGGGGCGGAGAACTTCGAGCTTGCCGACCGTCTTATATCCGAGAACTCCTGCGCCATCCCGCATTTCGGTGGGCAGCGCCAACACGGCAGCAGCAATCTGTTCGGCAACCGGCGGAGCCTTTTGGGCTGTGGCGGTCGCCAGGGGCAGCAGCAGGGCCGTGAGGGCGACGCTGATAAGACCAAAGGCGGGGCGTGCGGCGGGAACGGACACGTTTAACTCCAAGAAGAAAAGAGACCGACTGACGACGCTGTTGGTTGGACTGCAAGATGCCATATTCTACGGGTTCTATGCCGTCTCCCACAAATACCGCATCGAATGAAACGCTGGTGCGTTTCGCGAGGCGGATTTCGCATGACCTGAACAACTTTTCCACGGTCGTGCGGACCTACAGCGAGCTGCTACTGTCGGAACTGCCGCCGGATTCGTCGACGTATGCTGACGTCAGTGAGATCCAGCGGGCGGCAGAGAGCATGGTGCAATACCTCGCCCGGGTGACACGATTCGCCCGGGCCGGTGCGATGCGTCGGGTGCCGATGGACGTGAGCAGTGGTATCGCGGAAGCCGTCGAGCAGTTCGGCCGCGAACATCCGACTCGCGAGGTCGCGATGTCGCTCGCCCCCGGGGTCTCCATCCTGGCCGACCAGATCTGGTGGCGGGATGTCATGGCGGAGGTGCTCCTGAATGCCCATGAGGCAGCGCCACCGGAGTCCCGTATCACGGTGGCGGTGCAGGCGCTCGGTGATCGCGTCGAAGTCACGGTGACCGATACCGGCAGCGGTGTGTCCACATCGCTCGGCGATCAGGTGATGGAGCCGTTTGTGTCTGGCAAACAGGGCGTGCGCGGCGCGGGCATCGGCCTGGCACTGGTTGCCGCGTTCCTCGAAGTGGTGAACGGGTCCATTGCCTTCGAGCGCGAGGACGGCCGCACCACGGTGCGCCTGGAGATGCCGGCCGCCAACTGACGCGGGCCGCCGAACACCACAGGCCAGACGTACAAACAGCACGCGGCGACCAGACCCGGTCGCCGCGTGCTGTTTTTATGGTGGTCTTCCGGAAGCTCGTTACGGCGTCACGTGCGTACTGCGGGACTTCACGGCGTTCAACAGCGCATCAGCGACATCACCCAGGGGCAGCACATCGACCGCCGCATCGAGCTTCACCGCTTCGCGCGGCATGCCATATACCACACAGGTGTCTTCGTTCTGCGCCACCGTATAGGCACCGGCTTCGCGCATGGCGAGCAGTCCCTTGGCACCATCGGCACCCATACCGGTCAGCACCGCCCCCACCGCATTGCGACCGGCGCTGCGGGCCACACTCTGAAAGAGCACGTCCACGGCAGGCCGCTGGTGATGCACCTTGGGACCGTCCTTCACCCGGCACACCCATCGTGCCCCGCTGGCCTGCAGCACCAGATGCTTGCCACCCGGCGCCACGAGCGCGAGTCCGGACACGACATAATCCCCATCCTTCGCCTCCTGCACGCGGATGGAGCACACGGAATCGAGACGCTTGGCAAAGGATGCCGTGAAATGCTCCGGCATATGCTGCACGATCACTGTGCCCGGTGCATCGACGGGGAATCGTCGCAGCACCTGCTCGAGGGCCTGCGTGCCACCGGTGGAAGCGCCGAGCGCAATCACCTTGTTGGTGGCATTGAAGGTCGCAATGGCCGGACGCGCCGTGGGTGGTTCGGCACTTTCGATACGACGTACCACGCGCGCATGCGAAGCGGTGCGCACCGCCCGGGCGAGGTCTTCCACGATATCACCGGCACCCAGCGAAGAACCTGGCTTGGCGATGACCTCCACCGCCCCGAGGGCCAGTGCGCGCAAGGCGGTCTCGCTGTTTTGTGGTGTCAGTGAACTGCAGACCACCACCGGCAGCGGAAAATGCCGCATCAGCTTGGACAGGAACGACAGTCCGTCCATGCGGGGCATTTCGATATCCAGCGTGATGACATCCGGCTTGAGCTGTGCGATACGTTCGCGAGCCACATACGGATCGGTGGCCGTGCCCACGACCTCGATATCGTCGTGTTTGGACAGCGCCTCACTGAGGATGCGCCGAACCAGCGCCGAATCGTCGACGATCAGTACACGCGTCACCCCGGGCTTGCGCAGCGACGGCGATCGCTCGCCGACCCGGCCCTGGGTGTCGGCCAGACCGCTCAAGGCCGGTGTCAGGATCGTGCTCACGCCGCAGCGACCGCCTGCGCCGACGGCGTATCCGCATGGCGCTCGCCGAAGAGATAGAGCAGCGTTTCCACCCGCCCTTCCTCCACGCCGATCTCCACACGCGCCGACGGCTCATCGCGGTCACGGGACGGCAGCGCGCCGCCTTCATGCACCAATGGAGCAGCCAGATTGAAGATCACGTCCGAGCCGGCGATGAGCGGCAGGACGTTTCCGCAAATGACATTGGCAATTTCGCCGAGTGCGTCGCGCTGCAGCGGCAGGTGCCGCGACTGGTCGGCGCCCAACATGTTGGCGGCGAGGGCCGGCAACACCACGCTGGATGCACGCACCACGAGACGACCGATCAGCGGACCGCGAAATTCCACGGACACCGCCACATCGAGCGGCGCCGCAGCCTGTTCGGGCGTCGGCTCCGTCTCGGGGAAGAGGAGCGCGAGCTCCTCAAAAGTCGCTATCGTCGCTCGCGACAGAGACCGGACCGTAGTATTCGACATCGGTGACTCCCGTTATACGCAGAATGGTGTCGCGCAGCGTCTCTGGCGCGAAGGGTTTGCGCACGATCGCGGCGCCAAGTTCCTGCAGCGCATGCAATCGTGTTTCACTGCCTTCCGTGGAGACCACGATCACCGGCAGTTGCTCCGTCTCGGGATTGGCACGCAGACGCCGCAGCATCTCCTCGCCATTCATGACGGGCATGTTGATATCCAGCAGCAGCAGGTCGACCCACTGCTCCTGCAGCGTAAAGAGTCCTTCCTCACCATTGCCGGCTTCATGCACCTGGCCCAGGGGAAGTCCACTCATTCGCAATGTCCGGACGACCATCTGCCTCATGACGGCACTGTCGTCCACTACCAGAACGTTGAAGGCCATGCGTCAGTCCGCTCTTCAGAGCTTGCTTTCGGTACCGTTGATCTTGAGCGTGACCTCACCCGAGGTCACATCGACCCACATTGTGCGCGACGTCTGAACACCACCCGTATCATGGGCGTGCACCATCACACCGTTCTTCCACAGGAGCTTGCGCAGCGCGATCATGTTGCGCTTGCCGATCTGGAAGCGATCATCCTCTTCACAGGCCCCGGCGTGCGCCCCACCCGCAACCTTCACCTGCATGCGTTCCTTCTTCGCACCCAGTTTGTAGCACTCCTTGAACAGCATGGGCACCCCACTGTCCACGAACATCGCCGGCTTGTCCTGCATCTTCACCGGATCGATCGTTCCCGTCGGTAGCATCACGTGCAACATGCCCGCGACACCCACCACTGGATCGTGGATCACGATCCCCAGGCAACTGCCCAGAGCGTACGTGATGATGCGCTCACCTGCCGTATTCGACACCTTGAGGTCGGCGACGCCGACCACCCGCTCCACGGCTCGCGCCGGCGCGATGATTCCCATGTTTACTTGACATAGACCGCGGGCTGCACGTACCGAAAACGGTGCGTGAGGCCGGTGAGACTCTCCGAATGCCCGACAAAGAAGTGGCCACCGGGGCGCAGCAACGCCCAGTAGCGCTCCACGAGCTGTTGCTGCGTGGCCTTGTCGAAGTAGATCATGACATTGCGGCAGAGAATGGCATCGAACGGTCCCTGCATCGGCCACCGTTCCATCAGATTCAGCTTCGCAAACTGGACCAGCTTGCGCAGTGAACGATCTGCTTCACAAACGGTGCGACCCGCCGTGTCCTGCTTCTGCGACCAGTACTTCTGCATCCACGCATCCGGCACGTCATTCATCTGCTCGGCGGGATACACTCCAGCCTTGGCTTGCGCCAGGACGCGATGACTGATGTCGGTCGCCAGGATTCGTACATCCCGTGACGCGATATCCCGAATGCCTTCGTTGCACAGCATCGCGAGCGTGTAGGGCTCCTCGCCGGATGAGCAGCCCGCGCTCCAGATGCGCACGGTGCCTGCCAGATTCGGAAACACCTCGCTGCGCAGGAAATCGAAGTGCGAGGCTTCGCGCAGAAAGCTCGTCTTGTTGGTCGTGAGCACGTCGATCATCTCGGCGAACTCGCGACGGGTCGGATCGCGTTCCACAAACGTGAGATACGCGTCGAAATCGGGGAGCTGGAGCTTGCGCAGCCGCTTCGTCAGGCGCGCACGAACCAGTCCTTCTTTCCCTTCCCGCATCCGGATCCCGGCATGCTCATGGAGCATGCGCGTGATCCGGGAAAACTGCCCGGCAGTGAGTTCACACTCCGAGAGAAAACCGGTCGGCGACTCGGTCACAGCCATTATTGGGATGTCCTGCGAACAGCGTGAGTACCGCGCACTCAGTCGGCGTGCGCCTGGGCCGCTTCGAGGGCGGCAAGTTCGGACGTGGCCAGCACCTTGTCGATATCGAGCAGCAGCTTCACACGGCCGCCGGCCTTACCGATGCCGAGCAGGAATTCCGTGCGGATGCCAGCGCCAAAGGTCGGCGCGTCTTCGATGTCACTCTCGGCAATCGCCACCACTTCGCTCACCCGGTCGACCACGATGCCGGTCTGCACGCCCTTCATCTGCACCACGATGATGCAGCTCTCTCCCGCATTCTCCACATCCATGCCGAACTTGCTGCGCAGATCGGTGATGGGGATGACCTTGCCGCGGAGATTGATGACTCCCCGCACAAATTCCGGCATGCGGGGCACCCGGGTGATCGGCTGCATGCCGATGATTTCACTGACCTTCAGGATCTCGAGGCCGTATTCTTCGCCGGCGAGAAAGAACGTCAGGTATTTGCCGGCACGCGACAGCGTGGCGGTGGCATTGTCGGACTGCGAGAGCGGCGTGCTCATGGCGAACTCGATTGAGATTGAGAGCCAGGGCACGCATGGCCCTGGAACTGAGAGTATCGGCGCTCCGGCGGCGGAGCTTCACTACGGATTTGCGGATGCGATATTGGGGGCCAGCGGCATGATACCCGCCGCCAAGCGCCCCAGCACCGCCTTAGGCTGCGGTCCGGCGATGCGCGCTGTCATCGTCGGTCTGCACGAGCGACAGCGTTTCATTGACGTCGAGAATGAGCCCGACACGACCATCGCCGAGAATGGCGCCGCCGCTGACCCCCGGCACCTTGCCGAGCCCCTCGCCGAGTGTTTTGGCGACCACCTGCTGCTGACCGAGCAGATCGTCGACGAGCAGCGCCGTGCGACGATTGCCATCGCCGACGATCATCAACAGACCGTCCAGCGGTGACTGCACGGCGTCATCGACGCCGAAGAGTCGGTGCAAGCGCACGATCGGCATCAGTTCACCGCGCAACAGCACCACTTCGCCCTTGCCGGCCACTGTCGACAGCATCGACGGCTCGGGGCGGAAGCTCATGTGGATGTGGGTGAGCGGCACGATGAAACGTTCCTGGCCCACACGCACCAGCATGCCGTCGGTGACGGCCAGCGTGAGCGGAAGACGAATGGCGAAGGTGGTGCCATGTCCGGGCGCCGACGTGATGTCGATGCGGCCCCGGATGACTTCCAGATTGCGGCGCACGACGTCCATGCCGACGCCACGTCCGGAGATGTCCGTCACCTTTTCGGCCGTCGAGAAGCCGGGCGCGAAGATGAGGTTGAAGACATCACTGTCGCTCATGCCCTTGTCGGTCTCGATGAGCTTCTTCTCGAGCCCCTTCTTCACGATCTTCTCCCGGTGCAATCCGCGACCGTCGTCGATCAACTCCACGACGACGTTGCCCGACGCGTGGTACGCGCGCAGACGCACGATCCCCATCGGCGCCTTGCCGTTGGCCTGACGCTCCTGCGGGGGCTCGACACCGTGATCGACGGCATTGCGCACCATGTGCACGAGCGGATCACTGAGGCGATCCACCATGTTGCGATCGATTTCGACGTCATCGCCTTCGGTGATGAACTGCACGGTCTTGCCGGCCTTGGCGGCGGTATCACGCACGACACGCGCGAGCTTCTGGAAGGTCGGGCGCAGCGGCACCATGCGCATGGACATCGACAGGTCCTGCAACTCACGCACGATCTTTCCGGCGTGTGTCACCTTGCGCTGCAGTTCATGCTGCGTGGTGCTGTCGATCGTGTCGTCGCCGGCGATGATGGTCTGCGCGATGACCAGTTCACCGACCATGTCGATGAGTCGGTCGAGGCGATCGGTGCGCACACGGATCGTGGCATCGCCACTCGACTCGGTGCGCGCCTTGGCATTGGCTTGTTGTCCCGCGGCGGCCGGTGCATCGGCTTCGCCGTCACGCGCCACCGGGAAGATGTCCTCACTCGCCGCGACCGCCAGCGTCACACCATTGCCATCGCGTGCCGGATCGTACCCGGCCACCGCATCCTTCAATTCATCATAGCCGGCGGGCAACAGGCACCGACCATCGCTGGCCAGCGCTTTCTCGACCGCCGCCAACAGATCCTTCAGCATATCGACCGACCGCAGCGACAGATCGGCGCAACCACGCGTGTACGAGATTTCCTTGTCGCGCACGCGGCTCAGCAACGACTCCGCTTCGTGGGCGAACTCGGCGACACGCGTGAGCCCCAGGAATGCCGACGTACCCTTCACCGTGTGAAATGCACGGAACACCGTGTTGACGGCTTCTTCGTCGGTGGGATTTTCTTCCAGTTGCAGCAGCGCGGACTCTGAGTTGGTCACGCATTCACCACTCTCGGCGATGAAATCGGAGAGCAGATCGCGGTCCACATCATCGGCCAATCGTTCTTCAGCCGCCGTGCGCTTGGCAGCAACCGGGGCAGCCGCTGGAGCCGCAATCGGCGCAGCAGCCGCCACGGCAACCGGCGCGGCCACTGGTGCGGGTACTGGTGCGGGTACTGAGACCGGCTCCGGCGTCGGGGACACCGCCGCGACCGGCGTTGCCGTTTCCTGCACCGAAGACTTGGCACCTGAAGCGATCGCGATGCCCACCGCACCACCAACCGTGCTGGCCATGGCCTGAGCCACAGGCGCGGGCGAACCACCTTCCTTTTCGACCACCTTCATGGCCTCTTCGATCGCCTGGCCCACTTCGGTGAATGCGGCCTGAGCGTCGGCGGCAGAACCATTGACCACACTGCCGAGAACACGTGCAGCACGGGCGACGAACGGTTGCGCCCGGAGCGGCACCCGGTTCTCGAAGGCGAGATCGGTGAGCGCATCACGAAGCACGGCCAGGTCGGCCAGGTCAGTCGCCTCGAGCTGCATCAGCAGCGTGGCGGCATCATCGAGATTCAGTGGAGACACGGTAGGACCGTAGAAGGACTCATTGATTTTTTGCGAGCACCGGTCATGGCACTCGCGACCTCATCGAGTATCGGTCGGGACCGTCCGCAGGTTTACCGCTTTGTGCGGATCTTGTTCGTGGACGCGGAACGTATCGACCGCGGGTGGCGGGCGGTGCGCCAACACACACGGCCCGCTCCCTCAGCGAGGAAACGGGCCGTGAAAGACCATCGCGCAACCGGGGGGATTACGCGGCTGGCGCCTTGACGCTGGTGAACAACTCGTCGGCAAGCGCCTGACGGCCTTCGGCGTTTTTCGTCGTCGCATTCGGATCGTAGGTCTTCTCGTCGGGCGCACTGCCCGCGCGGAACACCTGCGTGTCTTCGACGTTGTGATCGAATAGACGGGCAACCTCGAGCAGGCGCTCTTCCATATCGACCAGCACCGACGAGGCGTGTGCCAACTGCTGCGACGTGATGTCCTGGAACTGCAGCGCGCCCATCATGAGAAACAGCTCATCGCGCAGTGTGGCCCGGATGCCCGCCGCCTTCTCGCGGTCCGGTGCGGCATCCGAATCGATCGTATCGAGTTCGTCCACCATCTGCGTGGCGCGGTCACAAGCATCCATGATATTGATCGCCGCATCTTCGGTCGCGGTGGTCACTTCACGGATCTTTTCGTGCGTGGTCTGGAGTCGCTCCAGAGCGGTTGTCTGCAGGGCGGCGCGGCTCTCGCGGAGTCGCGCGAGCACATTGAGAATCTGCGCGTTCGCCTGCTCGAGAATGTTCGGCAAGTCGGCGAGGGAGATCGTGGGTACAACGGGACTGACGTCACGCACGTCGTGAAGTCCAGTCAGCTCCTGATCAACGAGGCGGAGCGCAGCCTCGGATTCATACAACACTTCATGTGCACGAGCACTGGTCATTGGTCAATCCTCAGGCTGCGGCAGCCGGCAGAAGCGCGTCGATCTTCTCCTTCAGCACCTGGGGCGTGAACGGCTTGACGATGTAGTTGTTGACACCCGCTTCCATCGCCGTGAGGATGTCTTCCTTCACGGAGCGTGCCGTCACCATCAGCACCGGCACGTGCCGGCCATCATCGCGCGACCGCAGCACCTTCGTGAACTCGGTACCGGTCATGTTCGGCATGTTCCAATCGGTGATGATGAACTTGATGGAACTGTCGAACTTCGCCAGCGCTTCCTGCCCGTCGCCGGCTTCGACGGTATCGTTGAACCCGATCCGCTGGAGCGAATTGATGACGATGCGACGCATCGTCGCAGAATCGTCGACCACAAGAAACTTCATGTCACCAATCTCCTGACCAGACCGGAATGAGAGGCGCGACGACTACAGCTCGCCACGCGTGAGAATGCGTCGGGCGACCTGATCCACCACATCGAGGGTGTTGTAGGCGCCGGACAGAACTTTTTGCCGAAGTTCAGCCACCCGTTCCGGGTCGATCGCTTCACGCTGTTCTGCGTTCAGGCGGCGACCGGCGTCCGAGATCTGGACCGAATCCGACTTGACCGGCCGAGTGGCCGGAGACTGCGTGACTTCCTGCGCCGGACGCGGAACGGCCGTGGGATTGGCCGGCGTCGTACGAAGGGTGTCGATGTAGCTGTTGATCTTCATATAAGGATCCTCCTCCTCACTAGGAGACTATCGGCAGCCCGGGCCAGTAACTTTACTGGTCCAGATATTCCAAATTACGGAACGCGACGTCCCTGTCGCTTCGAAGAAGCTCCATCCCCCGGTCCTGCCTGGTCCTTGTCGGCCGGGCGGGTCGGAAAACGGATATCGAGTGTTGGCGGTGGCGCTTCCGGCACCACCTGGTCGTGCTGGTACTTCGTATTGGCGCCGGTGGCCCAGGGGCGATGTTCGCCCCGCGTCACCAGCGCCGCAGCCTGCAATCGCAACTGCTCGACCTCATCGAAGGCCAGCAGCATTTCCTGTTCGGCCGCCGCATCCAGTTCGTCCAGCTTCTCCTGGAGAAGCTGTCCAAAACGCTCCGGGGCAGCCGACATGATCAGCGCACCCGGTCGACCAATCGCGTGGTCGACGCCGCTGCGTAGCCGACATTGGCATGCGCGGCACGCTGGACGGCATCGAGTTCGGCGCGAATTTCTTCGACGCGAGTGGCGACCCGTGCGGCCAGATCCAGCGTGACACGCTGCGTGGTGCTGACCGCCGCGCAGACCTCGGCGACCAGCGCGTCCGCTTCATCCACCACACGTTCGGTGGCGGCAAAGAGCGCGCTGTCAGCCGTGGGCCGTTCGTGCCGCAGGATGGCCAACTGTTCGGCCAGATCCTGCATGATCTCGTCCCGCTGCTCGAGCAACGCCAACAGTCGGTGCTGTTCGGCCGACGAGACGCGCGATGCTTCGCGCGCCAACGCATCCGCGTCGGCACACAGCGAGAGCGCTTCGCGCGCCGCCGTTGCGCGGCGGTCGGCGCGGCTTCCGGAACCGGAGGCCGCAGTCGCACGGGGAGACATGAACGGAATCAGGCGGTTCATGCGGTCTTCAGACGCTGCGCCGCCAGTTGACGCTCCGCGCCCACAAATCCGTCACGCAGTTGTGTGGCGATGTTGACGAGCTGGCGCATGACCTTGAGATCACCGCGCATCCCGACATCCACCAACTCGACCAACATGACCTGATACATACCGGCCAGCTCCACACCGAGCGGCCCGCCCTTTTCGACATCGAGGGTCGTGAGCAACTCGGTCACCAGGCCGCGGGCCCGGCGCAGCGCCACGACCCGGAGCTCGACGTCCTTGCGTTCGATCGCGATGCGGGCGCGTTCCAGATTGACGACCAACTGCTCGAAGACGATGCAGAGCAACTTTTCCGGCGAGGCGGCATGGATTTCCATCTCGCGATAGTTGGACTGCAGTGTGGTGTATGACATGCGGCGCAGACGGGAAGCGGTGATCTGATCGTGGCGAGGCGTCAGCCTCTACACGTAGGAGTATCGGTCAGTTACTGCTTCCCTGAAGTCCCTGCACTGAAGCCAGCAAAGATCCACTCTGCTGCTGCAGCCGGGACAGGGCTTCTTCCATGCGCGTGTACTGCTGGATCAACTGCATGCGTCGATCTTCCAGCCGCTTCTTCTGCTCGGCTTCGCGATTCTGCAGCGTGTTGACGTTCTCGAGAATGCTGTTGAGCGACGTGCTGATCGGCCCTTCGCCGAAACGTGTGGCATTGTCGGTGGCCACCACAAAGGCCCCGCCAATACCCGACATGCCGAACAGGGTCTCGATTTCCGCTGGCTTGTCGGCAAACGCCTTCTTGAAATCCGCTTCGTTGAACGTGAGCTTGCCGGCCCGATCGAGCATCAGTCCCACGTTCACACTGCGGCCGTAGGTCGCATTGGTACCCGATACGTCGGCCCGCAGGGCCTCGGTGAAGGTGTTCACCACGCGACGCAGGTTGCCGTCGCCGTAGAGCGGCGCATCCGTGGCACGCTGCTCATCGTAGAAGCTGCGGATCTCGTTGTAGGCATCCACGAGCTTCTTGGTCGCGTCGACCGCGCCTTTTTCATCGCGCTCCACCGCCAGATCGATCGTCGTGCCGGGTTCGGCTGTCTGCAACGTGATGGCGACGCCGTTCACCACATCCGAGAAGGTGTTGCTCGAACGCGTGAACTCCTGTCCGTCGACGCGCACGATGGCATCGCGACCCTGTTGCAGCTCGCGGCTGCGTCCGGCGACGGCGGTGCTGGTGGCGCCAAGTGAACCGGTGGTGCCGTTGGCGTGCGTCACGCTCATCGAGAACGACATGCGCGAGGCGCCGCCAGTATCGTCGGTGAGGCGAATACGCCCGTCGGGCCCAAGTTCGGCCGACGCCGTGCGGCTGCCGGAGCCAAAACCCGAGCTGGCATCGTTGATCCGGTCGAGCAACGACTGCATGGTGTCGCCCGGCTCGATGACGATACCGTACGACACCGCGGTGCCATCACCACGGGTGCCGCGGATATTGATGGCATCGCCGACGACGAGATTGGCCGAAGCTCCATCGACCTTGAGTGAGGTCAATGCGGTGGACGCCGAGACCGGGGCATCGCTGCCATCGGTGAACGCGGCACTCTGCACCGTCTGACGCACCGCGCCAGAGGTACCCGTGGCCATCCCCAGCGCATCGATCACGGCCTGCGAGTTCGGATCACCACCGACGGCGGACACATTGCCGTCCGTCACCAGGCGATAGCGCGTTTCGTCGCCGTACTGTTCCGATTCCACGGACGCCGAACCACCTGCCGCATTGATCTTGGCGGCAATCGAGGAGATCGATTCCGTTGCCAGATCCGCAGTGATGGTGACGTGGCCGACACGAATGGACGCCGGCTGCGGATACACCGCCAGCCCCATGGCGGCAGCGGCCGCCACCGTGGAAGAGGAAATGGGCTTCGAGCGTGAGTCGAGGAAACCCAACTCACGCCCGAGACCTTCTGCCCCATCGCCGATATCGAGCTTGGTGGCACCCGATGCATTGTTCGTGAGCACCAGGCGACCCGCCGTACCGCCTTCCGATACGATAGTGGCCGTGACGCCGGCATTCGCACCGTTGACCTTGTCGCGAATGGCGGTCAGTGAATCGGCCGCATCGACAGAGATCGTGGCGCCATTGACGGTGAATGAACCCGACAGATTGCGCGCCGCCGTGGTGTCGGCGACCGAACCGCCGGCCAGCTTGGCGGTATCTGCTGTCTGCAACACTTCCACGCGATAGCGACCAGCGGTCGCTGCTGACGTGGCGGACGCAGTGAGCAGGCTCCGCCCACTCGAAGCGCTCGTGGGAACCGTGGCCTGGAAGCCACCGAAACCGGCACGACGCACCGCGAGTGCGGCACTGTTCATGTTGTTCACCAACCCCTGCAACTTCGTCCAAGCTTCCTTCTGCTTGTTGCGAAGTGTGATGCGGTCGGTGATGGGTGTGACCTGACGGGCTTCCAGGGCTTTGATCGTCGTGTCGACGATGTCGTTCCACTGAACGCCGCTACTCAAGCCACCAAAATTCAACGGGGTAGTCATGGGCGCCTCGATACGTCTGCCTAAGGCCATACCCCGGGGCCGGCTGTTACGCCGACCCCGGGGTCATATCACGCTGTGGGTCCTTCGGTATTAGCGGAGGATGTTCAGAACTGACTGCGAGCCCTGATTCGCCTGCGAGAGCATCGCCTGCGCCGCCTGCGTGAGGATGTTGTTCTTCGTGAAGTTGGCCATTTCTTCCGCCATGTCGACGTCGCGAATGGTGGATTCGGCGGCCTTGACGTTCACGATGGCCGACTTGAGGTTCTGCACCGTGTAGTCGAGACGGTTCTGACCAGCACCGATGTTGGCCAGTACGTCGTTGATCGACTGCAGGTTCGTGTCCGCGCCCGTCGACGACGTGGGAGCCGAGCCCGGAGCCGTGTACGCGGCGTTGACCGCGAACGTGGCGCCATCTTCGTCAACCGCGAAGCTGTGCGACGCAAACACTGCCGTACCCTGGAACTTGGCCGCGCTGACGATACGACCGATTTCCGTGTTCAGCGTGCTCACTTCTGTGGTCAGCGTCGACGACACCGACGCGTTCTGACCCGAAGCAGACTGCACCAGCAGTTCCTTCTGACGCTCGATGATACGCTCGATGGTCGACGCTGCACCTTCGGCGATCTGCAGGAGCGCATTGCCCTGCTCGGCGTTGTTCGACGCAGCCTGGAGACCACGGTGCTGCGCGCGGAGCTTGTTCGCAATCGCAAGACCTGCCGCGTCGTCAGCCGCACGGCTGATACGCAGACCCGAGCTCAGCTTACGCATGCTGGACTCGGTGGCCATGTTGTTGACGAACGCGTTACGCGAAGCGGTCAGGGCGCCGACGTTGGTGTTGATACGCATGAGACTATCCTCCTTGATAATGAAGCTGAGGCATCCGTGCCTCGTCCGGACTCGACTATCGAATCGCGGTCAGTTCTCAGTGTCGTCACAGCGGAAACGAACTTGAGCGACATTGAAAACTTGACGGCGCAAATGGCCCGAAATGTCACGCCGCTGACATGCTGTTCGTGGGCCGCCGGATGTGCCGTTTCGCAGGGGGCCGTCGTCATTTCATCAATGGCCCTTCACCACCACCGCGCATGACCGAGACCGCACATCGCGGCGACGATCGCCCCCTGGCGACGCCACACACGCCCCCGCTGACCGAGCAACTCGTTGCACAACTCGCGGCGGGGGAAGCCGCGTTGGCAAGCGGTCGGTATCGTGAGGCGGCCACACTGCTCGAGCCGGTGGCTGCGGCATTGCCGGACCAGGTACCGGTGGCCCGCATGGTGGCGACCGCCTGGCAGCTAGCCGGTCAGCGGAGTCGGGCGCGAGCCGCCCTGGCGACATTGGACGCCCAGAATCTCGAACGTCTCTCTCCCAACGACGCCCATGCCCTGGGCGCGCAACTACTCGATGTGGGCGCACCGGATGCGGCCCTGCACTGCTTCGACCTGGTGGCCCGCACGCTGCCGAATCATCCGTCCGTGCTCGGAGCCCAGGCGGGCGCACACCGCGCGATGGGGAATCTCGACCAGGCCTGGCGCCTGGCCCAGCGGGCGACCAGCGCCGACAAGCACAACCCGGCCCTGTGGCTGACCGCGGCCCAGGTGCGTCACAGCCAGGGGCAGCTCGAAGATTCCCTCAAGCTGCTCAAGAAGGCCGAAACGCTCCGCCCAGCCCACAGTCCCACCCGGATGCAGCGGGCGTTGACTCGGCTTTTGGGTGGCGCGACCGCGCATGGCTGGAGCGACTTCGAACACCGCGGACTGCCAGCGATTCCCGCCGGCAGCAAGGCGTGGCGTGGTGAGCCGCTGGCTGGCTCATCTATAGTAGTGGTGTTCGAACAGGGGATAGGCGACCTCTTCCATTTCGTGCGCTATGTGCCGCTGCTGACCGAACGCGGCGCGGCACGGGTCATTGTGGAGGCGCCGGAATCGGCTGTCTCACTCTTGCAGGCCTCTGGGCTGGATGCGGTGCCGGTGGGTCAGGCCCCGACCACCGACTACGCGGTGCCGGTGCTGTCGCTGCCCCTGCTGCTCGGTGCCGATCGAGAGACCGGGAGTGACCGGGTGCCCTATCTGCGCACCGACATGGAGTTGACGCCTCGCGTGGCATCCGCGCGCCGACGGTTGGGGCTGGTACTGCGGGGGAACCCGAACTTCCTGGCCACCAACCTGCGCGATATCGGGAACGAGTGGGTGTCAGCGATCGAGGGGATCCGCGATGTCGATTGGGTGTGGATGCAGTTGGGAGAGGAAACACCATCAGAATCATTTGAAGCACCAGCACTGAGCGTAAATTGGCTTGAAACTGCCTCTTTGCTGTCTTCAATCGATGGCATCGTGACCGTTGATACCGGCCTGGCGCATCTCGCCGGTGCACTGGGCTTGCCCACCTGGGTCCTGCTCCCGTATTCACCCGACTGGCGCTGGGGTCTGCGCTCCAATCGTACCCCCTGGTACCCAACGGCCACCCTGATCCGACAGCCGTCCCCCGGGGACTGGGGCGGCGCGATCGCGGCCTTGGGCGCTGCCTTGAGCAGCCCTCCGAACATTTCTCCCTCCAACACCTTGGCCTGAGTCGTCACACCACCGGCAATTCCTGCCGCGACTGACCATGCCTTGCCGCCCTCGGGGAAGCAGTACACGAGGGCGTGATTTTCAAGTTGTTTTAATGCAATGACTTACAGATGGCACAGTTAATGCTTTTCAGCGGCTGCCGGCCTCTCGGCCCATGACTTCTTTTACGTGCCGCCATGTCACTGTTCGCTACGGATTCATCGCTCATCGAACCGGTGGTTGCATCCTGGACGGACCAGCCGTCCGAACAACCCGCTGACGCCCTGGCCGCTCTGCTGCCGCAACTGGTCGCGGATGCGCTTCAGCGCGGCCATGTGCGCAGTGCCGCCATGACGTTCGAGCAAGCAGCATCCCTGCTGCCATTTGACCATCCGGCCATGCAGCACGCGCGCCGGTTGCTCGACCAGTGCGCCAGTGCCGACGCCGCAGTGCAGCAGCGGCAGATCGCGGGCGAATTGGTGGTCATCCCGAGTCTGACCGAATACGCGCCGGGCGCACCACGATTCCAGTTCGGCGTGACCGAGGCGGAACTCGGACACCCCACCGTGCTCGCCTTCCTGCGGGCCGAACAGGACACCGGCGCCCAGGCGGAACTCCGCAACTTCCTCGAGCAGGCACTGCTCGGTGATGACAACTACATCGATCTCGACCCCGGAGCAGGTGCCGGTGTGCTGTCGGCATGCACGATGTCGTCGGGGCGTATGGTAGCGGTCACCGCCGACCCCGTGCTGCAGCAGCTCATCGCCCGCAATGCACAACAGTTCGGCCGCGATGAAGGCGTGACGCCATCCGACCAACAGGTGCCGCTGGTGCAGATCGTCAGCGATATCGCCGAAGCCACGGACCTGATCACCCCGGCACGCACCATCGTGCACCTAGGCAGCCTGCCGGCTTCGTCGGTCGTCTCAGCGGGCAGTGGGTGGCGCGATCATGCCATCGCCTTTGCCTGGGATGCAGCCGACGCTTCAGTCGCCTTCTATGTCCAGCAGGAACTCGAGCAGTTGGGCGCGTCGTCGTTTGTCATGGTGGAAGAAGACGGAGAGATGACTCTGAGCCCGTTCCCCATCGGATGCGGCGCAACCACCGCGTTTGCGCTCACCGAACGATTCATCGACACCTTGAGCGGAGCATAACGTGAGTGGGACATCCTCTCCTGCCGTAGCCGACCAGGTGCTGGCCTTCCGCGCACAGCCCGTGTTGGGAGCCCTGATCGATCTGGTGCCCTACGGCCCCGAGCATCACGACACCGTCATCGGATTCCGCAACACCGAACGGGCCTCGTACTTCCTGCATCAACCGGAGCCACTCACGGTGGAGAAGCAGTCGAAGTGGTTTGCGGGCTATCAGGATCGGCGAGACGATATCCAGTGGGCGATCACACGCAAGGACGGCGTCGTGGTGGGCGCCACGGCACTCTATGGTATTGCGGAGGACCGCTCACGCGCGGAAAAGGGTCGTCTCGTGATCGACGACACCCGCGCACGCGAGGCGCCCTACACACTGGAAGCCGAGCTGTTGTTGCTCGGTGTCGCGTTTGACTCGCTGGGTATCGCGCGCATCGAGACCTGTGTGCGGGACGACAACGGTGTCATGCAGAGCATCAATGCCCGACTCGGGTTCGTGCGCTCCGGCCAGCACGACATCCGGGGGGTGGAGTACTTCGACTACGTGCTCACGCCTGACCGCTACCAGCCCGCCCCGTTGCAGGCCACCGTGGACGCCTGGGCCCGTCGCCGGTCGCGCGCGGCATAGGCACGACACGGGCACGACACGGGCACGACACAGGCCCGCCCCAACACACGCTCGCTCGACTTCATCATCTTCGTCCTCTCATCATGTCCATCGTGACTTCCCCAGCACAGACCGACGCACTCACCCGACTGCGCGACGCCTTCACCGCGGCGCTCGAACTGGCGCCGGGTGTCGACCATGAGACGCTGGCCTATCGCGAAACACCGACGTGGGATTCGGTGGCTCACATGCAGCTCATCGTGGCCATCGAAGGAGCATTCGATGTGATGCTCGAAACGGAAGAAGTGCTCGCCCTCAGCAGCTTCCCCGAAGCGCGCACCATTCTCGGCAAACACGGCATCACGTTCTGATGTCGTCACCGGTGGTGTGTGTGACCGGGGCAACCCGCGGTATCGGGGCCGCCACCGCGGAACAGTTTGTCCGCGATGGCGCCACCGTCTTCGTGGCCGGGCGAGAGCGCGCCGCCTGCGAGCGTGTCGCAGAACGGCTGACCGCGCTCGGCCCGGGAACGGCCGTACCACTGCTGCTCGACGTGAGCGAGGCAACGTCCATTGCCGACGCGTTTCGTACGATCTTCTCGCACAGCAAGCGTCTCGATGTGCTGGTGAACAATGCCGGCGTCATGCCGAGCGGCCTGCTGGGCACCCTCGATCGTGCGGCCATCGACGCGGCCTTTGCGGTGAACACCACGGGTGCCATCCTGTGTCTGCAAAGCGCCATGCGTCTGATGCAGCGCGCACGGCATGGCGCCATCATCAATGTGTCGTCCGTGCTCGCTTCCCACGGCGTGGCGGGCCGCACCGCCTATGCCGCGTCAAAAGCCGCGCTGGAAGCCGCGACGCGCACAGCCGCCGCCGAGTGTGCCTCGTGGGGTATTCGCGTGAACGCCGTCGCACCGGGGTGGATCGACACGGATCTGGTTGCGGAATACTCAACATCGGAGCAGGACGCCATTCGCGCCCGCGTACCGATGGGACGTGTGGGCCGACCGGAAGAAGTCGCGCGCGCCATCACCTTCCTGGCCAGCGATGCCTCCTCCTATATCACCGGTGTCGTACTGCCGGTCGATGGCGGGTACGTGCCATGATGTTGCTCGACGCCGGAGCACCTGACGCGATCGCACTGATCGACGCGACGAGTGGCGAGACTGTGCGCTACCAGGATCTGCGAGAGCGTGTGGATACCGCGCGCGCGGCTTGGTTGCGGGACCTCGCACCAGAGTGCGTCGACAGACACCTGCGCGCTCCCGCCTTGGTGTTCCTGCAGGTACGCAACGACATCGCATCCATCGTGGCGCTGCTGTCGCTGCGCGCCGCCGGGTTTGGCGTGGTGCTGGTGGACGGATCACTCGACACGCAGGTGCGCGATGGACTCATCGCAACCTATCGGCCGGTGTGTGTGGTGACATCGGACGCGCAATCGGTGTCCGATCCGCAGCCGATCGCCACTGTGAACGGGCTCTTTCGTTCCCCCGTGGCCGATCAGTACGGCCTCGCCACTGTGCATGACACGTTTGCGTTTGGCCTGGCTACGTCGGGTTCGACAGGGAGCCCAAAACTGGTGCGCCTGACCGAACAGGCCGTGGTGGCCAACGCACGCAGCATTGCCGAGGCATTGTCCATCGACGCGTCGGATCGGGCGATTACGTGCCTGCCGTTGCACTACGCATACGGGCTTTCGCTGCTCACCAGTCACCTGGCCACCGGCGCATCTGTGGTGGTGACAGACAAGGGTTTCATGGATGGTGCCTTCTGGAGCGCGGTGAAACAACACAACGTCACCGCACTGGCTGGTGTGCCGTACATGTACGAAATGCTCGAACGACTGGGAGCAGCGCGTGCAGTCCCGTCATCCGTGCGGGTCATGACACAGGCAGGCGGACGACTACGCGATGAATCGGTGGAGCGCCTGCACGCCTTCATGCAGCTTCGGGGCGGACGCTTTCATGTGATGTACGGCCAGACCGAAGCGACGGCCCGCATCACCGTGATGCCGCACGACTGGCTGCCCGCCCGCGTCGGCAGTGCGGGACGTGTCATTCCCGGTGGCACCATCGAGATTCGTCAGCTCGTCGATGGTGCGGCCGCTGGTCCGCTGCTCGCCCATGACGAGGACGGTGAAGTGTGGTACCGCGGTCCCAATGTCATGCTGGGGTATGCCACCACACGTGAGGAGCTGGCACTGGGTGACGAACTGGGTGGATCGCTGCGCACGGGAGACATTGGCCACCTCGATGCCGATGGATGTCTTACGATCACCGGTCGTGTGAAGCGTATCGGCAAACTGTTTGGTGTGCGTATCGATCTCGATGCCATCGAACGGCAACTGTCCGTGGCGTTCCCGGCAGCGGTGATCGAAACGGACAATCAACTGGTGGTCTTCACGGTGATGCCTGCCGCAACGCCTGACGATCCGGCACTGCGTTCTCTGGTACAGCAGCTCTCGTCACAGTTGCGGGTCCAGCAGCGCAACATCGTCGTGAAGCCGATCGAGGCGCTGCCACGCACTTCGTCAGGCAAGGTGGACTACCCCGCACTCCGGCGGGCACTATGATCGCAGAACCTGTACTCGTTGAACCCGTGCTCGCCGAATCGGTGATCGCCGAATCGGTGATCGCGGCTTCGGATCATGCGACGGCACTTGCCGACCTGCTGGCCGTGCCGCAGTACACACACCCGCAGGAGACCAAGTCAGAGCGACTGCGGGCAGAGCTGGCAGCGCTGACATCGCATCATCGGGCGTGCTCCGAGCCGTACGCCCGAATGGTGAATGCCCTGTTTCCTCACGTGCAACACGGCATTTCCTCGTTGGCCGATGTGCCCTGGGTGCCGGTGGGGCTGTTCAAGAGCCACCAGCTCCAGAGCATTGCCGATACGGATATCGCCACCGTGCTCGTGTCGAGCGGCACCAGCGGACAACAGCCAAGCCGCATCGTGCTCGATCGTGAGGCGGCCGCACAGCAACGCACGGCGCTGGCGAGCATCATGGGTACCTTGCTCGGCCCCAAGCGCTTGCCGATGCTGGTGATCGACACCCCGTCCATCATCAAAGGGCGGGGTGCACTCAGCGCCCGTGGCGCCGGTGTCCTAGGCATGATGACGTTTGGTGCCGCGCATGCCTTTGCGCTCGACGACACGTTGGTGCCGCAGCCGGAGATCATCGCCCGGTTCCTCGAACGGCATGGTCATGCGCCGTTTCTCATGTTCGGCTTCACGTTCCTGGCCTGGCAGGCCCTGGTAGAGCAGATGCCGGCCGGCAGCATGGATCTGTCGCAGGGCATTCTGGTGCATTCGGGTGGCTGGAAGAAGCTGATCGAACGCTCCGTGTCCGACGTGGTATTCAAGGATCGCCTGCGCGAACAGACAGGCCTCGCCCGCGTACACAATTTTTACGGCATGGTGGAGCAGATCGGCGGCGTCTTCCTCGAGGGTGACGATGGCCTGCTGTATCCGCCGGATTTTGCCGATGTGATTGTCCGCGACCCGCGTACACTGGACGTGGTACCGCATGGCACCGAGGGCGTGATCCAGGTGTTGAGCCTTTTGCCGCGCAGTTATCCCGGTCATTCCATCCTGACCGAAGACCGCGGCGTGATCGTGCACGAAGATGCACCGGGTGCATCACGTCGTGGCAAGGGATTTGTGGTGCTCGGTCGTGTGCCGCGCGCCGAGTTGCGCGGATGCAGTGATGTGATTGCGACGACGGCGGCAGCGAGCCTGTGATGACGGTAGATATTGAACAGATCGCGCAACAACTGCACGCGGCACCGTCCTTGGTACCGTTCGATGCGCGGACGCTGGCGTTCACGCACGCTCTGTCGCGTGCCCTGTCCTCGGATCCATCGCTGCGCCGGGAAGGCGCGGTTCAGGCACTCGCGTTCTGGCTTCGTCCGGTGGAGACCCGCCGGCTCGAGACACATCTGCGGGCCGTGGAAAGAAGCGAGTCCGTGCTCGTGCCGCGCGGCACCGTGTTCCATGTGCCACCGTCGAATGTCGACACGCTGTTCGTGTACTCGTGGATCCTCTCCTTGCTGATGGGCAATCGCAACGTGGTCCGATTGTCTCAGCGTCTGAGCGGCATTGGCGCGCGGGTCGCTACGGTGGTGGAAACCGTGCTGCAGGACAGTGAGCACGCCGATGTGGCGGCCGGTGCCGTGTTCGTGCGCTACGGTCATGACGATGCGCTCACCACGGCGCTCTCCGCGCTGTGTGATGTCCGGGTGCTGTGGGGTGGTGACGCGGCCGTATCGTCGCTGCGGGCCCTGCCGTTGCCACCACACGCCATCGAGCTGGTCTTTCCCGATCGGTACAGCGCCTCCGCTTTGCATGCCGGTGCGGTGGAAGCGCTCGACGAGTCGGCACGTGATGCGCTGGCCGATCGCTTTGCCAATGATGCCTTCTGGTTCGATCAGAATGCCTGCGCTTCTCCCCGCCTGGTGGCGTGGATCGGTGACGCTGTCACCGCCGACCGGGTGCGCGGCGATTTCTGGCAGCGTGTGGCGGCAGCGGCCACCCGACGTGGTGTGTACAGTGAGGCGGGCACGGTGTTGGCCAAACTCACAGAAGCGGCACGTGCCACCATCGATGAAGGCGCCACCCATGTGCTCACCGTATCACCGGAAGTCACCGTCGTGCAACTCGGCACGCTCGACACGCTGCGGCGCGTCGCTCCGGGCGGCGGTCTGTTTCACGATGTGGTGTTGCCGTCGCTCGAAGCGCTGGGGTCGCACCTCGCCCGCCGCGATCAGACGTTGACCGTGTTTGGTCTATCGCGCGAAGACATCGTGCAGGCGGCACGCCATTTCAACGGGCGCGGGATCGATCGATTTGTACCCGTGGGCCAGGCACTGGCGTTTCATCACGTCTGGGATGGCTACGATCTTTTCCAGCAATTCACCCGTCGCGTGCACATCGCGCCTCAGGGGTGGTGAAGTGATCGGCGCGCCGCTCCAATGAGCCATGTCGCCGACGCACTGTTCCTGCGCATGGCGCTGGGGCGATTGCGTGCCCATTGGTGGGAGACGGCATTGCGCGAATCGGCGCTCGCCGAGATCTCACGCCTGTGTGGAGACCGTGAGGTGCATGCGGAGACATCGTTCGACCTCGATGATGCCGATCGCCGACTCCTCACCATTGCCCGGCATGGCGCCGACGTGCTGCGCGGTTATGCGGTCCCGCTCGTGCCGGCACCGTATCTGATGACGATGGCGGCGCCCAACGTCGCGCTGGTCGGCATTCGCACCGATGCTGACGGATACCGCATCACCATGCGCGGCGAGGCACCGCTGAGCCGCGCGCAGTGGCTCGCGTCCTCCCATCCACAGGTGCTGGTCGTTGGCAACAGTACGAGCTGGGGTGTTGGTGTGCAGAGCGATAGTGCGCATGTGGCTAGCCGGCTCAACGCCCACGGCGATCTCTGTGCGTTCAATGCGTCGGTGAAAGGGAGCAACCTCGTACAGCAGCGCCTGATGGTGGAGGCCTGTCTTCCTGAGGGTGGCACCGCGGTGGTGGTGGGTGGAGTCCTCGATCTGATCTTCGCACTGTCGTGGCCTCGTGATGCCGCACATGGCACGTTGCCCTTCTGGAACGCCGGAGATGGTGATCTCACGCGCGACGCGGGTTGGGCTCTTGAGCCCAACGCGTGGCCGGAGGATCCCGCGGCCCTGCTCATGATGCGGGAGCTGCAAGCCCTTGGCCTGTTGGCTGAGTCCCGAAACGCCCACGTACTCTACGTGCTTCAGCCACACCTCGATTTCCTTGCACGAGCACCGGAGCCCGCGGAGGCGCGTTTGGCCGGCGCATTTGTGCAGGAGCTCGGCGCCTTTCGTCCCCTCCATGCCTCGGGTGTGCTGCGGTCCCATGCCGCACCTTTCACACGCTGGCTGGCGCAGGCCTGTACCGCGTCCGGGGTGCAGTTCGTGGACGCCAATACGGCCGACGAACTGGCCGGGGGAGCCATCTCGTTTCTCGACCACATCCACCTGACCGATGCCGGGCACGGTCGGCTGGCGTCGCTGGTCCGTCGATCACTGGGAGACCGTGTCATGAGCGAGCATTCCAGGGAACAGCAAAGACCTGCCGCGTAACACCGGCACAAATTGCCGACCCGTGGAATTCGATGCAGAAAATGCGTTGGCCGACCAATCGTAAGGTGTTGAATATCAATAGTTTATAACTGGCTCGGTTTTTGCTTCTAGGGATCGTGATATCGGAAGGCGAAGGTCTTCCCGCGGCATCACCATGTATCACACCCGGTCTTTCCCATGACCAGCAATCATCAGGCAGACATTGGCGTTGGCATCATTGGCTGCGGATACTGGGGTCCCAACCTCATCCGCAACTTCAACCGTCACCCGCGCTGTCGCGTGGAGCGTGTGGCCGACATGCGCCGCGAGCGCGCGGAAGCGGTGGCGCGTGAATTCCACGTACCGGCGGCCAATGATGATCCGGGCTCGGTGATCGATGATCCGCGGGTGCGCCTGGTGGTGATCGCCACGCCGGCCGCCTCGCACTACCAGCTCGCCAAGCGTGCTCTGCTGGCCGGCAAACATGTGCTGGTGATGAAGCCATTCACCACGAGCGCCGAACACGCCGAAGAGCTGATCGCCTTGGCGGAGCGCAATGGACTGGTGTGTGCCGTCGACCACACCTTTGTCTATACCGGGGCCGTGCAGAAGATGTACGACACCTTGCATGACGGCTCGATGGGCGACCTGTTCTACATCGACAGTGTGCGCATCAACCTCGGACTGTTCCAGAGTGACGTGAACGTGATCTGGGATCTCGCTCCGCACGACCTCAGCATCATCGACTATCTGCTCGATGGCCAGGATCCGGTGTCCGTGCACTGCCTGGGCGCCACACACGCCGGCGGATCCCAAGAGAACATCGCGTATCTCACGGTCACGTACCCGGGCAACGTGCTCGCGCATGTGCACGTGAACTGGTTGGCGCCGGCCAAGGTGCGCCGCACCATTGTCGGCGGCTCGCAGCGCATGATCGTGTACGATGACGTGGAGCCGTCGGAGAAGGTGCGCATCTACGACCGCGGTGTGTCGATCGCCAAGGAAGCGTCTCCCGGCGAGATCTACCAGCAGTTCGTGAGCTACCGGCAGGGCGACATGCTCGTGCCGCAACTCAGCGGCCGTGAAGCGCTGGCCGTGGAAGTGGAACACCTCGTGGATTGCATTCACAACGGCAAGACACCACGCAGCGATGGCCGCGCCGGCCTGCGCGTGGTCCGTATCCTCGAAGCCGCACAGCACCAGCTCAACTCCCTTCGTGAACTCCAGCACGCAGGTCTGACGACGCTGCGAGGGGCTGCCTGATGTCCAACAGTCTTGTGTCTGCGCTCGACACCCTCATCACGGACGCAGCGCCGATCCCGTTCCTCGATCTCGTGGAACCCCATCGGGCGCGCGAAGAGGAATTTGTCGCCGCGTTTCGCCGTGCGTTGCGTTCGGCCGCCTTTGTCGGCGGTCCCGAAGTGGAAGGCTTCGAGCGGGAGTTCGCGGCCTATGTGGGCACACAGCACGCCATCGGCGTGGCCAACGGCACAGACTCGTTGCGTTTCATCTTTCTGTCGCTCGGCATCAAGCCCGGCGATGAGGTGATCACCGCGTCCCATACCTTCATCGCCACGTCAGAGGCGATTTCGCAGGCCGGCGGGCGACCGGTGTTCGTGGACATTGATCCCATCACGATGACACTCGATCCGGCCGCTGTGGCGGCGGCGATCGGTCCGCGCACGGTGGGCATTGTACCGGTGCATCTGTACGGCCAGACAGCCGACATGGACCCGCTGCTCGCCCTCGCGGCAAAGCACCACCTCTGGATCGTGGAAGACGCGGCGCAGGCCCATGGCGCGCGCTATCGCGGACGCTCGGCCGGTACCATGGGTGTCGCCGGATCCTTCTCGTTCTATCCCGGCAAGAATCTTGGATCGGTGGGTGAAGGCGGTGCCGTCACCACGAATGATCCGCGGGTGCTCGAGGGCGTGCGCCGGTTGCGGGAACACGGTCAGCGCGAGAAGTACGTACATGTGAGCGAGGGGTACAACGGCCGCCTGCATGCCATTCAAGCCGCGGTATTGCGCATCAAACTGCAGGATCTGGATGCGGCCACGGCCGGACGCCAGCGGGTGGCGCGATGGTATCAGGAAGCACTGGGGGACATCGGGGAATTGTCGTTGCCGCAGGTCGCTTCGTGGGCCGAACATGTGTGGCACCTGTATGTGGTACGCACACCGGTACGAGAGAAGCTGCGCCGCGTGCTCACCGCGGCGCGTATCGGCGCGGGCCTGCACTACCCAGTGCCTCTGCATCGTCAGGAAGCCTATGCCCATCTCGGGTACGCCGAAGGTGCGCTGCCGATCACCGAACGCACCGCCGCTGAACTCCTGAGTCTGCCGATGTTCCCGACGCTCTCTGAAGATCAGGTGGGGCGTGTCGTTCAGGTTGTGCGCGCGTTTTTCGGTCGCTGATCGCATGACCGTCGCAGGAGATGCCAATCGGCAAGCACGACGTCATGTCGTGTTGTGCACGGGCGTCAGCAGCTACGATGTGTTGTCGTACCTCTCCAACGATCTCGCGCGGGCTTTTGTGGACGCCGGGTGGAGCGCTGAGGTGCTCGATCTGTCGCGCCTGTCCACGCCCACCGAGCTGCGACGCATCGTCATGGAGAACCGTACGGCGTTTTTCTGCGGTTACTCGGGGTATGGCGCCAACATTGCCGGCGCCGATGGCACGTCGGCCTACGACACACTGGGCGTGCCCTACGTGGGTTTGATGCTCGACAGTCCGAGCTACTATCCCACCAGACACGAGACCCCGTCGACACACACGGTCTTTCTGCACGGCGACGACGGTCACCACGATACCTCGGTCGCCATTTCGCCCGCCGGCAGTCACCGCGGGCTGTTTCGGCTGGCCACATCACGATGGACGCGCGCATCCCTGCCTCTCGCTGAGCGAACCGGCACGGTACTCTTTGCAAGCAAGGGCGGCGATCCGTTGCAGTACGAGTCGATGCTGCGCCGCACCGTCGATGCGCAAGGACTACGCGCCGTGTTGGCCATCGCCGACGCATTGGGCGCGTCTCCTGTGCCGCTGCGTCTGTGGGATGTTGCTCGCGCGGTCATGCCGGCCAGTCTGTGCGACACCCGATGGCACGCGTTGGCCGCCCATGGTGATCACCTCGCCCGCATTCGCCGCGCAACGGCGGTGGCGCGCGCGCTGCGTTCGCTGCCGGTCACGTTTGTCGGCGGTGAATGGCATCATCTCGACGCCGCCACATCTGGTGCGACGTTCCTGCCTGGTACGCCGCTGCCGGATGTGCGGCGTTTGATGGCGGCGGCGATCGGCGTGCTGAATGTGCAGCCCGGTACCACCGACTCGGTACACGATCGGTTCCTGCTCGGGTTGCAGGCCGGATCGGCCGTGATCTCGGACAGCAATCGTTTCATCGATGCACAGATTGGTCGTGAGCAATTCACCTGGTGGGACGGTGATGCACGCACGATCGCCGATGTGGTGGCCGACACGCTGCGCACGGCCTCCTCACCGGAGGCACAGGCACGCGCCGAGCGTGGCCAGGCGTGTGCCCGTGAACGGTTCTCGTTGCATACGCTGGTGCAGCACCTGGGCTCCGTGATTGACCGTCATCGCGAAGGCCTTCCCCTTCCCCATCCGGATCGCGTCGATGCTCAGGCAGCTTCGATGATCCTGCCCACCGCTCCGGACGCAGCCGCCGATCAGGCTGCCTGATTCAACAATGCCAATGTCGCAAGACGCTGCATCAAAGTGCGCTACGCTGGCCGATGGTATGGCTGATGTGGCAAGTTGGTTCCGCAATGGTCAGGATTGGCCGCTGCTCGCTCCTCCGCCACGCGCGGAGTGGTTGGCGTTGCTGCGCAGCTCACGCGAGCAGTTGTGTGCGTCATTGAGTCAGTGTTCCCGGGAAGAAGTGGAGACGGTGCTGCGCGCGCGTCTGTTCCAGCGCCCCGATGTGTCGACGCAGCTCGGGTTGGTGTTCGATCGACCGGCCGCAGTCGCCAGCCGTATCGCGGCGGCGCGTGAAATCATGGCAGCCGGCTGGTCGCATCCGATGGCCGCGCATGCCTTCACGATTGCGGTGCTCGATGCCCAGCCATGGGAAATGCCGATCATGCGGGACCTGCACACCTGTCCCGAACATGTCATGGAGCGATACCTGACCTGGCTGTTCGTGCGGCCGGTGTACCGGGCGATCGGTGACGATGCCAAGTACGTGGCCTGGTTGCCGGAAATGCTCGATTGGCTGAAGCAGCAGGTGGATGCGCCGGCTCTGCGCCAGCGACTCGCGGCGTTGATCAACACGACCATCCGACACCTCGACATCGGCATGGTCATCTACTCGGATGTGCAGGTACGCCCCGTGCTGGATGCCCGCGCCGGCCTCATCGAGGCGATGACCCGACAGATCGAGACGCTGCACGGGTCGGGCCCCGGTCCGACCGCACTGCGTCCGGCCAATCGTCGCATTCGGCTTGGCATCCTGCTGCGGACGATCATGAAACACCCCGACCCTCAGGCGTTCTGCTCGCAATTCGAGCATTTCGACCAGGAACGGTACGAGATCATCGTGTACTCGCAGGATCTCGTGGACCGGCAGTGCGAGCATGACATCTCGCTGTACCAGCGCCTGTTTCGCTTTGTCAGTGCGGTCCGCACGCTCAATGGTCTGGATGTGCGGCAGATGGTCGATCGCATTCATGCCGATGATCTCGACGTGTTCGTGTATTCCTATGCGGCGACGATTGGCGCGTCGCCAACCGATCTGCTGGTGAGTTCACGACTGGCGCGGGTGCAGATCCTGATGAACAGCTACGTGCCGATGTCCACGGGTTTCTCCAGTTTCACGCATGTCGCCACCGTGGCGCCGGCGCCGGAGTCGCGTGCGTCGCTGCTCGGCGAGTGTCGTGAGGAGTTCGCCGAGATTCCGCGTGTGTTGCTCAGTTATCTGCCGTTTGTACCACAACCGGCGGTGCGTCCGATCAACCGCGCAGCGCTCCGCATCTCGGCCAACGCCGTGGTGCTCTACAACGGCGGCGCGGTGGACAAGATCGTGCCCGTGCAGTTGGATGCGTGGGTGCGGGCATTGGCACGCATTCCAGGCAGTGTGCTCGTTCTCGCGCCATTCAATCCGGGCTGGTCAGGGGTGAGTGGTGCGACGAGCCTGCATGGCCTGATCGAGTCGACCTGTCGCACTCACCGTGTGGATCCGCGGCGTATCATCGTACTGCGTGAACTCTCACCGAGAGACACGCATCAACTGTACGAGCTGGCCACCGTGTACCTTGGTACGTTCCCGCATGGCAGCTCCACCTCCGTGGCACTCGCCCTGCAGGCCGGCGTGCCCGCGGTGACGCGTCGTTCTCCCTGGCTGCGTGGCACCGGTGACGCAAGCATTGTGCAGTCGATTGGCCTCGACGAGCTCGTGGCGGCCGATGCTGATGCCTACGTCGATCTCACTGTCCGACTGGCCACCGATGCTCCGTTCCGGGCCCAGGTGTGCGAAAAGATGCGCGCCGCACTCCCGACGGCCCCGTTTCTCGCGCTATCGGACTATGGCCATGCGCTGCAGGGGCTGTTCGATCGACTCGCGCATGAATCGTTTGCCTATCCGTTGCCGGCTGATGCGACAGGTGTGCTTCCGGAAAGTGCGGAGCGTTCGGCGGCATAGTGGGGAACAGCGGGGGGAACACTGATGACACAGAAACGGCACGGAACCGCACGGATACAACACGCGCGGCGATGAGTTCGAAGTGATTCGTGACCATTTTTTTTGATTGAATCGGGGGCATCTGATGCGCCCGTTTTCATTTCAAAAAAGCATTCTCAGTGCGTTGCACGGACCGTGCAGAAACGAGTGCTGTATCCGTGCGGTTCCGTGCCGTTTCTGTGTCATCAGTGTTCCCCCCGCTGTTACCCGCCAAGCCAAAACGCCGGCATTCGCAATGGCGAACACCGGCGTTTCCCGTCAGACGCGGCAGCAGCCGATCACACGATCAGGCCAGCGACACGCCGCCTTCCTGCAGTGGATACAGCGCAAGATTTGCCGGCTTCTGCAGCTCGTGCGACTCATCGCGGCTCACCACCTGCGCCGCCAGACGCTTGGCCAGGTTGAACACGATCGGCGCGCGCATGTTGGCCGTGGGCGCGGCGCCTTCCGGCAACGTGAGCATCACCAGGGCAAATGCGTCGTTCGCGTCGTCGAGCGCGAGGTCTGCGCCTTCCCGCTCACCGAGATCGATGGCGTAATCGCCGTCGAGCACGAAGGGATCGGCCAACACGAAGGTCGTGGCGTCGGCGTTTGGTGCAATGAGCCACCAGAGCCCCTGCCGCGCGGCGGGAAGAAGCGCGAACTGCGTGACGCGCTCGAAGCCGAAGAGGCCACCCGTCGGAAAGGTCATCATCGCTTCCTCCGAGACTTCGATCGTCCCGAAGTGATGCGTGATCGTAACCGTGCCCTGCGATGCGTTCATGACTGCCAGTCCCATGGGATTTTACAGATAGTTGGCGAGACTCAGGCCCAGGATGCGCGACGTCGCGCTCATCGCGGCCTGATACAGTGTTTGTTTGCCTACCAATTCGACCATCGCCTGATCGATCTCGGTGTCACGCAAATCGGATCGGAACATTTTCAGGTTCATCTCCATCGTCGCGAGATTCACCTTCGCATCTTCCATCTCGTTGACGCGCGCACCCTGCGCGCCGATCAACGTCTGGACATTGCTGGTCGCCGTGTTGAGGCGCGCCGTCGCCGCCTGAATGGCCGCCGTGTCATTGTCCCCCAGTGCGGTGGACAGATCGCGCAGCGCTGCGAGGGCATCCGTATCGAGGAATACCTGCGTCGCGTTGTGTGTGGGCGTGACAAACTTGTTGTCGCCCACTTCGAGCGTGATGTTGCCGCTCGGATCGACGGGATTGCCGGCCAACATGAGACGGGAGAACGAACCCGTAGCCGGTGCCGGATCGAAGAGCGGTGCTTCGTTGGCGCGATTGCCGCCAAAGAGATACTCGTCGCCGAAACGGGTGTTGCCGAGTGACGACGCGAGGTTCAGCAACTGATCCACTTCGGCTTTCACGACCAGACGTGATTGCGCGGTGGCCGTGGTGCCGATCTGCGTGAGCGCAATTTCCGACGCGCGCGTGACGGTGTTGGTGAGCTGATTCAGCACGCCTTCTTCCGCCTGCGCACGCGCGATGCCAGAGTCGGTGTTGCGCTTGAACTGCGTCAGGGCGCGCATCGAGCTGCCGATACGCACGATCTCACCACCGCTCGTCGCGTTGTCCGAAATCTTCCGGATCGTCACGCCGGTCGAGATGTCATCGCGCAAGCGATCGATCCCCTGCAGACCCGTCTGCAGGCGAAGCTTGCTGTTCGCGGTGATGATCGAATTGGTAACGCGCATCGAGAATCTGATAGGACCGGTGCGGACCCGTCGCGGAAGCGGCGATCCTGCCGGTAGAATCTTCCTTCTGGAAGTATCGGAACGCCCCCGGCAAGCTTGAGAGATGCAAGGGCCGGACCACCGCGACGCGAGGCAAACCGTCGCGTTTTGTGATCCATGCGGCTATTTTTGCCGGGTGCGCTTCCTGAGAAGGACGCACAGGCGCGCCACGCGTCACCCGGCTGGCACCAGCCTTACAGCGCCGGGACATCCCGCCTTTCCGTTCGCGCCGCAATGGCCACGATCCTGTACGTCGATGACGAAGTCGCGGTCGGCCTGATCCTCGAGGACACCCTCGCACAGGCCGGTCACACCCCCGTCGGCGCCCGGAACGTTCCGGAAGCGCTGCAAGTGCTGGAGCGGGGTGGCATCGACCTCATCATTTCCGACTACCGCATGCCCGGACTGACGGGGCTGGAGTTCATCCAGCTCCTGACCCGGGAGGGATACGACATCCCGCTCATCATGCTCACCGGGCATGCGAGCATCGAACACGCGGTGACGTCGATCAAGGCCGGCGCGATCGACTACATCACCAAGCCGGTCCGCCCGCAGCAGCTCGAGCTGGCGGTGGACCAGGCGCTGGAGTTCGTACGACTGCGCCGAGAGAACGAGACGCTCCGGAAGGAGGTCATGCAGTTCCGGAATGAGCGGCAGATCATTGGAGATTCGCCCGCCATCCGGCGCATTCTGCAGACCGTCTCCATGGCTGCACCCACCCGGGCGACCGTGCTGCTCCAGGGCGAGTCCGGTACCGGCAAGGAACTGTTCGCCCGGGCCATTCACGATCAGAGCGAGCGGCGGGACAAGCCTTTCATCAAGCTCAACTGCGCCGCCCTGCCCGAAGGGCTGGTCGAATCGGCGCTGTTTGGACACGAAAAGGGCGCTTTCACCGGAGCCATCAAGCGGGTGGAGGGTGCGTTCGAGCGGGCCAACCGCGGCACCCTGCTGCTGGACGAAATTTCCGAGATGCGGCTGGACCTGCAGGCCAAGCTGCTGCGTGTACTGCAGGAACAGGAGTTCGAGCGGGTTGGTGGAACGTCACCCATCAAGGTGGATGTCCGTATTGTGGCCACCACCAACCGCGATCTGGCCATGGAAGCCGATCACGGGACGTTCCGGCAGGACCTCTACTATAGACTGTCCACCATTCCCGTCCTGATCCCGCCCCTGCGGGATCGCGCGGAAGACGTGCCCGTGCTGGCCCTGCGGTTTGCCATGCGCACCGCGGCCGAGATCGGCAAGAAGATCGAAGGGCTGTCGCAGGACGCGCTGGAATCACTCCAGCAGTATCCATGGCCCGGCAATATCCGCGAGCTGCAGCATGTCATCGAACGGGCGGTCATTTTGACTCCCGACCCGATCATTCAGCCGCACTGCCTCGAAGGGACGCGGTTTGGTCTCGCCCATTCCCTCGGTGCGCCGAACATGCGCCCGCGGGCCATTGCCACGCCGGGGGCGCAGCCGGTGCTCGCCGTCAGCGGAGCCGCTGCTGCCCCCGGGAGCATGAACACCCCGCCCAACGGCGGCATCGCCCTGTCATCGCTCAATGTTGCCGATGCGGAGCGGGTTCTTATTCAGCATGCGCTGGCAGCTGCCGATAATAACCGAACGAAGGCTGCTGACATGCTCGGGATCAGCGTACGCACCCTGCGCAACAAGCTGAACGGCCCTGGTCGCGAGAACGACGAGGAGTGAGCAGGTGGTCGATCCGGCACGAGTTGCCGGATCGCGCGTCAGCGGTCACACGGCAACTTGGGTCACATGGGAAGCGGCAAATATTGCCATATCATGGCCTATTTCCAATGATCCGGATAGAAGGATGTACTGCGGGGCGCATACCGGCAGACACTTGTAACATTATCTGAATTAATGACTTAGCATCATAGGGCGGGTCCCGACGTTCACCCTCTGAACGTTTGGCCCGCCCATTGCTTTTACTGGGCCCGGATAGTTCTCCCTCACTCCGGTTACCCATGAAACTCTTCGGACTCATAGAACGCACGACCTCGGCGTCGCCTCTCAAGGCGGCGCTGGACAAGAGCGTGGACCGTTCGCGAGGGATCGCCGATCGTGTCGCCAAGGCGACCGTGAACAATGGCGACGGCTTCGCGCTGGAAGCGAAGACCGGGAACGCGCAGGCCACCGTCAATCCGGTGAATGTCGAAGACGAGATGGTGGCGCTCGCCGATGAGCAGCTCCGCTTTCTCGCCACGTCACGCCTGCTCGAAAAGACGTACCAGAGCCTGCGCACCGCGATCAAGGGTGGAGGCGGTTGATGCCGATCAATCCGACCCGCCCGCTCGCGCTGCTCCCGATTCCGGGACAGTCGCCGGTGCGCCCGATGTTCAAGTCGATGGGGATCGCCGCCAGCGGGATCTCCGCGCAGCGCCAGCGCATGGAAACCATCGCGCAGAACATCGCCAACGCCGACGTCACGCGCGGCACCGATGGCACGCCGTACAAGCGTCGCGAAGTGGTGCTCGAATCGGCCACCGCGCAGAACGCGCTGTTCAACCCCGGCAATGTCACGGCGCAGACGCTGGGCAACCAGAACGTCGCCGGTGCACCGGCCTTCGAAGTGCCCATCACGGATGCGGCGCAGACCTTCCAGGTGCCGGTCCTACCGGTCACCGGCGGCGCGGATGGTGTGATGGGCGGTGAGTTCGGCGTGCGTGTGGCTGGCGTGGCGGAAGACCAGGGCGAAGGCCGTCTCGTGTACGAGCCCGGTCATCCCGACGCCGACGGCAACGGCTATGTGCGCTACCCCGATATCGACACCACGCAGGAACTCGTGAAGCTGATGGATGCCAAGCGCATCTACGAAGCCAACGCGGCGGTCTTCCAGACCGCGAAGTCCATGCTCCGCGCAGCACTCGACATCTGAACGACTCGCAACACCTGAGTAACACAGCGGCGGGTCCGGGAATCGGTGTGAGGTCACTTCCTCCTCCTCCTCCTCCTCTCCGACACCGCATCGGTTCCCGGCTCGCCGCTTCACTCCTAAAGCACCACTCGAGAATCCCATGAGCGTCAACGGCATCAACAACAATCCCCTGAACTCCTTCGGTCCGCTCTCGCGTCCCGATGCGAATCGCGATGCCAATCGCGCGGCGCAGAACGGACAGACGGGGACGGCGCAGCAGGCGGGTCAGCAGGCCCGCGCCGCGCAGGCCAACACGCTCAAGCCGCAGACGCCGATTGCCGGCGCCGGTGCCACGCAGAGCAGCGTGCCACCCGAAGCACCGGCCGGCACCGATCCCACGTTGTGGAGCGTGCTCACGAGCGAAGAGCGGAATTTCTTCGCGAAGACCGCCGCCCTCGGCCCACTGACGTACAGCCGCATCAAGGAAGCCACGAATCCGGCGCCGCCGGCCGCTCGTGGTGTGCGCCTCGATGTGCGCGCCTAAGGCACTCGCGTAACGCCTCCGCGTCACTGATCCGTCGTTCTGATCTCGCTCGTTCTCCGTTTCGCTTTCTCCTGACACCGCCCCCATGCAGACGCGTCTCGACCTGATCACCCGCAGCCTGCCGCAGTTCGGCCAGGATCGTGGCCTGACCACACAGGTGCCCGTCGGAGACGTCGGCACCGGCGAGAACTCCTTCGGCAACACGCTCACCCGCGCGATCAATGAAGTCAGCGACGCGCGCGATCGCTCCGGTGATCTGACGAAGCGATTCGCCGCCGGCGAAAACGTCGAACTGCACGAAGTGATGGCCGCCTCGGAAGAAGCCGGCATCGCCCTCGACATGCTCATCGAGCTCCGGAACAAGGTCGTCGAAGCCTATCGCAGTGTCATCAGCATGCAGTCCTAAGCGTCGCGCATCCCCTCCATGAACTCTTTGCTCGAATCCCTCACCGGCCGGCTCGGCGGCGCACGACAGGCGATGATCATCGCTGTCGGTGTCGTCGTGACGGCATTGGTGTTTGGCGTCTCCCGCTGGGCCACCAAGCCCACGATGGTCCCGCTCTACGCCGATGTGCCGGTGGAGCAGGTCAAGGCGATGACCGACAAGCTCACCGAAGCCGGCATCACGTACGAACTCGATCGGACCGGCTCGACGATCATGGTGCAGAGCGCCGACCTGGCGCGCGCCCGTGTGGATCTCGCGGCGGGCACCGTGCCGAATTCCGGACGCCCGGGCCTCGAACTGTTCGACAAGCCCACCTGGGGCATGACGGACTTCACGCAGAAGGTGAACTATCGCCGGGCACTCGAAGGGGAACTCGAGCGCACCATCAGCAAGATGAAAGACGTGAAGAGCGTGAAGGTCCACCTCGCCATCGAGGATGATCAGCTCTTCAAGCAGAACGAGCGCCCGTCGAAGGCTTCCGTGACGCTGGCGATGAACAACAGCATTGCGCCGCGCGCAGAAGCCGTGCGTGGCATCGCCAGCCTGGTGGCCAGCAGCGTGGGTGGCCTCGAGCCCGAACATGTCACCATCGTGGACGAACGTGGCGAAGCACTCACCATGGAAGACGATGGTTCGATGGCCGGCCTGACCAGCCGGCAGCTCTCGGTGCAGCGCGAAGCCGAGTCCTACCTCGAACAGAAGGCCGACAAGTTGCTCTCGAGCCTGGTGGGTTCGGGCAATGCGCGTGTGCAGGTGTCGGCGTCGATGAACTTCGACAAGGTCGAACGCACGGTGCAGGCGGTTGATCCTGACCGGCAGGCCATTGCCACGGAACAGAAGGCCGAAGTGACACCGAGCAATCCGCAGCAGGGTGCGGGTTACTCCACCACGGCTACGTCATACGAAAACACCCGCAGCGTCGAGAATTTCACGGGCGCCGTCGGCAACATCAAGAAGCTCACGGTGGCCGTGCTGGTGGCCGATCGGGTGGTGCTGCCGCCGGCCGCTCCGGTGCCGGCCGATTCCGCCGCTGCTGCAGCCGCTGCGGCTCTGCCGCCGGTAGCGCCGACCATCGAAACCCGTACGCCGGACGAACTCACGCGCATCGAAGCGCTGGTGCGCAATGCACTGGGCGTCGACTCCACGCGCGGCGACATGATCTCGGTGGTCAGCGCGCCGTTTGATATGCCGGCGCCGGTAGTGGCCGTGAAGGAAACCAATCCGGTGCCCACCGATCTGCTGGGTCGCATTCAGAGCAACCCGAAGCCGGTGGTGGCGATCGCCGCCCTCGTGGTACTGCTCATCCTGGCGCTGGTGACGGTGGTGCTGCTCCGTCCGAAGAAGCAGCAGATCGAAGCGCCGGCCGTGCTTCCTGCAGCTCCTGCGTATGCCGAATTGCCGGCCAGCACGCAGATGCAGCAGGCCATGCAGGAAATGCTCGACGAAGAACCGATGGATCAGATGGCGCTCATCGAAGAACAGCGCCGTCAGATCGTGCTGCCGCCGCCGCCGACGACGCCGGAGCGCGAACAAGCCATGGCCACCGTTGACCAGCGCCCGGATGCCGCACTTCGCGTCGTCCGCAACTGGCTCCGTCAGTGAGCGCCGGAAACACCATGACTGCCGTTGCCCGCAACAAGAACACCGACGATCGGTACGCACCGGATCGCCTGACGGGACGCCAGAAGGTGGCGATCCTGTGCATGGCGATCGGTGCCGAGCATGCCGCCAAGATCACCGGCGGTCTGCACCCGGAAGAAGCCGAAATCGTCGCGCTGGAAATGGCGCAGCTCGATCGGGTGCCGCCCACCACGATCGATGCCGTGCTGCTCGAGTGGCTCGAGATCACGCTCGGCGTGGACTCGATCACCACCGGCGGCGTGGAGTTCGCCAAGGACGTACTCGAGAAGGCGTTTGGTCCGGCCAAGGCGCAACAGATCCTCAAGCGTATCCAGGGTCAGCTCGCTGATAGCGATCGTTTTGGCCGTCTGCGTCGTGCCGATCCGCAGCAGCTTGGCAACACACTGCGCGGTGAACACCCGCAGACCATCGCGCTGATCCTCGCGCATCTCGACCCGGCACACGTGGCCGCGATCATTCGTGAATTCGACCCCGCGCTCGGTGGCGAGGTCATGTTCCGCATTGCCCGCATGGAGAAGGTGTCGCCCGAGATGATCTCGCTGGTCGAGCGCGCGATCGGCAACGAAGCGGACCTCGCGTTTTCGCAGGGTATGTCGAGCGTGGGTGGCCCGGCCGCAGTGGCCGCAGTGCTCAACCTCGTCAGCTCGTCGCTCGAGAAGGAAGTGCTCGACCTGGTGGCCGAGAAGGATCCGCATCTCAGCGATCAGATCAAGAACCTCATGTTCGTGTTCGAGGATCTGTCCTCGCTCGACGACAAGTCCCTGCAGCGTCTGCTGCGCGAAGTGGACGTCAAGCAGCTCGCGCTGGCTCTCAAGGCCGCGAGCCCGGACCTCAAGCAGAAGATCATGGGCACCATGTCGCAGCGCGCCGTGGCAGGCCTCAAGGAAGAGATGGAGTTCCTGGGACCGGTCAAGATGCGCGATGTCGAAGCGGCACAGACGGACATCGTCTCGAAGGTGCGCGCACTGGAAGAGACGGGCGAAATCGTGTTGAGCGCGGGTACCGATGATGTCATCGTCTGAGCGGAATCCCATGCACGCCACGCCCTGGTCCCTCGATGAATTTCCGATGGTCGACACGTTCGCGGATTTCGCGGACGTGCCGGCACCGGATGCCGCACTGCCCGCCATCCCAGCCGTGTCGCTGGAGCATCTCGAAGCCGATTTTGCCGTGCGGCTCTCAGCCGAACGCGCCCGCATCGAAGCCGACGCGTACGCGCGCGGCCGAGCCGATGGTGAGCGCGCGGCCCGTGCGACGCTGGAAGAAACCATTGCCCACACCACCAGTGCGCTCAACGAGGCGGTGCTCTCGGTGCAGATGCATGAAGCCCGGTGGTTGAGCAATGCCGAAGAGAACATCGCCGCCTTGTCGGTGCTGGTGGCGCGTCATGTACTGCAGCGCGAGATCCTGGCCGATCGCACGTTTGTGTGCGATCTCGTGACCACCGCCATCGAGCAGTATCCGATTGACGAAGAGATCACGGTGCGCCTGCATCCGGATGATCTGGCGGCATGTCGTCCCGTGCTCGATCGGGCGCCCGGTGCCGGCGTGCGTACGCTGCGCTGGCTGGCCGACACCAACATTCAGCGTGGCGGCTGCCTCACCGAAGGCCGCGAGCGCATCATCGACGGTCGTGTGGATACGTCGCTCGAGCGTGCCTACCGCATGCTCGCGGGCATCCAGGCGTGACCGTGTCCATGAAGACTCCCGTCTACAACACGGCGCTCAGTGACGCCGAGTCGCCGCTGGATGCGTTGACCGATCGCTTGGGACGTGCGGAGCGGTTTGCACCGTATGGTCGGGTGACGCGCGTCGTGGGTCTGGTGGTGGAAGCCACCGGCATCGATGTGGGCCTGGGGTCGTTGTGCCGCGTGACCAACCATGCACGCGACCGATCGGTGCTGGCGGAAGTGGTGGGCTTCAACGAACGCAACGTACTGCTGATGCCATTGGGTGAGCTCGATGGCCTGCATGCCGGCGCGAGTGTGCAGCCACTGGGGCGCTCATTTGGCGTGGACGTGGGACCTGGCTTGTTGGGTCGTGTACTCAACGGCCTGGGGCATCCGATCGATGGCAAGGGCAAGCTCGATACCATCGAGCGGGTGTCGCTGTCGGCTGAACCGCCCAACCCACTGCAACGCGAAACGATCGACCGCCCGATGGAGACGGGAGTGCGCGCGATCGATGGCCTGCTCACCATCGGCCGTGGTCAGCGTGTTGGCATCTTCGCCGGTTCCGGCGTGGGCAAGAGCACCATGCTGGGCATGGTGGCGCGCTCTGCGAAAGCCGATGTGAACGTGATCGCGCTGCTGGGTGAGCGTGGTCGTGAAGTGCGCGAGTTCCTCGAGAATTCGCTGGGTGCGGAAGGACTGGCGCGGTCTGTGGTGATTGTGGCCACCGGTGATCAGGCTGCGCTGGTGCGCGCCCGCGGTGCGCTGGTCGCAACGGCCATTGCCGAATACTTCCGGGATCAGGGCAAGGAAGTGTTGCTGATGGTGGACTCGGTGACGCGTGTGGCGATGGCATGGCGCGAAATCGGCCTGGCCACGGGCGAGCCGCCCACCACGAAGGGCTATCCGCCATCGGTGTTCGCGAACCTGCCACGGCTGCTCGAACGCGCCGGCAATGGGGAGCGCGGCGGCATCACGGGCATCTACACGGTGCTCGTGGACGGTGACGACTTCAACGAACCGGTCGCCGACGCCGCTCGATCGATTCTCGACGGGCACATCGTGCTCACGCGACGCCTGGCCGCACAGAATCACTTCCCGGCCATCGATGTGCTCGATTCGAAAAGCCGCGTGAAGGATCACATCACGAACGAAGCGCAGCGACGCAGCGGTGCGGCAATGCTCCGGCTGGAAGCGGCGTATCGTGAAAAAGAAGATCTCATCATGGTGGGCGCGTACCAGAAGGGGAGTGATCCCTACGTGGATGCCGCCATCGCCTATCGGCACCGTGTGCTCGAATTCCTGCAGCAACGGCCCGACGAGATCACCCCGTACGGGGACACCTATCAGGCGCTGAATGACATCGCGGAAGCGATCGAAGCGTCGGTGAAGAGGCGCTGATGTTCCGATTCCGCCTGCAGCGCATTCTGGAACTGCGGGAGCAGCACGAACAGGCCAAGGCGCGTGAGCTGGCCTCGGCCCGGGATGCCGCCGATCGAGCGGCCGAGGCCCGACTCTCCCTCCAGACCCTGCGCTCCGATTCGGAGGCGCAATTGCATGCCGCGCGGGGCAATGGCCCGCGCATTGGTCACCTGACCCAACTGGGTACGGTGCTCACCGCCCTGGACGAACGCCTGGTCGTGGCAGGCGACGCCGTGAAGGAAGCCGATGCCGAAGTGCGTCAGGCACAGGAGTTGCTTGAAGAGGCTGCACGCGACCGTCGCGTGTTGGACCGTTTGAAGTCCCGTCATGCCGATGCATGGCGTTCGGACGAGGCCCAGCGCGACCGCACCCTGATGGATGAAGTGGCCCTCATGCAGTTCGCTCGCAAGCAGGATCAGTCGGCTCCGCGCTCTGCCGACTCGACTGAGAATGTACCTCCTCGTGATGGATCGACCCGATGAAGCCGTTGATCATACCCATAGTCGTTGGACTGCTCGCCGGATTGGGCGGCGGCTCCGGCTATTCGTACATGCGCGCGTCGGCGAAGTTTTCCGCCGACTCGGCACATTTGGCTGATAGCCTGAAGAATCATCCGGCCGACTCCAGCAAGGCCGAGGGCGAAGGCCATGGGGCAGATGGTCATGCAACTCCTGCCGCCGGCGATTCCGCGCACGGTGCGGCGGACTCGGCCAAGGCGACCGATCATGGTAGCCCGGACGATGTGTCGCTCACCCCGGCCGACAGCATTCGTGTTCTCGAGGCCGCTCGCGCCGAGCTCCGGAAGGGGCGGACGAATCCTGGCGCCAACGGTGCCAATGCCGGCTCGAAGGCGGCACACGGTACGCCAACGGCCTCGGGAACGGTGAAGGCGGACCCCAAGGCGTCGGCTTCCAAGACCGATGCGAAGGATGCTCACGCGGCGCCCAAGGCCACCGACAAGCCGGAGACCAAGGAAGACCCCAAGGCCACCGCTGCGACGGCCGCCACGATCGTGAAGACGGCGCGCGATGCGGCCCTCAACACGCCGCTCCCGGAACAGCGCCTGGCCAAGATCTTCAGCGCCATGCCCGCCAAGGATGCGGCCAAGGTGCTCGACCAGATGAGCGACTCGGATATCCGCGGCATTCTGGCCCTGATGGGCGACAAGCAGGCGGCGGCGATTCTGACCGTGATGCCGGCCAACCGCGCCGCCTCCATCACGAAGAGCGTCGCCAAGCCGACCCCCACCACCCCGTGAGTCGCATGGATGTGAACTGGGTTCCGACCCGCGCCACACCCCGGGAGTCTTCCCGTGATGCGGTGCGCGACACGGTACGCCCGTCTGCGCGCAGCACCAGCCGCCCGACCCGCGCCGAGTCGCGCGCGGAAGCGCGCATCGACGACGAGAGCACGCAGGAAACCGAGCGCGAGCGCCCGGTGAGCAAGGCCGAGTTTTCGGCCCTGCTGGCGCTGCTTTCCGGTATGGGCCCGTCCGTGCGCGAAGGGCTGGCCGAACAGCTCCCCGAAGATGCGGCCTCGATCGTGGACCGCCTGCTGGAAGGCGACACTGGTACGATCGATCCCGATGCCCCATCCGCCGACGAAGCGCTGCGGTACGGTCTGCTCAAGCTGAGCGCCGACGATCACGGCGCCTCCGATGTCATCGACCTGGCCGCTTATGCGCGGTCGAAGCAGAAGGACGCGTTGGCCATGTCTGTGGAACCGACGAACAACGGCACGGGGCGCAGCACATCGCAGCCCGCCGAACAGGGATCCGACGATCCCGTTGTGCAGGGCGGCGATGCCGGTGCGCAGCGTGCGCGCATGCTCGATGCCCTGTCGCGGGTCTCGTCGCGCCGCGGCTCATCAGTGGAACAGTTGCTGGCGCTGGGCGACGCGAAGGGGGCCGATGCACGGGCCGCGCTCGACGCGCTGCTCGCGCAGGCCGGCACGCCCGCCGGCGCCCGACTGGCCGCACGTGCCATCATGAACGGCACCAACGCCAGTCTGCTCGGCGGCAACGACAGCGACACCAACAACGAACAACTGCTCGGCGCTCTCTCATCTGGGCGTCAGGGCGACAACGACCTCGCGTCACTTGTTGCAGCGGCCAACGCCGCCGGCGCAGCACACGCGACGACCACGGCCGTGAAGAGCGGTGATGTGGCGACCCCTGTGAAGGCACTCGAAGGGCTGGATCCCGAGCTACGCGCACGTGTGGAGCGGGTGATGGAGCGCATGAAGAACGAGTACGGGCACGATGTCTCGATCGTGGAGACCACCCGTTCCCAGGAACGGCAGGACTGGTTGTACGAACAGGGCCGCTCGCGCGATGGATCCGTTGTGACGTGGACGCGCGACTCCGCGCACACGCGTGGCGAAGCGGTGGACGTGATCATCGATGGGCGCTACGAGAATGCCGCCGGCTTCGGTCGCCTGCAGCGCATCGCCAATGAAGAAGGGCTGCGCACACTGGGCATGAAGGATCCCGGTCATCTCGAGCTCGCGCGTCGTGGCGCCGGTACCGTGCAGACGCAGAACGCCTCACGGCAGACCGCTGCGCCCCAAATCGACTCGGCAAGCGCTGCCGGGGTGGCACGAGTTGCCGGGGTGGCGGGTGTGGCAACGGTTGCGCGAGTGGCCGACGCATCGACCACGCCGCGCACCAGCATGGGCGTGAACACCGATAGTCTGACGCAGGTGGCGCAGCAGCAGGCCGGACGCGGAAGTCACAATGCGTCAACGAATCAAGATGGTGCGTCGAGTGAACGCGATCGTGGAGCGTCACGCAGCGAGCACCGTCGCAGTGATCGGGCCGGCAGCGCCATCGGTAGCACGACGGACAACGCGCAGGCCTTCGGTGCCACGTTTGGCCATGGTGGCATGGCGAGCTCAACCACCGGCACGGAGCGTGCATCGGGAGTACAGACGACGGGCAGCGATCAGGTACAGCGTGTTGCTGATATCCAGCAGATGCGCGATGACGCTCCCGCCGCACCCCTCTCACGCATGACGCTCAACGTCGACAACGCCAACGGCACGAAGGAGCAGATCACGGTGGATCTCCGTGGCAACACGGTGAGCACGCACATCTCCACCGATGCCTCGACGGCCGGCTCCATGCGGTTGCGTACGGCGGAATTGCAGGATGCACTCGGACGTCACGGACTCGATGGAGACACGGTGCGGGTGAGCGGGACGCGTCAGGAACAGGCCGACCCCACACGGGTGACCGGTCTCGAACGCGATGCGATCAAGACGCTGACGACGGCGTCGCAGGACGGTGCTGCGAGCAACGGTCAACGCGAACGCGCACCGTGGGAACGTCAGTCGTCGCGCGATTCACAGCAGGATTCTTCGCGTCGGGAACAGGCCGCACAGGCCCGTGAAGACCGGCAAGAGCAGCAGGGGCGGCAGCGCCGTCCCAACTTCTTCCTCGGGAACGAGTGATGATCTCCGCCGCACGCAGCAGCTACAACAGCTACAGCTCGATGTTCAACACGACAGCGGCGGATCAACCGCCCGCTGCCGAGCCACCAGTCGGTCCGGCGGAGCCCTCCGCGCCACGTGACCTGCCGACGAATCCGAACGGCATGGGTCGCGACGAGTTTCTCAAGATGCTCGTGGCGCAGCTCAAGAATCAGGATCCGCTCAATCCGATGGACGGCAAGGACATGGCCGCGCAGCTCGCCCAGTTCTCCACGGTCGAACAACTGCTCAAGATGAACGAGTCGCTCGATGCGCAGAAGTCGGCTACGGCCGAAATGAAGGATGCCATCGTGTCACTCGAAGAAACACAGAACGAGCGCGCCGACGAACTCGCGCAGCTCATCGAAGGACAGATGGCCATGGCCACCGTCGGGAAGACGGGCGTCACCCCGGGCAACAACGCGTGGGTCGACAAGGAAGGCAATGGCACGCTGGTCGTGGATGCCGGCTCGCTCTCCGGCACGGGACGCATCACGATGATCAACAGCAAGGGCGAAGCAGTCGGACAGGCCATTGTCGGTGCGGTGAAGCCCGGGCAGGCCTCGTTCAATGTCGGCGACTACGAGTTTGATCCACCGCTCGAGCCCGGCCAGTACACCTACAAGTTCGACGTCGCAAAGGATGGCGGCCTGTACCAGAGTGCCACGACGTACACCGCCGGTCGCATCACCGGCATGAAGTACGAAAATGGCAATCCGATTCTGATCATCGGCGACTCGCTCTCAGTGCCGATGTCCCAGCTCACCCAGATCCGCGCCTGATCGCGACCTGACACCAAGGACTACACACCATGCTTCGTTCTCTCTACGCCGGCGTATCCGGACTGCGCAACAACCAGGTGCGCATGGACGTGATCGGTAACAACATCGCCAACGTGAACACGGTCGCCTTCAAGGCCGGCCGCGTGACCTTCAAGGAAGGCTTCGCGCAGCTGCTCGCCGGTGCGAGCCGTCCGCCTGGCGATCAGGGTGGTATCAACCCGATCCAGATCGGCCTCGGCATGCAGATCGGCTCCATCGACCAGATCTTCAACCAGGGTAATCTCGAAACGACGGGTCTCAACACCGACATCGCGATCCAGGGTGATTCGTTCTTCGTCGTGCGAAAGGGCAACCAGAGCTTCTACACGCGCGCCGGCAACTTCCAGGTGGACGCGCTCGGCCAGCTCGTCTCGCCCGCGAACGGCTTCATCGTGCAGGGCCGTATGTACGAAAACGGTCAGTTGCAGGATGGTATCCAGGACATCCGCCTGCCGTTCGGTCAGAAGGTGTCGGCCAACCCGACCACCGACATGAAGCTTGCCGGCAACCTGAACGCGTCGGCCCCGGTGTTCCAGGGTGACTTCAACGATCCGATGGATCGCGCGCTGCCGATCAACGAGAAGGCGTGGACGGAAACGCAGATCGGTGTGTTCGATTCACAGGGTACGAAGCACGACGTGAAGCTGCAGATGTGGAAGACCGGCCCGAACTCGTGGGATTGGCGTATCGATCCCATTGCGTCGGCGCAGACGTTCGAAGTGGAGACCGACGGCAACTCGCCGCCGAGTGATATCCCGCTGCCGACGCCGCCCGCCGGCTACGAAGTGCTGCCGGACAACGTGCGTGTGTACAGCGCCACGGGCGTGGAGTACAACAACCCGGCCGACTACTCGTTCTCGGCTGGCCCGCCGCCGGCGGTGCAGTTCACGGCCAACATGCCGGTGAACTCGCAGATCAAGATCGGCTACTTCATGAGCCCCGATTCGGCCACGCCGAGCGAGAACAGCGGCACGTTCACGTTCGACAACGCCGGCCTGCTCAACACGAACATCAGCGCGTCGCTGAACTTCGCGGTGCCGGGTGCCAACCCGGTGCGCATCGACCTGACGCTCGGTGGCGGCGTGAACGGCCTGACGCAGTTCGCGTCGACGTCGTCGACGGCCGTGCTGCGCGACCAGAACGGCTACACGGCCGGCACGCTGCAGAACTTCTCGATCGACCGGTTCGGCCTCATCACGGGTTTCTTCACGAACGGCACGACGTCGCCGCTCGCCCGCATCGTGCTCGCCGACTTCAACAACCCGAGCGGTCTGCTCCGTATCGGCGACAACATGTACCAGGAGTCGGCGAACTCCGGCGGTGCCGTGCTCGGCTTCGCCCTGGAAGGTTCTCAGTCGCAGATGACCAGCGGCGCGCTGGAAATGTCCAACGTCGATCTGGCGCAGGAATTCACGAACATGATCGTGGCCCAGCGCGGTTTCCAGGCCAACGGCAAGGTGGTCAGCACCTCGGACGAGATGCTGCAGGAACTGATGACGATCAAGCGCTAGTCGCGCTGATGGGCTGAGTGGAGGCCGCCGACCCCGTATTGCCGGGGTCGGCGGTACCGCTCGAAATTGAAGAGTTCGCTACGAATGTCCCGGCACTTTCTGCCGGAAATTGCCGGTTCTGCCAGTATTTGCCGGTCGTGAGGTCGAAGCCCAGGCTCCCTCCAGTCGATCCACAAACACCGTAAGCTGTTTACTCACAGGTGTTTACGGAGAATTACCCCGGAACCCCTCGTCGTGGCATGAGGAGTGCTTTTCCCTATGGCGTCGAATTCACTTCTTCCGCCTTCTCTATGTCCAGCGAACAGCCCCAAGCCGAAGCCGCCCCGTCCAAGCCCAAGTTGCCGATCCTGATCGGCATGGTGGCGGTCGGCCTCGCTGTTGGTGGCGGCACGGGTGCCGCCCTCCTCGGTCCGATGGTCGCCAAGAAGATGGGCAAGACCACGCCCATCGTCGCGGCCGCCCACGCCGACAGCGGCGCAGAAGGCGCCGAGGGCGAGCATGGAGAGGCAGCCGCTGGTGGCGAACACGGTGGCGCGGAAGGCAAGGAAGCAGGCGCAGCGGCTTCGGTGCTGCTTCTGGAGAACCTGGTCCTCAATCCGGCGGGTAGCGGTGGCAGCCGCTTCCTCCTGCTGTCCGTCGCCATCGAGGCCGGCAAGGCTACGGCGCTCGAGCAGTTCAAGGCCCGCGACGCCGAGTTGCGCGACATCATCCTGACCGCATTGGGCACCAAGACGGTGGACGAGCTCACGGACATCTCGAAGCGCGAAATCTTCAAGACAGAGTTGCAGGCCGCGGTGGATGGCCGCTTCGGCAAACAGACCGTGAAGCGCCTCTACTTCCCGCAGTTCGTCGTGCAGTAATCCGCACGACCGCCTTCTTCGCTCACGCTCGCTCCCGCTCATGACTTCGGAAACGCTCAGTCAAACCGACATCGATCGCCTGCTTGGCGGCGCCAGCCGCGGCAACGCGGCCGCATCCGCGGGGCTCGATGTGCAGGTGTACGACTTCCGTCGTCCGCACCGCGTCTCCAAGGAGCGCCTGCGTACGCTGGAAGCGATGTACGAACGTCTCGTGAAGGGATTCGAAGCGTGGCTCATCTCGCGCGTGCGCGGCCAGATCGAAGTGCGCCTGCAGAGCGTCGAGCAGTTTTCGTTCGGCGAATTCACGCTGTCGCTGCCGATGCCTTGCTCGTCGTACATCTTCGATATCGCCGGCACGGGTCAGAAGGGCGTGATCGATGTCGGCCCCGAATTCAGCACCTACATCGTCGACCGTCTGTTCGGCGGCGAAGGCACGGGCTCGGCGCTCACGCGCGCCCTCACGCCGATCGAACGCATGGCGGTACGCAACGTCGCGGACAAGATCACGGGCCTCCTCCAGGAGATCTGGCAGGATCATGTCGCGATGGATCTCAATATCACCGGCTTCGAATCGTCACCGGAAATTCTGCAGGTCGTGAATCGCGAAGACCCGGTACTGGTGGCGAACGTCGAAGTGAACACCGGGAGCGTGAGCAGCCTGTTGTTGCTGTGCCTTCCGTTCTCGGTGCTCGACAAGTTCTTCACGTCGAATGGTCAGCAACGCCTCGCGTTGCTCAACACGAACGAACAGGAACGCGAAGCGACCCGGCAGCGCAGTGAAGCCGCCCTGCGCGCTACGAAGGTGCCGCTCACCGCGCGCCTGCCCGACTTTCAGCTCTCGATGCGCGATCTCGCGCAGATCACCGAAGGGAGTGTCATCCCGACGGCTATCCCGAAGGACGCCCGCGTGCTCATCCGCGCCGGCACGCAGGAACGGTTCATCGGCCATGCCGGTCGTGTGAACGGCAATCTCGCGGTGCGCATCGTCGATGCGCTGCCCTCTGTTTCGACCCCTGACTCCCGGACCTCCGCATGAATCCCGCCGAAATCGACGCGCTCGTCGCCAGCGCCCAGGCGGCCAAGGCTGCCGGGCAACCGATCTCGTCGCTCAAGGAAGAGACGGTCGCCGCCGCGCCGCAGGCTCGGGCGCCGCAGCTCACCGACTTCGAGCAGACGATGCTCGGCACCACCGAAGTGCCGATCGGCATGCTGCTCGATCTCACCTTGCCCGTGTCGATCGAACTCGGTCGCACCAGCATGACGGTGCAGGAAATTCTGCGCCTCGGTCGTGGCTCGGTGATTCAGCTCGACCGCCTCGCGGGTGAACCGATCGACATCTACGTCGGCGACCGTCGCTTCGCGGAAGGCGAAGTGGTGGTGCTGGGCGAACACTTCGGCGTGCGCATCACGCGCGTGCTGGCCAACCCGACGGCCTCCGCCGCCGTCAACGCCGCATAAGCGGCTGGAAGCGATGATGATCGACATGATGATGACCGATACCGTTCCGCCGACCACCTGAGTTTCCGCGTCTCTCTCACTGACCGCCAACCACACCGATGCTGATCGCCGGAATGGGCATTGTTGCCGCACTTGCTTTCGTGCTGGGCCTGGGCGCGCTGTGCGTCTATGCGCTCAAGCGCTGGGGCACGGGTGCGCTCCGTCCGCGTTCACGGGTGCCGGTGGAGGTGGTGCAGCGTGTGCAGCTTGGTCCCAAGACTGGGCTCGCCGTGGTGCGCGTGGGTGAGAAGGTGATGGCACTCAGCGTCGGTGAAGGTGGTGTACGCCAGTTGTTCGAACTCGATGAGGCGGATCGCCAGCGAGTGATCGCCACGAGCACCGTGCCACAACTGCAGATTTCGAGCGCGGAAGCCACGGCGGCCTTTGCTCCGGCAACGCCGGCGAGCATGGCCAGCACATTTGGCACCATGCTGGGACGCGCGATCAAGCAGCAGCCGTTGATGGCGCCCATTGTGGCGCCGGTGGCCGAGGCGCCGGTCATCGCATCCGTGACGCCGGCGGTATCGGCACCGAAGCCGTTCTCCATGGCTGAGCCGGTGGAGGTGCCACGTTTTCTCACGGCACCGGCCACGACCAGCACGGGCGCGATCAACACGTATGGTCCGCGGGCCACGATGGCCAATGTCGCCATGGCCAGCGTCTCTGCCGACCGCGATTTCCGGAGCATGCTCGGTGTGTCGTTGAGCGGTGCCACGCGCCTGGTGGTGTTCGCTGTGGCAATGATTACCATGGCCGCGCCAGTGTTGCACGCACAGGCAGCCAGCCAGGGTGCACAGCAAGGGGCGCAACAGGGTGCTCAGCGGCCGGTTGTACAGCCGCCTGCGGCGCCGGTGGCTCCTACCGTGGCGCCGGCCGGGGCCGGAGCAGCCACACAGACCGCTCGCCCGGCCGCTGCGGCCGCGACGCCATCGCTGCAGCCGCCGGTGGCCCCCCGCACGCTGGATGCGCCGCCACTGGTGCCGGCCGATCGTCGCAACACGCGCGCTTCGTCGAGCGCGCGTGGCGGCATCACGAACGCCACGGCAAAAGCCCAGTCATCCACGGCCGCCGCACAGCCGCCGCGTGAAGGCAACGGCGCGGCCACGACCAATCGTGGCACCTCCGCGCCACGTCCGATGTCGCAGATGATCACGACACCGGTGCAGGAACCGAACAACAAGGCCGCTGCGGCCAGTCCGGCACCCATCGCCGCCGACGACGCCATCATGCGCATGATGCCGCAGATGGATGTGCAACTGGGCGGCAGTGGCGAAGACGGCGGTCTGCGCCTGAACGGCACCGTGGGCATCGTGGTCATGATGGGGCTGCTCACGCTCCTGCCCACGCTGATGCTGATGATGACGGGTTTCACCCGTATCCTCATCGTGCTGCAGTTCCTCAAGCAGGCCATGGGTACCCAGAGCGCACCGCCGGGAGCCTTGCTGGCCGGCATGGCTCTGTTGCTCACGGGCTTTGTCATGGGCCCGACATTGAGTGAAGTGAATCGCACCGCGATCACGCCCTGGCTCGATGGCCAGATCACTCAGGTGGAAATGATGAAGACGGGTGTGCAGCCGTTGCGCACGTTCATGCTGAAGCAGACGCGCCAGTCGGATGTGGAAACGTTTGTGAAGTTGAGCCGCATGCCGCAGCCGAACACCGTGGATGATGTGCCACTGCACGTGCTCATGTCGGCGTTTGTCGCGAGCGAACTGCGGACGGCGTTTCAGATCGGTTTTGCGATCTATCTGCCGTTCATCATCATCGATGCGGTGGTGGCGTCGGTGCTCATGAGCATGGGTATGTTCATGTTGCCACCGGCCATGATTTCCTTGCCATTCAAATTGCTGCTGTTTGTGCTGGTGGATGGATGGAGTCTCACCATTACCAGTTTGGTGCAGAGCTTCAAGTAAGAGCGGTGATACGGGGAATTCTTGAGTAGGTGGTAATAGGGGGCTTGGTACTAGGTGGTAGGTGATAGGTGGTAGGGAGCGGCCAGCATTGGTGCCGACGAGGCAGCGAGCTCCTTACTACCTACAGCACACCGCCTACCACCCGGATCCCTACAACCATCTGCCGAATGCGCGTCGCGACAAACACCGTAGGCAGTGTCTGCCTACCGATCCCGCGTCCAGATCGCAATCAATCCGCACCAATTGTCCGTGCGCATCCCCTCGAGCTCCGGCGGCATGCGCGCCGGTCCGTAGTACACCTCGATGCCATGTACATCCTTCGGCACGATCTGGTCGATGTTGGTGAGCGCCGGCAGGATGATCCCGTCGACCGACACCCGCATCACACACTGCACCAGACCGAACGGCGCCGCCCCTCGCAGCGGCCGCGATGGTTTCATGCCCCGCGTCGAAATGGCCACCGTCACGCCTGACGAGTCACCAATGCGCAGCCCTGACATGCCACGCAGCATGCGTGAGATGTGGACCGGTCCAAGCCGATCGATCTGCTCCTGCGTGACCACGGCACTGGGCAATCCGGCCAACCGTCGTCGCTCGAAATCGTAGAGACGCGGCGAGTAGTCGCGGCCGCCCATGACCCGCACACCCACAAGGGTCATCGCCTCGTCTTCGACTCGCATGGTGTAGGCGTTTTGCCCGGCACCCACGCGCAGACTTCCACTGACCGGCTTGAGGCCGAGTCGCCGAACACCCGCGACCCAGAAACCCGGCGCGAGATCGGCAAAGACGGCACGGCCGGCCGTATCGGTGCGCTGTACAAAATCCTGCTTCTTCTCACCACGTAGCGTGACTTCGGCCGACGCCACCGGCGCACCGGCTGCATTCACGATGTGAAGCACCAATGCTCCGAGCTTGGCATCGCCCGCCGGCGCCGGTGACCCGGCCGGGGATTCCTGAGCGTCCATCAGCCCGCCGACGGCATGCGCCGGCCCGGACAACATCGCGAGCACGATGACCAGCGTTCCCAGCAAAAGCCGGCCTCGCGACCAGGCACCAATGCTTCCGACCATTGCTTCTGTCCCGGGCAAAAGAGTCCCACCAGCAATACCCCAATTCTCCGCCCCGGGCCGGCGGTGTCAATCGGCGTCGATGCGCGACCAAGGTGCCAACGAGAGCAATACGCCGGGCACGACCTGAAGCGCACGCATGCCAACCGTGCAATTCCTGCCGGGTGCCATGCCGTCTTCATCGACGCTCAAGGCACTCGGCATTTTTTGCCGTGTTTGGGGTATCGACCGCAGGAACCAAGAACATCGTAACCTGTTTTCCACAAACAACTTACGATCGCATTTACACAATCCGATTCACTGGCCCCTCCCTTGCTTTCACCTACATCGCCAATCGCGTACGTCCCCGAACCCAGGCCACCGCCTTGTCACACCAGATCGTCATCGACCTGACCCGCGACGCCATCATGACCGCCCTCATGGTCTCGGCGCCGCTGCTCCTGCTGGCGCTCGGGGTCGGTCTCATCATCGCGATCATCCAGTCGGTCACTCAGATCCAGGAGCAGACGCTGGTCTTTGTGCCCAAGCTCATCTTGGTCGGCGGTGCCTTCATCGTCGGCCTGCCCTGGCTGATGCAGATCATGATCAAGTTCACCACCCAGATCATTCGCGGCATTCCCGCGATGGTCGGCTGACCACCAGCCCCCGGTGAATCCGAGCAGCCCCATGGGCGCCGATCTGATCTTCGGACTCCCCGATTTCTCCGCCCCTGGCGTCGCGACAGCCCTCGTGCTGACCGCGCTCCGTATTGGCGGCCTGCTGCTCATCGCCCCTGCCTGGTCGGCCAAGAGTGTGCCGATGAAGCTGCGCACCGCGATGCTCGTGCTCTTTGCCGTCCTGTTGCTCCCCACGGCACTGGCCACCACCGACCGCGCTACGCTCGCGATCACACCGGCCACTTTTCTGGCTGAGACCGCTATCGGATTCGCGTTCGGTTTTGCGGCCGCACTGGTAATTGCCGGCGCAGAGTTCGCTGGCGAACTGATGACCACCACGATCGGCCTCTCCGGCGCGGCCATCTTCGACCCGGTCAACAACACCCAGGGCGCCATCTTCGGCTCCTTCATGCAGCTCATGGCGCTCACGCTCCTGCTGATCACCGGCGGCCACATCGTCATGATCGAGGCCATCGCCAAGAGCTTTTCCGTGCTGCCGCTGGGCGCACCCATCGACATGCAGGCCGGCTTTCTGGCCCTGACCAAGGCTGGCGGCACCATCTTCGCCACCGGTCTGCAATTCGCCGCTCCGGTCATCGCGGCCATTCTCGTTACGAACATCGCGCTGGCCATCCTCGGCCGTGCAGCGCCGCAGCTTCAGATCATGAGCCTGGCCTTCCCGCTGCAGATCGGCATTGGCCTGCTCACCTTCGCCGGTTCCGTCGGACTCATCGTGCACGCACTCGGTGAATGGACGACGCCCTACGGCAAGACCATTGATGCATTTGTGCGGGGAGCCCGTGTGGCGACGGTCCAGACGACGAGCGTCCAGACGGCCCCACGTCTGCCGGCCATGAGCCAAGGGGCTGCCGTTGCCCCTTCCGCCGAGGGGCGTTGACCGTCCATGGCTGAAAGCGAATCCGGCGGAGAGAAGACAGAAGAAGCCTCTGGCAAACGACTGGAGGAAGCGCGCGAGAAGGGGCAGATCGCCAAAAGCCCCGAGTTTGCCACCGCCGCCTTCCTCCTCGGATTTCTCCTCGTCTTCTCGTTCACGGGCCCCCAGCTCTGGCGCTTTCTGCTGGATACCATGGGCACCTCGCTGGCCACCGCCGGCGATAGCGAACACATGGGCGCGGGACTCATCCCCTGGATGCAGGTCATCAGCTTCCGTACCATCGTCGCCATGCTCGGCGCCGTCGCGGCCATGGCGGTCGTGGCCGTGGCGGTGCAGGCCGCGCAGACCGGTGGTCTGCTCACCACCAAGACCCTCGCGCCCAAGTTCGAGCGTCTCAATCCGATGAGCAACGCCGGGCGCATCCTCGGCAAGCAGTCCATTGTCGAGCTCGCCAAAGCGCTGCTCAAGATGATGATCGTCGGATACGCCGTGTACATGACGGTGTCCGATGCCTGGCCCGATCTGCAGGCGCTGGCACTCAATGCCTCACCGATGGCACTGCTCGAGGTCGTGCAGAAGTACGGCTTCGCCCTGATCAAGAATGCCGGCATGATGTTCCTGGTCCTCGCGATGGCCGACTACGGCTACCAGCGCTGGAAGACCATGGAAGACCTCAAGATGACCAAGCAAGAGGTCAAGGAAGAGCACAAGTCGCAGGAAGGCAATCCGGAAGTGAAGGGACGCCGCCGGGCGATCGCCCGCGAGCGCATCCGCCGGCAGATGTTTGCCGCGGTACCCAAGGCCGACGTGATCATCGTGAACCCGGTGCACATCGCCATTGCCATCAAGTACGACCCAAATGTCGCCCCGGCCCCGTACGTCGTGGCCCTCGGCGAGCGCAAGATCGCCCAGCGCATCAAGGAGCTGGCCTTCCAGCACGGCGTGCCGGTCATCGAGAACAAGCCGCTGGCCCGGGCCCTGATCAAGGTCGCCAAGGTGGGCACGGTCATTCCGGTGGAGATGTACCTGGCGGTGGCGGAAGTGCTCGCCTTTGTCATGCGCCAGCGCGAACGGTACGGCGCCAAATGGCGTGGCACGGTCGCTGCATAGTGAGTGATATATGACCAGCGCTGCGCTCCCGATTCCGGCAAATTCTGCCGGGGCAAAGAAGGCGGAAATCGCCATTGCCCTGGTGGTGGTGCTGTTCATCGCCCTTATCGTGGTACCCCTGCCGCCGGTGCTGCTCGATCTCTGCCTCGCGGCGAGCATCGGACTGTCGCTGGTGGTACTGCTGGTCTCGTTGCAGACCACCAACCCGCTCGATTTCAGCAGTTTTCCGGCGCTGCTGCTCCTGCTGACGCTCTTCCGCATGGGGCTCAGCGTGTCGTCGACACGTCTGATTCTCTCCGAGGCGCACGCCGGCAAGGTCATTGAAGCCTTCGGTCAGTTCGTCATCGGCGGCAACTATGCGGTCGGTATTGTCATCTTCCTGATCCTGACCGGCATCAATTTCATCGTCATCACCAAGGGTGCCGGGCGCATCGCGGAAGTGGCCGCGCGCTTCACCCTCGATGCGATGCCCGGCAAGCAGATGGCGATCGACGCCGATCTGTCGGCCGGCCTGATCGACGAAAAGGAAGCTCGCACGCGCCGCGACGAAATCGCGCGCACCGCCGACTTCTACGGCGCCATGGACGGCGCCTCCAAGTACGTGAAGGGCGACGCGATCCTCGGCATTCTCGTCGTCATCGTCAACATTGTGGGCGGCATCTTCATCGGTGTCATCCAGCGTGGCATGGAGATCGGCAAGGCCGCGAGCACCTACACCATCCTCACGGTGGGTGACGGCCTCGTCACGCAGGTGCCGGCACTGATCATCAGCACCGCGGCCGGCCTCATGGTCACGGCCGCCACCAACAACGACAAGATGGGCGCGGTGCTGAGCAAACAGCTCGGCAATCACCCGCGCGCGATGTGGGTCGCTGCCGGCGTGCTCGGTTCGTTCGCGCTCATCCCCGGCTTGCCGATGTTTCCGTTCCTGGCCATGGCTGCCGGTGCCGCGCTGCTGGCGCGCACCGCGACCAAGGCCGAGACGCGTCGCCTGGAACTGGCGACGATCAGCGCACCGGTGGAAATGGAAGAATTGCCGCCACCGCCCGATCCGATGCGCGATCTGCTGCAGATCGATCCCATCGAACTCGAAGTGGGTTACGCGCTCATCCCGCTCATCGACGAAGGCCAGGGCGGCGACCTGCTCGAACGCATCTCGCTGCTGCGCAAGCAGGCCGCACTCGAACTCGGCATTCTCATCCCGGCCATCCGCATTCGCGACGACATCCGGCTGCCGGCCAACGAATACGTCATCAAGCTGCGTGGCTCCGAAGTGGCGCGCGCCGAAGTGCTGCCGCGCTTTCTGATGGCGCTCAACACCGGCAGTGTGGTGGCTGAGATCGACGGGATGGAGACCGTGGATCCGTCATTTGGGATGCCCGCGCGCTGGGTGGCGTCGGCCCGCCGCACGGAAGCGGAGGCCCTTGGCTACGTGGTGGTGGAACCCACCACGGTGGTCGCCACGCATCTGCTCGAAACGCTCAAGCTCAGCGCCTCCGAACTGCTCGGTCGTCAGGAAGTGCAGGAGATGGTCGAGACGCTCAAGAAGTCGCACCCCGCACTCGTGGAAGAAATCATCCCGGGCAAGGTGTCGCTCAGTGTGTTGCACCGTGTGTTGCAGCGTCTGCTGCGCGAGCGTGTGCCCATTCGCGATCTCGTCACGATCCTCGAAGCGTTGGGCGACGGTGCGGAGTCCACGCGCGATCCCGAAGCGCTCACCGAAGTGGCGCGCCGGGCCCTCACCAACGTCATTGCGCGGTTGTTCGCCGACCAGACCGGTACGGTGCGTGGCATCACCATCGGTGGTCGTCTCGAATCGGCACTCGTCGGATTGTTCTCGCCGCGCTCGTCGCAGCCGAACGCACCGATGCTCACGCCGGAATCGTTGGCTGCCATGCTGCGCGACCTCAATCATCTCGCCACCACGTACGCCGTGGATGGCCGTCCGTTGCCGCTCATCACCCCGCCGTCGTTGCGCGTGGGCGTGCGGCGCCTCATCGAACCTGTGCTCCCGAGCCTGCCGGTGATTTCACTCGCGGAACTGCCCGCGCAAATCACGCTCAGCAGCGTGACCACCTGGGAGATGTCCAATGGCTAACCAGCCGTCGACGACCACGTATCACACGCCGATGGAGCGTTTCCGCGGCGCCGATCTGTCCCGTGTCTCCGAGCGCGCCCGTCGCCTGCTCGGCGATGACGTGATGATCATGCACACCCGCACGGTCCGTGACGAAGGCGTGCCGATGGTGGAAGTGCTCGCCGCGGCCGGTTCGACCATCGATCGGGTGCGTGCACGTCTCGAGCCCGCGCCGTTGCCGCCCAAGCTGCGCAAGGTGGATGGTCGTCCGTACTGCATCGCGCTGGTGGGTCCCACCGGCGCCGGCAAGACGACGACTGCCGCCAAGCTTGCCGTACGTCGTGGCATGTTCGGCGCCGCGCGCCCGGGGCTGCTCACCATCGACACGTATCGTGTGGGTGGCATGGAACAGTTGGCCACGTACGCCGAGCTGGCCGATGTGCCGTTCGAAGTGGTGTACGATGAGAAGGAAGTGGATGCGGCGATGAAGCGTCTCTCGCAGACGTGCGACATCGTCATCGTGGACACACCGGGCCGCAGCCCCGCGAGCGCCGAACTCACCGAACGGTGGCGTTCCCTGCTCGACACGATTGCGCCCGATGAAGTGCATCTCGTGATCCCGGCGACGTTGCGTGCGGATCTCGCCGTGGATATTGGCCGAGCCTATCGGGGCACGCGCGCACACTGCGGCACGACCCATCTGTTGTTGTCGAAGCTCGATGAAGTGCCGCGCGAAACCGGTGTGACCGATCTGGCGCTGTCGCTGGAAATGCCGACACGCTGGATTGCCGATGGCCAGGATGTCCCGGCCGATCTCAAGCCCGGCGTCGCGCGACTGCTGCGCAACCTCGGCCTGAGCGCCGATGCCGAGCCGGATTGGATGCCCGCATGAGTCTTCCGCTCATGTCGTCCGCTTCGTCGAATCGCTCGCAGGCCGACGCGCTGGCCGGCGGAGCCGCGTATGCGGCGCGTCGTACGGGAAGCGGTGATGCCATCGGCCCCACCACGCTGCTCTGCGCGAGTGGTCGTGGCGGTTCGGGCACCACACTCATCTCGGCATTGCTTGCCGTGGCGGCGGCCGGTGAAGGGCATCGGGTGCTGCTCATCGACGCGGACGATTTTGTCGGACCGCTGGCGATGACCCTCGGTGTGACACCTCGTGCCAGTTGGCAGGACTTGCGTGGCGGTCGTGTATCGCCGGCCGATGTGGCCACCCCGGTGAGCACCACGCTCACCCTGGTGGCAGGCGGTGCGGCACGTCTTGCCGGTGAAGGAGCGCCACAGTTGACCAGTGCGGAACGAAAGGCCTGCCTGCGTCGACTCAGTGCACTCTCTGAAGGGATGGATTTGGTCGTGATTGACTGCGGTGCCCGACTCGAGTCGGTGCTGGCGGCCATCACACCACACTCGGGTGAGCGGTTGGTGGCGATTGCCTCCGGCGCTGACCCTGTTGGTCTTGCTTCGACGTACGCGCTCTGCAAGGCGGTGGCCACTCGACACGGTGCCCTTCCGGTGGAGCTGCTCGTCAATCGACTGGAAGGGAGCGAAGCAGCGCGTTGCTTCGACGCCATCGACGCCGGTGCCCGCCAGTTCCTCGGTCTTTCGTTGCGTCTCGCTGGCGCAATTCCTGCTGATCCGACGCTTGATGCGGCACTTCGCAAAGGCATGACCTTTGCAGATGCAGCAGCAGGGTCGCCAGCAGCGGTCGCCGCCCACGATGTCGTGACGCGCGCGTTGACTGTCCGCCCCCTTTCTCGCTCCGGTGTTTGATCGTGCCCCTCGCTCTCTCCCAGGGATCCGTCGCCATGAACAACAAGCTCTGGCAGTCGTATCAGGCAGGCAATCCGTCTGCCCGTGACCGTCTGCTCGAAGAGCATCTTGGCCTCGTGCACCATGTCGCTCGCCAGGTGTCGCGCACGTTGGCGGTTCGCGCCGACTTCGACGAACTGGTGAGCGCCGGAACCATTGGCCTCATGACCGCGCTCGAGGGATTCGACGCCTCGCGCGGCCTGGCGTTCAGCACCTTCGCGGCGCCCCGCATTCGTGGCGCGATCCTCGACGAGCTGCGCAAGCAGGACCACGTGCCCCGTTCCATCCGTCGCAAGACCCGTGAGATCACGGCGGCGCGCGAAGCGTTCCAGCGGGCCAGTGGCCGTGCCCCGGAAGACCGGGAGCTCGCCGAACAACTGAACGTCGATCTCGAGACGCTGTGGCGCTGGCAGGCCGATGTGGAAGGTGCCCATCATATTCCGCTCGACCGCGCGCCGGGCGAACGCGAAAACACCACGCCCGTGCCAGCCGAAGTCCTGACGTCGGGTGAAGAAAGTGGTGTGGAAGACAGCCTCACGCACGAACAGGAAGTGTCACACCTCAAGGATGCGATCCTGCGACTCAAGGAACAGGAGCGCATCGTGCTGTCGCTGTACTACTTCGAAGAGCTCAAGCTGCACGAAATTGCCAAGGTGCTCGAACTGACCGAGTCGCGTGTCTCGCAGATCCGCAGCAAGGCGCTGAGCAAGCTGCGTGTGGAGCTCAAGCCGCTGCGCGATCAGGTGGCGTGACAATGGCGACGCAGACGATGGCCACCCGTTCGGCGGGCAACATGCGCGCTATTCCCGATCGTACCCCGCGTCGCTCGGTGTGGCGGAGCATCGCACAGACGCTCAAGCTGCTGGTGTTGTTGGTCGTGGTGACCGGCGTGGGCCTGGTGGCCGGCGCACTCATCATGTCACCGGCCGTGAGCAAGGAACAGCGCATCATGGGCGCGATGGGTCTGACGGCGTTCGCGCTGCTCGTGGCACTCGGCTACGGTGTGATGCGTGTGGTGGCGTGGACACGCGACGCCCTGCGCCAGCGTCGCCTGCGCAGCACGCGCGCGACGGCCATGCCATCGATGAACATGCGGGGTGCCGGCAAGTCGAAAACCCCGCACACCGTGCAGGCATTGGCAGCGGCAGGCGCCGCGCCCACCGAGATTGCACGAAAGATGGGACTGCCAGTGGACGCCGTCGCGATGCTGCTGCAGATCTCGGGACCGGCAGTTGTAGCCCGGTAACGTATCAACGCAGGGGAAGTGCCATAGAGGTCGTTGCGATGAGAGAGATCGCGACGACCTCATTTGCATTGGCGCCCCCAAAACGTGCCCATCAATCAGGAAGACGCGCGGTTCCCGCAGAGCTCAACCGCGACGCAGCTTCCACCGCGGCGTGAGCACGTCGAGGGTGTCCACCCTCACCCGCTGTATCTCGACGCCGAACAACCGGCCCACCACATCGGCATCCAGCATGCGCGCCGCCGGCCCCACATCCACATGACCGGGGCCCTGCACCAGCGCCACCTCGTGCGCTACAGCATCGGCGTGCTGTGGCTGGTGCGTGCTGAACACCACCGTCAGGCCATCCTCACGCACCAACGCCTGCATCCATTGCAGCACCATCTCCTGGTGGCGCAGGTCCAGCGCCGATGTGGGCTCATCGAGCACGAGTATCTCCGCATGCGCCGCCAACGCCCGCGCCAGTGCGACCAACTGCCGTTCACCGCCCGACAACTCATCGAAGGAACGTTCGGCGAACCCTCGCATGCCCACCCGGCCCAGCGCGGTCATCGCTGCATCGACATCCCGGCGTGATGGTGTGGCAAACAATCCGATCTGTCGCGCCCGACCCATCAGCACCACGTCCAGCACCGAGTACGCGAAGTTGAGGTGCAGCAGTTGGGGCACATACCCAACCAGGCCGCTTCGCTCCACCACGCCGTGCTCTGGTGCAAGTGCGCCGGCAATCAACTTGAGCAGTGTGGTCTTTCCGCTGCCATTGGGACCCAGCAGCGCCAGGATACGACCACGCGGCGCGCGCAACGAGCAGTGCGCAATGACCGGTGTGCCCGCGCGATAGGCAAACGACACATCGCGCAACACGATCGCGTCGGTGTTCACGGCCACGGGTGTCGATTCGTCACTCACGCACCCACCCCCTCGCCTGCGATCGCCAGAACACCACCGCAAACACGGGCGCACCCATCAGTGCCGTCAGCACACCGATCGGCAACTCCTGCTCGGCCATCGTGCGTGCGATGTCGTCCATGCCCAGCAGGTAGAGCGCACCCAGCAACGTGGACGCCGGCAGCAACGCCTGATGGTTGGGTCCCACCAGGCGTCGCGCAATATGTGGCACCACCAGCCCAACCCAGCCGACCGCGCCACTCACCGACACCTGCGCCGTCACCAGCAAGGTGACGAGACACAGCACCAGCCAGCGCAACTGGGGAGCCCGCAGCCCCAGTGCGGTCGCGGTTTCGTCGCCGAGTGAAAGCACGTTGATATGCCACCGCATGAGCAGCAAAGGGATGCCCGCGATCAGTACAGGCAGGCCAATCACCCACAACGAGGTGCGCGTGACCGTGGCAAAGCTGCCCAGCAGCCAGTACACGATGCCCGGCAACTGACGCTCCGCATCGGCCAGAAATTCGGCGAGCCCCACCAACGCGGTGAAAAACGCACTCACGATGATGCCGGCCAGCACAACGGACATGATGCTGGCATTGCCGCTGAGTCGACTCAGGCTGAACACGGCCACGAGGGCGAGCATGGCAAAGCCGAAGGTCCACGCGAGAGATCCTACAGAGCTCGCGCCCAGCAGAATGGCGACCACCCCGCCCCATGCTGCGCCGTTGGAGATGCCGACCACCTGAGGCCCCACCAACGGATTGCGAAACAATCCCTGCAGCGTAGCACCACTCAATCCGAGTGCGGCGCCCGCAAGCGACGCGACCACAACCCGTGGCAGTCGCACCGTGTTCACCACCAGCACATCGGTGCCGGTCCACGTGGGAACGCTGGGCACGAGCCCCGTCATGCCACTCCACAGAATCTGCAGCGCCGTATGTGGGGAGACCGGATACCGACCGAGACACAATGACAACAGCATCAACGCCGCGAGCAGGACACTCAACACCAGCAGGACGATTCGGACACGATAGTGCTGCTGAGTGTGCACCGTTGCCTGGACGTTCATGGGCGTGCAGTCGACTGGAAACGCGAATACCCGGCCGATTCACGATTCACGTGCATCTGCAGCACCTGATCGAGATCGGCGTCCGTGGCGCTGAACCGATATAACGAGCGATACGCCGAGCGCATCTCGTCACGCAACGCGATCCCCGGCAACTCGGGGTGCAGCAACGTGGTCAGCCAGGCCAGAAACATGGGTGACTCAGGTCCATAGCCACCCCAGCGGGTCAGGCCGAATGGCAATTTGTAAACGCGTCGCATACGGGCCGCTGGGGTGCGCGACCACAACGGGTCCTGCATGAGATCCGCCGGTGTCTTGCGCTCGAAGGGCGTGAGCAGGATCACCTCGGGATTCCACGCGAGCACCTGCTCGATGCTCACAATGCCATCGGTGGTCGCGGCGTTGATGCCGCCCGCACGGCGTATGATGAGATTGCCGTACGACACCGGCCCGTTGGGTGTGATCTGGCGCGAGTACTCGGTCAGCATCAGCACGCGTGGCCGCTGGGTGGCGGGAATTTTTGCCGCGATGGCATCGAACCGGTTGTTGCCGTTGCGCATGTACCGAATGATCGAGTCCGCACGTGCGACCTTGCCTGACGCCGCACCGCTCATGCGGATCCAGGCGTCGATGTCCGATTCGGCGTTGGTATTCTTGACACCCAGCGTGCGCAGCCCGACCTCGTCGAGCACGTCCACCAACGCATTGCCACGATCCGCCCACTGAAAAACCGCGTCCGGCCTGAGGGCCAGCAACGCTTCCACGTTGGGGGTGAAGGTGCCCCCACGGGTAATCGCGGTGGGAACCGCGGATGCGTTGGGAAACACCCGTGACACGATCCCCTCGCGCATCTGTTCCACCGCCACAGCATTGGCGCCCACGACACGCTTCTCGCTGCCATCGACGGTCAGAAAGTGCCAATACAATGGAATGGCGATCGTGACGACCCGTTCGGCGGGACTGCGGAACTCGTGGGTCTTGCCCCGTTGATCGACCACCCTGCGCGCCTGCCAAGCGGCACCGGTGCCGAGGGCCGTCATCAGCGCGCAGCAGGTGAGGGAAAGCCAGGCCGATCGTTTCACGCGGTGGGCAGCAAGGACAGAGGGTGTCTGGGAGAGCCTGTGGACCTGAACTTAACGGACCCTACCACCGCGGCTCATACATGGAATACCCATCTTCGGTCTCCCCAACCGCGAACAGTGTCCGCGCCGCAGCGGCTATCCATTCGATACTGAAGGTAATTGCAGCAGAAATTTACGCCTACAACAAGCCAATATAATGACATAATAGCACCAGCGATATCATTCAGCTCGATTTTGAATGCGACTTTCGATTACTCCGTGTTTCATTGGCTTGATCCTGCCCCTTATCTCCAGAAAATCCTGCGGGTATCGCCGCCGCAGGCGGCCCCCAGCCCCGCTCCCTCCGGCAACTCCCGCCGCCACACCCCCCATCCGGCACGAATTGCCGCATGTCCGGCCCCAAAACCCAGCGGCACGATTTTCCGCATATCAGCACAATGCGTTGCAATGCAATGACTTAAGACATTCTCCCGCCACCAAGCGACCGTGGCCCGCCCATTGCTTTCTCACCTGGTGAGTTCGTGCACCCTATCCCGATCACGACATGCCAGGTCCCGTTCAGAACAATGGGTTGTCCAGCGCCGCTTCCGCGCTCCAGATGCTGGAGCGGAAGCAGCAGGTGCTCGCCAACAACCTCGCCAACGCGTCCACCCGCGGCTTCAAGGCGGAGACGACGTTCGCACGCATGATGGGCAACCAGCTGGCCAAGGCCGACACTGCCATCGACCTCACCCCCGGCACCCTCACCGAAACCCACAACTCCCTCGACCTCGCGCTCGAAGGGGACGGGTTCTTCGTGGTGGATACGCCCGCCGGGGAGCGGTTCGTCCGCAACGGCAACTTCCGACTCGATGCCAACCGCCATCTCACCGACGAACAGGGCAACCCTGTTCTCGGCGAAAACGGCGCCATCTCCCTCCCGCAGGGAACCATCGAAGTCGACGCCACCGGCCTGATCACCGTGAACGGGAAGCCCCAGCAGCGGCTTCGCGTGGAACGCGTCGCATCCGGCACCGATCTCGAGCACGAAGGTGGCACCCGCTTCATTCCCGACGCCTCACGCCAGGTCATCCCGCCCACCGAACGCACGGTGAAGCAGGGGTTCCTTGAAGAATCGAACGTGAATCCGATGTCGGCGATGACCGAGATGCTGACCGTGCTGCATCGCTACGGCGCCGCGCAGCAGACCTTGTCCACCATCGATGCGGTACGCGGGATCGCCGTGACCGACCTCGCCAAGCCCGTCTAAGGAGTACGTATGGATCCGGCACTTCGCGCCGCCGCTACCGGCATGATGGCGCAGCAGACACGCACCGAAGTCATCGCCCACAACCTCGCCAACGTGAACACGCCCGGCTTCAAGCGGAGCCGTGCACACTTCGAAGACCTGCTCTATCAAACCGTGCAGGGTCAGCAGGTGCTGGGCGAAAACGATACGCAGATCACGCCCGCCATTCAGGTCGGACGCGGCACGCGCCTGGCCGGTGTACAGCGCCTGCATGAACAGGGCCCCATCGAAGAAACGGGGCGCAATCTCGATATCGCCATCGAAGGCGAAGGCTTCTTCCAGATTCAGCTTCCCTCGGGAGAAACCGCCTACTCGCGCGACGGCAGTCTGCAGATCTCCGATCAGGGTGTGCTCGTGACGAGCGCAGGCTACGCGCTGCAGCCGCCGGTGCGCATTCCCGATGACGCATCGGAATTCACCGTGTCCGCGACGGGCGTGGTGAGTGTACGTCGCGGCAACGATATCCAGCCCACCGAAATCGGCCGCATCGAACTCGCGCGCTTTGCGAATCCGTCCGGCTTGCTCTCGCTCGGCCAGAACCTGCTCGCACCCACCGCCGCCTCGGGCCAGCCGGTGGTCGGCTATCCGAACGACGCCGGCATGGGCCGCCTGCAGCAGAACAGCCTCGAAGGCTCGAACGTCGAGATCGTGCAGGAAATGGTCGAAATGATCGCCGCGATGCGGGCATACGAGATCAACTCCAAGGCCATCAAGACGGCCGACGAGATGGGTCAGATCGCCAACAACATCGCGCGGTAAGTCAGCACCATGCCTCTTTGGCTCTCCCGCATCCTCGTGGTCGTCGCCATGTCGCTCGGCGCGGCATGTGCACTGCGCGCGCAGACCGGCAACGTGTCGGCGTCGATCACGCAGGTGTCCTCGGCATCCTCAGCCACGCCGTCGGCGGCGCCGCAACTGCGTCGCGATCAGCGTCAGATCACGCTCGCCGTGGCGGCGCGCGCGATGGTGCGTGGTGAGACGTTGCAGGCCGAAGACATCACCCTCGTGGATACCACGATCGTGTGGCGGTGGAGCTCGATCGATCCGGACACCACGCGTCCGTCGGCGGGTTGGGTGACGCGTCGTGCCATCGCCGCTGGCGAAGTGCTGCGCGCACCGGCCGTGATGGCGCCACCGGTCGTAACCAGTGGGGCCGCTGTGACGGCCATCTGGCAGGATGGACCGCTTCGCCTCGTCCTTGCGGGCGTGGCCACCAACACAGCAGCGGTTGGCGCACCGGTCAGTGTGCGCATCGACCGCAATCGTCGACTCGATGGCATCGCCATCGCGCCGAATACTGTTCGCCTTCGCTGAGAACTTTGCCATGACCGAACTTCTGCGTTCACGGCTGCTGCAGACCATTGCCACACTCGGTGCTGCCGGTGCGATCGTGCTCGGCACCCCCAAGCAGCTTATCGCCCAGGCCCCACCGACCGGGCAGGCTGCTGGCCAGACGGCTGGTGCCGCAGCCACCGGTGCAGCACCGGCTGCCGCCAATGCCGCGCCGGGTGTCCCACCCGCGCCAACCATCGTGCCACGCACCTCGTGGACGGCGGACCGCCGAGCCTTCGCAGTGGGTGACATCATCACGGTGCTGGTGGATGACTACACGATCACCACGGCCGTGAAGGAAAACGTCTCGTCGGATACGCGCACGCGTGGCCTGTCGGTGAATGCCCGCATGCCCGAAAGCTCCAAGAGCGTCGGCATCGATTCACGCAACGCCGCCGACCAGACACAGCGTGGCCAGGCGCGCCGCGAAAATCGCTTCCAGAATGAACTCAGCGTGCGCGTGGTCGCCGTGGGGCAGAACGGCCTGCTGCAAGTGAAGGGTTCGAAGATCATCGACGTCGACAAGTCCAAGCAGGACATCGTCTTCACCGGGTGGGTGCGAGCGCAGGACATCTCGGTGGCCAATCTCGTGGAATCCAGCCGCGTCGCGGATCTGCAGATCGGCTATGCGTCGCCCGGCCCGCTCGGCAAGCCCAAGCAGGGTATCCTCACCAAGGTGCTGGGAGCACTCTGGCCGTGATCCACATCAACGCTCGTATCCTTGGCGCAGTGGCACTCGCGCTGGTGGTGGTCGCCCCGTCCGCGGTGCTGGCCCAGAACGACATCAAGATTCGCGACCTCACCGCGCAGGAAGGCGCGATGCCGGTTCGCCTCGTGGGATACGGACTCGCGGTTGGTCTCGATGGCACGGGTGATCGTGCGATCGGTGGCCAGACCGCCGGTCCCACCGTGCAGGGCGTGATCAACACGCTCCGCCGTTTCAACATCGAAGTGCCGGCGGATCTGATCCGCATGCGCAACGTGGCCGCCGTGCTGGTCACGGCTGAAGTCTCGCCGTTCCTGCGCGCGGGTGGTCGTTTCGAGATTCACGTGTCGAGCATGGGTGACGCCCGCTCGCTGCGTGGTGGCGTGCTGTACATGACGCCGCTGGTGGCGGACGCCAACGGTCCCGCACTGGCCTCGGCGCAGGGCGCGCTGCTGGTGAGTGATGGTGGTGCCGTCCAGCGCTATACGCCGACCCACGAAACCACCGCGCGCATTCCGAGCGGTGGTGTGCTCGAAGCGGACCTGCCGCGTCCGGCCATTGCCGCGGTGTCGCGTCTGCTGCTGCGTGAACCAGATCTCGGCATGGCCACCAAGATTGCGGCCGCCATCAATGGCTCGATGGGCGAAAAGACCGCACTGGTGGAAGACGAAGGCGCGGTGATCATCACACTCGCCGACTCCGGCTCCAAGCCGCTGGCCATGGCGAAGATCCGCGAACTGGCCATCGCGCCGGAATCGCGTCCCCGCCTGGTGATCGATGGTCGTGACGGTACGGTGGTCGCTGGTGGCGACATGGTGGTGGGTTCCGCCACGGTGAGCCACGGCGCCATTACCCTGGCCATCGGCAAGGTGGCCGACAACGACACCGCCGCCATTCCCGGCAGCGTGCGTCTCCCGGCCGGCATCCCGGTGCAACGGGTGGCCACCGCCCTGCACGCCGTGCAAACACCGGTGAACGAGATCGCGGCGATCTTTGCGGCGCTCCGTGAAGTTGGTGCCATCACCGCCGAGGTGATCGTCAGATGATCGACTCCGTTACGTCGCGCGCAATGGGTGTCACAAGTACCTCCGGCACCCCTCCCCGTTCCGCTGATGCTGACACCAAGCTGCGTGAGACGGCGAAGCAGCTCGAAGGCCTCTTCGTCCAACAGCTCTTCAAAGTCATGCGACAGACCGTTCCGCAGCAGGAAGGCTTCGTTTCAGGCGGTGCCGGTGAAGACATGTTCACCGGACTGATGGACGAGCACCTTGCTGCCGAAACTCCTAATCAATTGGGAAGCGGTCTTTCCGAGGCGTTGTACCGTCAGTTGCGCGGCTTTCTTCCCGCCAGCCCTGCAGACCGCTCTTCCGATGTCGCATCCATGAACACCGTTTCACCCACGAACTGATGTCGCCGACGACTCTGCTCGCATCTGATACCGCTTCTCGCGCCGTGAGCGTTTCGCCCGCGATGCTCGAAGCGCTTTACGACGCGCTGTTCAGCGAACGGCGTCTGCTCGATGATCTCATCGCGCAGATGCGTCGCCAGCGCACGGCCGTCGGGGCCGACGATATCGATAGCGTCGACGAAAGCACCTTCGCCACGCATCGCATCCTGGCCACCCTGGGCCAGGCGCGCCAGCGCCGTCGCCAGCTCAACGTGCTGCTCGGCGGCTCCGAAGAATGCACCCTGCGGGAACTCGAAGAACTGCTCGGCGATCGTGTCGATGAGCGCCTGCGTGACGCGCGTCTGCGTCTGCAGCAGGCGGCCGACGTGCTCACGCGCGAAGTGGGCATGAACCGCAAGCTCCTGCGCGAAGCGCTCAGCAACACCAATCAGCATGTACGCACGCTGTCCGGAGGCGCGGCCATGTCGGCCACGTACGCATCCGAAGGCGTTCTCCCCACGACACCCGCCGGCTCGCGCGGTGTGCTCGTGAACCGGACGGTGTAAGATGGGATCAGGCCTGTTCAGCATCGCGCGCAGCGCCCTGCTGTCGCATCAGACGGCGCTCCAGACGATTTCGCACAATGTGGCGAACGCGGAAACGCCGGGCTTTTCGCGGCAGGAGGCCGTGCTGGCGGCCAACACCCCCGTCCGCCTCTACAACGGCAACGTCGGTACGGGTGTGCACGTGGCAACGATCCAGCGCAAGCGCGATCTGTTGCTCGACGACAATTATCGCTCGGCCAATGTGCTCGCGGGCAACTCGACCATGCGCCGCGATCTCATGCAGAAGGTGGAAGACGTCTTCGGTGAGCCGAGTGAAACGGGCATGTCCAATGCCCTCGATCAGTTCTGGAATTCCTGGAGCGACCTCTCCGCGCAGCCCAACAGTCTCGCGGCGCGTGCCGTGGTACAGCAGCGCGGTCGTCAGCTCGGACAGTTGTTCAACGACTACGACACGCAGCTCACGCAGCAGCGCACGTCAAACCTCGAACTGCTCGACAACACCGTCGGTCGCATCAACGCGCTGGCGTCGCAGGTCGCGGAACTGAACACGCGCATTCTCGCCAGCGAAGGCAATGGCCATGTGGCCAATGACCTGCGCGACATGCGCGATCTGCGGCTCGACGAACTCGCGAACGTGGCCGGCACCCGGGTGGTGAACCAGCCGAATGGCACGGTGACCGTGGTCATCGGCAATTCGACGCTCGTGGAAGGGGATACCTGGAACAAGGTGTCGGCGCAGTTGGAGCCGCCGGTGCCGACGCCGGCGGTGCCGCTCACCGATGTGCCGGTGAAGATCCGCCTCGGTGATTCTCCGGACCGACTCGCACCGCTCGATGGTCAGCTATCGGCCATCGTGAAGGTGCTCAACGAAGACATCCCGGCCACGCGCGGTCGTCTCGACGCGATGGCCAGCCAGATCGTGACGGCGGTCAACACCGCGCACACCGCTGGTTACGTGTTCAGCGGCAACACGGTGCCAGGCACCGCCGCTGGCAACTTTTTCGAAGCGGGCACGGTCACCAACCCGGTGCGCGCTTCCAACATCAAGCTCGACAACGCCATCTCGGCCGACCCGGGCAAGATCGCAGCCAGCAACGACGCCAACGGACCGACCAGCAATGGCACGGCCCAGGCACTCGCCGCGCTGCGCATCGCCGATGGCACCGTGACGTGGACCGCCCCCAACGGCACCACGGAATCCGGTTCTTTCGTCGGCTTCTTTCGTGGCCTTGTCACACGCCTCGGCGTGGATACGGCTTCGGCCAATGACTCCGCCGCGGTGGCGGAGAATCTCGTCCAGCAAGCCGAAATCCGTCGGCAGTCGGTGAGTGGAGTGAACACCGATGAAGAACTGGTGAACATGCTGCGCGTGCAGCAGTCGTATCAGGCTGCCGCGAAGATGATCACCGCCGCGGACGAGATGCTCAAGACACTGATCAACCTCGTCTGACGGCGATGCTAATTCTTGGACGTCGCGAAGGCGACTCGATCATCATCGACGGCGGTATCCGTATCGTCGTCGTATCCTGCGACCGTGGTGGCGTGCGTATCGGCATTGAAGCGCCGAGCACCGTCAAGATTCTGCGTGGCGAGATCGCGCAGCAGGTCGCTCAGGAAAACCAGCGGGCTGCCGCGCCGACCGATGCCTCCTGGCTCGCGACGCTCGGCGCTCCGGTGGCACCAGCGGCGACCCCGGCGGCCGTGTCCGCTCCTGTTGCCCCCTCGGCCGACGCCTCGGCATCCACCGAGACGGCCTGATGTCAGGTACGGCGACGCGATGCCTGGAGGGTGGTCACGCTGATGCCGCACCCCGGGGCACTCGTGTCGGCGCGACCATGACTCCTGGCCAGCAGCCAGTCGATGGCGGCACGATCGATGGCATCGTCGGCGTCATCACCGGACAACGCGTCGGTGGCCTGGGTCCGGATCTGCACATCGTCGCCCGCTGTGGCGAGGGTGACGGTGAGGGCGCGCGTCGTCCCCATGCGGCGGGCAGCGCCCAGCAGACTCACCGCGATGGCGTGGGCCAGCGCCGTGGCATCGGCCAGCACCGGCATCACGTCATTCAGCGCCTCCACTTGGATGGTCACGTCGCGCAGGGCGGGATGATGCTCCACCAGGCGACGCGCCGCATCGGCCGCATCGCTCACCAGCATCGGCTCGACACCCGACTCCTCGCGGCGCGGCAGCATGCGCAGCGTCTGCAGCAACCCCTCGAGCTGCTCGGCATCGCCCTGCAGCCCGCGCACGAATCGTGGGTCCAGGGCGCCGCCGCCCTCCAGCATGCCAGCCATCGCGGACACCGTCGCCAGACGGTTGCTCACCGCATGTGCCAGGCCACGCAGCAAATCGTCATGTACGGTGAGCCATCGCGCGATACCAGCCGCCTCTCCAGCGGCTGCCCCTCCCGGGGTCAGGTGTCCACGCGCGTCGGTCATCGCTGATCTCTCCACTCGCACCCGGGAACCGCTCGCGTGTTTGTCATCATTGGCCTGGTTGTTGTCTTCGGTTCCGTCATCGGTGGCTATGTCATGCACCATGGCCAAATCGCGGTGCTGTTTCAGATCAACGAATTCATCATCATCGGCGGCGCCGGTCTGGGCACGCTGATCATCGCCAACCCACCGGCGGTGCTCAAGGCCTGCGTGGCTCAGACGCTCGGCCTGCTCAAGCCCAATCCGTACGGTGCGTCGGCCTATGCCGAATTGCTGCAGGTACTCTACGAAGTGTTCCAGAAGGCCCGCAAGGACGGTCTCGTCGGCCTCGAAGCGCACATCGAAGCGCCGGAAAGCAGCGACATCTTCCAGAAGTATCCGTCGTTCACGAACAATCACCATGCCGTGTCGCTGCTGTGTGACACGCTCAAGGTGCTGCTCACGGGCACGGTGGAAGACCACAATCTCGCCGAAATCCTCGACGTCGACCTCGAGAAGCACCACCACGAGGGCATGCTGGCCCCGCACGCCATCACCACCGTCGGTGACGCCATGCCGGGCTTCGGCATCGTGGCCGCCGTGCTCGGCGTTATCATCACGATGGGCTCGATCGGTGGCGCGGCGTCCGAAATCGGCGAAAAGGTGGCCGCCGCGCTCGTCGGAACGTTCGTCGGCATTCTGCTCGCGTACGGCGTGTTCGGCCCGGTCGCCAAGGCCATGGAAAACCGTCTGCACGCCGAGCATGACTACATGCTGTGCATTCGTACGGCGCTGCTGTCCTTCGCCCGTGGTGATGCCCCGATGACCGCCGTGGAATTCTCGCGCCGCAACATCGAGCCGCACGAGCGCCCGAGCTTCACCGAGCTGGAAGAACTCACCCGCAAGAAGGCGGCGTAAGTCATGGCCGCTCGTGGTGGAAAGAAGATCGTCATCGTCAAGAAGAAGGTCGCCGGAGGTGGTGGACACCACGGCGGCTCATGGAAGGTGGCCTACGCCGACTTCGTGACCGCCATGATGGCCTTCTTCATGGTGATGTGGATCCTCGGCATGGACGACAAGACCAAGCAGGCCATCGAGGGCTACTTCGCCAATCCGGTGGGTTACAAGAAGGGATATGGCGCCGGCTCGAGCCCGTTGGGCACCGGGTCCGCCGTCAACGCGCTCCAGCGCTCGCCGATGCGCATGATCGTGCGTTCTACGGAGCAGCGCACGTTCGAGCAGATGCGGCAGGCCATTCTCGACAAACTCGCCACCAGCGATTCACTCAAGCGACTGAACGCCCAGGTGGATGTGCAGGTGACGCAGGAAGGACTGCGCATCGAGCTGGTGGAGTCGGAGCGGGGCGATGTGTATTTCCCGATCGGTTCGTCGCAGATGAACAGCGCCACGGTGCTGACACTGCAGCTCATCGGTCAGGAACTCTCGCCCATCGCGCAGTCGCTCATCATCGAAGGGCACACCGATGCGGCGCCATTTGGTCGGGATGCGTCGTACACGAACTGGGAATTGTCGGCCGACCGCGCCAACGCCGCCCGTCGCGTGTTGCAGGCGGCCGGCATCGACCCCAAGCGCATCAGCGAAGTGCGTGGCTATGCCGACACCAAGCCACGGGTGATCAATGACCCGAAGGCGCCGGCCAATCGTCGGATTTCCGTGCTGATTCCGTTCACCGTGGTACCGGAGAGTGCCGGCAGTGCCGAAGCTCTGGCGAACGGCAAGCGGGATTCCATCGTGAACAGCATCGTCGAACCGATCAAGAAGACGTACTGAACGAACAACGGGTATCGATGCAAAACGCCGTCGTGCTGTGAGCGCGACGGCGTTTTCTCTTGTGGCCAACGGCAACGTCTCCTTCCGGGCGTCGCCGTGTTGCTGTGCCGCTCCTGCTACTGTGGCGCAGCACTCGCCAGTCGATCCCCCGACCAGATCACCGACTCCGTGTACAACTCGGTGAATGCGGCCCGCATGCCCGGCACTTCCTGTTCCACCTGTTCCCAATCGGCCCGTTCATAGGCATCGGCCAGACGCAGCACATCGGCATGTGGTCCGATGCCCCGCAGCAGCGCATCACGCACGTCCTTGCTCACGGGCAACCGGTCCAGCACCTGGTCCATGGGCAAACCGAGCAGCACGTCCATGCGGGACAGGAGTCCCACCAGGAACCGCGCGGCCGGATCCGAGTGCCCCGCATGTGCACTCACCGCTTCGCAGAAACGACCACGCACCAGCGCCGTCATCACCGCTTCATGCGCCACGGCACTTTGTGCACCCACCGATGCCACCAGCATGATGATCATCCAACGCGACAGAGCCTCGCGACCCACCAACCGGATGGCGTGCGGAATGGAATCCACACTGCGCCCACCGAATGACGCCGAGTTCACGATGCGCAGCAGGGTGAACGACAACGACGGATGACCGCGGAACGCGTTCTCGAGATCCCATTCGGTGACCCGTGGCTCATTCAGCATCGACACGATCTGGAACACCGCTGCCTGATGCACATTGGCCGCCCGGCCGTCGAGCGTTTCAGGGCGACTGAACACATATCCCTGGAACAGATCGAAGCCCATCGCTCGACAGGCCGCCAATTCCGCGGCCGTCTCTACCCGTTCGGCCAGGACCGTGAGTCCCATGCCCTTCAGTCGAGCCACGAGGGGAACGAGCTGCTCGAGTGTTCCCGCCTTGGTATGCGGCAGCACATCCACTTTCACGATCGTGGCCAGCGGCAGCAGCGGATCCAGGGACACGCGCCCATCGTAGTCGTCGAGCGCCAGCGTGTAGCCATCAGCCACCGCCCGCTTGCAAGCGTCCACCACGGCCGGCGACCCGTCGATGGTCTCCAGCGGCTCCAGCACGACCGCCTGCGCATCGAAGATCTTGTAGAGTTCGCCCAGAAGGTGATCTTCGGTGATGTTCACGAAGGCCTTCGTGCCGGCCGTCAACCGTTCCAGTCCGATGGACAGCAGCGCATGCAGGGCGGTGTCTCCGCACATGAACGTGGGAGACATGTCGGTCGTCGCGGCCGTCGCTTCACGCGATGCGCGATACAACAACTCGTACGCCACACGATCCGGCGCCCGATCAAAGATCGGTTGACGGGCAATAAAGACGTGCTGCGCCGTGGGTGGCGGCGTCACATCGACATCATGGACAGGCATGCGGGCGGACATTTCGACTGGATCAGGACGGGGAACGCAGTGCGGCCCATGGCGTACTCAACGGAAGGCCATCGGCTCGAAGGCCAATGGTGGCAGCGTCGCTCGACTTCAGATTATCGTCCTGCATATGTGGCAACTTGATCAGGATCCGTTCGATTCTGCGACACGATGGCACGGACGCCCGATGCGTCGGGTCATATCGGGCACGGCGCTGTTGGCCGGTGCGATACTGATGGGTGCCTGTGGTCGAGACACGAAGACGGCCACCGTCGATTCCGCACTCGCCCGTGACCTGACGCTGGCCTCATCGGCCTCGTCTGCGGTCGCGATCGGTGATACGGCCATCGCCCCCAGTGCCCCCGCCTCACCGCGACCGTCTGCGGCGCCACCGACCACTGTGGCGAGCGCGGAACGTCCACGCCCCACACCGCGCCGGACGGATCGCCCCGCACCCGTTCCTTCCACGACGCCGCTCCCACCAGCCCCGTCACCGAGTTCGACACAGGGCACGTCACCAGCACCGGCGACCGCCGCCACGACGTCACCATCCGTGCCAGCCACAGAACCCTCGGCCTCGGCAGAAGCTGCCGGACGGCGACGGGGGCTCGGGGCAGGCATGGTACTCGCCGGCGCCACCAACGCGGAGATCTGCACGCTGGCCAATCGCCCGGGCGACCGGTTTGTCGTCTCGTTGGCCCAGACGGTATCAGGTCCTGATGGCGCCACGCTGCCCGCCGGCACGCCGGTGCTGGTCGAACTGGGCCAGCCCGGCCCCAACGGCGAGTTTGCCTTCCGTTTGAAGGGTGTCCAGCTCAACGGCGAGTTCATTGCCGCAGAAGGTGGCGTGCAGGTGGCCGACGCCACCGTCACCGAGCGCAGCATCTCCAAGGGCGGCGACAAAGGCAAGGTCATTACGGGAGCGATCGCCGGCGCCATCCTCGGCCGGGTGTTGGGGGGCAGCACCAAAGGCGCGGTGATTGGCGCGGCCGGTGGCGCCGCCGCCGGTACGGTGGCCGCGGCCCGCAACACCACGAAGGAACGCTGTCTCCCTGCGGGCACCACACTCACCGCCACGCTGTCGTCGACGATGCTGCTCCCCAACTGATGTCCGCTTCGTGATCGACGTCGTCGGCTATTCCAAGCTCTACGGCGACACCGTCGCCGTGCAGTCACTGTCCTTCCATGTCGCGCCGGGTGACGTGCTGGGACTGGTAGGTCCCAATGGAGCGGGCAAGACCACCACACTACGCGCACTGGCCGGCATCCTGCAGCCATCGGCCGGGGCCATCCGCATCGCCGGTATCGATTTGCAGGCCGACCCGGTGGCTGCCAAAGCCAAGCTGGCATTCATTCCGGACGAGCCGCAGCTCTTCGAATACCTCACCGTTGCCGAACATCTGCAGTTTGTGGCGCGCCTGTACGGGGTCACCGATGCGGCGCCGCGCATTCCCCTGTTGCTCGAAGAACTGGAACTCACGGCCAAGCGTGATGCGCTGCCCAGTGAGCTGTCGCGGGGCATGAAGCAGAAACTCGCCATTGCCTGCGGGCTGCTGCACGAACCCAGGGCGCTGCTGCTCGACGAACCGCTCACCGGACTCGATCCGGTGGGCATCCGGCGCATGAAGGAGACCATCAGTGCCCGCGCGCGCGATGGGTCGGCGGTGATTCTCAGTTCACACCTGCTGCATCTCGTGGAAGAGCTGTGCACCCGGCTGCTGGTCATCCGGCAGGGGCAGGCCGTGGCCTTCGGCACGATCGACGAGATTGTGGCAGCACGACCGGAACTCGCGGGACACTCGCTCGAAGCCATCTTCATTGCACTCACCGGGGGCTGACCGGTGACGGAAACGCCCACCGGCGCTCATTCCACCCTGCGCGCCGCGTCGGCGCTGCGTTTTCTGTATGCGCGCACCTTCGTCAACCGCCTGCGACGGCAGATCGCACGGGTGCGCAGTCCACGGTATCTCGCCGCCGTTTGCATCGGCGCCTTTTACCTCTGGTGGGCGCTGTTCCGCAACACCACCACCAACGAACTCTCGGTACACCGCCTGCTCACCAGCGATGTGACCATCGTGCTGGGCAGCGCGTTCCTGTTGCTGTCCAGTGCACGCTGGTGGCTCTTCGGCAGCGACCGCGGCGCACTCGCCTTCACAGCGGCAGAAGTCCAGTTCCTGTTCCCTGCCCCGATCACGCGACGTGGGTTGGTGCATGCCAAGCTGCTGCGTATGCAGCTCGCCATTCTGATCAACACACTGATCTTCACGGTGATCCTGCGCGGCAACGCGGGCTCGCTGGCGGCGTGGGAACGCGGATTTGCCCTGTGGATGTTGTTCACCACGCTCGCCTTCCATCGCCTCGCCGCCGGCATCGTGCGGGCCAGTGTGCTCGAGCATGGCACCGCCGGACGCCGTCGTGGTGTCATTCCCATGATCGTCTTTGGCTTGCTGCTCGGCGCGGTGCTCTATGGCATCGTCGACAGTTGGCCCATGTTGCGCGCGGCGAGCCTGAACGGCTTTCGGGCCGCCTTCGAAGTATTCGTGAGTGCGCTCAACGGACCAGTGCCTTCCATGGCCCTCTGGCCCGTACGCACATTGCTCGCCCCCATCAGCACGGCCAATAGCACGGGATGGCCGGTGGCGGTAGCGTGGGCCGCTGGTATCCTGCTGCTGCACTACCTCTGGCTGCTGCGTCTCGACGGCGCGTTCGAAGAGGCCGCACTCGAAGCCACACAACATCGCGCCGAACGCCTGCAGCGTTTCCGTTCTTCGCAGATGGGCCAAGCGCGCTCCCGGGCCGGCAAGATCGCGCGCATTCCCACGCTGTCACTCACCGGTGCGCCGGAAGTGGCCATCGCCTGGAAGAACATCGCGGCCGCGCTGCGTGGTGGCGCCTGGCGCACACAGCTCGTGATGTTCACCATCGGTCTGGCCGCACTGGCCGTCGCCACACGCACCGCGTCGACACGCATCGGGGACGCGTTTGTCGGCATCACCATCGGCTGGGGCGCCATGCTGCTCTTCATCGGGCCGCTGTGGATGCGCTTCGACCTGCGCCTCGATCTGCCGCGCCTCGCCATGCTCAAGACGATGCCCCTGCCCGGCTGGCGCATCGTGATGGCGGAGATTGCGGCGGTCACCCTGCTGCACTCCATCACCGTATGGTCGCTGATGATTGTGCCATTGGTGATGTTTCTGCAGGATCCGTCCATGCTGCTCGAAAGCGGCGCCACGATCCCGCTGTTGGTGTCCATTGTCGTAGCGGTGCCCATCTTCAACGCGCTGATGTTCACCATTCAGAACGGCACGGCGCTGCTCTTTCCTGCATGGGTCCGCCTCGGCACCGAATCGCGCGGCTTCGAGACCATGGGACAGAACTTGCTCACGACCGGGCTCACGACCATCGTAGCCGCGGTGGCACTGGTCTTTCCGGTCGGTCTCGGGGTATTGGTGGTATGGTTGGCCGATGACTGGAATGGATGGACGGTCCTCGGCGCAACCGCACTCGGTTGCCTGCTGATCATCGCCGAGCTCTTCCCCGTACTGCACTGGCTGGGATCGGTTTTTGAGCGCACCGATGTGAACGAAGTCACCGGGTCGACCTGAAGCCCTTTCCGCATGGCGCGCGGTTGCCTAACCTGCCGAAGCCACCTTTTCGTTCAGATATCCGATGTCCGCCGACGAATTCGAGATCCCAGACGACGACACCCCCGATGGCGATGAACACCGGCCCGCGGTGTTCGTGACCACACGGGAACCCGTGACGGTCACCATCGACCGTCTCGATGATCCGCGCGCGCCCGATTCATCGGCGCTCGCGGCCTACATCGATGGGCGACTCGTCGCGCGTTCGGCCATGCCGCCGGAAGCCATCCAGCGCCTGGTCGAGCTGCACCTGTTCGATGAACCGGTATCGCTGGGACTTTTTGCGTACGAAGAAGCGCCTGGCCTGCAATGCCGGCTCTTTGCCCTCGTCCCCCGCACACTCCTCGAAGCGGGCGCGCATGCCGCCGAACCGTGGAAGGCCAGTGTGCCCAGCTACGAATCCACGCTCGGCAACAACGACGTGGACGATGAAGACGATGAGGATGAGGACGACGATGACGAAGAGTCACCGTTCGAGACCATCCTGCTTGGGCACATCGTGCGCTTCGAAAAGGACCGTCGTCACCCGGAAGAACTCGCCGAGGAAGCGGTCGACATTCTGCAGCGCATCATTCACGGCGCTGAACCACTCGAAGACGCGGATCGCAAGGCCATCGACGATCTGCTCGGATCACTCTGAGCAGATCGTCAGGCGCGCCTGCCCGACATCAGGCGTAGCCGCCGTTCACGCGCAATACCTGCGCGTTCACCCAACCACCGTCCGGACCGGCCAGGAACGACACCGCACGTGCGATCTCCTCGGGCGTGCCGAGTCGTTCGAGCGGCGCCAGCTTGGCGATGTGCGCCACCTGTGCTTCGGTCTTGCCGTGGAAGAACAACTCCGTGCCCACCGGTCCGGGCGCAACAGCGTTCACCGTGATCTCACGTCCACGCAGTTCGTTGGCGAGCACGCGCACCAGCCCTTCAACGCCCGCCTTCGACGCGATGTACGGACCGTAGGCCGGGAGTGACAATGCAATCACGCTGGTCGACAGGGCGATGATGCGCCCGCCCGCAGCCACATGCTGCGCCGCTTCCGCCAGCACGAGAAACGCGCCGCGCAGGTTGGTCGCGATCACCTTGTCGAACGCATCCACCTGATCGCTGGTGATGCGCGCCATGGGCATGACGCCGGCGCTGTTCACGACCACATCGAGGCGGCCAAACGCAGTGAGGGAATCGGCAAAGAGCCTGCGCACACTGGGCGCATCGCTGATATCGGCCTGCACGGCTGTCGCGCGCCCACCGGCCGATGTGATGGTGGCCACCGTCTCGGCGGCGCTGTCGGCATCACCGGCGTAGTTGACCACCACGGCCATGCCGTCGGCCGCGAGTTGCAGAGCGATGGCCCGCCCGATGCCACGGGATCCGCCGGTGACGAGCGCCACGCGGGACAAGCCGGAATTGATGGGAGATGTCATGCCTGAACGCTGATTCTCACAGTATCCATTGGCAACAAGGCACCCAGAAGTGCTATACTATCTCAATGGATACTGTCTTCGATGCCACCAGCGAGCGTGATCGTTTAGCCCGCGAACTGCTGACCCGCATTGCTGACAAGTGGACACTGCTCGTCATCGAAGCGCTGGAAGATGGTGCACCAAAACGCTTTACGCGCTTGCAGGAACAGGTCGGCGAAGTGAGCCAAAAGATGCTCACCAAGACTCTCCGACAACTGGAACGCGATGGCCTGGTCACGCGGCGGGTGCACCCGGTGGTGCCACCGCATGTGGACTACCAGCTCACCCCACGTGGTGCCTCGCTGGGCGAGGCGGCCTGTGCGATCTGGAACTGGGTGGATGAACACGCTGAGGCCGTCGCGCAGGCCCGAAACGCGACCAGCGACCCACGCGAGACCGCTCAGGACGTCGACTGCGACTGAGCTGGCAGCGTTGCCAGCAGCTTCGGCATGGCCGCCAGCCGTTTCCACAGGTACGCCACCACCCCTTCCCGCCGACGCGCGGCGTCACCGCCTATCCATGCGTCAGGCACCGGCTGCACCGCAGCCCGCAGCACTTCACGGGTGATCAGTGGGGCACAGTGGGCGTGTACATCCGGCAACACCGGCGCGGCCCAGCCGAACACATGGCCGGCCACGTCGTAGGCCCGTGATGGGTGAGATTCGGTCACGTTCGACCAGTCGTGCTGGAACGGCAGACAGGCGCCGTGGTCAATGAGCCAGATCGTGCCACGCCGCATCATGAGATTGGCGTTGCGCGGCGTGCGATCGAGGTTCTGCACCAGCATATCCAGCCACAACACCCGTGACGCCACCACAAGATTGGCTGTCGCAAATTCGCTGGCTCCCAGGTCACGCGCGCCTTCGAGCCATTCGAAACCCAGATTCATGCCCACGCTCGCCTCGAGCAGATCGCGCAGCTCGTCGTTCTGATCATCACTGGGCACATCACGCGGCAACTGCACCACGGCCCGCGCCGGAACCGACAATCCCAGCGCATCACCCAGTGCGCCCACGATGATCTCGGCCACCAGCGGCGCCGCCCCCTGCGATGCGCCATGCAACTTCACGAAGCGCATGCCGTCGGTGGTCTCTGCCACCACCGGCGACGACGAGCCTTTGCGCTCCCGTCTGTGCACCCGCGTGACGAGCGTGTGGTCGAGACTCATGCGGCGATCACCTGACGTTCACGGAACACGTTCCGGTTCGGTGCCTTCGCTGTCATACCCCTCGCTGCCGCGCACCTGAACATCCAGCAACGACGGCGAAGTGAGTGACCCATCGACCGCAGCCACACCACTGAGCGTGCCCAGTTTTCGCGCGCTCACCAGCACCCGTCGCTCGAGACTCCCAATGGCACGATTGTACGACAGCACGGCGCGCTGGAGACCACGTCCCAGCTCCACGAGCTGCTCGTCGAACACCGACAACCGTTCATGCAGTTCGCGACCCAACGCTGCGACCTGCGCGGCTTCATCGGCCACACGTTCTTGCCGCCAGCCATACGCTGCGGCCTTGAGCAAGGCGATAAGCGTGGTGGGAGTGGCCAGCAACACACGATCCTCCAGTGCGGCCTCCAGCAAACTGGGATCGGCGTCGAGTGCTGCCGCAAAAAACGCTTCACCCGGCAGGAACAGCACCACAAAGTCCGGCGCGTCGTCGAACTGGGCCCAATACCGCTTGGCCGCCAATTGCTGCACATGCGCACGCACCTGCGCGGCATGAGCCGCCAGCCGAGCGGTTCGGGTGCGTTCGTCACCGGCAGCCATCGCTTCGAGATACGCGGACAGCGGCGCCTTGGCGTCCACCACGATCCGGCGATCACCAGGCAATCGCACGATCAGGTCAGGTCGTTGCACACCCGACTCGCCGCGCACCGTCACCTGTGGTTCGAAGTCACAGTAGGCCAGCATGCCGGCCAGTTCACACACCCGCCGCAACTGCAATTCGCCCCATTGCCCACGCACACTGGGGGCCCGCAAAGCCTGCGAGAGCTGCTGCGTTTCATGACGCAGTGTTTCACCGGCCAGTGTCACGGCGTCGAGACGCTCGGTGATCTGACCTGCCACACGGGCCTGCGCTCGCCCGAGTTCTCCCAGCGCGGCGTCGTAGCGCGACAGCGTCTCCCGGATCGGCACCAACAACTCGGACACACTGCCATGCCGTTCCGTGAGCGATGCTTCTGCTTCATGTCGCGCCAGTTGCTCCCGTAGCGCCACCTCGGTGGCACGAGCCCGTGCATCGGCGTCGTTCATGGCATCACTGCGGGCGCGGGCCACGTCGGCGTGAGCGATGCGGCGCGCCACCAGCCAGGTGATCACACCACCGAAGACAGCGCCTGCGGCCAGCCACATCACCATGGCGAGTGGCGAAGCATCAGCGGTGCCCGCGATCTCCTGCATCAGACGGGGAAGAGCCCGTCGATCGACAGGTAGCGTTCACCCGTGTCGTAGCAGAACGTCAGCACACGCGCGCCACTTGGCAGCGTCGCCAGCGACTGGTCCACCGCCGCCAGTGCAGCGCCACTGGAGATCCCCACGAAGATGCCCTCTTCACGCGCCGCGCGTTGTGCAAAACGATACGACGCTTCTTCGGTCACATTCACTGTGCCATCGAGTGTGTCCACGTGCAGATTGGCCGGAATGAATCCCGCGCCAATGCCCTGAATTCGATGGGGACTCGGCGCGCCACCGCCGATCACCGCCGACTTCGCCGGCTCCACGGCCAGCGTTTTCATGGCCGGCCACTGCTGCTTGAGCATTTCGCTCACACCGGTGATATGACCACCCGTACCGACACCGGTGATGAGATAGTCGATGCCTTCCGGAAAATCGTCGAGGATTTCCCGTGCGGTGGTATCGGCATGCATACGGACATTGGCCGCATTGTCGAACTGCTGCGGCATCCAGGCGTGGGGCGTGGAGGCGACCAGTTCCTGCGCCCGGGCAATCGCGCCCTTCATCCCGAGTTCGCGCGGTGTCAGATCGAAGGTCGCCCCGTAGGCAGCCATGATACGCCGCCGCTCGATGGACATCGACTCGGGCATCACGAGCACCAGCCGATAGCCTTTCACCGCAGCCACCATGGCGAGCCCGATGCCGGTGTTCCCCGAGGTGGGTTCCACGATCACGCTGCCAGGTTGCAGCACGCCCGCGCGTTCGGCATCCTCGATCATCGCCAGTGCAATGCGATCCTTGATGCTGCCACCGGGATTCGCACGCTCCAGCTTGAGCCAGACCTCTGCCGGTGCAGGAAACAGACGCTGCAGCCGCACATGAGGCGTGCGACCGATGGTTTCGAGGATGTTGGCGACTCGCATGCGTGAAGTGCGCGGTGACAAGAGTCCGACTGGGCACATCGCACCCAACCAGTTCCAGCGTGAACTGCTAAATGTGAAACTCGATGCCGTCGTCGTTGCCGTCGTCGTTGCCGTCGGCATCCGGTGCCGGACGCGGCTCCACCCGACTCGTGAACTGCACCACCGAACGCTCCGGCACCGACGACGTGAGCCACACGTTGCCGCCGATCACCGAATGATCCCCCACATGTGTGGTGCCGCCCAGGATGGTGGCGTTGGCGTAGATCACGACATCGTTGCCGATGGTGGGGTGTCGCTTGCGATTCTGCAGCTTCTTGCTGACCGCCAGCGCCCCCAGCGTCACGCCCTGATAGATACGCACCCGATCACCGATCTCGCTCGTTTCACCAATCACCACACCGGTACCATGATCGATGGCAAACGCGGCGCCGATTCGGGCACCCGGATGGATGTCGATACCGGTCTCGCGATGCGCCCACTCCGATAACACCCGCGGAAACAGCGGCACGTCGCGCAGATACAACTCGTGTGACAGGCGATGTACCGCCGTCGCCAGGAAACCTGGATACGAGATGATCACTTCCTCGATACTGCCGGCTGCCGGGTCGCCGGCGGTGATGGTGCGCGCATCCTCCATGAGCATGGCATGCACGGCCGGCAACCGATCGAGAATCTCCGCCACCACCGACTCCGCATCGGGCATCAGCGGGGTGATCGCCGCCCGCAGCAAGGCCTCGAGGTGTGAAGCCTCGTCGTCCACCCCATCGGCTCCCAATCGCGACGGGTGGGCAAACTGCGGGAACAGCAACGCCAGCGCCCGCAACGCAAACTCCTCGGCCATCGCCCGCAACGGCCGCGGTGCATCACATCGAGTGCGTTCTTCACGCAGACTCACCAGAAAGTCGCGCCAATTGGAGAGTGCTGCCGGTGCGCTCACAGATACATCCGACGTTATGGCGTGAGGAAGAGAGTGAATCACGGAATCACGACCGCTCGAGCAACGACACACGATCGACATCCCGTGTCAACACATAACACTGCATCCCGATCGCCGTCAGCCCAGCCGCCTGCATGGCATCGCGATACCACCGCGCGGGTTTCGGCGTGGGCCATTCGGTGTCCCCTTCAAAACGATCTTCGCGCGTGAACAACTCGAGATACGCCACACCACCCACTCGCCGTGCCACTTGCGACAGCCCATCGGTGAGCTGTGCGGTGGAGAGGTAGTTGAGCATGCCACAGCATACCACCAGATCGTACTGATCGCGCAGGGCGAGACCATCCAACGATTCGATGCCGCCAAGATGCAGGTTGCGGCGCGCGCCGTACCGTTCGACGGCATAGGCGCTCGGATCGACCCCGTCATAGTGCAACCGCGGACGATGCGCACGCAGTGCGGCACGCCACTGCCCCTCCCCACATCCCACATCGAGCACCGACCGCACCGGTCGACCCAACACGAATTCCGCCGTGCCCAGCACAAACGCCACCTGGCGTGCCAACTCGGCCGGCGATTTCACGCGATGCTTGGGATGGCGGTACCACTTGTCGAAGTACGCCTGATCGTAGCGCTTGGCTTCGTCCACTACAGGATGCCCCAGAAGCTCCGATCGATATCGATCGAGAAGCGCCAATGCCCATCACGCAGCCCACGTCCGACATCGGCGCGCAGCAGATCGTAGAAGAACAGCATGCCCACACCGGCCGACGGATACAGCCCCGACACGGTGCGACGCTGTGCCGTGCCCGATGCCGTGGCCAGCACCTGCACGAACGGGGCCAGTGTGACGTGCGAAGGAGACTTGCCGAAGCGTCCCAGCGGGATGCCCGGTGCCGGTACCGGTGTCCGAAACTCCACACGCTGCGACACCAGCGCCCGTGCACCGAACTGCTGCGCGTCATACCCCGGCCCTGTCCACGGACCACCGGCAAACACCAACCACTGCGGCGGCAGGTCGTGGCCACCGGCCACGCCACCATAGGTCTGCAGAAACAGCGAACGATCGCCACCGATGCCGCGCGTGAGCTGCAACAATCCCTGCGCGCGGGCCACGACCGGCGTCACGCGGCGGGTTTCCGATGCGAGGAGAATGAGCGACTCCGGCCGCACCGCGATGCCGTCGAGTACGCTGATCCGACCTTCGTACGCGCCAGCGCTGGCCGACAGCATCCACAGGCCGCGTGTGGCTCCCGGCTCCGAGGGCACCCACCCGCCGGTGCCCTGCACTTCGGCACGTGCACCATTCAAGCGCCACGCACCAAGCGTTGGCGCGAACTCCCGGGACACCGCTGTGGCGCGTACCGTCGTCGGCCGATCCTGCTCCGCGGCAAGGCGCCAACTGAACGCACTGTTTGGCGCACGCCGCCAGATGATGCCGGCCGCGCGTGTGTCCACCGGCTGCGTGTAGTCGCTGCCAAACAGCAACGACGCCAGCGAGTTGGTGACACCGGCCCGTTCGGCGAACGCGAGATCGCGGTAGTCGCGCTCCACGAACAGTTGGAAAGTGGGCGTGCGCCCAAACGCCGGCGCCGGTCCGATGGAAACGTGCCCCTTCACCTCCCGATCGGAGAAACCATACCGCGCGCGTGCGCCCAACTGCACACCATTGCCCGTGCGATGCGCGCCACCCAAACCCAACGCCAAACCTTCCGCACGATTGAACCGCGCCAGATCACTCACACCGCGCCCCGTCACCGATGCCGTGGCTGGCCGTGCCAGCATCGCCGACCGCACCGCCGCTTCCGCCTGCACACGGGCGCGTACCACATCCTCACTGCTCGCGATCTGGATCTCCGGCGGCAGCGCATCGATGACACGATCCTCGAACGGATGGGCCTTGAGACTGTCACGCGACACCGAACTCCAGCGCGGCAACGCCATCGTCGGTGCCGAGATCTGCTCGTTCACGGTGTAGTTCGAGATCTGCCATCGGCCACGCACGATGCCACGCGCCGGGATATCGAACCAGGTACTGCCGCGCGACACCTCCACCTCCTGCTTGCGTGGCAACCAGTAGCGCTCGCGTACCAGCCCATTTTCGAGCGTCACCACCAAGGTCTCGATGCGTTTGTCGATGATCGCGGCACGCGTGAATGTCATCGACAACCGCACCACCGCGGCGGTCTCGCGATCGAGATACACCGATCCGATCGCCGCCGGTGTGGCAGCGTCACGTGGACGAAACTTCACTTCGTCGACCAGGATCTCGCGCCCCGGAATGCGGATGCGCAACGGATCGCCCATGGCATATTCGTACTGCGAAAGAGCACTGGCGCCGAGTGGGTGTGGCACATCGCGCACATCCTGTCCGTCACCGAGACGGATGCGATCGGGCAGATTGTCGAGCACGACGCCGTAGCGATCGCGATAGTAGCCAACGCGGGCCGGCAGCAGCGTGGTATCGCGGCGCCCTACGAGACGCTGCGCGCTACGGCCCGGCTGCCACCAGGCGATAGTGAGCGCCAGCTCTTCGCTCTGCACCACCTTGGGAGGGATGATCGTGCCTTCGCCCAGTTGCGCCAGGAAGGCGAGGAAACCATGGGCGTCCGCCTGGTATGACAGCAGTGTGCTGTCGGCCAACTGCAGACCACGGCGCGCGATGGCCCGCTCCACCAGCGAATCAGCCGATGCATTGCGCCACGCACCGGTATTCGGTTGCGCCGACACGGGCCGTGTGGACAGCGACAAGACCACACTACACAGCAGCACAGCGGCGCGGCGCATGCTCGAGGGAAAGGAATTCACAGGACCGAAGGACTCGGCGAACGCGGATTCAGGGTGATGTGGTGGGCAGCAGCAGCCAACTGCGATAGCGCCCAGCCGGTCGATCGTTGTCGTGGGGCAGGACCACAAGATAGGCCCATCCGTATCGCCATTGGCTCTCCACATCCACTTTGGCGGCCGGTACGCGGGGCGCACGGAAGAGACGGCGCTGCAGCACCCGCACGGTGACCGGCACGATGGTGCCGTTGGCACCCACCAGGCGCGCCCGCGACAGGATCTGCATCATCGGCGCATCCCGTCGTGCGCTGAAGTGCACGGCCAGCAGCGTATCGCTGTCACGACCGGCCCGTGCACTCTCCACGCGTGGCAGCGGACCATTGGACGCCAGAGAAGCCAGCGACGTCAACGTGACCGCACTGTCCACCAACAAGTGCGCCCCTCGGAAGCGCGTCACCACCCACGCATCCAGCGGGTCCACGGTCGCCACGACCGGCCTGGTTCGCTGCACGGCGGGAACGGCAACCGGAGTTGCCGTGGAACTCGCGGCAGGGGTCGTACGCACCGTCTGCGCGCTGATCGGGCGCACCACGCCGAGCAGCAGCAACGGGAGCGCCCGTGTCACCACGGGGCATCGGCGACGTCTCACGGGACCTCGATGACACGCCGTCCCAGCACCGACGGCAGTGTGACCGGCAACAGGGCCGGCACCACGTGCGAGACTTCCACGCCCGGTGTCAGCACATCGAGTCCGGCACGCAGCGCCGCATCACTCCGCACTGCATAGCGCAGCATCTGTTCGTCGGCCTGCTCCACTTCGAACACGCGCAGCACCGCCATGCGTGTCCCCACCGTCACCCATTCCGTGCGGGCGATCGGATCGGAGACTTCGCGCGGCACCATCTGCGCCAGCGAGACCCGCATGCGCGCCTCGAGCACCGCCAGCGGCGAAATCGCCCACGATTCGCGCAAGGCGTGCATGGCCAACGAATCGGCGAGGCGGTTCACGAGCGCCGACGATGCCGCCGTCCACCCGGGAGGCGCCGCCGACCAGTCACGACGCACCGCGTCATCGAGCAGCACATCGGGCTCGATGCCACCGCGCGCGGCCGCACCGGTGCCTTCCCGCCGCACCAGCGCTTCTCCGTTGGGCGTGAGCCAGCGTGCGGTGGTGAGTCGCAGCGACAGCTCTTTCGACAGCGTGACCACGCGCTGCACGACGCCCTTCCCGTAGGTGGGCGCACCGATCAGCAGCGCCCGACCGTAGTCACGCAGCGCTGCCGCCGTGACTTCGGCCGCGCTCGCCGTCCCCGCATCCACCAACACGGTGAGCGGCATCGTGGGCCAGCGCGACGTGGGGGCCCGATGGGGCTGCGGCTCCGTGCCACCACGACCGGCCAACGATGACACCACCGCCCCGCGTGGCAGAAACAGTCCCGCCGCCTTCACCCCTTCTTCGAACAAGCCGCCACCATTGCCCCGCAGGTCCAGCACCAGGGACTTCGCGCCGCGTGACACCAGCGATTCCACCGCGTCCTCGAGCTCTGCGGCCGATCGCGCGGTCATCGTGGACACCCGCACATATCCCACCGAATCCGCCAGCAAGCCCTGTTCGGCCACCGCCGACATATGCCACGTGGTGCGCTGCACGGTGACGGTGGAGGTGTCTCCCATCGGTGCACGCCACACCGTCAACACATGACTGGACGGCGCATCTTCCGTGCTGTCGCGCTGCTTGCCCCACCCATCACGCACCGGCACGCTGTCCACCATCAGGATGCGATCGCCGGCACGGAGCCCGGCGGCGTGAGCCGGCGATCCACGCGCCACGCGCACCACGCTGGCACCGTCCTTCTGCCCACGCAGCGACAGACCCAGTCCACGCACCTCGCCCTGCAAGGTGCCCCGATACCGCTGCACACCGTCCCCCCGCAGCAGCGCGGCGTACGGGTCGTGCAACTCCCGCAGCATGCCCGCCACCGCGCGCCGGATCAGTTCATCACTGGGCAGGGAATCGAGGGCATTCACGCGCACCGAGTCGATGGCTTGCGACAGCAGACGTGCTTCGGACCACTCATCCCGGGCCGCGGCCCGCTTCTGCTCGAACCACACACCACCGACAAACGCCGCAGCCAATCCCCCCGCAATCAGCGGGATGATCCAGAGACGACGGGATCGGAGCGAAAGAGGCATTGCTGACTGGGGCGATACAGGCGGAAACGACAGCAGGACAACACGATGGCTGTCTCTATCGTACCACATCCGGGAATCGGGGGTCCGTGCGGGACGGCCTGCGAGCCTCACGTTACCTTGCGATGGTGGGGCTTCATAGTGGCGCCCCGCAGGGAATCTCGCCACGGCCTCGCGGCCGTGGCCGTGAGTGTAACACCGATCGGACGACGACCACAGCGATGAACGCAGACTCACACGACGGGCTGATCTCGGCCGCACCGCTCAAGCCCAGCCAGTCCCTGAGCGGCCTGCTCCTGCTCGCCGCCACCATCGTGGCCATGATCTGGGCCAACTCGGATGCGCGTGACTCCTATCACGCGCTCTGGGAACTGCCCATCGGGGGCATGTCGCTGCATCACGTCATCAACGACGCGTTGATGGCGCTGTTTTTTCTCATGGTCGGCCTCGAGATCAAACACGAGTTGCAGGACGGTGCACTGGCGTCTGTCCGACAGGCCGCCCTGCCGATCGTGGGCGCGATCGGTGGCATGCTGGTACCGGCGGCGATCTACACCGCGATCGCTGTCGGGTCGCCCGCCGCGCGCGGATGGGGCATCCCCATGGCCACCGACATCGCGTTTGCGCTCGGTGTCATGGCCCTGCTCGGCGATCGTGTGCCCGCCGGACTGCGCATTTTTCTCGCCGCACTCGCCATCGCCGACGATATCGGTGCGGTGCTCGTCATCGGCCTGTTTTACACCTCGCACATCGCGATAGGCGCCCTCGCGGCCGTCCTGGCTCTCGTGGGGCTTCTGCTCGTCTGCAACAAACGCGGTGTACGCAGCCCGTGGCCCTACATCGCATTGGGCCTGCTCCTGTGGGTCGCGGTGTACAAGTCGGGTGTGCACGCCAGTATCGCCGGTGTGTTGCTGGCCTTCACCATTCCCGCACGGGGCAACAGCAGCGTGGAGCAGACGCTCGAACACGCCCTGCAGTTCCCGGTGAGTTACGGCGTGGTGCCCCTCTTCGCGCTGGCCAACGCCGGTGTGGCCCTGCCGCACGATCTGGGGGCACTCATGGCCAGCACGGCGGCTGTGGCAACCGCTGCCGGACTGCTCATCGGCAAGCCGATTGGCATCGCCGGCGCCGCATGGATCGCGGTGCGCATGCGATGGGCCTCACTACCCACAGGGGCGACCTGGTTGGGGCTCATCGGGGTATCACTGCTCGGCGGCATTGGCTTCACGATGTCCCTGTTCGTGGCCGCCCTGGCCTTCGGCACCAGCGCACACCTCGATGCGGCCAAGCTCGGCGTGTTGAGCGGATCACTGTGCGCAGGCGCACTCGGCGCCGCCCTACTGATACTGGGCGCGCGGCCCCCAGCACGCCCGACCACACCCGAGTTCACATGACCCCAGCACCGACCACCATGCCACCACCTCACACACCGTCCACACACGCACAATCACCCGCATCACCGCACACATCACCGCACACATCGCGAGCCCCGCTGCTCATTGTGAGCGATGTCGATGGCACGCTCATCGACGAGCGTGGACAACTGCCTTGCACGCCCGTCGCACTGCGGGCACTGCTCGCCGCACTCGCCGCCGCACGCGGCGCTCCGGTACTCGTTGCGCTGGCCTCGAGTCGTACGATGCGTGAGCTCACCGTGCTACAGCGTGCGCTGGGACTATACGGACCGTGTATCGCCGAAGACGGTGCCTTGCTTGGTGTCGATGTGGGACGACGTGGCGCGGTGCCGTTTGGTGTGGAACAACACGATCACATCGACGTCACGGATGATCCTGCGTGGACTGCAATCACGAACGCAGGGCGTCGCACACTTGCTCTGCAATCATTTGCAGTCGATAGCGCGGCATTGGATCGTATGATGAATGATTGCAGCGCTTTCCAGCACGCGGATGTGCGCCGCCTCGGCGCCGCCGAGTGGAAATCGCTTGGATTCCGGACACCTGCATCCGTGCGTCGTGCACTCGCGGCGCGTCATCACAGCATTCTGCTCGATCCGGAAGTCCTTGACGTGGACGCGCTGAACACGCTACATGACTTCACGGCGCGACAGGCTCTGCAACTGCGCCGCGGTGGACGCTGGCTCACGCTCACGGCCGCTTCCGGAAAAGGTGCTGCGCTTCGTGCGCTGCGGCACAATGCCCGACTGGATGGTGTACCACCCCTGATTGTCGCTGTTGGCAACGAGGAGAACGACATCTCGTTGCTCGCTGAAGCGGACCTGCGCTTCGTGATACGTAACCCGCACAGAGGCCCGCATGAGTCGCTCGCGTCACTGCCTGGCGCCGTAGTACTCAGTCCCGAAGGCCCTGGAGGATGGATCGACATGCTGAATCGCTTGCACTTGGTCGCCACGTGACGCAGTCCGCGCGCGCCTCATCGCGCAAGGAACTGGAAGTGCCACGCTGGACCTTCTCGATCCTCACGATTCCGTCACGCATCGAATTCCTCGAACGTCTGCTGCAGTCGCTGGCATCCCTGCCGGCAACACCGGCGTTCGAAGTGATTGTCGTGCACAATGCCGCCTCGGAAGAAGAACCGCTGGCGATCGAAGCACGCATCCGTGCGCTGGCTCCCACGTTGCCCGTGCGCGTGTACGTGAATTCCACGGATGCCACCATCGGTGGTGGACGTCGTGTGCAACTGGCCGTGTGCCGCACACCGCTGGTCGCATTCGTGGATGACGACCTCACGCTGCACGGCGATGTGCTCTCCAGCATCGAAGAAACGCTGCGCGCCCATCCGTTGGGCATCGTGGGTCTGCCGTCTTACGAAGAAGACACCGACGTACGGTTCAAGCCGCGGGAATCCACGCCCTATGTCGATGTGGATCGCATTCGCTACATGCCGGTCCAGGGCATGCTGGTGGCCGGGTATCGTCGCCTGTTTGCCGATATCGGCGGCTTCAATCCGCGTCGGCAGTTCTGGGGTGAATGGACAGAGTTCAACCTCCGGATGTGGCGTCATGGATTCCCCACGGGCTACATCCTCGATCGGGGTTTTCTGCGCCATTGGCACAAGGCACCCGAATCGCCCACCCGCAACATGTCGGGACGGGAGAAACATGTGCTGTGGGGTCTCATGTGCATCGCACTCGAATACGATGCGGTGAGCATCAACGAAGCCACCGACGCCTTCTGGCGGCTCGCACAGGATCGGTACCTCGCCTATTCGTTCGGCGAACAACCCAGCTCCAAACAACTGCTCGCCAGTGTGCTCGAACTCATGCCCAAACTCTCGCGTGAGTTCCCGGCCATTCACGCCTTTGCCGACGAGGCGCGGCGCCATCCGTTCCAGTTCAAGCCGTTCGAGCCACTGTCCCCAGACGACGTGGGGCGTGTGTTGGCCTACGCCGACGAAGAGATCGGCAAGTATCGCGGCGTGTTGGGTGAAGTCCCGCCGCCGGCACCATTGGTGCAAACGGGTTGGTTGCGCCGCATCGGGCGCGCGGTCCTTGGCCGCCGCACCGTCGCGCACTGAACACCCACACGCATAGCGCAACCGCATAGCGCAACCGCATAGCGCATACCTTGTGCTATGCGTGCTTGGGCTCCGGCAGAGCGTGGACGCCTGAAGGATCTGAGGCGTCCAACTCGCCGGCTCGCTTGAGGCCCAGCCGGAAGAGAATCGGGCCAATGGTTTCATTGATGGCAATGGTGGCCAGCAGCAGATCACGGAGCTGCCCGCCGCGCGTGGGATACACATCGGCCACCACCGTGGCGAGGCCGATCGCCACACCGGCCTGCGACACCAGTCCAAGCCAGGCGCGCTGCGGAATGAGCGGATCGAGCCGCGCCCAACGGCCACCGAGCTGCATACCGGCCCAGATGCCGCCCATGCGCACCAGTACCACCGGAATCACGATCATCCACAACGGCAACACCGTGCGGGGATCGATCTTGGCACCCGACAGTGCAAAGAACACCACGAAGACCGGCGCTGCTGCGCGCTCGAGCGCATGACGCAATTCGGCACCACGACCGCCTCCCGCATTCTCGGCCACGAATCCTGCCACGAGCAGCGTCAGCAGCGTTTCCACGTGCAGGATGCGCGCCACTTCTGCACCGAGCAGCGCCACCAGCAAGCCGAAGATGAACAGCTCCCGGCTGATGAATCGCAGATACGCCGCGATGCCCACACCAAGCACGGCGCCCACGATGACCGATCCGCCGATCTCCCACACCACGGCGCCGAGTTGCACACCGCCACTGTCACCGGCCGGTGGTGCCATCGAACGCGCCGCCGCCAGCACCAGCGAGAAGATCAGCACCACCGCAACGTCCATCACCAGCACCACACCCAGCGTGTAGCGCGCCACCGGCCCACTGGCCCGTGTTTCCGTGAGCAGCGCCATGGTGACGGCAGGTGAGTGCACCACCGCCACGGCGGCAAACAGCATCGAAAACGCCGCCGCTTCCGGCAATGGCGCCGTGGCCATGAACGGCAACTGCTCGCGCAACACCAGCACCACCGCCGTGACGGACACGAACGACAACACCAGCTCCACGGATACCATCTTCAGGATCGCGGCCCCGCGCGCCTTGATCTCTTCCATCTGCAGCTCGGCGCCCGCCAGGAACGCAATCAATGCGATGGCGAGATTGCTGACCGGATTGAGTTCGGCCAGCACCGGCTTCGATACATAACCCAATCCCGGCGGCCCGAAGAGAATACCGGCCAGCAGATACCCCACGATCTTGGGGATGCCAAACGGCTTGACCAGTTCACCGACGCTGTACGCTCCGAGAATCAGGAAGCCGAACAACATCAGGGTCGGCGCTCCGGCGTCCGCACCACCCAACACAAAGATCCCACCCATCACGGCGTAGAGGATCAGCAGAATCACGATACGACGCATCAGTGACCTCCGCGGTGCGATGTGTCGGCATCATCGCGCGCTGGTGCCTTCGTTCCGGAGGCACTCTTTCCCGGAGCACTCGTACCGGTGTGATCACCCGCGGCGCCCTGCGGACGCAAAAATCCGGGAATGACCTGCGTGACGGTTTCCGTGACTGTGTCCACCACCGCTTCCGTGGTCGCAGAAAGTGTTTCGAGCGGCGCCAGCAACGGGGCTGCCGCCGAGCGTACAAACCGCGCCGCAAAAAACTCCGTGAACAACACCGACACCGCCGCACAGGTGAAGATCACGTCGCCGTACGGCAAGCCGCGGCGCGAATAGTCGAGTGCCAATGCAATGGTGAGCCGTCCCTGCCCGATGAGGGCACGCCCCCAGTCGAGACCCACCTGCGACGTCGCCCGATTGATCCAGGTGACGATGCCGGTGCCCCAGAGCTTCGCGATCGTACGCAACACCACGTAGTGAATGATCACCAACCACCACACCACATTCGATGTGGGTGACCATGACGCCCCCGCAAGCAACAACAGCACGTAGTACAGAGGCCGCTCGCCGCTGCGCAGCACATCGACCACGGCGCCCGGCTGCCGGAGCGAATTCACGAGGATCACGCCCATGACAAAGGCCGCGAGCGAGGGCGAGAGGTTGAGGTACGCGGCCGCTCCTGCGGTCAGAATCACGGCGCCGCCGAGCGAGATGAACAGACGATCGGGGCTTTGTTCGTCACCCAGGAACAGGTGAAACAGTGTGCCACCTGCCACGCCGATACCCAACGTGATGACCACCCATTCGGTGGTGGTCAACGCGCGCATGGTCACCGGCGCCGACACATGCATCACCGCGATCATGATGCCGAAGGCGAGCACACTCACGAACGCATCCATGCCGTTGGCCACTTCGATCTGTTGCAGCACCGGCGCCCGTCGACGCTGACCACCGTACGCGACGTCGAGGCCGGCCGGCGTCGAAGCCACGGCAATGGCGCCCAGACACAGCGCCGGCGCGAGCGCGGTGGCGTAGTCCACTTCGAAGGCCACATGCAGCGCCGACATCGCGCCCAGTGTCACCAGTCCGAGTGTGGTCAGGGCCTCCACCACCGCCAATCGGTAGTGCATCGAAGGCACCCGCACGAGCCGCTGGAGACGCAGCGGCATGGCACTGGTGATGCCCATCCAGCCAATGCCCAGAATCACGATCGGCTGGAATGCCTCGATCGCAGACGGGGTGAGCAGTCCGGTCACCTGCGGGCCGAGCAACACCCCCAGTACCAGATACTCGGCACCCGACACGATCAGCAGGCGCTTGGCCAACCACTCGTACGCGACATGCGTGGCCAAAAAGGCCAGCGCCGCCACCAGAATCAAAATGAGAGGTGTCGTCATGCCACCGTCCGCTGATGTTCACAGGCACTGTCCGAAATCGGTGACAGCCACCCGGCTACCTATGGCGTTCAGAGAGCGCCTCATCCCACGATAGGTTCGTGGCCCTGATTTCGACAGGCGTCGGGAAGCATTGATTTGACAATGACTTGCACAGTTGGCGAGGACCGGGTGGTGCATACCTCTCACGGTCTACGACCTAGGGGCCATGCTCTGGCATCACCGATGCGTACTGGAGGGGCAACCCACTTCGGAGATCGTACCATGACCCTGCTGCGTCTGATCAATCGCTCACTCACCGCCGCACTGCTCACCACCACCGTGGCTGGATCGGCGCAGGCGACCACCGTCAATCGTACGCTGTTCACCTGGACAGGTCGCGTCGATCGGGAGGTGTACCTCACCATGCGGGGCAACGACGTCCGCGTGAGCGGCACCGACGCCCGGATGGCCAATCGGGCCCGGGTGAGTACGGCGCTCCCGCGTGGCCGCGGCGACGTGTATCTGCGCGTCAATGATGGACGCGGAGACGTCGATGTCGTGGAGCAGCCTTCGGTCCGGAACGGCTACACCACGACCATCCGGGTGCGCGACCCGCGGGGTGGCGCCGACAACTACCGGGTGACGGTCTATTGGCAGGGTGATGACCGCTATGACAACCGCAACGACAACCGCGGGAACGACCCATGGGACCGTCGGGACGATCGTCGCGACGATCGACGGGATGACCGCCGGGACGATCGAAACGACGATCGTCGGCGCGATGACCGTGGCGGTGACCGAAACGGGGGCTACGACAATCGTGGAAACAACGAGTCTGGCTTCCTGCGCTGGAGCGGCCAGGTGGACGATGTCGTCGAGCTCCGGATCTCGGGTCGTCGGGTCGAGGCCATTGCCCGCAGTGGCCAGCCGGTGCGGGAGGTCTCGAGCAACCTGCGCGGCAACGGCTTGCCGTCGCGTAGCGTCACCGTGCGGACCGAAACCCAGGTCGGTCGTGGCAGCGTGGATGTGGTGCAGCAGCCAGCGGCCTGGAACAACTACACGGCCGTCATCCGCATCAACGACCCCCGGGGCGGGGCGTCGCTGTACGACCTGAACATCTACTGGTAGACCATCCACAAACGACAAAGGCCGGGGCGATCGTGAAGATCGCCTCGGCCTTTTGTCTTTACTCCAAGCCTCGAACCCACCCTGCAGGTTCGGAGAGGCGCCGGTCGGAATCGAACCGACGGTGGGAGATTTGCAGTCTCCTGCCTTACCACTTGGCCACGGCGCCGATGTCCGCAACCGATGTTCTGCACTCGGTGCGGAGTGGGCAATGTACCCACCACCTCCCGCTGGCGAAACTGCGCCGTGACGGGATTTTTCCCATCGTGCCGGCCCACAGCGTGTGACGGCCCGTGCGTGAGAACGGGTATTGTCTTGACAATATTTGTTGCAACGGAAATATTACACCACATAGATTCACAACCATGACTCAGACACTTCCGCTTCCAGCCGCCTCCGAGACCGAACCGTGCAGCTCTGCTGCCGCTTCGGTTCATGCGCTTCGTGCCGCGACGGCACAGATGGAGCGCACCATGGCGCGAGCGCTCGAGCCGTTTGGCATTACCGCCTCTCAGTATGAGCTGCTGCAGGTAATCCAGGTGCGCGTCGGGCGGGGCGGCGGCTGCAGCGAGCTCGGGAAACATTTGGCTGCACCGGGGCCGGATATCACCAGAATGCTCGACAGGCTCGATACTGCCGGATTGGTGTCGCGTCAGAGAGATACGAATGATCGCCGAGTTGTGCACACGGCGCTCACCGACAAAGCGGTCGAATTGCTGGAAACGGTGGCCCCCGCTGCCGCAGAGGCCGAACAACTGATCTTCGCCGGACTGACGGAATCGGAGCGCATGCAGCTCACCGTGCTCCTTCGTCGTATCCGTCAGAACTGCCCAATCGATTGAACCTGTACGGACCGGCATCGCCGGTCTGCTTGTGCTCACTTATCTGTTTTCACGACTAACGTCACACCAACAGGAAAACACTGAGATGATCGCCGCAGACCTCACCACCACATTCGTCGACACACGGACGCCGGCCGCCCTCTCTGCCGCCGAAGCCGCTGTTTCTCGCCGTTCGGTCCGGGCATATCGCGATGTCCCCGTGACCGACGACGAAGTCCGCCGCCTGCTCGAACTGACTGGACGGGCGCCGTCGGCGCACAACCTGCAGCCGTGGCGATTTGTCGTGGTGCGCGAGCAGCAGCAGAAAAACCAACTGAGCGCTGCGGCCTTCAATCAGAAACAGGTGGCGTCCGCTCCGGTGGTCATCGCCATGTACGCCGACATGGAAGACACCTTGGCCTCACTCCATGAGGTCGTGCATCCCGGCCTGCCGCCAGAAAAGCGCGACGCCACCATCGAAGGGCTGCGCACCCGGTTTGGCCGCATGACACTCGAAGCCCGCGGGCAGTGGGCCAATGCCCAGGCCAACATCGCCCTCGGCTACCTGCTGCTCATCGCCCGCAGCGAAGGACTCGACACCTCACCCATGCTCGGTTTCGACCCCGAGGCCGTGAAAGCGCAGCTTGGTGTGCCCGCGCATGCGACCATCACCGCGCTCATCGCACTCGGCCGAGGCGCGGAAGATGGCTTCGTGTCTCATCGCCACACCGTCGATCGCGTCGCGTCGTTCCGGTGATCGTCGCTTTGGTACAGCGGGGGGAACACAGACGGCGCAGAAGCGGAGCAGACAGCACAGAGACTGCAACAACAAAACGAAAAAAGAAACACCAACTGAGAAAGGATCGGATCGGTAGTACCGTGTTTCTTTGATGTTGTATCGGTGTTTTCTGTTCCGTTTCTGCGCTGTCTGTGTTCCCCCCGCTGTACCCAGTTAGCGCCGCCGATCACCCTCCAACACGCGACAACCGCGGGTGATCCAGCAGCCGCGCACCAACCACCACGGTGGCCACCAGCACGGTGAGCGCGGCGGGCAATACGAAGCCGATGGGAACACCACCATCGGCGGGGGCGACCGTGGCATCGGTGAGCGAGCCCGCCACCGTCACGATCCATTGCCGCACCGACAGATAGCGCAGCGCCTGAAAGGTGGAGGACAACACACCTTCCCAGACGATCACGTACAGCAGGCCCACCATCAGGGCACGCCGCGTGCGCAGCGCGAGCAGTGTGAAGAGCGCCGCGTACACCGTGCTGCCCACACATATCGCGGCCGTGAACGCCGGCACCACACCACCGGAATCGGCGGCGCCAAGTACGATCCAGCCAGTGGCCAGGACCGCCACACTCGACAGCAACGCCGTGACCACACTCGCGAACAACACCCGCGCCGTCACAATCCACCAGCGTGGGGTCGTGCTCGTCACGAGATAGAGCAGCGTGCCGTCTTCGGATTCTGCGCTGAAGGCACTCGTGCCCAGCAACAAGGCGATGATCGGTGTGGCAAAGCCACTCACCAGCGACCCGTAGCGCTGCAACAAAAAGCGCGTCGCGTCTTCCACCCCGATATCGCCCACCGTGGATCTCAAGGCGAGCGCAAAAATCACCGGCAGCGCCAGCACCGCCGCCAGCGCCATGATCACACCCGGCGACATCGTACGCGCCCATGCCAGGCGAGACAGCACACCCATCGTGCCAAGCCACGACGGAGCCCCCAGCGATACGCGACGCGCCGTGTTGTTCATCGGTTCACCAGATAGGCGAAGACGTGCTCGAGCGACTCGTCGGCCGGCTGCACCGCATGCAACGTCACATTGCACACCTGGGCGGCACGCACGAGCTGTCGTGCCAACACCGCATGATCCGCCGTCCGCACCAGAACCTGCGTACCATGAATCTCCACACCGATCACGTCCGGCAACGTCACCAGCACCGACGCGAGCATCCGGGGATCACTGGCCCGTATCCGCACCGTATGCGGCCGATCCGTCATGAGACGACGCAACGTGCGGTGATCTCCACTCGCCGCCAATCGCCCGGCCACCATCACCAGCATGCGAGACGCCACCCCCTCGATCTCTTCGAGAATGTGACTGGACAGCAGGATCGTCGTACCAGCCGCCGCACGGTGCTCCAGCAACTGCATCATGTGAGCACGCTGCCGTGGATCGAGCCCATTGAATGGCTCGTCGAGCAACAACACATCGGGTTCATGGACCATGGCCGCCGCCAGCTTCACCCGCTGTCGCATGCCCTTGCTGAACCCTTCCACCGCCCGATCCGCCACCTCATCGAGCTCCACGGTGGCCAGTGCAGTTGCAGCCGCAGCGCGCACGTCATGCATACCCAACAACGTGGCACGTGCCTCCACGAAGGCCCGCGCACTCAACGTCGGCGGGAGTGCCTCGCGCTCCGGCACAATGCCAAGGCGCGCAAACACCGACGGGCGCCCCATCGGCGACTCACCAAACACCTTCACCCGGCCCGACGATGGTGCCTGCACACCGGCGGCGAGCTGCAGCAGTGTGCTCTTGCCGGCACCATTGGGGCCCAACAGTCCCGTGATACCCGGCTCCACCACGGCGGACACATCGTTCACGGCCACTACATCGCCGTACCAATGTGAAACACCCTCGAACACCAGTGGCGCGATGCTCGCGGCGCTCATGCATCCACCCGTTCGAGACGACGCATGGCCACCAGCGACGCCAACGCACCGACCACGATGAACACCAGCACAAACACGGGCACCGATGGCGGCGGATTGAGCTCCATGGCCCGCGTCGTTTCACCAAACAACAGCATGGCCATCGTACGCAGTGCGCGCAGCGGATCGAGGAATTCGCGCACGACATCCGGCAGCGCCGCAAGATCTTCAGCGCCCATCGCCACAGCCGCCACCGCGAGGAAGAACCCCACCACCAGCATCGACGCATATCCACGTCGTGCCGTGAGGCTCGCCATCATCGCTGCCAACGAGCCGATCACCCACGCGCTCATGGTGCCGCAGAGCAACACGGGCCACAGACGCCCGCCAATTTCGGCAAATCGTGCCGCCGGATCGGCCGCAATCGAAAGCTCTCCCACATACAACACCAGCAATGGCGCGGTTGCCACGATCCACACGGCCATCCACACCGCCGCCAGTCGCGCCAGCGCATACTGACGTGGCGAGAGAGCCCGGGTGAGCAACAACGGCAACACCCCATGCTGTCGATCACGGCACAACACTTCCGGTACCTGCGCCGCCGTGAACAGCACAAACAGCAGCAACTGCGAGCCGATCAGCAGTCCGTACGGAATCGCGGCCTGTCCATTCGACACCGCCGCAGCCGCCACCGTGGCCAGACAGGGCAGCAACGCCATCACGATCACAAACACCGGAATGCCTTTCGCCCGCAACGAGCGTCCAATGCCGAACATGCCGCGGAATCCCTGCCAGAACAGCGCCGACCAGGCCCCTGTCCATCCTTCACGCGTGCCGTCGTACCGACGATAGCCGAGGTCGTGAATGGTGGAGGTACTCACGACGCGACGCTCGGCTGGTCCGTGGCATCACGAAACAAGTCGTCGAGTCGTGCGCGGGCGCGCTCCATCCGCAGCAATCCTACGTCCGACTCCACCGCCGCGTCACGCACGGCATCGGCAATGTGATCGAACGAGGCACCGGCCAACGGGCGAACCTGCACCTGATGCCGCTGCACGACCACATCGGCCGCGGTATGCACGCGCGTCCGCAGCGCTGCCGCAAACCGCGCGAGATCACCATCCACATCCACCAGCAGGTCGCCCGTTTCACCGGTCAGTTCGTCGATCGATTCGGCACGCACAAGACGCCCGCCATCCATTTGCACGATGCCATCGCAAATGCGTTCGAGTTCACCCAGCAGGTGTGACGACAGCAACACCGATATGCCGAACTCCCGGCCCGTGCGGCGGATCAACGCCAGCATCTCCTCGCGCCCGGCGGGATCGAGACCATTGGTGGGTTCGTCCAGAATGAGCACACGCGGATCGTGCACCAGCGCCTGCGCGAGCTTCACGCGCTGCGCCATGCCGGTGGAGTAGCTGCCGATGGGGCGGTAGCGTTCCTCGAACAACCCCACATGCCGCAGCACCTCGGCGCTGCGCTCGCGCGCGGCATGGGCCGGCAGACCGCTCAGACGCCCCATGAAGGTGGTGAACTCCGCCGCACTCATGTCAGGCGGCAGGCAATCGTGCTCGGGCATGTAGCCCACGAGCGCGCGGATGTTCGCGCGCGCCGATCGCACGTCGTGCCCCAACACACTCACCTCACCCGCACTCGGCGTCACCAGGCCCAGCAGAATGCGAATGAACGTACTCTTGCCGGCGCCATTGGCGCCCACGAGCCCCGTGATACCCGGCGCGATGGACACGGTGAATCGATCGAGCGCCAACACGGCGCCATAGCGGCGACTGAGCGCGCGCGCGTCGATCAGGGGCGAGGACATCCGGGCAATGTATGCCACGCGAGCCCCGGCCGGCGAGGGGCACCTACCCGGATGTACCGGGCAGGTGCACAACGGCCAGCATCAGCTATTGATCGAAATCGACCACCAGACGATCGGTGAGCGGATAGCTCTGGCAGGTGAGGATGTACCCGCGTGCCACCTCATAGTCTTCGAGGCCATAGCAGCGGTCCATCTCCACTTCACCTTCGATGACCTTGGCGCGGCACGTTGAGCACACACCGGCCTTGCACGAATATGGCAGATCGGCGCCGGCGCGACGGCCGGCCTCGAGCACCGTTTCGCCGGCACGCGGCATATCGAACGTCTGCTGACGGCCATCGAGCGTGATGGTGGTCTCGCAATGGGCGTCAGCAGCATTGGCGGCAATCGCTTCCGCGGACCGTGCGCGGCGTGGCGTGCTGTCGTCGGTGGTGAACAGTTCGAACTTGATCTGCTCCGACGTGAGTCCGGCGTTCTTGAGCGCCGCCACCGTGCTCACGGTCATCGACTCGGGGCCACACACAAACGCCCCGTCGATGCGCTTGATGTTGACCCAGCTCCCGAAGAGCTGCTCGAGCTTTTCGCCGTCGATACGGCCGTTGAACAGATCGATATCCTGTGTCTCGCGCGTGAGCAGGTGCACGATGCTGAATCGCTCGGGGAAGCGGTCCTTGAGATCGTGCAGCTCTTCGCGGAACATGATCGAGCCGGTCGCCCGATTGCCGTAGATCAGCGTGAAGTGGCTGTTCGGCTCACCCAGCAGCACCGACTTGAGAATGCTCAGCACCGGCGTGATACCGCTGCCGCTCGCGATCCCCAGATAGTGATGCGACGCCGTGGGGTCGATGGCCACCGTGAAGCGACCCGTGGGGCGCATCACGTCGAGTTCGACACCGGCTTCGAGTGTCTGATTGGCCCAGGTGGAGAACAACCCCTGCGGCACGCGCTTCACCGACACGCGCAGGGCGCCGTCCTGCAACGCCGAGCAGATCGAGTACGAGCGTCGGCACTCTTCGCCGTCGAGCGTCTGACGGAACGTGAGGTATTGACCGGGCTGGAACTGGAACGCTTCGCGCATCTCTTCCGGCACGTCCAGCGACACCACCACGGATTCGCGGGTGTCGTGCTGAACATCACGGACCTGCAGTCGATGAAAATCCCGCATCTCGCCTATGGCTCTCGACAAAGAAAAAATCAGATCGGCTTGAAGTAGTCGAACGGTTCCAGACACTCGAGGCAGGCATGATGCGCCTTGCACGGCGTGGAACCGAACTCACTCACCAGCCGGGTGCGCGACGACCCGCAGCGCGGGCACGCAATCGTTGCCACAGGTGCCCCGCGCCGCGTGAGCGACACCAGCACGTCTTCTCGCGCGCCTGGCGGCGCAATGCCGTAGTCCCGCAGGCGCTCTCGGCCCACGTCCGACAACCAGTCCGTGGTCCATGCCGGCGACAGGCTCGTCTCGATGACCACGCGGGGTATGCCATGCGCCGCCATCGCGTCCTTCACGTCACCGGCGATCACCTGCGTGGCCGGGCATCCCGAATAGGTGGGCGTGATGCGTACCACCAGCGTGGCCTCATCCCCATCACCTGTCCATTCCACGCCCCGCACGATGCCAAGATCCACGAGGGAGATCACCGGGATCTCCGGATCGGGCACTTCCCCCAACCACGCCCACACCTGTTCGATCGACGGGCGTGCGGACGACGTGGCATCCGATGTGACATCAGACGTGATGCCAGTGGATGTGCCTCCATCGCGCGGCGGCAAGGACACCATGGTCCGGTGTGCTCCTCTTACCAGGACTGCCCGGGGTACGCGCGCTGCAGATACTGCAGATCCGCGAGCACATACCCGAGATGTTCACCATGCCGTCCCTGCTTGCCACCACGCTGCGGCCACTTGGATGCGGGCGGCACGGTGAGCGTGGCGGCGGCCAGCGTGTCCTGCACGAGCGTGTCCCATGCGGCCTTGAGCGGAGCGTGCAGCACACCCACACCGGCGGCGTGCGCGGCGACATCCGTTTCGTCGTCCATGAACAGCTCGTCGACGTACGGCCACAGTTCGTTCACGGCCGTCTGCATGCGCTGATGGCTTTCGTCGGTGCCATCACCCAGACGCACCACCCAGTCGCCACTGCGGCGCACATGGTACGCCACTTCCTTGGACGCCTTGGTGGCGATGTCGCGCACCCGATGGTCGGTCACACGCGTCAGGCCACGCAGCACCAGATGATGCCAAGCGTCAAAGAAAAACTGCCGTGCCACCTGAAACGCAAAATCGCCGTTGGGCTGTTCCACCAGCAACGCATTGCGGAACGCACGTACGTCGCGGAAGAACGCCAACGCGTCGGCGTCACGCCCTTCGCCTTCGATCTCACCGGCGAGAGCGAGCCACAACCGTGACTGCCCGAGCAGGTCGAGGGCCACGTTGGCCGACGCCAGCTCTTCTTCGAGGATGGGCTGCTTGCCCACGACTTCCGACAGTCGATGCGACAGGATCAAGCCGTTGTCGCCCAACCGCAGGAGACTCTCGACCACCACGCTCACATGTGCCCCACTTCTTCCGGCACGTCGAAGAACGTCGGGTGCCGATACGGCTTGGTGTCCGCCGCGTCGAAGTTCAGCTCCTTGTCTTCGGGAGCGCTGGCAACGATGTGCGACGAACGCACCACCCACATGCTCGTGCCTTCCCCGCGGCGCGTGTACACGTCGCGTGCGGCCTGCAACGCCATGTTTTCATCCGCGGCGTGCAGGCTGCCCACATGACGATGCGCGAGCCCGTGTGAGCTGCGGATGAAGATCTCGAACAACGGCCACTCTTTCATCAGGACGCCCGCTTCTGTTCGGCGTGGGATTGCGCGGCCCTTTGGGTTTCCCGCTCGGCGGTCTTGGTGGCATGTGCCGCAGCGGCCTCACGCACCCAGGCGCCGTCGTAGAAGGCCGAGTTCACGGACTGCATGCGCTGCCGGTTGCACGGACCATTGCCGGCCACGACCGCCTGGAACTCGGCCCAGTCGATCTTGCCGTAGTCGTAGTGCCCGCGCTCTTCGTTCCAGCGGAGGTCCGGATCGGGGAGCGTGATACCGAGATATTCGGCCTGCGGCACGGTCTGGTCGACAAAGCGCTGACGCAGTTCGTCATTGGAGAACAGCTTGATCTTCCAACGCGCCGACTGTGCGCTGTGCACCGACTCCGCGTCCGGCGGGCCGAACATCATCAGCGACGGCCACCACCAGCGGTTGAGCGCGTCCTGCAACATCTCCTTCTGCTCTGCCGAACCCTTGGCCAACACCATCAGGCTGGCGTAACCCTGCCGCTGATGGAAGCTCTCTTCCTTGCAGACGCGGATCATCGCGCGGGCATACGGGCCGTACGAGCAACGCTGCAGCGGGATCTGGTTCATGATCGCGGCGCCGTCCACCAGCCAGCCGATCACGCCGATATCCGCCCACGTGAGCGTGGGATAGTTGAAGATGCTCGAATACTTCGCCTCGCCCGTCACGAGCTGGCGGGTGAGCTCTTCACGCGACACACCCAGTGTTTCGGCAGCGCTGTAGAGATAGAGACCGTGTCCAGCTTCGTCCTGCACCTTGGCCAGCAGGATCGCCTTGCGCTCCAGATTCGGCGCGCGCGTGATCCAGTTGCCCTCGGGCAGCATACCAACAATCTCGGAATGCGCGTGCTGTGAGATCTGACGGATCAGCGTCTTGCGATAGGCCTCGGGCATCCACTCACGCGGCTCGATGCGGATATCCGCGTCCACGCGCTCCTGAAAGCGTCGCGCCTCGGGAGACATCTCCTCACGCGATTCAACGCGTGAGACGCCGGTGTTCACCATCTGTGCGTACATGCGACCGGGAGCTGGGCGTGGTGGGAACGTCGACCGCGTGCGGACGACGGGCAGGATACGAACCGTCCTTAATGATACACATTTTTGCTGTGACGTCAACTTTTCGTATCACATTGAGATTTCTGCGGGGCGAGGTTGCCTGTTGGGTGCTTGGCACTGGATTGGGAGTGGGCGGCCGGCTGGAGGGGCCGCCTGCGGCGGCGATACCTGCAGGATCAACAGCCGGATTAGCGAGCCGATCCGGCGACGAACGCCTCCGCGGGTTCAGCAGCCATTTCTTTTGGGGTTGAGGCTGGTGCCGACGACGCGCTTCCCCGTGGCCACCACACAACCCAACCGCAGTTCACTCAAAAAATCTCATTTGGCCGATCCCACACGAACGCCTGTCGAACTCACGGCTCGCCTATCCGGCCGTTGATCCTGCAGGTATCGCCGCCGCAGGCGGCCCACCCAAAGCTCGACCAACACCCCAAACCCCGTTCCGCGCACCAGACAATCCGGTTTCCCTCACGATCATCGCGACACTTACAAACCACTATAGAATCACAAAAAGATCATTTGTTCAGATCACCACGTTTGCGTAAAACGATCCCGGAACTCCGCATTCACCAACCCGCCATCCTCGCCCAGCGCATCTATCAGATAGGCTTCAGCACCTGGCGTCACCGCCAGATAGAGACGCCGGCTCAGGGCGTACGCCGTCCGGCCAGGCCAGTCCGCGGGGAGCATCGCCGCCGGGAGACGCGGATCGTGCAACACCACTCGGCGATAGGCGTGCACCAACAGTGTCCGGATGAGAAACGCCTGCCGCGGCGAACAGGCATCGGCCTTCCCAGCCACCTCCGCGATTGGCTCGAAGCGTGCCAGAAAATCGCGGTACTGCGTCGCCACAGACTCGAGCGGCCAATAGCTCGCCAACTGCGACAGCTCCCGTGCCGCCACGCCGGGCAGATCCTGTGCCCGCACCACGAAGGCGTCGTCGCGCACCCCCAGTTCGTCGAGCAGCTCACGCAACCGGGTAGTGTCGCCCTGAGGATGGGCCAACAATCCCGGCGTGACGGTCGCAAATCCCTCCCAGGCCAGCTCACGCCGGAGGTCCGTGCGCGACGCCATCACCTCCGCCCCGCGCGGAATCAGCACCAGAATCCATTGCCCATCCCAGGTGGGAAGGCCCGGGTGATAGATGCGCCGCGACGCCAACATGAAGCGGCGCACGCCGGATTCCGTCAGTGCGTAGCGACTCTGCCGACCCTGCCGCTGCGCCTCCAGCCACGCGTCCTCTGCCAGGCGATACACACTGGTACGCACCGCCCGCTCGTTGATGCCGAACGTGTCCATCAAGTCGATGAGCGTGCGCAGCCACGCCGAGCCGCCGTGCGGCGCGATGGCATCGCCGAACACCGTCACCACCAGCGACGTCGCACGCGGAGGCTCGTCGCGGAGGAACTGACGGGCCCACCGCGTGATCATCGAATTCGTGGCCGAACCTTCCACAGTGCCAGGGAGTGAGGTGGGTTCTGCGCGATGCACTTCGCGCAGTTTACTCGGTCGCCGCCGTTATGCCACGCACCACCATCGCCGCACTCCCCAAATCCGACCACCTCAGCCCGTGAGCAATTCCCGGCCACGATTGCGCGTGAGCAGATGTCTTCCTCTCTCACGGAGCCTGTCGTGCCTGCACTCCTGCGGTTGCCTTCGGTGGTCGCTGCCCTTCTCGGCGCCGTCATCCTCTCTGCCTGCGGCGGAGGTGGTGGAGATGATGGTGGTGGTGGCGGCGGTGTCACTCCCCCGCCAACCCCGGTTGCCCCGACCATCACGCTGTCCACGTCTGCCACCGAACTGGCCGGAGCCGGCGCCAGCGCCACGGTATCGGCAACGGTTTCACCGACATCCGCCACTACGAGCTGGCGTAGTGAAACACCGGCCGTGGCCACCGTCAGCGGCTCCGGCGCCACGGCAACCATCACCGCAGTAACGCCCGGCACGGCGATCGTGGTGGCCGAAGCAACCAACGGCAGCCTGCGCGCAGAAGCTCGACTGACAGTGACCGTGCGACCCGTAGCCCGCAGCATCGATGTGCAACCGTCCATCGTGTCGTTGCAGGTGGGTCAGACACGGACGCTCTCGGCCACCGTGGCAGGTGATGCCGGTATCGACACGCGGGTGAGCTGGCGCAGCAACACCGCGGCCGTGGCCACCATCGACAGCACAGGCACCGTGACCGCCGTGTCACCCGGCACCGCGCTCATGATCGCCACCAGCCGCGCCACCGATCGCACCGCTGCCGCTCTGCTCGACACCAGCACCATCACCGTGAGCGCCGTACCGCGCGTGCGCAGTGTGACCGTCGCTCCCACCGCCGACACGCTGCTGGTGGGCCAGTCGCGCACGCTGGCGGCCACCGTCACGGCCGACAGCGGCTTGGCACGCACGGTCACGTGGCGCTCTGGCAATAACACAGTGGTAACAGTTGCCATAGATGGCCGTGTGACCACGATCGCTTCCGGCACGACCACCATCACCGCCATCGCCACCGCCGACACCACGGTGCGCGGTACGGCCACACTGGTCGTACGCGCGCCTGCGGTCCGCAGTATCACCGTGGCGCAGGTGGCTGCACTCGAAGTGGGCGACGCGGCACAACTGGTGGTCACCGTGAACGCCGACAGCGGTGCCGACACCCGCCTCACCTATGTGAGCGCCGCTCCGGCTGTCGCCACCGTCAGTGCCACCGGACGGGTCACTGCCATCGCCGCCGGCAGCACCACCATTGCCGTGAGCAGCGTCGGCACTCCTACGGTGTCAGCATCCACACCCATCACCGTGCGCGCCCCCGCGTTTGCGACTCGATGGACTTCCACGTATGACGCCCGCATTGGCGAAGGCGACATCGTCAACCAACTCACCAGCCTGCAATCGGTTGTCGGCAACAACACCGTGCTTGGCGTGGGAGGCACCGCAGCGGGACGCGGACGCGCGTGGGAGGAGTCGGCGGCCGGTGTATGGCGCGCCGTCGACGTGCCCGATGGGCCCACGTTGCGCGACGTTGCCTCCACCAGCGCGGGAACCTGGGTGGTAGGCGACAGCGGCCGCATTCTGCGGCGCACCGCCAGTGGTTGGGCGCGCGAAATCACCAACACGACACGGCATCTGCGTTTCATCACCATGCGCGCCGACGGGGCCGGCTTTGCGAGTGGTGACGGTGGCCTCATCCTCGAGCGACGCGACACCACCTGGGACGTGCTGAGTGATGCCGGCATGCCCGGCGCTCCCTCCACGTCGCGCGATCTCGTGATCGCGCCCACCGGCCGTCGCTTCTACATGCTCTGGACCCCTGGCGGATCGTGGCCCAATGCAGACGTCCTCCAGTTCAACACCAACGCCTGGTCGGCACTGCCCCGCTCTTCACTCGCCGGTGGTACATCGGCCGCCGTTGCACTGATCATGCTTCCGACGGATGAGCTGCTGGTCGGGGGATCGGAAAACAACGGGTTCAACTGGTACGTCGCGCGCAATGCCGGCGGTGCGTGGCAGCGCGTCGCGACCTCGTCCACACAAACCACCAACAACAGCGCCACGCCGGTGCTGTGCGCAAACGGCGATGTGCTGGTGAGCGGAGGTCTCGGAGAGATCCTCCGCTACAGCGGCTCACTCACCGCCATCACGATGCCGGACGGATCACGCAACGCCGGCGGGCTGCAGGCCTGCCGCAGCGCGCAAGATCGCACCGTGCGTACCTACAGCGGCACCGCCGGCGGCGCGCTGTGGCGTATCACCAGTTCGACAATCTCCGCCACAGCGTATCTCACCAACAATGCCGTGCTGTCGCTCTCGCCCACCGGCGCGGCGTGGACCGTCGCACGCGGCGCCGAGTCGGCACTGCGTTACGATGGTCAGCGATGGACACCCCTGTTCCTCGGTCGTACCTCGACCATCGGTTTTGCCAATGGCACCGTGAATGCCGATGCCGCCGGCGGTGCTTACTTCACGCTGGCCAGCGTGGCGGCGCGATACAGCAGCGGCACCCTGCAATGGACCACCCTGCCCGCCGACCTCATACGGACCTGGGGTGCATCGAGCGACGGTCTGTGGGGTGCCGGCGCTGCGTCGTCTTCCGCGGGACGACAGGGACTCATGCGCATGGTGGGTGGCACCTGGGTGAACGCGAACGTGCCGGCCATCGCCACGGGCTGGTCGTTCAATGACCTGCACGGCACCGCCGCAGACAATGTCATGGCCGTCACCAATTCCACCAACGCCAACCGCGTACTGCGCTGGAATGGCTCGACTTTCACAGTCGATACAGCCGCCACCACCGGCCGATATGATCGCATCGTAGTGTTGTCGCCCACAGAGGCGCTGCTCTATGGAGAGTCCGGTATTCTGCGCTGGAACGGCACACGGTGGCAGCCGCTGCCGCAGCTCGGGTATGTCATCCAGGCGATGACGGGACGCGCGGGAGGCGAGTATTACGCATTTACTGGCACGCGCGGCATCTACACGCTGCAGAACAACCAGTGGGTGTCGGTGGGCACCACGCCGGAGCTCGTGAACGACGCCTCGTATGTGGGCAATCGGGCCATGGCGGTGGGACAGAACGGACTCGTCGTATACGGCGTGCCGGTGGGTTCGATCACACGAAGCGCCGGGCGCTGAGCAGAAGACGCGGCACGCGGTGTGTCGCGTGACAGGTCCCGCCTGCGCCGACGATGCCATCGTTCCCACCCGCCGACTAGGATTGAAAGGATCGCAGTCGACCAACCGGAGGAACGATGGCAGCAGGACAGACAGGCCTCGACGGGCGCCGCTGGCGCACCGTCTATGGGATCATCCTGGGTGTGACCGCAGGAGCGGGCATCACCGGGTGCGGCAACACCACGTTCGATCCCGGATACGAGTTTCGCGTGGAAGGCACGGTCACCGCCGCGACCAGCTCGGCGGCGGCCTACGCCGTGGTCACCGGCGAACTGTACGAAGGAGCATGTAACACCGGCGTGTTGAAGCAGCGCTCCCAGGCACGCGCCGGAGCGGATGGACGGTTCAGCGTGGGCTTTGGTATCCAGTTCAACGGGTGTGTTCGCCTCTCGGCGGTGGGCACCAATGTGTCGGGTGTTGCCGAACGCGCCGGCGTGCAAGCCGGTGGTTCCGGCGCCAAGGTCGTGCAGATGGACGTGGCACTCGGCACGCTCTGACCGTGGCCATCATTCCTGATGTTCGCGCCAATGATGGCACCACCCTGCCGCACGTTGGGCTTGGCACCTACAAGCTGAACGGATCGGCCGGTGTTGCCGCGATGGTGGACGCCATGCACCGCGGCTATCGCCTCATCGACTCGGCGTTCAACTACGAAAACGAAGGCGCGGTCGGTGAAGCCGTGCGCCGCGCCGGCGTGCCGCGATCCGAGTTACGCATCACATCCAAGCTGCCCGGGCGCCATCACCGGTATGACAGCGCGCTGCGTACCATCGAAGAATCGTTGTATCGCGCGAACCTCGAGTACTTCGACCTGTATCTCATTCACTGGCCGAACCCGAATCAGGGTGTGTACATCGAGGCCTGGCAGGCGATGGTCGAAGCGCGCAAGCGCGGCCTCGTGCGTTCCATTGGCGTGAGCAACTTTCTGCCCGAACATCTCGATCGCATCATTGCCGATTCCGGCGTGACACCATCGGTGAATCAGGTGGAGTTGCACCCGTATTTCCCGCAGATGGCGCAGCGCGTGTACCACGACACTCACCGCATCATCACGGAATCGTGGAGTCCGATCGGTCGAGGACAGGACCTGCTCGCCGAGCCGGTGCTCACCGGTATTGCCACTCGGGTCGGTCGCAGTGTGGCGCAGGTGGTGTTACGCTGGCATGTGCAGCTCGGTGCCGTGCCGCTGCCCAAGGCCGCCAACGGCGAGCGTCAGTCGCAGAATCTGGCGGTATTCGACTTCGAGTTGTCAGCGGACGACATGGCAAACATTGCCACACTCGAACGGACCAACGGTCGCATCCTCGGCCTCGACCCGCTGACGCACGAAGAGTTCTGACACGTGTATTGAAAACGCGGTGATGGCGCGCCGCTAGCGAAGCACCGCGTTGCGCGCCGTCACGATCCACGCCGCACCATCCATCGTGACCACATGGTCGGTGGCGCGTGCTTCGAATGCCGCGCGCACCGCCGCGGCCGCACGTTCCCGCAGTTCCGGTGGCTGTTCGGCCATCGCCCGACTGAGCGGCCCCACCTGCAGCGCCAGTTCGAGCGCCGCCGCTACGGCATCTTCACGCGTGTCCGCTTCGCCGTACACCTGCGGACTGTCGAACGCCGTGATGTCGATATCGGTGAATCCGGCCGACGTCAGAATGTGCCGCACCCGCTCCGTGTCGCCAAAGGCAAATGGCCCCGGCGCATGGGGGCCCGGCAACGGCAGCGGTGGCAGGATATCCGCCACGGCCTGCATGGGCAGACGCACCCAATCGTTCTGATCGAACGGGCGCCAGCACACGAACGTCAGGCGCCCGCTCGGCGCGAGAGCACGACGCAGGTGCGTGAACGCCGCGATCGGATCGTCGAAAAACATCACACCGAAGCGCGAGAACAGCAGATCGAAGGTGCCCTCGGGCAGCGCATGTTTTGCGGCATCACCCAGCGCAAACGACACCGGCACTCCAGGCGGCACCCGTTCGCGTGCGCGTGAGAGCAGTGGTTCGGAGATATCGAGGCCGAGCACCGATCCCGAGGCTCCCACACGCGCCGCCAGCTCCAGCGACGTGGCACCAGAGCCGCACCCCACATCGAGCACACGCTCACCCGGTGCGGGTGATGCTGCTGCGACGGCCGCCGCGCCATACGGCGCGAGCATGCGATCGAGACGCGACTGGTTGTCGCGCCAGACCTCGCCGGAGCGGCCGTTCCAGTCGAAGCTGGCCGGCGTGTTGGATGCGGGTGGTTGTGGTGTGTTCTGGTGGGCCATGTTGCGGTGATGAGTGATCGTGGTGGTTCGTACTACTGAATCACGTAGCGCACCGACGTGGACGCGCCACCACCTCCCGGCGCCTGCACATTGAGTACCAGCTCGCCACGTGCGCCGTACGCCTTCTGATAGAGTGTCCGCAGTGCGGACAGATCGAAGCGCAGCACCGGCCGAACCAGCGCACGACACCGATCATCGGCCGCATCGTGAGACAACTGCGCCGGCACCTGTACAGGATACGATTCCAGGAATATCCCCGACGTGTGCAAGCCGAACGTGTGCGTGGTGCAGCCGCCACCGTGTGTGACGTGGAGTGACAGCACATCACCCGCTATCGACGCACTATCGATGGTGGCCGCATCAAAACGCAGTGCCGACGAACTGCTCGTCACCTGCAGCGGCTTCACGCCGTCATCACGTGGTGTTCCGGTGGTTGGCGCCGTGCACGAGATCAACAGGGCCTGTGCGAGCAACAGGCCCAGCACCAACGGTCGATTCTGCATGGTGTGCATCTTCAGACCTCCTTCAAGGTTTGAGAAGGCGTAGCTGCGCCACGATGGGTCGATGATCCGAGGTGATCGGGTCCGTGATCACCCGCACCGTAGCCTCACCCCAGGCGCGTGCCGGTGCCAGCAGGATGTGGTCGATTTCCTGCTTGGGTTCGGTAGAGGAGAAGGTGAAACGGTCGGACTCCGGTTTGGCGGCGACGCGAAAACGCGGTTGCCAATGCTGCAGCGTACGTGAGGCCGGTTGATCGTTGAAGTCACCCAGCAAGATGACCGGCAGACGCACCGTGTCCAACACGGCCCCCAGCGCCTTCACCTGCGCATACCGCAGCGTGTCGTTACCGACCCAGTCGAAGTGCACGTTCACGACCAGTACCCGCGCCCCGCTCGGCAGCTCCAGTTCGGCCAGCAGCGCTACTCGCGGTTCGTTGCCATCAGGCAGCCGGAGCGCCTGACTGCGCCGGATCGGGAGTCGTGACACGATGGCCATGCCATACTCACCACCCTGGTATGGCATGAAAGCACCGAAGGCGTGCGACATGCTCAACTGTTCGCCCAGTACGCGGGGTTCATCCACACGCCCCGAACGTTCCACGTTCCGATCGACTTCCTGCAGCGCCACCACATCGGCGCCCAGGCGAGCGATGGCTTCGCCGGTGCGGTGCAGGTCGACCACACCATCCATGCCGCGACCATGGCGGATGTTGTAGCTGGCGACGGTGAATGCGTCGTCTTGCGGTGGCACGCGCGTGGCGGCCAGCACGGCACACCATGCGACGATGGCCGCAGCCAATACGAAAGGTCGGTTCATGACTGGCGAGTAAAAGAAGGAGTTGTCACTTCACTACGGCTGCCGCCCCCCATGCCCATCCAACCACCCCTGCACATACGCCATCTTCTGCAGCCAATGACTGGGCGATTCCCGAATGCCATGCGGCTCACCCGGCACCTTCACCAGCACCGCTTCCACCCCACGAAAGCGTAGTGCGCTGTACCACTGCTCCGACTCGCTCATCGGCGTGCGATAGTCCAACTCGCCCGTGAGCACCATCGTCGGCGTCTTCACGAACTGCACCCGCGACAGCGGGGACCGTTTCGCATACTGGGCCTCATGATCCCACGGCGCACCGGGGAACCACGTCGTCGTGCCTCGCGGCGTGTCCGCTGTCCACAGCCATGACGTCCAGTTGATCACCGGATATTCCACCACCGCCGCGCGGTAGCGGTGCGTGTACGACGTGATCCACGCCGTCAGCACGCCACCCCCACTGCCACCGGCCACATACAGCCGCGTGGTGTCCACGATCCCCTTGGCGATCACGGCATCCACCGCACTCTCGAGATCGAGTCGGTCGAAGTTGGGATAGTCGTGATGAATGCCGTTGGCAAACTTCTCACCATAGCTCGTGCTGCCACGCGGATTCACATACAACACGAGATATCCGGCACCGGCCAGCGCCTGCTTTTCCAGGTCGAACCGATCGCCGTAGCCCAGAAACGGGCCGCCGTGAATCTCCAGCAGAATCGGATACTTCTTGCTGGCATCAAAACCGGGCGGCTTGATCAGCCACGACTGCACCCGCCAACCGTCGTGCGACGACGGCGTCCAGAACATCTCCACCTCGCCCATCCTGGCATTTGCCAGCAGCACGGCATTCATACCGGCCAGCACCTTGGGGCTACTGTCACCTATGGCAGCAGTTGCCACACCGCCGGGATGGTTGCCACGCGATGTCACAAACGCCACCCGTCCGGCGCGCGATACACTGTAGCCGCTGCCTTCGTACGCGGTCTGCCCGTTGCCCAGATGCCGAGCAATCGTGCGCGGCACACCACCGGCCAGCGGCACGTACCCCACCTGCGTCTCCCCTTCGTTGTTGAGCTCCACATACAGACCGCGCGAATCCGGCGCCCACACCGGGCTGCCCACGGAGCGGTCATACGATGCGGTCAGTGACCGTCGCGCCGATCCGTCGGCACGCATCACGTACAATTCGTGATTCTGGTAGCCCAATCGGCGGTCGTCGTACCCCGTGAACGCAATCCACTGTCCATCGGGCGACATCATCGGGCGATTGTCCGGACCAAAACGCGTGGTCAGCGCACGCACATCGCCGGAGACGACATCCACCGCCATCACTTCGGTGTCGGTGCTTTCGATTTCATAGTCGGGACGACGATTGGCGCTGATCAGAATGGTCTTGCCATCGGGACTCCACGACGGCACCCCACTGCCACGCCCATTGCCCCCGCCCACATGGTACGCGCCCTTGGTGAGTTGGCGTGTGGTGCCACTCGCCACATCCACCACGAACAACTGCGACCACCCACGCTCGAGCTCACCGGCGCCATCGAACCGGTAAATGAGCTTGTCGAACGCCCGCGCCGGCGGCGCCCATGTCGCCCCCGCGGGTGGCGCGATCTGCTGGGCGATCGACAACGCCGGTTCCGGCACCAGCGAGGTGAACGCGATCTGTTTGCCATCAGGCGACCACGCGGCACCCAATGGTCCGCGTGCCACCGACGTCAGTCGCTTGAGCGCGCCGCTCGCCACCTGCATGGTCCACAACTGCGCGCCGCCTTCACGATCGGAACGGAACACGAGCTGCGTGCCATCGGGCGACCAGCGTGGCGCCGTTTCATTGCTGCCCGGCAAGAGCTGGCGATGCGCCGACCCGTCGGCGTTCACGGTCCACAGAGTGCGCAGCCGCTTGTCGCGCAACGAATCCACATTCTGTCGCACGTACACCAGTTGCCGCCCATCAGGCGCGATCTGCACATCACTGGCCGTTTCGTGCACCAGCGCATCACGCGGCATCACACCACGCAACTGCGCCTGCACCACTGCTGGTGACAGGACCATCGCCGTCAGCACGGCGAGATACGACAACGGCACACGGGAAGCAGAACACGGGATCATGCGGGATTCTCCTGGAGGATGGCCCAACTTATCCCGCGGGCTCAGAGATAGCGCGCCACGGCCATGCCCATCGCACTCCCCATCAGCAGCACGATGTTCAGCGTCGACCCGATGCGCGCCCGCTGCCGGCACCGCTCGATGTCCCGCTGCAGCACGTCGCGTTCGGCTTCGGAGGCGCTGCCCATGGCACTCGACAACGTCGCGATCTTCACCGCCGAGGGGCGGGAGACCAGCATGGCCAGGGCAAACGCGAGGATCGCGGCGATGCCGGACAGCCCGAACACACGACCCATCGGCGAGGCCATGAACATGGCCGGGTCACCACCGGCAATGATCCAGAACAGCCGCATGCCCGACAGCAGCGTGAGTACCGATGTCGCCAGCAGCCAATGCATGAGCCCACGATCCCGCAGCGCCAGCATCAGCGTGCCACCGGCCGGACCGACACTCATCGCCGCGGGCATCAGAAAAAAGACATTCACCAAAGCAGCACCCAGCCAGAAGGTGCCCGACAACACATGCACGACACGGAGAAGAAGGAGTTCAGTCATGCGCTACCCTACTCCTTCACCTCCCCGTGCAGTCAAGAGTCCTGGGAACTCGGCGTCGGTTCTGCGGCGGTGGCCTGGGGATCAGCCGGCTGGCTGGCCGGCGCTTCGGTCTGAGGACCGGCCGGCAGCGTCACCCCGGCCTTGGCCGCCCGACGTTCCAGCGTCTCGCGGTCGGCCAGGCTCCGAATGAGCGCATCGGCCTCACGGTTCTGCAGATACCGCCCCTTCTCCCACCCTTCCAGAATGCCCTTTGGCGTGCCGTAGATCAGTTCGGCAAACTGGGGCACCGTGAGGCCCAGCGACTCCCGCAACTGCCGGATGGCCCGCGGGGCCAGCAGGTCGTTGGCGGCCCGGATCTGTTCGGTGGCGGCCTTTTCGGCCGAGTCGCGCTGATCGATCGTGCGCTGCTCGTGTCCGCACTTCTCACACCGGTAAAACTCACGGGTCACCTCGGCCGCCATACCACTCAGACGTACCGTCACCTGCTCCGTCTGCAGGGCGTACCGACCGCCGCACCCCCGATGCAGGGTGCCATCCAACGTTGCCAGACTCATAGACCACCTGCACGGGAACCACGCCCTCACCCGGAAATCGGATCGGCCGAGGTTCGTGCCCCCGGGAGCGCCTGAATCGTCTGTAGAGTCGCTGGGACGGTGTCGTCCCCGCTACCCCTCGCCCGCACGACGTCACAGCGCCATGTCTGATTTCTGCCTCGTTCGCCAGCCTGTCTTCAGCTCCACCGGGTCTCTGATTGGCTATGAGGTCCGGTACAACGACGCCGATGACGGTCAGCATGGATTCGCCCAGAGTTTTCTGAGCGGCACCTTCGACCTTGTTCGCAACCGTCTGCCGGCCTTTGTGCCGGCCTCGCGCGAGCAGCTCATCGAAGATGCGTTCCTGGCCGCCGAACCCGGTTCGGCCATCGTGCTGCTTCCTGCCGACACAGCGGCTGATGTAGTACTGGTGGAAGCCATCGCCCGGTACCGGGCGGCGGGCGGTCTGCTCGCTCTCGACCAGATCGGGGCCGACACCTCGCCAGCCGAATCGCTGCTGTCCCATGCGAGCTGGGTGCGCGTCGATGCCCGCGCCGGCAATGCCGACACCCTGGCGGCCATCTGCGCGCGCCTGACCAACGGCACGGCGGGCACCGCGGCTGGAGCGCTCAAGCTCATCGCGGCCAATGTCGAGGAGATCGAGCACTACGAAGCCACACTCTCGAGTGGCTTCCATGCGTTTCAGGGCACGTTCTTCAGCCGCCCCGAGCCACTGCCGGCGGCCGACATGCCGCAGAGCACCGTCGCGGCCATGCGGCTCATGGGGCTCGCCCGCGATGGCAACATCAGTGATCGGCAGCTCGAAGACGTCATCGCCACCGATCCGGTGCTCACCTTCCAGTTGCTGCGCCTCGTGAATTCGGCGGCGCTGGGCGGACGGGGCGTGGCCTCCATCGGCCAGGCGCTGCGTCTCATCGGCCGCAATGCCTTTCTGCGCTGGTTGGCCGTGGCGGTCGCCGCCGCCCGCAAGAGCAAGACCGGCGTGGATCAGGAACTGGTGCGTCAGGCCGTCGAACGGGGCCGCCTGCTCGAACAGCTCGTGGGTGGTGGTCGCGACAGTGGTACGCTGTTCCTCGTCGGACTCTTTTCGCTGCTCGATGCGGTGTTCCGCATGCCGCTCAACGAAATACTCGATCGGGTGGTGCTGAGCACGGAAGCCAACGATGCGCTGCTGGAGCGTTCGGGGCCCTATGCCAACGCGCTGGAATTCGCCGAGAGTTATGAGCTCGGCCTGTTCGAGAACGCGACCATGATTGCCAAGGACATGGGCGTCGATCAGGCAAAGATCAACGACTTCTACACCAACGCGATCATATGGACGGCGGAAGCGCTGGGTGCGGCGCTGGAAGCGCAGCAGCCCGGCATGAAGCGCGCGAGTTGAATCACCGCGCCGCTATCGGCCGGCAGCCACGTGGGCATCGTGCACCGCACGTAGCAGTGTGAACATGGTGTTGTTCACGGGCATGGGAATGTCATGCTTCCGGCCCGCAGCGACCACCGCGCCCGTCAACGCCTCGATTTCCAGCGGACGTCCCGCCAATCGATCGAAGTACATCGATGTCCCCGCTTCGGCAGGGTACGTGAGGATCGTGGCGAGCGCCTGAGCCGCGTCGTCGTCGCGAAGCCGCGCACCTTCCGCGCGCCCGACAGCCACGGCCTCGCGCAGCGTCTCCAGACAGAGTGCCTGCACGTCATCCCGTCGCAGCACGGTCATGCGTTCCATGGCCAATGCCGTGATCGGATTGGCGATCACATTGAGCAACAGCTTCTTCCAGGTCAGCGTCAGGAAGTCTTCGCTGACCAGCAGGCGCATCGCCGTGCCGTCCAGCAGTTCCGCAAAGGCCCGGCCATCGGCATCATCGCGCACGGCAAACTCCTGATGATCCGCCGGACGAAAACGCACCCGATCCGGCGCCAGTCGCTCACTGTTGTAGTACACGATCGTCGGAACGATGGTGGCCCCGCCAACCAATGGCGTCAGGCGTTCGACATGACCGATGCCGTTCTGCAATACCGCCACGCGGGTGTTGGGCGTACACAGGCGCGTCAGCCACGGTGCGGCGTGTGGCACGTCGTGCACCTTGGTGCACAGCAGTACCCAGTCCACCGGCGTGGCCTGCAACGGATCGGTGATGGCGCGCAGTGGCGTCTGCACCACATCGCCTGGGCGTTCCACCGTCAGTCGATCGACAGGCGTCCGCACACAAGCCGTCACGTCATGGCGATCGGCGGCGCGGAGCATGCCCGCGATCACGCCACCAATACTGCCAAGACCCACAATGGCCACGGTTTGACGTGGGCGTTCAGCGTGCGGATGGGACACAGCGTTCTGGCTCCAGGGTGGCATGGTGGATATTAAGATGAACCTTAATAAATGATTTGTTCTTGTTAGCACGAAACTTGAGAACAGCGGGTCCGTCGTGTCGCCTATGCTTGCTCTCCACAACGTCTCCAGAACCTATCCCAATGGCGTGCACGCCCTGCGTGGTGTGACGCTCCACATTGGTCCCGGCCTGTTCGGATTGCTCGGCCCCAATGGCGCCGGCAAGTCTTCGCTCATGCGCACCATCGCCACGCTGCAGCCGATGGATGCCGGTTCGATCACCATGGACGGTATCGACATCTTCGCCGATGTCACGTCTCATCGTGCGCGGCTCGGATACCTGCCACAAGACTTTGGCGTGTATCCCGGCCTGTCAGCGCGCATGCTGCTCGACCATCTCGCGCTGCTCAAGGGACTCACCGACAAGGCTTCGCGGCGCGCCCAGGTCGATGCGCTGCTGGAGCAGGTGAATCTCTGGGAGCATCGGCATCGCGCAGTAAGCGGATTCTCGGGCGGTATGCGGCAGCGCTTCGGCATTGCACAGGCCCTGCTCGGCGATCCGCGTCTGCTCATCGTCGATGAACCCACGGCGGGGCTCGATCCCGCCGAACGCAGCCGATTCTACAACCTGCTCAGCGCCGTGGGTGAACAGGTGGTGGTGATCCTGTCCACCCACATCGTGGAAGACGTGCGCCAGCTATGCACCCACATGGCCATCATGAATCGTGGTCAGGTGGTGTGCGAAGGTGTGCCCGATGATCTGGTGGGTGAACTCGAAGGTCGGGTGTTCAGCCGCACGATGGGACGTCAGGAAACGTGGACCAACACCGCCCGCGGCACGCCGCTGTCGCACACCCTGCACGCAGGGCAGACCCGCTTGCGCCTGCTGGCCGACTCGGCGCCTGATGCCCAATCGACGCCCACCGCCGCGACGCTCGAAGATGTGTACTTCCGCGCCATCGGGCCCGTCGCATGAGCACCGGGAGCAACACCGGGACCAATACCGGCAGGAACGTCGGCGCACCTGTGCCGGCAGGCGGTGCGATCTGGCCCGGACTGCTGGCATTCGAGATGCGCTACCAGGGATGGCGCGTGACCTTCCTCGCGACCGTGGTGCTGCTGGCCTTGTTGCCGGTCACCACCGTGGCAACGCGGTTCGGACCGCCGGCGGACGCCGTGAATGGTGCGTTCGTGGTCACGGAAACCATGGCACTGTTTTCGCTGCTCAGTGTGTTTGCGCTGCCCATGCTGTGTGTGCACGCGGCGCTGCGTGACGATGAACACGGCATGCGCGCATTGATCGAATCGCGTCCGGTGTCCCGCACCACCGTGCTGGCCGTGCGCTATGCGGGGGTGGTGATTCTGTTGCTCGCCGCACTCGCCGTCAGCACCATCGTCCTCGCGGTGTTGCCACTGGTGATTCCCCTGCCGGCCGATCGGCTCGTGCCATTTTCACCGGACCCGTATTGGCGCGCCTTTGCCTGGGTGGTGATTCCCAATGCGCTGTGGTGCAGTGCACTGCTGTTCGCGGTGGCTGCGGCCTCCCGGAGCACACTCGCCACCTTCGTGGCCAGCATCGGTATCTACGCCGGCTACATGGTCACGGCGCTGATGGTGGACAGTCCGCTGATGGCAGGCACACGCCCGCCCACGCCGGAACTGCTCGCCCGCGCGGCCCTGCTCGACCCATTCGGTCTGTCGGCGTTTTTTGAACAGACGCGTTACCTGATGCCGCTCGACCGACAGGCCCGCGCACTGTCCTTGAGTGGTCATCTGCTGCAGAACCGCCTGATGGTCCTGGCCATGGCGGCGCTGTGCCTGGTACCGCTGCTCCGTCTCGATCGGCGCATGGCCCGCGCGGTGGGCGCGCCCCAGCGCCGCTGGTTCTCGCGCACCAAAGCAGACGCGGACACATCGGCGGTGGCGCCTGTGCCGCCACAGAGCACGTCCCATGTAAAGATGCCCGTTGTCGATGTGACCGGCCTGGGCGCGTGGCGTGCCGCCGCCAATGCGGTCATGCGCCTCGAAGCCCGCCTGTTGCTGCGCAGTTGGCCGCTGCTCGCGCTGCTGGCCATGTGGATTCCCGTCATCGCCATCGAAGCCGACGGTCAGCTCAAGAGCGGCGACTACGGCACCCGTGTTCTCGCCAGCACGGCGCAGTTGGCTGACGCCGTCCCCATCGCGCTCCGCCTGCTCGGCGCACTGTGTGTGCTGTACTTCGGCGCCGATGTGTTCTCGCGGGAGCGCCTGCTCAAGTTCGATGGCATCAGGGATGCCACCCCGGTGCGCAGTACAGCGCTGTTGGCCGGCAAGCTGGTGGCGCTGATGACCGTGCCGTTGGTGTTGGCGCTCACCGGGTACGGCACCACCGTGGTCATGCACCTGTTCGCCGGTGGCTTGCCCATCGAATGGGATGTGCTCGCGGCACACGTTGCGGCGTCCATGCTGCCACTCGTGATTCTCGTTGGGCTCGCAGCAGCACTGCAGGTGCTGATCGGCAACCGGTGGGTGGCCATGCTGCTCGGACTCGCGGTGTTGATCATCGCCGAGCAGGGTGAGTCGTTGGGTATGGCCGTTGGTCTCGAGCATCCCCTGTGGCGATTTGGCAGTGCACCATCGCTGATCTGGTCGGATCTCGCCGGTTACGGCAACACGCTGGTGAGCTGGCTGGCGTATCAGGGCACTTGGCTGCTGGGCACACTGGTGTTGCTCGGTGTTGCCGCTGCACTCTGGCCGCGTGGTGAAGTGCTGCCCTTTCTGCAGCGCATGCGACGTGCGCCCCAGCTCATCAAACAGGGACTCGCGCCACGTGCGCGTACGACCTTGCTGGCCGGTGGCGTGTTGTATGCCGCCGTGTTGGCGGGCATGACCTGGCAAACCACCGTGCACACACCGTTCGAACGGTCGCACGAAGCACTGGCCCGTCGGGTGGCCTATGAGCGCACCTATCGCCATCTGTCCGGTGCGCCGCAGCCGGCGTTCACGCATGTGGCGATGCATGTGAAGCTGCTGCCAACGCAAGCTCGCGCCGATGTACATGCGCGCCTGCATCTGGTGAACAACACCGACGCGTCCATCGATTCGCTGTGGCTGGTGTTCCCCACCGATCTGTCGAACGTGGTGGTGGGCCCTGCCGTCGATGCGGATGTGGTACCGTTGGTAGAGCCGCTCTCCCCCGATCTCACAGAACGGGCGACGCGCAACACGATGAAGTTGGCGCGCGTCGATGCGTTGCACGCGGTCCATGTGCTGGTGCTCAGTGCACCATTGGCTCCCGGAGATTCGCTGCCATTGTCGATGATGGCCACGATCGATCGCGGTGGCATTCGTGTGGACGGCAACGCCATCGATGTTTCGGCCAATGGTACCTTCCTGCACTCGTCCGACGTGTTGCCCAGACTGGGCTATTCACCGGGACGTGAACTGCGCGACAGCACGGAGCGCATCAAGCAGGGGCTCGAGCAATCCGCAACCCCCGTCCTGCAATCCGCCAGCGCGGAAGACTCGCTGCGGACCCAGGTGGAAGCACACGGACAGACGCCGGCCTGGTTCACGGCCGATGTGCGCATCGAGACCGACGCCGATCAGGTGGCACAGGGCCCCGGTGCGCTCATCGACAGTGCACGCACCACCACACACAGCACGTGGCACTATCGCACCACGCGTCCCACGTCGGGCGCCATGGCGATCAGCAGCGGACGGTATGATGTGCAGCGTGCCACAGTGCAGACGGTGCGTGGCGCCACGCCCGTGGAAGTGTGGTACAACCCGCGGCATGCTGAACCTGCCTCACGATTGCTCACCATTGCGACGTCGTCACTGGAGGTGCTCGAGCGGGAGTTCGGCCCGTATCCGCACGACGTGTTGCGCATCATCGAAGTGCAGTCGGGATTCCGCTTTGGCGCCTACGCCTTGCCCGGCAGCATCTACCTGACGGAAACGCGGGGCATGCTCACCGACGCGCGCAGCACTGATGTGGATCTGCTGCTCCGGCGCATCGGACACGAAGTGGCGCACCAGTGGTGGGGACACGCCGTCAATCCGCTCGACACGGAGGGACGCCTGCTGCTCGTGGAAACCATGGCCAAGTACGCCGAACAGGTACTGCTGGAACAGGCGCATGGGCAGGACCGTCTGACGGACATGCTGGCATTCGATCACGACCGATATCTCAATGCCCGCAGCACCACCGAAGCCACCCTGCTCACCATGTCCGACGAACCCGAGCTGTACTATCGCAAGGGCACATTGGCCATGCATGCGCTGCGGCATACACTGGGCGACAGTGTCGTACGCGGCATTCTGCGCAACCTGCTCGCGACCCAGAGTGGGCCGCGTGGTACCGCCAGTGCACAACAACTGCATCGGCTGCTGCGCGCGGCAGCCACCACACCCACCGCGCAACAAGCGGTGGACGAATGGCTCACCGATCGTGTGATCTACGATCTTGCCGTCGATACCACGGTCGCTGCGTCGTTCAGCGCGGCATCAGGAAGCAATGCGTCGGGTACCCATCTCACGGCACGTTTCACCGCGCAACGGGTGGCCGTGCGCGGCGCAGGTGCCGCAGCACGAGAGGTTATCGAGCCCGCCGATGCGCTGCCCATCATACTCGGTCTGCGTGATCGCGCTGGCGTGCTACATCAGGTGAATGTGATGGCGCAGCGTGGGGTAGTTTCGCTGGACACCACGGTGTCGTGGCTGGTGCAGTCGGTGGAGATCGACCCGCTCATGTATCTCATCGACCGGGATCGCTCCAACAATCGCGTGAACAATGCGGGCATGAACCTCACCCGCACGTCACGCCCATAACACGCTGCGATCAATGGCACTCACCGATGTACGACCGGTGAGTGCCATGGCCATTTCGAGTTCGGTGCGCAGCGTGCGCACCACCCGTGAGACGCCCGCGGCACCATCCACCGCCAATCCGTACAGGTAGGGGCGCCCGATCAGGACGGACGAGGCGCCGAGTGCGAGCGCTTTGAGCACATCGGTCCCGCGGCGGATGCCGCCGTCGACCAACACGGGCACACGACCATCGATCGCGTCCACCACATGGGGCAGCGCCATGGCCGTCGATGGCACGGTATCGAGATTCCGTGCACCGTGATTGGACACAATCACACCCGACGCACCGTGCTGCACGGCAAGTCGTGCATCGTCCGGGTCCATGATGCCTTTGAGTAACACGGGCACCGTGGCAATGCTGCGCAGCCACTCCACGTCTTTCCAGGTGAGCCGCGGCTCGAGCACGGCGCTGTAGATCGCTCCTTCCGGCGGACGATGCGCGGCGTCGGCCGCCACCTGCGTCATGCCCTCCAGGTTGGCACGCGTAAGTCCGTCCGGCAGATGAAAACCCGTGCGTGTTTCGCGATAGCGCGCACCAAGTACGGGTGTGTCCACGGTGAGGCACAGCGCTTCGCATCCCGCGGCTTCCACGCGCTGCACGAGGGCCTTCGTGAATTCACGATCGGGCTGGACGTAGAGCTGGAACCAGAACGGCGCGGTGGTGGCCCGGGCCACATCTTCGATGGGCGAGTTGCTGAACGAACTCATGATCATCGGCGCGCCGGCTTCGCTGGCTCCCCGTGCCGTGGCCACCTCCCCGTCGGCGTGAATGAGTTTGTGGTAGGCCGTGGGGGCCAGCAGGATGGGGTGCGACAGCGTTCGGCCAAGCAGGCTGACCGAGGTATCGAGCTCGGCAACGTCCACCAGCACCCGCTGCCGAAGCCGGATGCTGTTCCAGTCCCTCTCGTTCCAACCCAGCGTACACTCGTCGCCGGCCCCACCACTCACGTACTCGTAGGCCATCGACGACAAGCAGCCGCGGGCCGCGATCTCGATGTCGTGAAGACTGGCAAGTGGTGTATTCACAATCACTTGTGATGGCTCAGACATGCACACTCCGGGAACGGTCGCGGGGTCGGTGATACTGCAATCGGTCACAGTAACCGCCGACTGGCAATGCTTCAGAATAAATCGTCTACCAATAGTTGTTTAGACATTTACAATGTCTTAGTATTGAGGTACCCAATCAACAGGAGAGAGATACATGTCCATTGAAGGGAAGGTGGTTCTCGTCACCGGGGCGGCGCAGGGCATCGGCCGTGGCATCGCCCTCCGCCTGGCCAAGGACGGCGCCGATATCGCGCTGGTCGACCTCAAGGCCGATCGCCTCACCGGCGTCGCCGCAGAAATCGCGGCACTGGGTCGCAAGACGGTGTCCATCACCGCTGACATCAGCAAACGCGACGATGTTTATGCGGCCATCGACAAGGCCGAACAGGCCCTCGGCGGCTTCGATGTCATCGTCAACAACGCCGGCATCGCGCAGGTGAATCCGATCGCCTCGGTCACGCCGGAAGAGGTCGAACGCATTTTTCGGATCAACGTCGACGGCGTGCTCTGGGGCATTCAGGCGGCGGCGGCCAAGTTCCAGGCCCGCAAGCAGAAGGGCAAGATCATCAACGCCGCATCCATTGCTGCCCACGATGGGTTTGCCATGCTCGGCGTCTACTCAGCCACCAAGTTCGCCGTGCGTGGTCTCACGCAGGCCGCCGCGAAAGAGTATGCCAGCGCCGGTATCACGGTGAATGCGTACTGCCCCGGTATCGTCGGCACCGACATGTGGGTGGAGATCGACGAGCGGTTTGCCGCGCTCACCGGCGCCCCGAAGGGTGAGACGTACAAGAAGTACGTGGAAGGCATCGCCCTCGGTCGTGCACAAACGCCGGATGATGTGGCGTCGCTGGTGTCGTTCCTGGCCGGCCCCGATTCGGACTACATCACCGGACAGGCCATTCTCACCGACGGCGGCATCGTCTACCGCTGATCGATGCAATACAGCGGAGTTCACGGCGCCTCAGCGGGCCGTGAACTCCGTGTAGGCGGACTTGAGTGCGGTGCTGCCAGATACAAAACCAATGCGCGTGAGCACGAACATCTGCCCCTTGCCCGCGTCGACACGCTCGGGACGCCAGGTGAGGCTCAAGGCACTCGCGCCGGTGATGGCGCCAATGAGCGGCAGATTCGGCCGACGCGCTCCCTCGGCATTCCGCACCACCAGCGTATTCACGACACCACAGGTGCCGGCCGCACCGACACGGCGCAAGAAGCCGTGGCCTGATGCACGACGGGCGCTGGGGCATTCCATCGCCACGCCTTTCCACGGCATCGCGGCCAGCAGTCCGAGACGCAGCGATTCTTCGGCAACACCAAACCCCGCCTGGTCGGCGAGTCGTGCGCCGTATCCATACCAGGTGCGCTTCCACTGCACCGGCATCGCCGTGGCCTGATTGAAGGTGGCCGCCGTGACGGCGCCAGCGGCCATCAGCAGATAGCGATTCCGCGTGGCGTGACTGGACGAATCGGAATCCGACGTTTCCGCCGCTTCTATCGTGTGATCGGAAGCCCCGTTGGCAATCACGCGTTGTCCCACGGCTGGCGGCTCAGGGACTGGGGCTTGAGCGCCGAGGCGCGTCGTCACCAGGATCAGCGCACTGACCGCTGCACTCATCATGCCCATCGCGCGCGCGCCGCGTCTCCGAGACGCGCACCGACCTGATGGCATCAACGGGCCGGTGGTGCGGGCGGCAGCTTCTGCGCACCGGAAGGCGTCGGCGGCAGCGCACTCGCCGGCTGCGGTGCACCGGCGGTGATGGCCAAGCGCACCCGTTCGGCCTGCGTCCCGTTCACATCGAACAGCACCGCAATGAGATTCGCCGAGCGGACCCCTTCAACGGGTGCCGCGGGCCAGGCACCGATGGAGTCGTTGGGCGGTGTGAGACGGAAGCGATGGAGCTTTTCGGTGGCATTGGCACCCGTCGCCGAGTCAGCGAAGTAGAAGGCGGCCATGGTCGCCGTACGCCCGATGCGGTAGCGCACTCCAGGCTCGGGGAAGTACGGCACGGTGATCGTATCGATCACTTTGATGGGAATGCCGGCCTTGTTGATGCGATCCTCAAGCGCGCAGGCCTTCCAGGTGCCGTCCTTCGGGCATGCCGAGTCACTGGGCGTGAGTGGTCGTGCGACCGGTGGCAACTGCGCCGTGTTCGCCGCGCTGTCGGCGGAAGAGGAATCCGAGCCACCACAGGCGAGCGCGATCAACGAGGCCGCCGCGAGCGCGCCAATGCGGAGCGGGAGATGGGGTATGGTCACGTCTTCACACTACCACGCGTCAGGGATGCGACAAGGCCACGCTGAGCTGCGGGCCACAGCCAGTCGCCCGATTCGTTCCTCGTCGAATGCTTATTGGTGCAGATTGTCCCTATTTTATTCGGCTTTTATTCGCATGTATAGGTCGTATTGTGACACTGCTCGCCAGGATGTGCACTTTTTGCACGTTTTTCTGCGCGATTTTATCGACGGAACTTGGATATGCGACCGATGCTGCCATATTTCTTCCCGAATTGCACAAAACCGGTGACACCGGATTTACAGCCGTCGGAACCACAGCCCTTCGCCCATGTCGATAAGCAATCGTTCGCGCAGCGCAGCAATGCGCGAAGTCACGCACCGCCCGGTTCGCATCACTACGCGCCCTGACTCCAACGGTGTGCAGCAGCCCACCAGCGTGTGGTTCGGGATGAACACCTTCGGCCTGCGCGACATGCGCGCCAAGCTCCCGAAGGATGTGTACAAGAAGCTCGCGGCCTCCATCCGTCTCGGAAAGAAGCTCGATTCCGATATCGCGCCGGTGGTGGCGCAGGTCATCAAGGAATGGGCGCTGTCGCGTGGCGTCACGCACTTCACGCACTGGTTCCAGCCGCAGACTGGCCTCACAGCCGAAAAGCATGACGCGTTCCTGAACTTCGACGAAAACAAGCTGCCGATGGAGACGTTCACCGGCGAGCAGCTCATTCAGTCGGAACCGGATGCGTCGTCGTTCCCGTCGGGCGGCCTGCGCGCGACGTGGGAAGCGCGTGGCTACACGGCATGGAATCCGGGATCGCCGGTGTTCATCAGCGAAACGGGTGGCGTGAAGTATCTCTGCATCCCGTCGGTCTTCATCGGTTACAACGGCGAAGCGCTCGATGAGATGACGCCGCTGCTGCGCAGCTCCGATGTGCTCTCCGCCGCGACCATCAAGCTCCTCGAACTGATGGGCGACACCGGCGTGTTGCGCGTCAACACCACGCTCGGCGTGGAGCAGGAGTTTTTCCTCATCGACCGCGCGCATTTTGCGCTGCGCCCCGATCTGGTGATGGCCAACCGTTCGCTCGTCGGCGCGCCGCCGCCACGTGGCCAGCAGCTCGAAGACCACTACTTCGGTGGCATCCCCGAGCGTGTGCAGGCGTGCATCAGCGAAGTGGAGCACGAGCTCTACAAGCTCGGCGTGCCCATCGTCACGCGTCACAATGAAGTCGCACCGTCGCAGTTCGAGATGGCGCCGATCTTCGAAGACTCGGATATCGCCGTCGATCACAACCACCTGACCATGGCCGTGCTCCGCAAGGTGGCGCTGCGTCATGGCCTGCAGGCCATCGTGCACGAAAAGCCCTTTGCCGGCATCAATGGCTCGGGCAAACACTGCAACTGGTCGCTGGCGATCACGTCGGACAACAACCTGGACGGCACCAACCTGCTCAAGCCGGGCAAGACGCCGCACCAGAACCTGCGTTTCCTCATCATCCTCGCGGCCGTGCTGAAGGGTGTGCACAAGCACGCCGGTCTCCTGCGCGCGGGTATCGCCACGTCGGGCAACGAACACCGTCTCGGTGCCAACGAAGCGCCGCCGGCCATCATCTCGGCGTTCCTCGGCAAGGGTCTCACGCAGGTCATCGAAGACATCGCGGGTGGCAAGACGTCGCCGGCCAACGCCGAACAGGCGATGCTCAAGCTGGGCGTGGCCAAGTTGCCTGAAGTGGAGCAGGACAACACCGACCGTAACCGCACGTCGCCGTTTGCCTTCACGGGCGCGAAGTTCGAGTTCCGCGCTGTGGGTGGGTCGCAGAGCATCGCGTTCCCGGTGATGCTGCTGCAGGCCGGTGTGGCGGAAGCGGTGATCGAGCTGACCGAAGCGCTGGCCAAGGAAATCAAGACGGCCAAGAGCACCGATGATGCGGTGCTCAAGGTGGTGCGCAAGGCGTTCAAGGAAACCACTGCGGTCCGCTTCGAAGGCAACAACTACTCGGACGAATGGGTGGTGGAAGCCAAGAGCCGCGGCTTGCTGAACCTGCGTCGCACGCCGGAAGCGATGGCGGAACTCAAGACGGATTCGGCCAAGGCACTGTTCAAGGGCACCGGCATCCTCACGGATGTCGAACTCGAGAGCCGCTATCACGTGCGCCTCGAGCGCTACGTGAAGGACATCCTCATCGAACTGCACACGCTGCAGCAGATGATCGATACGCAGGTGCTGCCGGCGTCGTACGCCTACCTCGCGCAGCTCGCGGGCACGGCGGGTCAGGGTGCGGCGGCGGGCATCAACATGCAGCCCGTCGTGGACGCGGCCAATGCGACCTCGAAGCTGGTGGCGGCGGCGCAGAAGAAGCGGGCTGAACTGGCCAAGGTCATCACGAAGGCGGAAGCGCTGCACGACGATCTCGATGCGCAGGCCGTGTACCTGACCAGCACGGGTTGCGACGCGCTGGCCGAAGTGCGTGAAACGAGTGACGCGCTTGAACTCGCCATTGGTGACGAGTTCTGGCCGTTGCCCCGCTATCGCGAGATGCTCTTCCCGGTCTGATCCGGGCGCTGCATACTTGTCAGGCTGACTACAACACCCCGCGTCGACAGCATCACTGTTCGACGCGGGGTGTTGTGCATTGCACAGGCTTGCGCACGCGACCGGCGCGCTTCATGCTCTCCACATCGAACGGTGCCTGGAGGGCGCGCATGGGAACGACTGACTACGGTGCGGCTGTCACCGAGATCGTGCGTCAGTGGGAAGGGGTGGAAGTGTTACCCCATCGCTTCGGTGGTGTCGAGTTTCGTGTGAGCAAACGGGAAATCGGTCACGTGCACGTTGGCAACGTGGTCGATCTGCTGGTGCCCGTGCGCATGCGCCGTGATCTCGTGGCGGCCGGCCGCGCGGCCGCGCACCGCACACTCCCTCATTCCGGCTGGATCAGCTTCCGCATCCGCAGCGAGCACGATGTGCCCGCGGTGGTGGAGCTGCTCCGACTCAATTACGAACGACTCTGCGGCAACACACTCAAACCGGCCATGCATCCGGTGCTCGGTCGTGCCTCGTTGCTCGCTGATCGCAGTATCGACGATCTGCCCGCGTGAACAGCGGGGGGAACACAGACGGCGCTGAAACGGGCAGATGGCACAGATACTGCCACTGCTTCAACAAACAGTTGCAAAATAGAAAAGAGGAGCCTGTCGACTGAGGCTCCTCTTTTTTATTGGTGTGGTATCTGTGCCATCTGCCCGTTTCAGCGTGGTCTGTGTTCCCCCCGCTGTTCCTAGCGCGGCACCTCATGCCGTTCGCCAATCAACACCGAGTCCTGCTGTGGCTTCGGCGCCATGAGTTGCGTGACAAACCGCTGGCCTTCGGAGATGCGTTCCACTTCCACCGCGATGGTGTCGATGGCCTGCTCCATGCGCTCGAGCCGCGCGGCGCTTTCGAGCACCTGCGGCGCCGGCTTGGGCTGACTGGCCCGGCGCATGATCGATCGCGCGTACGCCATCGCGATCGGCATCAGCACCGTGACGGTGAACACGATGGAGATTCCGGTGACCTGACCCGACGTGAGAAACCCGCCGACGCGCGGTGGTGCCTGCGTTTCTGCCCGGGCCAGTGGTGCACGCGCCAGCTCGCGGCCATTGGCCGCAATGTCTTTCTCGATTTGCACAATGCGCTCGTCGATCACGGACATGCGCTGCTCGATGCCGGTGCGCGCAACACCCTCCGGACTCGTACGGAGCTCCTTCACCAGGTCATCGCGTCGTCCCTGCGCAGACGTGAGCTGATTGGACAGCTCCGTGCGCCGAGAGCGCAACGCGGCCAGATCCGCCGCGCTCACCGGGGTGTTGTTCAGCGGTATCGTGGTGCCACCCACCACCGCCGAAGGTGCCTGGGGCGGCAGTGGTGGCGCGGGTACCGTGGTAGCTTGCAGGAGAGGCATACTGGATTCTACGCGCCCGACCGCGCCGCGGTTACACCCCAGGCCACATCCCGGAGGACACGATGACGAGTCACGCCACCCCATTCGACACCGGCCATGCCGGCACGACTGAGGCCGCTGCCCACCATCTGCCCCTCCAGCAGGAATTCCTCCAGAGCGAAATCGATGCCCTGATGCCTCAGGTGGTCACTTGGCGGCGTCACCTGCACATGCATCCGGAGGTCGCCTTCGAAGAGGTGCGTACCTCACAGACCATCTTCGATGTGCTGTCGGCCGTCGAGGGTCTCTCGGTGTCGCGGCCCACACGCACCAGCGTGGTGGCGGAACTGCGTGGGGGGCTCACCGGGCCCACGATCGCCGTGCGCGCCGATATCGATGCGCTGCCTATCGTCGAAGAGAACGATGTGCCGTACCGGTCTACGGTGGACGGCGCCATGCACGCCTGCGGCCACGATGGGCACACGGCCATTGTGCTCGCGCTGGCCACGTTGTTGGCCCGCCATCGTGCGGCCCTCCATGGCACCGTGCGGTTCGTCTTCCAGCACGCCGAAGAACTCTCCCCCGGCGGCGCCGAAGAGCTGGTGCAGCATGGTGTGATGGATGGGGTGCACCAGGTGATCGGACTGCATCTCTGGTCGCCATTGGCGGTGGGCCGTATCGGTCTCATCTCCGGCCCCGCGATGGCAGCACCGGACACGTTTCAGTGCACCATCATGGGACGGGGCGGACATGCGGCCGCGCCCCATGAAACCATCGACCCGATCGCCATTGGCGCCCAGGTCGTGACCGCGCTGCAACAGGTGGTGTCCCGCACCGTCGATCCGCTCGATCCGGTGGTCCTCTCGGTGACGCAGTTCATTGCTGGCACGGCGTTCAATGTCATTCCCGGTTCTGCCTATCTCTCCGGCACCGTGCGCACCTTCGACGCGACGCTGCGGGCGAGTATTCCCGCACAGATGGAACGCGTCATTGCCGGCATCACGTCGGCCTTTGGCGCCACCTACGAATTCCGCTATGAGCTGGGCTACCGTCCGGTGGTGAACGATCCGGCACTGACCGCGCGTCTTTCAGCGGTGGTGGAAGAGACGTTTGGCGTGGACACGCTGGTCGATATGCGTCCGTCCATGGGCGGCGAAGATTTTTCGGCCTATCAGCAGCGCGCGCCCGGCGTATTTGCCTTTGTCGGCGCCCGGAACGAGGCCGAGGGCATCATGTATCCGCACCACCACCCGCGCTTCCAGATCGATGAAGCGTCGTTGGCGATCGGATTGCGTTACCTCACGGCGGCTTCGCTCGACCTACTCACGAAGCCATAAGTCCGCAGTACCCATCGGCCAGCTCTCCCGCGTGGAGGCACATCGGCGGTCGATGTGCCCTTCCACCGCCCGGACAATGCGTCGCAGTGTGTTGTTGGTCTGTCTTGCCGTTGCTGTTGCAGTTCCGCCCTCCACCGCCCAGGCGCAGCGACTGCGGGACCGCATCGCGCAGCTCTTCCTGTTCGGTGATCCGTCGACGTCCTCTTCGCCGGGCGGCGTGCACCAGCATGGTTCGCACATCATCACCGCGCCCGATCTCTCCGGCGCTGCGGCCATCGGGTTTCTGGGCAGCACGATGGCCAATGCCGTGGCCAATATCCCCATCGGGGCCACCACCAGCGGCGAGACGTTCCGGTTTGAAGGCGGCATCCCGATCAGCACCGCCACATCGGCCGGCCCGATCTTCGCCGAACGTGGACAGACCCTGGGCCGTGGCCGCATGCTCGCCGGGCTCAATCGCAGCAGCTTTCGATTCACATCGCTGCGCGGCAAACCGATGTCCGATATCGGCCTGGCGTTCCTGCATGAAAATGTCGACTACCCCGGTTGCGACGCCGAACACGGTGGCAAGGACTGCACCCAATACGGCGTGCCGGGCTATGAAAACGACCTGACGCGATTTTCGCTCGATCTCGATCTCGCGGTCGACGTGACCACGTTCTACACGACCATCGGCATCACCAACCGCATCGATTTCGGGATCGTGATCCCGATGCAACAGGTGGCCTTCCAGGGCACCAACGCCGCGCAGATCGAGATTCACGGCAATGGGCCGGCGACGCACTACTTCGCCGGCACGCCCAGCAATCCGGTGCTGCAGGCCTCTTCGGCATCACGCGGTCGCGCGTTTGGTGTGGGCGATGTGGCGGCTCGCCTGAAGGTGAACGCCTTCTCCACCGAAAACAGCGCCGTGGCCCTGATCGCCGACGCACGTTTCCCGACCGGCGATGTCGATGACCTGCTGGGGCTGGGCCACTTCGTACTGCGTAGCCAGGCAATCATCTCGTCGCGGTTCGGCGCGTTCTCACCCCATCTCAACACCGGCTTTCTGTACCGCGCCGGCGAGGCCCGCAACCACGCCTTCATGGCCACCGCCGGTTTTGATCACTTGCTGAGCCCCAAGGTGACGCTGGCGCTCGATCTGGTGAGTGAGTTTCAGGTGGGTGGTGACTTGCTTCAATTGCCCGGCGCCGTCACTTTCGACGCGCCCTTTCGTCGCCTCGTGAACCCGACGTCGATCCCGGACATCCGGGATGATCTGGTCAACGGATCTGTTGGACTCAAGTTCGCGCCGACGCGTAGCTTCATGCTCGTCACAAATGCCATGGTGCCGCTGAACGCCGGTGGTATGCGTGCCGCGTACACCTGGACGCTTGGTGTCGAATACGCATTCTGATTTGCCCCTCCACCGCCCCCTCCGAGTCACTCAATGCGCCGTCACTGGCCCCTCCGCCGCTCCACACCAGCACTGACGATTGCCCTGGCTTCGGCCATGACACTCGCCGCGCTTCCATCCACCGTGCAGGCGCAGCGCCTGCGCGAACGTATCTCGCAACTGTTTGTCTTTGGCGAGGGTGAAGAGCCCCTCTTCCTCGCCGGTTCGGCCACCTCGTCCAACCCGGCCAGCGTTCGCGCACACGGCACGCACTTCATTCCGTCGGCGGCGGCTGAAAACGGTTCGATCATCGGCTTCATCAGCAGTGCGCTCGCCGCATCGGTGTCCAACGTGCCGATCGGCGCCACCACGAGCGGTGAAACGTTCCGCTTCGAGGGCGGCGTGCCGGTGAGTACGGCCACGTCAGCCGGCCCGATCTTCGCAGAACGCGGACAGACGCTGGGTCGTGGTCGTGTACTCGCCGGCGTGAATCGCAGCACCTTCCAGTTCTCCACGCTGCGCGGGCGCCCGCTGTCTGATGTCGGTCTCGTGTTCACGCACGAAAACGTCGACTACGATGGCTGCGACGCCGAGCAGGGCGGTCAGGACTGCTCCAAGTACGGTGTGCCGGTGCTCGAGAATGAAGCGATGAGCTTCAACCTCAACCTCAACATCGCCGTCGACGTGACGTCGTTCTACACGACGTTTGGCATCACCGACCGCATCGACTTCGGTGTGGTCGTACCGCTGCAGCAGACGTCATTCAGCGGCACCAGCTTCGCGCAGATCGATCCGTTCGGTGGCACCTCTGCGGCACACTTCTTCTCGGGTACGCCCACCGATCCGGTGTTGCAGGCCACCAAGACCACCAAAGGCAATACCTTCGGCATCGGCGATGTGGCGGCACGCGTGAAAGTGAATGCGTATCAGTCACAGAACACGGCGGTGGCCTTTCTGGCCGACGCACGTTTCCCCACCGGCGACGTGGAAGACCTGCTCGGCCTCGGTCACTTCGCACTACGCAGCCAGGCTATCATGTCGTCGCGCTTTGGCAATTTCTCGCCGCACCTGAACACGGGCTTCCTCTACCGCGCCGACGAATCGCAAAACCATGCCGTGCTGGCCACCGCCGGCTTCGATCACCTGCTCGGCCCCAAAGTCACACTGGCCGTGGATATCGTGAGCGAATTCCAGGTGGGTGCCAGCAAGTTGGCGCTGCCCAAGCCGATTTTCTACGACTCACCGTACCGTCGCAGCGTGAACCCGACGACGATCCCGGATATCCGCGATGATCTCATCAACGGTTCGTTCGGCTTCAAGTTCCTCGCGTCCCGCAACGTCATCGTGGTGACCAATGCCCTGCTGCCGCTCAATCGCGGTGGCATGCGCGCCAACCAGCTCTGGACGATGGGACTCGAGTACTCGTTCTGAGTGCGTGGGCAGGATTGAGGGCGTTCCTCGGGTGTTGAGGGGCGCCCTTCGGGCGCGATACCGTCAGGATGAACGACCGATAAAAGCAGGATGGCCTCCGTGCGACACACAGCATCTGCTGCTCGCACGGAGGCCATCCTGCTTTTATTCGGTTGTGTATCCTGCCGGTATCGCCGCCGCAGGCGGCCCTGCAACGCCTGTCGTCTATCCCAATCCTGCCGACGACAACACCAGGATCACCGCACGCTGGTCAGCCGCCAACTGTCTCCGTCGCGCTCGAACTGCGCGCGGAACGACACCATCTGCACTTCCTTGCGTCCACTACCACCCACGAATTCGTACGTGCCCGTGACGCGACCATCCGCCGTGCGATCATGTACTTCGAGACCGCCGAGCAGCAGCGAAGCACTCAACGACTTGGTGGAGGAGAAGAACCGTTCGAAGCCCTGCTGCTGATCGCGTGAGATACCCGGATATGCTGCCCGCACCGCATTGATGTCGCGCGCAGAAATGGCGCGGGCGTAACGCGCGATCAGATCGCGCATCTCGTTTTGCGACGATCGCGTTTCCACAACAGGCGCAGCCGGCACGCTGGCGGCCGGTGCGCTCGCCACCGGAGCCGTGACTGTGGGCTCCACGACCGGAGGGGCACTGCTGGGCGCCTGCTGAACCGGCGGCGGTTGCACGGCGGGTGCATTCGCCGATGGTGCGGCACTCGCTCCAGACGCCGGTACAGAACCCGCCGAGCCCTGTGCTGAACCCGCGACGCGTGCCGCAGGCTGCGTTGTAGATGGTGCACGCCCCGATCCTGATGCACCACCGCCACTGATCGGACCTGCAACCGGACCACCAACGTTGCCGGCAACCGGACGGGCCGACTGCCCCGCAGGCGTCGGCGCGACATCGGCACCACGGCCAGCACCACCGGCAGCCACATCACCATTGGCACCAGCGGCGCCATTGGCTCCGTCATTGGCGCCACCATCCAGCGACGGTGACACGGCCACCTGTGCCGCTGCCGGCGCACTCTCCGCGTCACCACCGGAACTCCGCATGAACGCGAAACCCGCTGCGGCAAGCACGCCCACGGCCGCCACACCCGACACGAGCAAGCGGCCCGTCTTGCGTGGTGCGGTCGGCGTCGAAGAATCGGCCGCCCCGGTGGGCGGCACCGTGCGACCACCGCGCGTCGCCGAGGCAACCTCGCGGGCCACAGCTTCGCGTGCCACATCGGCGCCCTTCGCGGCCACCTTGTGGGCCAGCGTCTGACTGAGCGCCAGGGAATCGTTGTACGGGGCACCACTCAACGACGCGCGCACCGCCGTCAACGCCTGCGCCATCTCGAGCGCCGACGCGTAACGCTCCGCCGGATCCTTGGCCATCGCACGCATCACCACCGCATCGAGCGCACGCGGCACACCCGGGGCCACGACACTGGGCGGTTCGGGATCATTCTGCACCACGCTGAACAGCAACGCGTGCAAGGTGTCACCCAGAAACGGCTTACGGCCCGTGAGGACTTCGTACAGCACCGCACCCATCGAGAAGATGTCGCTGGACGCGGTGACCGGCTTGCCGGAGATGTACTCGGGCGCCATGTAGTTCGGCGTACCGATCATGACGCCGGTCTGCGTCATCTTCTGCGACTCGAGGTGCGCCACACCGAAGTCCATCAACTTGCCGCGCGGCTCGGGCGTCACGCGGATGTTGGCCGGCTTGAGGTCGCGGTGCACGATGCCGTGCTGGTGGGCGTACGCCAGACCAGCCAGCACATCGATCATGATCTCGAGCCGGGTCTGCAGTGTGAGGCCATTTGGCTCCGCCAGCAGTGTCTCGAGATCTTTGCCTTCCACGTACTCCATGGCGATGAACAGATGGCCATCGAGTTCGCCGAAGTCATAGATCGTGACGACGTTCGGATGCTGCAATGATCCCGCCGACTGCGCCTCACGCAGGAAACGATCGCGCAGGCTTTGATCGCGCGCGATCGTGGCGTTCATGACCTTGATCGCAACCAGTCGATTGAGCACGGTATCGCGCGCGCGATACACAGCCCCCATGGCCCCTTCTCCGGCCAGGTCGAGGATCTGGTATTTCCCGATCGCGATCGGTTCGTTCGGCGTCGTGGGGAGGGTCATGCGGGGAGATCGTCCAAGTGCGACTGGATACGCGGCAACGCAATTCGCTCATCGAGATGACGAATGACGAGCACAACAGTCAACTTGCCTACTCCAACCTCATGCGCAAGGCACGGATTTGTTACGGCTGCGCAGCCGGCAATCCTCGGAAGAGGAACTCCAGGGTGTTTCGTCCCATCACCCGGGCCACCTGATCAGGGGTCATCCCCGCCTTGAGCAGCCCTTCGGTGATCAGCAGAACCCCGCGCGTGTCGAACGGCGTGCGGGTGGCCCCGTCAAAATCGGACCCCAGCGCCACATGCTGCACGCCCATGACGCTCACCGCGTGCTGGATCGCTTTCACGATGTTCTCCAGCGTCGGCTCGCACACCGCGCCATCCCAGTACCCGATACCGATCAAACCGCCATTGGCAGCGATGGCGCGCAACTGATCGTCGGTCAGGTTGCGCGGCCCTGCGCAGGTGGCCGCCACGCCGGTGTGCGACACCACCACCGGGCGGGTGGCCATGGCCAGCACCTCGGTGACCGTCTGCTGCGACGAATGGGCCAGATCCACGATGATGCCCAGCGTCTCCATGCGCTGAACCACCTGCCGGCCCAGCGGCGTGAGCCCCCCATGCGTGACACCGTGGGCGCTGCCGGCCACTTCGTTGTCGAAGAAGTGAACCAGGCCCATCATGCGGTAGCCCGCCCCGAACAGCACATCCACACTCTCGAGCTTCCCGTCGAGCGCGTGCAGCCCCTCGATGGCCAGCAACGCGGCCACCTGCGCCGGATCGCCTCGACGACGATCAGCGAACGCCGCCAGCGAATCCCGTGACGTGATCAGCGTGAGCTGCCCCTGCGAACGCAGCACCGCATCCTGCAGACGTTCCGCCTGATACAGCGCCCGGGCGCGCAGACTGGTGCGCGTCTCACTCGGCCATCGCTGCGCCATGGCGAGCAACGTGATGTTGTCGGTCTCGCCGGTATTCTGATCGTAGTTCATGCCACGCGGCGTCTTGGTGACCGCACTGAACACCTGCAACGCCACATGCGCTTCCTGCAGACGCGGCAGATCCACATGCCCACGCGAGACACGCGCGAGCAGATCGCGACCCCACAACATTTCATCAGCGTGCAGGTCGGCCACGAACAGCGTGCGATGCAGTGCTGCGGCCTGCGGCGACACCGGCGGCAGCGTGGCACTCACCACCGTGTTCATCCGGCTGTCCACCACTCGTGGCACGATGGTGTGAAAGATCACCAGGGCCGCCACCAGAAACAGCAGGGTGCCGAGGCCGATCCGCTTCCAGAGTGATCCCGATCGTGTCGCATGCATCAGCGCAGCCCTCGTGGCATCTCCTGTCCGTTCATCTCCCGCGGATTCGGCGGTGGCGTGCCGGGCGCTTCACTGCGCAGGTCTCCGCACCGATCGATGGCGTTGCTCGACTGGGGATCGATGGTGTCGGGCAAGGCGACACGATCGACACGCATGGTATCGGTGCGACTCTGCGCCTGCACATAGAACCCTTCACACCAGGCCCGCACGGTATCGATGCGCGCCAGGCGATCCACACCGGCGTCGGCCGCGGCGCCGAACATGCGCCATGCCACGAAGCTGACCACCAGCGCCACCACCAACGTGAGCAGGGCCGCCACTGGCGGCCGGCCGCTCGTTGCACCGTCGCTCATTCCACCGTCCTCAGAAACTTCGGCGCCTGACGCGCCATCACCTGCTGCTCGAAGTCATAGCCATAACCCAACAGCTTCGCTTCGCTCCACGCGAGCCCGATGAAGCTGATGCCCAGTGGCAGCCCATGCACGTAGGCCATCGGCACTGTCAGCGATGGATAGCCGGCCACGGCCGCCACCGAAGAATTGCCGCCACTGTACTTGTCACCGTTCACATGATCGGTCACCCACGATGGTGCATTCGATGGTGCCACCAGTGCGTCCAGTTGATGCTCGCGGAACAGCGCATCGAGTCCCTGCTCACGTGACGCGCGACGGCACAACTCGAGCGCATTGCGGTACGCCGCATCGGTGAGTGGCCCCTTGGCTTCGGCCTGCTCGAAGATCTCCTGCGCAAACCACGGCATCTCCGTGTCCGCGTGCTCGCGATTGTACGCGATGAGGGCCGCCAGCGTCTTGTGCGACACCGTCTCGCCACGTGACGCCAGATAGCGATTGAGTCCGTCCTTGAACTCGTACAACAGCACCTGGAACTCGGCATCGTCGTATTTGCCCACGGTTGGCACGTTGGCCGGATCGACAATCACCGCACCAGCCGCCCGCAGCGTGTCGATGGCTTTGTTGAACGCCGCATCGGCTGCCGGATTGAAGCCCGCGAGATTGCGGCCCACACCGATGCGCGCGCCCTTGAGCGCGCCCTTCACCAGAGCCGCGGCATAGTCGGGCGTTGCAGCCGGCGCCGCACTGGTGGACGGATCCTGTTCATCGCGCCCCGCGATCGCCTGCAACAGCGCGGCTGCGTCGGACACGCTGCGCGTCATCGGACCGGCGGTGTCCTGCGTGGCCGAAATCGGAATGATGCCCGCGCGACTCACCAGCCCCACCGTCGGCTTGAGCCCCACCAGGCCACAAATCGAACTCGGACAGATGATCGATCCGTCCGTCTCGGTGCCTATACCCACCGTGGCCAGATTGGCCGCGATCGCCGTGCCCGTACCGGAACTCGAACCACACGGATTGCGATCGAGGACATAGGGATGTTTGGTCTGCCCACCACGGCCACTCCATCCGCTCGACGAGCGAGTGGAACGGAAGTTGGCCCACTCGCTGAGATTGGTTTTGCCGATGATCACGGCCCCCGCCTCACGCAGCTTCGCGACCACGTGTGCATCGCGCGTGGCCGGCGTGCCCACCAGCGCCAACGAACCCGCCGTGGTCTGCATGCGATCACCGGTGTCGAGATTGTCCTTCACCAACACCGGGATACCGTGCAGCGGACCACGCACCTTGCCCGCCTTGCGCTCGGCGTCGCGTTCCGCCGCGATCGTGAGCGCATCAGGATTGGTTTCGAGCACACTGCGCAGCGTGGGCCCTGCCGCATCCACGGCGGCGATGCGGGCGAGATAGGCTTCGGTGAGTGCCGTCGACGTGAGCGACCCGCGCTGCATCTGCTCCTGCAGACTGGCGATCGTCGCTTCGTTGTGCACAAACGCCGGCTGCCCGTCACCACTCGCAGCGCCACTCGTACCGGCCGCCTTGCCCGATGCGCCCTGCACCGGCGCGGGATCGCCGGCGCATCCAACGCCCGCCACTGCGGCCAGCGTGGTCAGCCCCGCCGCCGTCATGAAACGCCGACGATCGATGGTGCGTTCGCCGTTGTCGTGTGTCACGTCACGCTCATCCTGTTCAGATCGCATCGAGTGCCTGCGCGAGATCGCGCACCAGATCGTTCACGTCTTCCAGTCCGACACTGAGTCGGATGAATCCTTCGTTCACCGCATCACCGCCCCAGCGGGCCCGACGTTCGGCGCTGGTGTGCAAGCCACCGAAACTCGTCGCTTCGTACACCAACTGCGACGCCGCAAAAAATCGCGTCGCGGCATCGGCACTGGGCAACTCGAAGCTGACCACACCGCCAAAATGCGTCATCTGACGCAAGGCGAGTACATGGGCCCGATCACCGGGGAGCCCGGGATAGCGCACGTTGCGCACCACCGAACCACTCGCTGCCCGCGCGGCCAGAAATTCCGCCACCACCTGCGCGGTACGACACTGCTGCATCATCCGCACGTGCAGCGTGCCCAAGGAGCGATGGGCCAACCATGCTTCCATGGGTCCCGGAATCACACCCATACGCGTTCGCCACATGCGCAGCGCATCCGCATGCGCACCATCGCGCACCGCCACATGACCCAGCACGATGTCGCCGTGTCCGGTCATCGCTTTTGTGTCCGATACCACGCACACATCGGCACCCAGTGACAACGGCTGCTGCAACAACGGGGTGGCGGTGGTGTTGTCCACCACCACGATCGCTCCCAGGGCATGAGCCCGCGCCGCAATGGCCGCAATGTCGCAGACGTCGAGCTGCGGATTGGTGGGCGACTCCAGCCACACCATCGCCAACGGACCCGACCAGTGCTCCAACGCGTGCAGAATGCCGTCGTTGGCCGTGGGCGCCTGCACCACCTGCATGCCCTGTGATGCAAACCATCCACCGGCAAACGTCTGCGTGGCCATGACGCGCGTGGTGTAGTAGCACTCGGCGGCCATCAACACCGAAGCGCCAGGTGGCACCAACGTGGCCAATACCGCCGCTGTCGCCGCCATGCCACTCGGAAAGAGCACACAGGGGCCGCCTTCCAGCGACATCAATGCCGATTCGTAGCCCTTCCACGACGGGTTGTCGAACCGGCCGTACGTGTATGGGGACTGCGATGGATCACCAGGCGCGTGATAGGGCGCGGCAAACACCGGACCTGGCAGATACGGGGTGCCCGGCACGGCATCGGGCAGACCTGCACGCACGACACGGGTCGCGCCCTGCCACGCCCCCTCGTCGGTCGACGCAACTGGATGGTGAGCGGAATCCATCATCGATGCCTCGATCAAACCGGACGCGGATAGCGCGCTTCGTCCAGCGGCTCCGCTTCATCGATGAGCATCACCGGAACCCCCTCCTCCACGCGATACACCAGGCGACTCTCGCGGCAGATCAGCACTTCCGGTGGACCGGCATGATACTCGAGCGGCGCCTTGCTCTTGGGGCACACCAGGATCTCGAGCAGCGTGGGAGACAGACTCATGAGCGGCAACAGGAAAGGGGGCGACACAACATGACACGATGAGACCGGTGCATCATGCAGACGTCGGACGATGATGACGGGGCGCCGCGTCGGTGAAGGCGAGACGTGGTCCGCCGAGCAACTCCACGCAGTAGGGCACCGCGGCCCACACGGCCCGCAGACATTCTTCGATGGCGACGGGTTTGCCGGGCAGGTTGATGATCAGCGAGGCACCACGCGATCCGGCGATCTGCCGCGAAAGGATCGCCGTTGGCACGGTCTGCATGGAGACGGCGCGCATCTGTTCCCCAAAGCCGGGCAGAATGCGATCACACACCGCCACCGTGGCTTCCGGCGTCACGTCGCGCGGCGCGGGACCGGTACCACCCGTGGTCACGATGAGCGGGCAGCGCACATCGTCGGCCAGTTCGCGCAGTGCCGCCTCGATGGCAGGCTGCTCATCGGGCACCAACCGGTAGGCTTCCTGCCACGGCGTGGCAAGCCAGCGGGTGTACACATCGCGAATCGCCGGCCCGGACTTGTCCTCGTACACACCGGTGCTGGCCCGATCGGAGATGGTGACGATGCCGAGGGAGATCATGGCCCAAAGGTATCATGCCGCCTCTACGGGCGCGCGAGGCGTCCCACACGCGCGGTGAGCGGCCAGCGGACACGCACCGTGTCAGACGCCGGCCATGCGGCGGCCAGCGCGGCGGCACACGCGACCAGCGGATCATGCCCCTGACCGGCACGGACACGGGTGATGGCCGACCAGGTGGCGAGATAGCCCAGGAGTTGTTCCTGCGTCCAGTCGACGGTCATGTGGTGCGTGCCGATGTCGACCGGCGAGAACGGAAAGGCCAGATCGGCGTAGTGCGAATCCACATGCCGGCGCTCTGGTGGCCACCACGCCCGCACATCGGCATCCAGCGCATTCACGACCTGGCCAACCGCGGGATGTGCTGGTGTTTCCATCAGCGCGTACGACCATTCTGCAATCACGCCGCCGGGCATGAGCACACGCGTGGCTTCGGCATGAAAGGCGTCCACATCGAACCAATGCAGTGCCTGGGCCACGGTGATGAGGGCAACACTGCCGGCGGGCAGGCCGCTCTCCTGGGCAGGCGCCACCTGATACGTCACCCGCGCATGGGGCTGTGCCGCCTGCACCTGCGCCGCGCTCACATCGGTGGCATGGACCTGCCCGAACCACTCGGCCAGCGCCACACTGGCCTGGCCGGAACCACATCCGCAGTCCCAGGCCAGCGTGTGCACCGGTGCCACCGCCGCGAGGGCCTGAAACAGCGACGCGGGGTAACGCGGCCTGAAGGTCGCGTACCCCGCGGAGACGGTGGAGAAATGATCGCCGCGCACGTCGGCCATCAACCGACGGACCGCCAGCCGATCATCGTGACGGCGGCGCGCAGGTTGAGGCGCCCGGAGCGTCGGGCGTGCCGTACGAACTGGTCACGAGCTGCGCCGCACGACCGTCCCGAGCGGGCTGAAAGACGAACATCGTGGCATAACTCGCGTCGCACAGATCGGGCAACTTGGGACCACCCAGCGCGTTCACGATAGCCGGCACGGTATTGCTGTGCCCCACCACCAGCACCACCCCGCTGGCTTTCATGACGGCATCGGCCACCGACTTCACATGGGCGCCGGAGAGGGCGATGACAGTGGGTGTGATGCCGGTGCGCTTCACCACAGCGGCGGCCGTTTCCTGCGTGCGCTTGGTGGCCGTCACCACGATGGTGCCCGGTGTCGCGCCGGCCAGCGCCTTTTCCAGCGCGTCGGCACGCGCCACGCCGGCTTCGCTCAGCGACGGATCGTTGGCCGGCGTCGGCTGCTTCTCGCCATGCCGCACCAGAATGACCAGCGACGGCTGTGCCTGCGCCACCTGCGGCAAAACAGCCACCGCGCCGATCATGGCAACACCCAACAGCGCGGCCCGCCTCAGGCTTCCGGTCACAGCGCCCACGCGATCCGCTTGTTTCCACGACATCATCGACACCTTCGTCATCGTCTTCCGTTCTCCGTCGGCAGAATGAGCCACCGCCTGCATTGTACCGCGCATCGCACCAATCTACCCATCAGCGAGCGCGCCGCTGGATTGCGCATGGCTACGGCTGCTGTGTTCGGCAGCCGAACGGCGCTCACGATCGAGCAGTGTCCGCTTGCGATCGAGTCCCCAGCGGTACCCGCCGAGTGAGCCATCACCGCGCAACGCCCGATGACACGGAATGAGCACGGCCAGGCGATTGGCGCCGCAGGCACTCCCCACCGCCCGGACGGCCCGTGGATGTCCGATGCCGGCTGCGAGCTCAGTGTAGCTCACCACTTCCCCCGGCTTCACGTGCATCAGAAAACGCCACACCTTCACCTGAAACGCCGTCCCCCGCACATCCAGTGGCAAATCCGGACGCGGGGCTCCCTGCACCATGTGAGCGTCGAGCGCAGCCATCCACGCATCCAGCGGCGCACGCGCGGTATCACCGGCCGGTTCGAGCTGCGCGCGCGGAAACTCGTCGGTCAATCGGGCCACCAGTGCGGCGTCGCTGTCGCCAAACTCCACGAGACAGACCCCGCGTGTCGTGGCCGCCATGAGCAACAGCCCCATCCCGGTCTCGCGCACCGCGTAGACGATGGATTCTCCCGCGCCGCCACTGCGATACGCCGACGGCGTCATGCCCAACCCACCCGTCACCTGTTCATACACCCGGCTGGTGCTGCCATACCCCGCACCAAACGTGGCATCGAGCACGGCATCGCCTTCACGCAAACGACGCTTGAATTGCTCGAGCCGCTGCGCCGACTGGTACGCTTTGGGACTCACCCCAATCACCTGCGTGAACGTGCGTTGCAGGTGGGTGGCACTCATGTCGGCTTGGCGGGCCAGGCGGGCCAGCGGCAGCGGCTCGTCGGCATGTGAGGCGATGTATTCGGCCACATGACGCATCCGCGCCGCCACTTCAGGCGAAGGTGCGGGACGGATCGCAGGCGAGGAGGAGGAGCGTGAATTCGGCATCGGCGGAGCAGTGAAAGAAATGTGTCAGGAGCCGTGACCGAACGAAATGCGTGGCGCCCAACCGACGCGCTCCGAATCTTGCGCAGTCTTGCGCCATGGGCTCCGGAAATCCGTCACTGGATTGACGATGGCAGATGTTGGTGGCAGATCAGGACATGCGATCAACTCCCGCTCCCGTGCTCCGTTCCATCGCGACCACGCTCGCGCTCCTCACCGTCCCCGGCGCCTCGGTGCTCGCGCAGTCGAGTGTGGCCCCGCCCGCCCGCTTCGCCGATCCCGAACGGCTCGCGCGCATCCAGCGCACGGTCCCACGCATCGACAGCGTCATGCGCGCGTTCATGGAGCGCAATCGTGTGCCGGGCATCGCCTATGGCGTCGTAGTCGACGGTCGACTGCTGCACGTGGCGGCGATGGGCCAGCGCGAAGTGCCCTCTCGGGCCGCCGTCGACACCAGTACGGTGTTCCGCATCGCGTCGATGACCAAGAGCTTCACGGCACTCGCCATCCTGCAGCTCCGCGATGCGGGCAAGCTGGCGCTCGACGACCCGGCCGAGAAGTACGTGCCCGAGCTGCGCACCCTCAAGTACCCCACATCCGATGCGCCGCGCATCACGGTGCGTCATCTGTTGTCGCATTCGGCGGGGTTTCCCGAGGACAATCCATGGGGCGACCAGCAGCTCGATCGCACCGACGCCGAACTGGGGCAGATGATCCGGCAGGGCATCCCGTTCTCCAACGTGCCCGGCGTCGCCTACGAATACTCGAACTACGGCTTCGCCATCCTCGGACGCATTGTGCAGAACGTGTCGGGACAACCCTACGCCACCTACATCCGCGACAAGGTGCTGCGCCCGCTGGGCATGACGTCCACCACCATGCAGTCGCGCGATGTACCGGCAACGCGCCTCGCCCATGGCTACCGCCTGCAGGATGGGCAATGGCTCGAAGAACCGCCGCTCCCCGACGGATCGTTCGGGGCCATGGGCGGCATGCTCACCTCGAGCGCGGATCTCAGCCGATGGGTGGGCCTCATGCTGAGCGCCTGGCCGGCGCGCGATGGCGCGGAGTCACCGGTGCTCAAGCGTTCCTCGCTGCGCGAAATGCAGCAGATCTGGCGGTACGCCGGTGGCAGCGCGGTCCTGCAGGGCGGCACACTCAATCTCTCGGCGGGCGGCTACGGTTACGGCCTGCGCATCTCGCAAAACTGCCTGTTCAATCACATCGTCGCGCACTCCGGCGGCCTGCCCGGGTTCGGATCACAGATGCGCTGGCTGCCCGAGCAGGGGGTGGGCATCGTGGCGCTGGGCAACCTTACCTACACCGGCTGGGGACCGCCCATCGACCAGGCGCTCGAGCTGCTCGCCGGAGCCGGCAGCCTGGTGGCGCGTGCGGCGCAGCCGTCGCCCGTGCTCGCCGACATGCAGGCCAAGGCCACCCGCCTGGTGCAGCACTGGGAGCAACCCCTGGCCGACAGTGTCGCGGCCATGAACCTCTTCCGTGATGAAGCGGCGCCGCGCCGCGCCGCGGAGATCGCACGGCTGGTCTCGGCCGCTGGCGGCAACTGCCGACCCGAAGGCGCCATGTGGGTGGAAAACGCGCTGCGCGGTGTGTGGAAGCTGCGCTGCGCCAGTGGCGCCCTGCAGGTGGGCATCACCCTCGCCCCCACCGAACCGGCGCGTATTCAGCAGTTCACCGTCATGAGCATTCCGCCAGAACGCCAGGCAGTACCAGGCGCTGTTTGCCGACAGCAATAAAGCATCAACAAATCACTATCAGAACAAATACCGCGATCCTGTGAGATTCGAATGCCCCGCTGTGCAGTGCGCCAATTGCGCCACACAGCGGGGCTTTTTCAAGACCGCAGCACCGGCTCCGTTTCAAACCGCTCGGCAAAACCCGCAATGATCGGGCGGGCCTTGGCAATCGTGGTCTGCACCGCGGGCAGCTTGAGTGATGCCATGTGGTGAGCCTGCGTCTCCCATACCTCGGTGATCCAGATGCCGTTGGGATCCTTGGGATCGCGGGCCACGATGTAGCTCACGCACCCCGGCATCTCGCCCGTGCCTTCGAGCAGCAGGTCCAGCAAGGCGTCGCGCTGGCCGTCCACCGACAACATCCGGCCGATCAGTCCATACATGGTCGTGCTCCAATCCTGGGGTCTTTTGCAGAGGTGATGACAGGGAAGCTCAATCCGCGAACAGCATGTCGCTACGTGGTGGGGTCCAGGGCGGCACCCACGCCCGCCGGAGTGTGCAATCGTGCGGCCACCCCGGCAGCGTCACAGTCGCAAAACCGCTGCCCACGCCATAGCGCGCATCCGAGATGGTCAGAGTGCCGTCGGGATCTTCGGCCCACACCGGCGTGCGCATGAATCGCAGCGCCCCCACGAACTCGCAGCGTTCATCGGCCAGCGCCACCATCTCGGCGCGCGCCGCCGACCAGGTGCGACGCCAGCGCACGGCAGCACTGGAGTCAAAAGGCACAAGCGTCGTCGATGTACGCAGCACCTCCAGCGGATCGCCCTGAAGACGAGCGCCGGGATAGGCACGCTGACAATCGTCTACCGTGCGCGCCGACGGGAACGGCGCCACGACGGCCGTCGTCAGGCGATAGAACATGCCGTCTGTGGTCACGGCCATCGCTGACCAACAGGTCGGATCGCCCGCTGACGGGGTCAACACCAGGTCATTGAGTGTGCCTGCATGGGCCACGCCCGGTGTGGTCGGAGCCTGCGTGCGCTGCACCCGTTCAGCCACCGCGGCATGCGCCGAACGCGACGCCGAGAAAAACACGAGCGTCACCATGACCCATGCCGCGATGCCCGATGCGGTACGCACAGGATTGGCGAACAGCCGCTGCATCAACAGCCACCCGGCGGCAAAGACGGTCAGCGTCATGGCGATCGGACGCGCCACTTCGCCAATGCGCCATGCCGCGGCCAGAATGACCACCAACAACAGGGCCAGGATCACCCGACCGGCCGTGGCACGCGGTCGCCAGAGCAGAGCTGGGATGGCCACCACCCACAGCCACGGCTCCACGATGAACACGGCGTCACCATAGTACCAATGGTCGTCGAGCGGCCAGAACGGATGCACACCATAGCTGTTGGTGAAATCCAGCAGGATGTGCGACAGCGTGCCCACCAGTGCCAACACCAACAATGGTGTGGCACCATGCGACGCAAACCAGTGTTGTTCGCCTGGATCCTGCGTGCGCCGGTACCACCATCGCGCGGCAAGCCAGATCAGCACACCGCCGATCAACGCCCAGATGATGGTGTGGGTGTGGCCACGATGATGCAGCAGATATCCCAGCGGCCCCATACGCAACGGCGTACCGGCGTAGAGCACATCGATATCAGGGAGTTCGGCGGCCGTGATGCCCAGCACAACGGCCGCTCGCCGGAACCGGTCCGGCACGGCAACGCGCGTGCGCTGCGCCACGATCGACGTAGTGGCGTCAGCCAGCAGCATGCCGGCCAGCGCGTGTGTGACGTTGTCCACTGTGTCTGCAGAACGGGTGAATGGTCACGGTATGATAGCGGCCCGTCCGCAACTCGGCACACCTCCGAATCCGCGCTGGACACCGTGTTGGCAACATCCGAGTATCAGTGAACGATGACCGATCTCGATATCTACCGCCCCACCCTCACGGGTCATTGCTACCGTATGCTCGGCTCCATCACCGATGCCGAGGACGCGGTACAGGAGACCATGTTGCGCGCCTGGCGCGCCCGCGACCGGTTTGACGGACGGTCGGCGCTGGCGACTTGGCTGCACCGTATCGCGACCAACGTGTGCCTCGACGCGCTGGCCGATCGTGCACCGCGTGTTTTGCCCACCGACGAAGGACCACGCGGCAGCCTGACGTCGGAGCTGCGAAAGCAACCCCGCACGCACTGGCTCGAGCCTATTCCCGACCTGGCCAGCATGCCGGCCGACAGTGATCCGCACGAAGATGCCGTCATGCGCGAGAGCATCCGGCTGGCCTTCGTGGCGGCCCTACAGCACCTGCCGCCCCGTCAGCGCGCCGCGTTGCTGCTCACACAGGTGCTCAACTGGTCGGCCGCGGAAGTGGCCGAATCACTCGATATGTCCACGGCCGCCGTGAACAGTGCGCTGCAGCGGGCACGCGCCACCCTGGCCGAACGCCGCGCCGAGCAGCAACTCGATCGTATCGTCGCGCTCTCGAGCCGCCATGCGACGGCAACACGGGCACTCAGTGACGAGCAGCAACAGTTGGTCGACCAGTTCACCGATGCATTCACGGCGTACGACGTGCCACGTCTCACCGCATTGCTGCGCGACGATGCAACACTCTGCATGCCGCCCTTCGATCTCTGGCTTGAAGGCCACGCCGACATCAGCAGTTGGATGCTGGGTCCGGGCGCGGGGTGCCGTGGGTCGAAGCTGGTCCCCACCTGGGCATCCGGCGCGCCGGCATTTGCCCAGTACCGCGACGGCGGCGCGACGCCCTGGGCGCTGGTGGTGCTCGAACTCGACGGTCCCCGCATTGCCGGCATGACCTACTTCCTGGACGTCGAGACCCTCTTTCCGCGGTTCGGCCTTCCCATGCGATTGGACTGACCGACCCCCCGGACAGCGACACCGATGATTTTTGGCGGAGCCCGGAGTCAAAGGTGTGTTCCGGTTCGCTCCATCCCACTACTGAACGAGGTGCACCATGGCCTTTACCCGTATGATTTTCCCCAACCTGGCGGTGCGTGACCTGCCCCGCACCAAGGCGTTCTTCACGGCGCTGGGGTTCGGTTACAACGCACAGTTCACCGACGACAACGCCGCCTGCCTCGTGATCAACGAGATGGCGTCGGTGATGTTGCTCAAGGAAGAGTTCTTCAAGGGTTTCACCACCCGCCCACTGAGCAATCCACATGCGCAGACCGAAGTGCTTCTCGCGCTCTCCTGCGAGAGCCGCGAGGAAGTGGATCACCTGGTGAACACGGCACTGGCCAACGGCGGCAGCCCGGCCATGCCGGCTCAGGACCTCGGCTTCATGTATAGCTGGAGCTTCTATGATCCCGAAGGACACCACTGGGAAGTGTTCTACATGAACCCCGACCATGTGATGCCCGCCGCCTGAGCAGGCAGAACGCCAGGTGCGGTGCACCGAGCGGCACAACAAGAAGAGGGCCCGGCACATGTTCCCGTGCCGGGCCCTCGTATTGCATTCACTGACAACGTTCAGTACAACGCTTCGACTTCAGTCCAACTCAGCGCATGGCGGCATGTAATGGGTGTACACCGACCAGTGACGCGACAATGACAACAAACAGCGCAATCGACATGGTGAGCACCCGCTGACGGCGCCGACGCCGTGCGTTTTGCTTGGCCAACTGCATCGGCGAAGCAATGAGACGCGCGCCCGCCCGGGCCGCCATCTCGCGTGTGGACATCGGCAGAGGCCGCATCATGGGCCTCATCACCGAGAGCTCTGTCGAGCGCATTGAGGAACGTGTGGTATATGACATGATTGCACTTTCTCGAATCTATGACTGCAGGAAGTCTCCCGATCGGAGTCTCCGCGCCTTCCATACGCACATTGGCGCGCCAGGTTTCTCCGTCCGTTCAGGTATTTCAGATACTCATCCACGATCCTGTCTGTCACAAACAACGGCAGCCCGACCGAATCCGGTCGGGCTGTCATCGTTTGTCATCGCTCCGCTTCACGGCGTAGCTGCGCCGGCCTACCACCGCCGCTCCTTTTCGCCCCTGGCTTTCGCGTGGAGCAGCGGGTCCTACCCCGCAGCACTTATTGCCGCGGGTCGTTCACCACTCCCGTAAACAGGATCGTACCGCTCAGACGTTCGCGAATGAAAAACACGAACGGCCGATTGAACTGGTAGCTGGGTGGTGCCGACACGGGCACAACCCCCACCACGGTCACGGCCGCCGCGCGCGACCCACGTTCGTCCACCTCGAGCGCCACGGAGTGCTGCACGAAGTCCAGCATAGTCCGGGCATTCACGAGACGGGGAAACTCCGCCGCCGTCGTAAACGCGCGCGGCATGCCCATCGCCTTGAGTTCCGGAGAAAGCTCGAGCGATCCTGCCACCTTGAAACGCGGCAGGAAGATCATCGACCGGTCATCCGACTTGCGAAGGCCCTGGACGATCGTCGCGTATGTTGCAGAATCGAGTCGCGCCGCCAGAGCGGCTGCCGTGCCGGACGCCGGCGCGATCACCACCATGCTGTAGGCGGCGTTGCCGTACAACAGTTCCGCCGCCATGAGCTGACTGTTCTGGTAGACATTGAAGTCACCAGCCCGCTGCATCATCGGATGCGAAACCTGGGTGCCCGATGCCAGGGTGAACGGCATGGGTGTGGTCTTGGCTGGATCGAACTTGTCACGCCACGTGCCGGAGAAGTACACCGCGTTCGCCAGCAGCATCGCCAGGTCTTCCCGCGGCGGTTCCTGCAACACACGCGGGATCATGCCATCGGTATGCCGGTTGCCCCACACGTTGACCGAATCGTACATGATCTGCGAAGTCCGCAACGATTGCGCCGGCGCATTGAAGAAGGTCTGTGCCTCCCGCAAAAAGCCGGTATCGATCACCAGCGGCTGCCGCACCCACAGACCGTTCGCAATGCGAATGGTGGTCGAGTTGTCGAGCGTGGGCAGCATGGTGCGCAGGTCGCGATACGCCACGTTGGTCTCGGCCCGCGTACGCGTGCCCCAACCCAACGTGCGGTTCATCTCGGCCAACGTCTCGCCACCGGCCCCGTTCATCGTCATGCCCAGCGCAAACGACACACTCAGCGGCGACAGCAACACATTGCCCGATCGGCTCGACGCCGTCGTGCGCAGCAGATGCAACGCGAAGCTGTTGTTGGCCTGAATACCTTCCCGTTCCACGGCGGTGAGCGCGCGTGGAAGCGCAGTCAGCGAATCGACCGGCGTATTGCCGGCATCTCCTGGTCCGGTGCCTTCGCTGCAGGCAGCGAGCAGCAACGCTCCGATGAGCGCACTGCGGGACAGCAAATTGGACATGGCGGGATCTGGTCGGGGTGGGAGTTCCGTCTCTCGCCCTACCTCACTTTCGCCTGCACCTGTCACCGCATCCTGCGGCGTGGATCACATGAAACGACAATTGTGTCGCCGCAGAAGGTCGAACGCCCTGCCTCATTGGCCTTCACTCGGCGTGCTTGCTCAATTTTGAGCCACTATCGAAGCAGCACAAGCAAACTCAGCTACCACTCCCGCTTGTGCCCATGGAACCCCACACGCCGGTTCACCGCGCGCCGCTCGTCCAAGGTCATCCCAGACCAGCGCGCAATCTCCGTGCGGGTACGCCCGCAACCATAACACCGGTCCTCGAGATCCAGCCGGCACACCTTGATGCACGGCGACTCGGCCGTGCCCGTCATCACCTCTCCGCCCTCAGTCATGCCGGGAATCTATCATCGTGGTTCCCTCCCTCTCCTGTGCGGCGACGCTGAATGGGCTATCATCTGCCCAGTGTCGGCGTGCCGGCCCTGTGACACCCGCCCCGACACACTCCCCTCCCAGCCTTCACCAGACGTCCCATGCCGTGGACCCCACAGAGCCAGCCGTGGACCAGCAATCGCGCCATCCTTCTCGTGCATGGCATCGGGAACGCGGCTCCCGGCGACTACAAGGAGCTGCTCGAGCGTGTGAAGACTGCGCTGGGCCCGGCCGCCGACACCACCGTCATCTATCAGCTCTGGTATGACCAGATCAACGACTGGGTGAAAGGCAAGCTGCAGGTGGGGTCACTCCTGCAACAAGCCGTCAACACGCTGTCCGATTCCATCGACGACGCCGAACTCGGTGAGACGATGGCCGAAGTGATCGGCGATGTGCTTTGGCCGGTGTTGGTGGCCGAAGCCCGCGCCGCCGTACGCGATGCGTTTCTCGCCCAGGTCAAGCGCATGTTGCTCGACGCCGAAGAGTCCAACGTGGACCCCCTCGAGCGGAAGATCTCCATCATCTGCCACTCGCTCGGCTGCTTCCACACGTATGAAGCCCTGCATCACGCCGCCGTGATGGGCACACACACGCTGCGGCCCGGCTCCGATGGCGTGGTATTCGAGAATGTCATCTTCATGGCGTCGCCGGTACAGCTCATTCGCACCGTGGCCGATCGCATGGGACCACTCGTGCCCAACCGCCGCTGGCTGTACGCCGTCAAGGGCGATGCGCTGGCCATCCCCAGCGAACCGCTCATGCTGGGCGGTGAGGCGACATCGGTGAAACGATGGATTTCCATCACCGGATCACTGGACCCGGTGGGTGGACACTTCTTCAGACGTCGCGCCGACTGGGGATATATGAAGGTGGACGGGCAGTTCGCCGCGCTCGTCGACGACCAGCAGCTTCTGGGCATCGATTCCCCCGCAGCCTTGTTGAAGACCTTCCTGGATTCTCGTCGCCCCGATGCCCCACCGATGTTCGGCATCGCCAACCCACACAGTTGGGAAGGCTACGTCGATCGCCATGCCGATCGCCTGCGGGAGTGGCTGACATGATCGCTCATGCCACCTGCGCCCGTCGGGTCGGCGTGTTGGTGAGCCGCTCGGTCGCCATCGCCGCGACCACCCTGACCGTGGCCTCGGCGTCGTTGCTCCATGCCCAGCCGGCGGCGGCGCCAGACAGCAGCGCCATCGCGTCGCGCTTTGCACGCCAGACCATCGATTCACTGGTGCGCTCGCTCACGGCAGCCGATTCGCTGCTCGATGCACCAACCAGCGCTCCACCGCTGCACGCCAAACTGCAGGACCTGTTTTCGCGACTCACCCGCCCGGAGATCGGCTCTCGTCCGTTGCAGGATCTGGTGGCCGAACGGGCGCGCTTTTCTGATGTGGCCCGCCGTCGGGTACGCGCGCTCACGACCGCCGAGGCCGCAGCGATCGATACGCTGGCCGCCCTGGCCGAACAATCGGTCCGTCGGCCGCTCGCGGGGGCAGCCGGCGCCGCGCGCACGCGGGAACTGTTCCTTCCAGTCGACGCGTTCAATTCGGCACGTCGCCGTCAGTCACTGGCGGAGAGTCTCGAACGCCTGCGCCGATTCGAGCGCAAGTACGGGCCCGAGGCCCCGACGCGCAACATCGTGGAGGTGGGCCTCAACTACGCCGCGCAATGGTTGCCACTGTTCGGTCCACGCCCCGACGAATCACCGTCGCGCCTCGAACTGTCGGCCGCGTACGTACCCACCTGGATCAGCATGCCCCGAAAAGGCATACGCAGTGATGCGGTCAGCGTCGCCGAAGCGGGACTGCGTGTGTACATCTGGAAGCCGGGATGGGGTGGCGATGCAGGCGGTGTGCTGCGTCCCGGGCATGTCACGGTGGGCGCTCTCGTGGCCGGTGCGCACGATGGTGCGCTGGAGTCGCCATTTCAGGGCAACTCACGATTCGGTGCCTATGTCGCGTGGGGCAACGCCAAGATCGGGTTCATCGGCGGGCGGGACTCGCGGATACTGCTCACGCGGAAGGTGCAACTGCTGCCCTGGACGTTCTGAACGGCCGCCAAAAACCCGACGCTTCCGTCAAGTGTTACGGGTTTCCCTGTAGCGGGCTCGAGCGGAGAAGCACATACTCAACCGGAATGCGAGCCCTCTTTCTTCTGCTCGGCGCAGTATGCGCGCTCTCAGCATGTCGGGGTGACGCGCCGCAGCGCGACCTCGAGGGACTGTCGTGGGGTGTGCCGGTGGCGGTGTCGACCGGTGGGGGCATGGCGTGCCGGCGCCTGGTATTTGCCGACACAACCTTCGGCACCGGCGATGACTGCGGCGCTCCCGCACGCACCGATGACTCGGCCGCGACCAGAGTGCTCTCGGCGATCGCCGTCGCGCTGAACGCCCAGGCGCCGTCGGAACGACAGACCGATGCGGCCCCTGAGGCGTTGGATCTGGTGCACACCCGCGCGTTGATCGACCTGTGGTACGGCACACGTGACGACACGGTACTGACACGGGCGATCACCACCTTGCGCGATGTGGCCAATGGCGCCGACGGCAGCGCGGCCATGCGCTCCGACCTGTCGGCAGCGCTGCTGCTCCGCTATCGCCGCACAGGGGATGGCATGGACCTGCTCTCGGCGCTCGATGCCGCCGAACATGCCTTGATCACGGACCCGTCGTTGGCCGCTGCTGCATGGAACAGCGCGGTCGCCTCGACATGGATTGGACTGCCTCGCACACAGAAGTCCGTGTGGGAACGCTACGAACGTCTGAGCGGCCGCACCCGCCCGGCGATCGATTTTGGTCAGAATGACTATGCGCGTGACGGCAAGGAGAACGCCCGCTCCGGCCGATGGTTCGATCACGCGCGTGAGTATGTATGGCGCGTCGTCGTTCCGGATTGGGGACGTGCCTATCTCGCAGGCGATCAGCAGGGTGCGGCGCGTGCGCTCGCCGAGCTCGATACCATTGCTCGCCATAGTACCGACCCTGATCGGCACCATGCGCCGCATGCTGTACAACGGGTCCTGCAGACGGCTCGCGACACCCTCGCACAGCGCGAGCTGGCGCAGGGTTTCGTGGCCTACGCCGAGTACTGGACGGAGTTTTACCTGTCCAACTTCGCCAAGAGTGATTCTGCACTGACCCGCATGTACGCGGCGAAGGCCTTCGCGACCGCGTTTCCGGCGTGGGTGTGGTATCTCAAGCCACTCCTGGCTATTCAGCGCGGCGCACCGGCAGAGGCGCGGCTGATTCTGGACGCCGAGGGCGCCCGGTACGGCACCGCCGAATACCCGTGGGTGAAACGACGGGTCGCCTGGTTGGATGCCCTGGTGAAACTCACCACGCGCGAACATGCCGCAGCACGTGACGTGTTCATCGCGCTCGAGCAGGAGTGTCTCGCGACCAACGACGAAGAATGTGCCGTGGCGGCGCCCGCGATGCGCGTCGGAGCGGAGAGCAACCTGGGAGACAAACGTGCCGCGGCACTCGCCGGGCTGATGGCCGTGCGTCGTGCGTCCCGCCAACCGCTGACAGGGCGGACCTTCAGCGCCTTCAGCCAACTGCAGCGTGGCGTTGAGCTCAATCGCCTGCCGAATGCCGCTGCGGCATTGAACGAAGAACTCGAGTTTGTGGCGGAACACCTGCAACGCCCGAACAACCGATTGGATGTGGCCAATCGCCGTGCGCAGGAAGCCGTGCTGCGTGTGGCGTATGCATCAGGGGAATCGCGGAAAGCCGCCATCGACCTCGCGGCCAACGCGACAGAACACTTTTCGGATCTGATGGCCGCCCATTCACCGGCTACGCAGGTCAGCTTTATCAATCATATCCGGTTGCGGCGTGCGGAGGTCGCGTTGCTTCGCGGAACACCTGCGCCTGACGCCGTCGTCCGTTCACTCGATTCGGCGCTGGCACAGGAGCGCGTCGTCTCCAACGCCAACCGCCTGACGCAGATCCGACAGTTACACGGGCGGGCGCGATTGCGCGCCGGCGATACCGTTGGTGCGGTGCTCGAGCTGGACAGTGCTCTGATCGAGTATGGCTTGCGCGGCCCACGGGACAATACCGTGTTTGCCGAAGGACGACTGATCGCCATGGTGGGCGAAACCCGTCAGCATCTGGCCCAGGCGCTCCTCCAGCAGGGACGCGCTTCGGCAACACTCGCCGTGCTGACGGGGCTCGCCCTTGCCGACTCCGTGCGCTACACCAGACCCGCGGCGCAGCCTCACTGGCTGGCCGTACGCCAACTGGGCGACTCGGTACTGTTGTTCACGCACGACGCATCGTCCGGTGCAGCTCCCAGTGCTTTGCGCATCCGAATCTCGCCGGCGCGAACGACCGCGCTGCAGCCACTCATCGATCGCACGGATCCGGGTGCCTTGACGGCCATGTACGACGCGTTGGTTGCACCGTGGCGCTCGGCACGGCCAGACAACCCGTCATCGGATACGGGCGCGACACTCCTGCTCGATGTGCAGGGCCTGGCCGCGCGCGTACCTTGGCCCGCCTTACGCGCTGGCTCACCGACCGGCAGCGCACGATACCTGATCGAAGACTACACATTGGCCATCGCGCCATCTGGCGGTCCGCCACGCGAGTTGCCACGACTCACACCTCGCCAGGGCGCTCCGCGCACACTGATCATCGACGCAGCACCGCGCGAGGGAGTGGCACGGCTCCCGGGCGCCGTGCGAGAAGTCTCCGCGGTGAACAGGATCTGGGGAGCAAACGGACGTGTGGTGCCCACCACCAGCGACGTCAATCTGCAGCAGGCCATGCAAGGGGCCGACATCGTGCACTTCGCGGGACATGCGATCATCGACGACGTGATCCCCGAACAATCCGCGCTGCGCATTCCCACATCGACGGGCGATTCACTGCTGCGTGCGGCCGTGCTGAGCCAGTACAAACTGCCCGATGTGCGACTGATGATCCTGGCCGCCTGCGACACACGCGTCGCAAGTGTTACGCCATTGAGTGGCCTGGAGTCTTTGGCGGGTGTGCTGCACCGAGCGGGAGTGGCCAATGTCATCGCGGCCGGTTGGCCAGTCGACGACGATGCCACAGCGGTCCTGATGCAACGCTTGCACGAGGCATTGCGTGCAGGGTTGCCTCCCGCGGCCGCGCTGCGGCGTGTACAACTGGAAATGCGGCGCGACCCCAACCCAGCGCACAACGCCCCTTCCGTATGGTCTGCCTTTCAGCTTTTGGTTCGAGGAGAGTAACGACATGAGCGTCATGACCGTGTTCCATCAGGGACTCGGAGTGTGGATGAACCGCAAATCCCATTGGGAATTGATGTTTCCGATTGCGGAGCACGCCAAATCACCCGATGGAAAGTGGATCGCCCCGCACGACCCCTCCCTGTACATCGACGGTGCTTACACCGACGACGGCAAGCCAGTGTATTGGGATCTGCGCAATTGGCGTGTCGATCTGCGGAAGGCCACACAACCGCTGCCACGCTCAACCGTGAAGCAGCCATTTCTCGTGGGGCTGATTGCCGAGAAGGGTTCACCGGTCACCCGGAAAGACCCGTTCGTGGAGTGCCCGGAAGAAGTGAATGGGGTCCTGCAGCTCACACCGGGCATGTTGTCGCCGGGTGCGTATCCGCTCGTAGGCCCGGCCTCCTGCGGTGCTGATCTCGATCTGTTGCTCACCTATCGCGAGGCTTGGAGTGCCCCGCTCGCCAGCGATACGGTGAGTATCTCCCGCACACTTCGTGATGGCAGCCAGCAGGAGTCCATCACGCTCAAGGGCGATCCCGCGCGCAACGGCACCATTACGCTGGTGATCCAGGTATTGTCGTTGGCGGACCGCATGGGGCAGAAGCCGACGGAGAGCCGCTCGGATGACGATTTCGCCGCCAACTACTTGTTGACACGGCGTCCTGATTCGCCGTTGCCCACGCCGGTGCCGCACTTCATGCCACGCACCACGTCCTCGCACGAAATCATCCTGGGCCAGGTGCAGATGGTTGGAGCGAACGAAGACTCGCTGTGCGCCGGCGCGTTTGTCGACGGCGACATCTGATTCAAGCGCAGAAAAGACAACGCCGCCCGGTTCCTGTCTGGAATCGGGCGGCGTTGTCTTTTCCGGTCGTTGTTCAGCGGGCCAGTCGTACCAGCAAGGAATCGAGCGTGGATACCGTGGAGGCACTCGGCGTGGGGGCATTGATGGCGCCCTCTTCATGCAGGCGCACCAGCAGACGCGCCACTTCGGGATCGGCCGCCGAATCCGCCGCGAGCAACGTGATCAGGCGATCCGAGGCGATGTCGATACGCACATGAGCCAGCGCCAGCATCGCTCCGGCATCAAACGCCCGGCCATCCACCAACGCACGCACGCTCTGGAAGAGTTCAAACAGGGCCTGGACGTTGTGCGTGGAATCGAGCGCGCTGGCAAAAGGGCTGCTGCCGGGCAACTGCCCAAGCAATGCCCGCATGTCTTCGCGGTGCACGCGCAAGCCAGCATCATCACCGGCACGGGCGGCCTGCAACGCCACCGATGACAACGCCCCAAGCCGCACGGCCAGCGCACGGGGCGGCAACTCACGCGTGGCCGCACGTACCCGTGTCCAACGAGCCAGCGCCGGTGATACACTGCGGCCCTCGGCCACCACCATCGCCGGCGGTTCCACCATCGCCAGGGTCAGTGCCGGCCGGGTGGCAATCGACATCTGCGAATGGGTCCAGTACGACAACCCGGCCACACCGACCATCACGGCGGCAGCGGCCATGGTCCAGCGCCACCGCTGGATGCGCGGCGCAAAGGGCAGAACCTTCGCTCCCTGAGCCACAACCTCTTCCCCATACACAGGGAAGGCGCCGCTCACGGCCGACGGGGCAACGGTCGATTCCGAGGTCCGATCCACCAGCTCAGCGGCTGTCACCAGCACGTCGCGCCATTCCGGATCCCCGGACAGACGGGCGATCAGCGCCTTGCGCGCCTCGACCGACAGCCGCCCGTCAATCAGTGCTGCCACCTGCTCCGCATCTGACAACATTCGAGCATCAGACCCTTCGCTCACCCAAGCTCCTCGTAGAACACGCGACGTGCATCATTGGCTTCCACTGATGCAGACGGACGGACGGAAAAATTTCCCGCCGCTGTTCCTGAAAAAATCACTGATCCGTACGCGACAACAACTCCCCGGCGTCATCCGCCGTGATGCCGTCGGCCTCCAAGGTGTGACGCAGGGACACCATCAGGCGATCGAGACGACGATAGAGCGGCTTCTGTTCGATGCGCAGCGCCCGCGCGATCTGGGCCACGGTATGGCCATCCAGAAAACGCATCGTGACCAACAAGCGGTCCTCCTCGTCGAGGAGTGCCAGTGCGTCAAAAAGGGCCGAATCGACTCTTTCTGATGACGAAGAGTGTTCCTGCATGCGCAGGACCGAATCGGCATGATCTCTGTCCAGCCCAGGCACATCGCGCGCATCGGTGTCCGATACCAGCTTGGGGCGGAGCGGCGGACGTGACGGCAACTGCCTGGCCAACATCCGAAGCTCTCGTTCGCTATAGCCGTGCCCGCCTTCGGTCATCAATTGGGTGATGGCTTCGTCCACCGATGAGCCCATGCGGGTGACCAGTCGCTCCAGCAGAATCGCCACCGGACCAACACGCACCGCTGCGGCCGTGGGACGCCACCGCCCATCGCGCGCGACCATCTGGTCCTGCAGCCACCGCGTGATCACGACCGTCAGGTAGGTGCTGATCGAGGCTTCGCCCCGATGCTGCCGCAACGCCGCATAGTCCGTCTCGACGAACCGTGCCCGGACCAGCGACAGGAAGTCCTCCGCATCCGCACCGGTCAACCGTCTGGCACGCGCAAGCGCGCCGGCGATCCGATCGATCGTCGGCAGCAACTCCAGAAACTGCGCCTCGTACGCGGACGGTGGACTCATGACCTCGGCATGATCTGGCCAATGTACCCGACGTGCCGGGAAAACGGAGCCGCCTGTCCGTCAGTTGAGTGGCGAGAGCGACCGTAGCATGAAATACGCAATCCGGATCACACTCAATCGTGGCCCGGGGCACCCTATTGATGACAATGATTGATTGACCCCTTTTTTGGGTCACCGGCTCTCGCCCGTCCCAGGATGCGACACACCGCCTGCGGACGGGCCCGACGATAGCGTCGGCGCTGTACGTTGGTGCCATGCGCACTCCCTTTTCTGCCCGGACGGCCGTGCTGGTCCGTTGCGTGTTGGCTTGCACCGCGGCTTCTGCGGTCCCGTCGATGGTACCGTCATTGGTCGGTGCTCAAACAACCGGGACGGGACGGCCGCCCACCAAACCTCCCGCTCGCCCCCCTGCCGCAACGGCGACCTCTGCCGCCATCGCCCCGGATTCACTGTTTCCCTACCAGCCGGGCATCGATGTCGCGCACTACGACTTTGGCATCACGTTGCCTGGCCACGGACGCGAATTTCAGGGTTCGGCCACCCTGACCGTCAATCGGCGCCGATCCGTCGATACACTCCGGCTCGATCTCAAGGCCGCGATGATCGTCGACTCGGTGCAGGTCGGCACCCGCGCGCGCGCGTTCCGCCGCGATCAGGAACGGGTGTACATACCGCTGCAGACTGCCGACGGCACACGCCTCACCGTGCGGGTGCGATGGCACGGCGCTCCCGAAGACGGTCTCATCATCACCGAACGCGACAGCACCGCCGAGGCCGAACGGGGCTGGCGTGCCTTTGGCGACAACTGGCCCAATCGCGCCCGACACTGGCTTCCCACCGTCGATCACCCAAGCGACAAAGCCACCGTGCGCTGGACCGTCGTGGCACCATCGGAGCTGTCGGTGGTGGCCAACGGTGCGCAAACATCACATGCGTCGCTGTCTTCACGACAGGGATTTTCGGCCTGGCAATTCACCATGCGCCAACCCATCCCCACGTACCTCATGGTAGTCGGGGCGGCACGCATGACAGAGACACCACTGGGCCGCACGGCCTGCGGCAGTGGCATCGACGGCGCCTGTGTGCCGCAATCCGTGTGGACCTTCCCACAGGAAACGAACTACGTGCCCGGCCCATTCAGCGAAGCCGGCCGCGTCATCGAGATGTTCGCAAAAACCGCCACCGGGTTTCCCTACGAACATCTCGCGCACCTGCAGTCGTCCACCCGCTTCGGGGGCATGGAAAACGCCACCGCCATCTTCTATTCCGACAATGCCTTTCGTCGGCACAACGTCGGTATCGGTCTGATCGCGCACGAAACCGCACATCAGTGGTTCGGCAACGCAGTCTCCCCGCGGCGTTGGGAAGACGTGTGGCTGTCCGAAGGATTTGCCACCTATTGGGCCGCACTCTACCTACGCGCGTCGCGTGGTGACACGGCGTATCTCGGCGAACTGCGCCGCATGCGCAGCAGCGTGTTGAGGGCATCGGTGGTCTCTTCGCGCCCGGTGGTGGATACCGTCGGAGCCGTTGCGCCAATGACACTGCTCAACGCCAACAGTTATCAGAAGGGCGGCTTTGTCCTGCGCATGCTGCATGACATGCTCGGCGATTCGGTCTTCTTCGCAGGTGTGCGGGAGTATCAGCGGCGCTTCCGGCACGGCACCGCCACCACCGGAGAACTGCAGCGCATCATGGAGCGTCATGCAGCGCGCTCACTCGATGCGTTCTTCCTGCAGTGGCTGCATCGGCCGGGATTCGCCGAGCTCACGGTGACCTGGCGCTACGATGCGGCCACCCGAATGCTCGAATCCACGGTGACGCAGAGCGCGCGGTTTGCACCATACGCGGTACCGCTGGTGCTAGCGCTGCGCGATGCCAACGGTGCCACCCAGCGCATCACACTGACCGTTCAACCCACCGCCACACAAACGCTGCGTACCCCCATCGGCTTGATCGGAACACCCGTCGCGGTCGATGCCGATCCCGATGTCGGGGTCTTGGGTGACATTCGCGTGGAACGGCAGACCCCATGACCCACACGGCATCATTGGTCGTCATGCAATCCTGAAAACAAAGCGGGCGGCGTCTCTGGTGAGACACCGCCCGTTTGCTGTTCCGATGTTGTTCCGATGCGATGATGTCATCGCACCGCGCGTGCCTTACATCGCCAGCGCGCGCAGGTCCTGCAACGACTTCTTCAGCATGTCGACCTTGGCGCCATCGCAACCACGCGCGCCTTCCGCGTCGGTCACGGCCTTGTTCAGCGCGTCATTGCGCGCCGCGCCATTGGCCTTTTCGGCCGCCGAGATCTGCGAACGCAGCGCGCTCACCGTGCTCGCCGAGCAGCCCTTGCGCTCGAGCTGATCGGTGAAGGCCTTGGCCAGCGAGAAGCTGGGCGGCCACACGATCTTCGGCTGGCCCTGCGCGTTGAGCTGGTCCCACTTCACCGTCTTCGCGGCATCGATCTCGTTCTGCGAGATGAATTCGCTGGGCGTCAGGTCCACGACATCCATACCGCGGGCGATTTCCGAGCTCACGATGCTGCCGTTGTACCAGTACACCGACCACGAACCACCCGACACCATGCGCGTGCTGTCCACCGGGCCACGATCGAACGAGGCGATTTCCTTCGGCTTCGTCGGATCGGTCCAATCGAACACCGAGATGCCGCCCTGATACCACGCCTGCACCATCACGTCACGACCCGGGATCGGGATCAGCGAGCCATTGTGCGCCACGCAGTTTTCGTTCGACGTCTGGTAGGTCGGAATCTTGTAGTAGCTCTGGAACACCAACTTCTTGTTCACGATCTTGAAGATCGCGTTGGCGCCCCACTCGGCCTTGTCACCAGCGCGGCACTTCGGCGAGCTGCCACCGCCCCACTCGTCGCTGAACAGCATGGCCGTGCCATCGTTGTTGAACGTGGCCGAGTGCCAGTAGGCGAAGTTCGAATCGGCCACCGCGTCGAGACGCACCGGCGCCACCGGGTTGCTGATGTCGAGCAACAGGCCATGACCTTCACACGCGCCACCGGCCAGACCAAGCGACGGGTACACCGTGATGTCGTGGCACTGCGAGCGCTCGCTGATCGCGCCCGTGCCGGCTGCGGCACCCGCCGCATTGGCGAACATCCGGTTCAGCGCGTTCTGCACCAGCGGACGAGCAGCGGCCGTGTCGGCCGCGTTCGGCGTCGACGCGCCACGCGCCTTGGCGAGGCTGTCGAGCAGCGGACGCACGATCTGCGGCGGCACCACCTGATCGAGACCCGACTGCGGGTTCTTCGCCACGAAACCACCACGCGCACGCGCATCGGCCAACTGCTTGACCGCCGCTTCCTTGTCGGCGTCGGAGAGACCGTGGCGCGGGTTGTCGGAGAGACCGGCGAAGATGTTCGCCCGACCCACAACGGCGGCCTGCGCCGGATTGGCGAGCGGCACCTTGATGATTTCGATGCGCAGGCGCGACGAATTCGGATCGACGCTGGCCGCGTCCGCGCACCCTTCCAGCTCACCCGCCGAACGGATGCCCGACGAACCGGACACGTAGATGTAGAGGTTCTGCTTGTCCTTCGGATCTTCGAGCACCGTGTGCGTGTGCGAACCGCGGCACGTCTGCACATTGGCCACGAGCTTGGGCTCGCGGATGTTGGTGATGTCGAAGATGCGCACGCCACGCATGCGCTCCTTGCTCACCGTCTCCCGCACACCACCTGGCTTGCAGTCGATGCGGCCGTTCTGCGCTTCGGCCGACATGAACATCAGGTTCTTGTACACCGACACGTCGTTCTGCGACGCCGGGCACTCGTACGCCACCACAAGCTGCGGGTTGGACGGGTTGCTGATGTCCCACACCACGGGGCCGTTGTAGTTGCCCTGAATGACGTAGTTGCCCGTGAACGCCAGGTCGGAGTTGGTGATGCCGAGGAACCCCTTCGGCGACACCGCCTTCGCCAGGACCTTCATGTTCGACGTGTACTCGGCCGCGTCGAGCAGGCCGGCCTTCAGGTTGTTGCGCGGATCGGTGGCCGGCGAGGCCCCCGTGTTCGGCTTGGCCTTGGCGCAGGCTGCCAGCGCGACGAGCGCTGCGCCCGCCATGGCGGCGCGGGAAGAGAACAGGAACATGAACCGTGGGGTGAGTGTGGGGAACGACAAACCTGCTGAACCGGGAATGCAGTTACTCCGAGGGCGGCACAAAACCCATATCGAGCATCATCGACATCATGCGCTTGATCTCGGTGCCTTGATCGACTTCGACATCGTTCGCGAACTTGAAGATCGTCTCGTCCTGACCGGCACCCGGCGCATTGAACAGCACCTTCACCATCGTGACGGCGCCGCGATGGTGCTGGATCATGTAGGTCAGAAACAGGCGATCGAAGTCAGCGCCACGCGCGCCATCAAGCTCGGCCAGTTGCGCGGCCGTCAGCATGCCCGGCATTTCCATCTGACCGTGCGCGTTGGTGGCACCGCCGTGTCCCGCGTGGGCATCATGCGACATGCCGGCCATGGCGCCCTGCATGGTCACCTGACCCAGTGAATCGACCACTGGGATGGGCTGCAGACGATCCTTGAGCCACGTCTGCATGATGTTGATCTCGTCGGTCTGCGCATTGATGATGCGTGCCGTGAGACGTTGCACCGATGCGCTGGCACCATGTGTGGGCGCCCAACGGGAAATCGTGATGGCCTGAGCATGATGATGAATCATGCCGCTCATGAAGTCGATGTCCGCCTTGGTGTACGGATAGCGCAGGCTGTCTGCCCGCGCACGCGCAATGGCGCCCGCATCACCCATCTGGAATCGCGGATCGCTCGAGACCCCGGGCTGACGGCCGCTGGCGCAGGCGCCCAACACGAGGGCGGCCGCGATGATCGCCGCAGGGCGGACGAAACGATTGGCAGGAATTGTCATGTTCGCTGGTTGGGACATCCGCCGCAGCGGAGACCGTGGGAATCGTCTACGCTAATGCTTACGTGTGTGGCGGGGCAATCGATGCGCCTGTGTTCATTTCACGGGGACGAGCTGGCGATTCCAAACAGTGACAAAATGTGTTTTTGTGATGGTAGTCCGTCGGACACGGAGGCTCCGGGCATGACCGGCGGTATGCCGTCGCCAGGCGCCTCGCACGCCTCCCGGCACCGACGATGAATTCCGCCGCATTGCGGAGTCAAAGCATCGACGAAACGCGTGTCCACCGGCACGCCCACCTACCATCCCACGATCTGCCGGAGTTCGCCCATGGCCATTCAGTCCATCATCCCCTACCTCATCCTTGGCGGCCGCGCCGACGACGCCCTGGCCTTCTACCACGAGGCCCTCGGCGCCGAAGTGAGCGCACTCACCCGATTTGGCGACATGGATGACAGTTGCCCCACCGCCATGCGTGAGCGTGTCATGCATGCAGAACTCCAGCTCGGCGCGGCGCGCATCATGCTGAGCGACGGCCCCATGGAATCGCCGCCGGCAGGAGGCACTGTCAGCGTGGCCATAGGCTTCGACGACCCCAACCAGATCCGGCGTGGCTTCGACCGCCTCGCTATTGGCGGCATGATCGTCCAGCCCCTGTTCGACTCACCGTGGGGCACCCTGTTCGGCGTCGTGGTGGACCAGTTCGGCGTGTCCTGGATGCTCGACTGCCCCAAGGCCTGACTGGCGCCTACTGCCCAGCCAGCGCAATCGCATCCGTCAGCAGCGCCGGCACAGGGTTGCTTTTGAGGTCGGAAGTGCACTATGTAACCATATGGTTACGTACGCTCCCGACGCCGCGGTCTATCACGCCATCGCGGACCCGACCCGTCGCGCCATCCTCGACGCCATTCGACACACCGAACGATCGGCCGGCGAAATCGCCGACCTCTTCCCGGTGAGCCGCCCGGCTATCTCGCGGCACCTCCGGGTGCTGCGGGAGGCCGGTCTCGTGCGCGAACGCCGCGAAGCCCAGTCCCGCCGCTATTCGCTGGACCCCGCCCCGCTCCGGGAAGTCGATCAGTGGATCACCCACTATCGCGTCTTCTGGACGGCTCGCCTCCACGACCTCAAGCGTGTGGCGGAAGCCGCCGCGCGTTCGGAGACGCCATGACCGTTGCGCCTGTTGTCGTCACACCTGCCGATGCCGAATGGCATCACGAGTATTCCTGGCAACTCGAGGCCATGCCCGGTGCCGTTTTTCATGCCCTGACGGCACCTGACGCCCTGCGCCGCTGGTTCGCCGAACAAGTGGATATCGGCAGCGCCGCTGGAGCGCCCTTCCGGTTCTGGGGACGCCATTCGCTGGAGACACCCACGGCGGCCGATGCCACGCAGCGCCTCATCGCGTGGGAGCCGGATCGTGTGCTCGCCTTCACCTGGTCACTGCATGGTGTGCCCACCGAGGTCCATCTCACGCTGGGGCCGGGCAAAAAGGACGGCGCGACGACACTGCTACTGCGACATGTGGTGCAGGGCGCGCTCGGTGTGCCCCGGCAACGCGAGTTACTCGACGATCACTGGCGCTTCGTCGTGGGCAACCTCATGGCGGAGCTGAGTGGAGAGATGGGAGGCATTGTGTTGCCCGACTTCACCGATCCCTCTCCGGAAGTGCGCAAGGAACTTGTCATCAACGCGCCGCGCGCCACGGTGTTCCGCACGCTCATCGAGCCGGAACTGGTCAATCAGTGGTGTGGTTCGAAGAACGCGGTCATCGATGCGCGACCGGGTGGCCAGTACGTGTTCGGCTGGAGCTATGAGATTGATGGGCGTGCCGTCAGCGGCGGACCCACGCGTATCATCGAATACGTCGAGAACGAACGGCTCACCCTCGACTGGCCCGATTGGCGCGGCGATACGTCGGTGCAGGGACAAACCATCACCTTCCTGCTGGCGGACGAAGGCGACGCCGCCACGCGCCTCACGTTTGTGCACACAGGCTTCCAGCGCACCGCCGACATCAGCGACTATCCGTTTGGCTGGGTGTGGTTCCTGTCGCAGGTGCAGGCGCTGTCGGAGAAACTCACCGAGGCGTGAGCGCCAATCAGCCGTTGCGGCCGCGGTCCACGTCGTCCTGACGGGCACGCGCTTCCTGCCAATCAATGGTGGGCGCGACCTCCTCATCAGCAAGGGCGAGGGACGCGGCCGCGCGCTCGATCACCGGCGCGCCCAGGGCTGGCGGCAAACTCTGACCAAAAGTGAGTTCCGCTCGCCGACACAGGCGTTCCTCGCGCGCCATCGATTCGGCATCGTTGCGGCCACCCAGCACATGACTCCGGAAGGCGTGCACCCGCGCATGGACGCCTTCGTGCAGGATGCTCGAAGCAACGGGCGCCGCCGAAATGTCGCGACGTGCCAGGAACGTCAGCTCCGTCAGTACCACTTCCTCAGCCGGAAGAAATGCACCGCGGGTCGGAAAACGCTCCACGCGAATCCCCCGGACGTCGCGCACGAGATGACGGAATCGCAGTGGCTGATACTGGGCGATCAGCCCGAGCGCCTCGTCGAGCCGCGCGAGCACATCGGCATCGGCGATGTCAGGACGGGAGTTCCGGAGGTCCACCGGAATGCCGTGCAGCCGAAGCGGTTCGGGGTCGCCGAACCAGCGTTGTAGCCAGGAGGTCATGGGCGAACTCTTCCGAAGAGGCCGATTGCAGTTATTGTGGAGCCACCGTTTGGAAGTCATCACGGCAGGCTACTCGTTGCTTCATGATCGCACGCCGTTGCCACCGAAGGAACCGGTTCGCGTCGACTCGCCCCTTGCGTTGACTTCCCCCTCACCGCTCTCCCGCCAGGCCTTGGCACTGTCGCTCTCGAGTCTTCGGACACGTCTGCTACTGTTGGTCGCGGCTGCGTATCTGCCCGCAGTGGGGCTGACCCTCTGGACGATCAGTCGCGACCGGGAAGAGGCGTTCGACGCCGTGCGCACGCACCTGACCCAGATGTTGAGCGGAGCGGCGCACGAGAATGACCTCCAGCTTGGATCCGGGCGTCGTATCATCGGCACCTGGGCGCAGGTACCGGAGATCATCAGCGGCACACGTGCAGAATGTGAAGCGACACTCGCCCGACTCTCCCGGTTTGCACCGTCGGCCGTGTTGCCCACCCGCGTCAACACGCGGGGGGAGGTCGATTGTGGTGGCCCCCTGCCACCCGGCGGCACCGACCTGGTAGGGGATGGCCCCATCGCCCAGCGCATTCTCGCTGTCGACTCGGCCGTACTGGGCATGCATCTCCCCGCCAGCATCGATCGCGAAGTGGTAATGCCGCTGTCCATCGCCCTGCGTGATTCGACAGGTCGGTTCGTTGGCGTGCTGTCGATCGGCATTCGTATCGGGTGGCTGGGCCGCTTGGCCAGCGACGCGGAATTGCCGCCGGGGTCACAACTGTCCATCGTCGATTCCACCGGTTTCGTCTACGCCACCCTTCCGGCGCTGCCGGATCTGGTGGGCACCCGTGTGCCGGGCCTCAGTGCCATGATAGAGCAGGACCGGCGCACGATGGATCCCAGAAGTGGCGTCACCATCCGCAACAATCGCAAGGGCATTATGCGCCTGGTGGCCTACCACCAGCTCGCGAGTGCCGAAGGCAGCTTCGTACGACTCGCCATGGTCATGTCGCCCGATGTCGCCTTTGCTGCACCCACCGAGCGAGCCCGGGTGCGGCTGGCGTTCCTCTTTGTGGCCGGCGCGGTGGCACTGGTGATTGCGTGGTTCGGCGCCGAGAGGCTTGTGCTGCGTGACGTGAACGCCATTCTCGCGGCCACGCGGCGACTCGGGGCCGGCGACCTGTCGGCCCGCACCGGTGTGGCGAGCACCACGGGCGAGATCAGCCAGCTCGCCGACTCCTTCGACACGATGGCGTCGCAACTCGAAGTACGGCAGGATCGCATGCGGCACGCCGAGCGCATGGAATCGCTGGGTCGCCTGGCTGGCGGCGTGGCGCACGATTTCAACAACCTGCTCACGGCCATCGTGGGCAGCGCCGATCTCGCGCTCGACGAATTGCCGATCGATCACCCCGCCCGCGCCGAACTGGCCACCATCAAGTCGTCGGCCAGCCGATCGGGGTCGCTCACGCGGCAATTGCTCGATTTCTCACGCCGCGCGCCGCTGAGCAATGCCCCGCAGCGGCTCGATGCGATCGTGCAGGGCGCCGCGGCGCTGCTGGTCCGCGTGATGCCGGCCTCCGTCACGCTCGACGTGCACACCGCCAGCCACAAGTTGGTGCGTGTCGATGCCGGGCGTATCGAACAGGCGATCATGAATCTGGCCGTGAACTCGCGCGATGCGATGCCCAAGGGTGGACGTCTCGTCATCGAGCTCGACGATGTGGAAACCACGAGCCAGGAATCGCCCGATCATCCGCCCGCTGGCGCATGGGTGCGGCTGACGGTGAGCGATACCGGGCATGGCATGACCCCGGACGTACGACGCCGGATTTTCGAGCCCTTCTTCACCACCAAGGGCGTCGGACAAGGCACAGGACTCGGACTGGCCATGGTGTACGGCACCGTGCAATACCACGGGGGGCATGTGCACGTGCGCACCGCACCAGGAGACGGCACGACCATCACCATCTGGCTCCCCGAAGCCAGTGGCGCATCCGATGATCCGTCCGTGCCGGTGCCGGCCGTTGCTCTCTCGGAGGTTCAGGCCCATGTGCTGGTCGCGGAAGATCAGCCTGAAGTGCGCAATCTGCTCGAGCGGATCCTCACGCGGGCAGGTTTTCATGTCACCGCCGTAGAGAACGGTCAGGAAGCGATCACAGCCAGCGCATCCCCCTCACGCCCGATCGATGTGCTCATCACCGACTACGACATGCCACATGTGCGTGGTGATGCCGTGGCGCTCGCGTTCCGTGCCATGAATCCCGCGTTGCCCATCGTGCTGATCTCGGGATTCACACGCGACGGATGGCCGACCGCATTGCTTGCCTCGGCGGCCACCGTCGTCATGGACAAGCCATTTTCGGCGCAGGAACTCCTCAGCGCCGTGTACAGCGCGCGCCGCACCACACCTCCGAGCGGCACACCCGTTTCCTGATCATCAGGTCGGAGCCGCGCGCATCGAGGTTCGGATCGGCGGCTCCGACACCTGGCGCACGACTTACTGCGCGCGGTTGGCGCGCTGGGTCGCCACCTCCAGCGGACGCTGGCCCACCACAATTGTGGCGCTGTTATTCACCGTGACCGCAGTATGGCGCTGCCCGTTGCCAAGCTGCCCCATGTCGTTGCGCCCCCAGCACCAGGTGGTGAGGCGATCCTTCGACACGGCACAGGTGAAGCTCGATGAACCCGTGCCGATACCCGACACCTCCACCTCGGCTGCCTTCACGCCGTTGATGGCGAGCACCGGCGAAGACGCGTTCGCAGCGGCATTGCCGAGCTGTCCGTTGCCGTTGCCACCCCAGCAGTAGATCTGCTCGAGCGTGGTCAGACCGCAGGAGTGATTGTAGCCGGCCGAGATCTCCGTGAAGCGGTGTCCACCAGCGACCGCACGCGGCGTGGACGTATCGGTGAACCCACCATCACCCAGCTTGCCGTTGTTGCTGCCCCAGCAGAAGCCTTCGTTGCTCGTCGTGACACCACATGCGTACTGATTGCCCAGCGACAATGAACGGAAGCTGTGGCCACCTGTCACCGCGATCGGTGACGTGCGATAGGTGTTGCCATACGTCAGCGCGCCGCCGTCGCCATTCTGGCCCAGTCCATTCGCGCCCCAGCAATAGGCGGCGTTGGTCATCGCAATGGCGCAGGTGAAAGAACCACCGGCGTAGACATTCAGGAACGGCGGGTTGCCGCCGGCCGTGCCTGCGGGCACCGGGCCATTCGGGCTCGACGTGTTACCGATGCCGAACTGCCCCCAATCGTTGTGACCCCAGCATACGATCGGGCTCGACGACGTATTCGCCGCGCCGCACGCATGCTCGATGCCTGCGGTGAGCTGCGTGAACTTGATACCACCACCGATCTCCACGGGGTTGGCCGAGAACGCCGCCGTGGTGCCACCACCAAGTGTGCCCCACCCGTTGTTGCCCCAGCACAACGCCACACCGTCCGTCCGCAGACCGCAGGTGAAGCGCGCGAACGCCACGAGCTGCGTATAACGATGGTTGCCCGGCACACGCACCGGTGACGTGCGATGGGCTTCATCACCCGTCTGCGTATCGCCCAAGCGGGCGTCATTGCCATTCATGCCCCAGCACCACGCGATACCACCGCTGGCCAGATCGCAGGCATGCGCCGTTCCCATGGCCAGCGAGCGATACTTGATCACCACCACACGGCTCACCGTGGCCGTCAACGCCGCGTGACGCGCCGTGATGGTCACCGTACCACGATCGACACCCGTCAGACGCCCCGTGCTGTCGACGGTCGCAACGGCCGTGTTGGAGCTCGTCCAGGTCACCGGCAATCCCAGGATCGGACGGTTCTGCGCATCACGCACCGTCGCTACGAGCGCGCGCTGCTCATACGCTTCGATCGTATCGAGCGCCACATCGATGGTGATGGCCACTGGCGCCACGCGCGGCTGTACCAGCACCGTGGCGGTACCCGTCTTGCCTTCGCTGGTGGCGGTGATGGTGGCGGTGCCTGCCGCGATACCACGCACCAGACCACTGTTGCTGATGGTGGCAATCGTGCCGGTCGAGGACGCCCACGTGAAGGTGCGCCCGGTCAGCACGTTGTTCTGCGAATCACGAGCGGTGGCCGTGAATACGACGGAGTCGCCGACCAGGATCGTATCGATCACTGGCGCCACCGTCACCATCGCCACCGGCACGACGCGCGCCGTCACGAGGATCGTCGCTTCCACCGTGCGTCCTTCGCTGGCCGCCGTGATGCGCGCCGTGCCCGCCGCCACGGCCGTCACCAGACCAGTGGCGCTCACCGTGGCAATGTTCGTGGCCGACGATGTGAAATTCACCACGCGCCCCGTGAGCACGTTGTTCTGTGCATCCCGCACGGTGGCTCGCAGTGATGCCGTGTCTCCGGCCACCAGTGTATCCGATGTCGGCGTGATGCTGATGCTGGCCACCGGCACGGGCGTCACCGTGATCTGCGCCGTCGCCGTCTTTCCTTCACTTGTGGCCGCGATTTCTGCGCTGCCAGCGGCCACGCCCGTCACCACACCAGTGGCGCTCACCGTGGCAATGGTCGCCGCCGACGACGTGTAGGTGATGGTACGGCCAGCCAAGGTGTTGTTCTGGGCATCACGGGCCACGGCCGTGAGCGTGGTCGTCGCGCCGACCACGACGGAGGCAGTGGTTGGCGTAATGGCCACACTGGCGACAGTGACGGGCGGATTGCCGGTGGGAGATTTGTCATCACTACCACAGGCTGCTGTAGCAATCATTGCTACAGAGAAAGCCAAGCACTGTAGCGCGGGCCGGAAACTGGCCGAAGCACGCATAAAAATCACTCCGTAAAATCTGAGGGGAACATCGATTGATGACGACCTGCGTCGCCGACACCTGACGGAAACTCTTCATGACGAGTTTCATCGGGCGGCACACGATCCGATGTCATCACTGATGAATGCGGACCGCCGTACCCGGCATGACGGCAGCGTGTCACACGTCATGTCGCACGAGATTTTCTTTTCTGCGGAGAGCGACGAGGCCACCGTTGTGCGACGGATGCATGTGACAGTGCCCATCGGTGTGAGGTAGTGCGCTCACGCGATCACATCCTGCCAGGCGCTCACACAGCGCGTCAGCACCGATCGCGCACTTTACATACGGAGATCCCTCATGCCTTCGCACTCGTCCCGCATCACGGCACGTCCGTCCCATCGCGCACGCATCGCCATGTGCGCCTGCGCCCTGTTCCTCGGCGCCTGCAACAGCGACACCTCGATCGCACCGGAACAGCCGGCGCCCGTTCCCCAACCCACGCCGGTCGCGTCCATCACGTTGCCGAGCGCGACAATGGATATGTCGCTGGGCAGCACACGACGCATGGTCGCCACACTGCGCGACGCCAATGGCGCCCTGCTCGCAGATCGACCGCTCGATTGGAGTTCGGCCGATGCGGCCATCCTGCGGGTATCGCCCGCCGGACACCTCACCGCTATTGCGCCGGGCAGCACCGTGATCACGGCGCGCCTGGGCGCACTCGCGGCGACGATGCGCGTCTCGGTGAACAGTGTGGTGGGCGGAACGAGCTATACCGTCACGACGGTGGACGGACGCGCACTGCCAGCCATTGTGGACGTGGAGCGCATCGCACTCGGTGACGGACGTGTTGTGGACCTGCTCACGCGCCTCGAATCAGGCATTGTGCACCTCGAGGATCGCTATGAGGTGGTGCTGCAGTTGGTGGGTATCGAACGTGAACTGGTCAACGGACGCATCGAGCACCGCGAAGTGGGTCGCACGGTTGCATACGATCGTGGAGCGGCCACCTGGAATTTCCTGGACGCCACCGCCGTGCTCGCGTCGACGCAGGTCGGCAATCTCCAGCACACCTTTGCACCCGTGCCGCGCGGACCGCAGGTGAACTTCCGCCTCAGCGGAACAGCGACGACGCTCCAGTTGGGACTGACGCGGCCGATGACGCCTGCTCAGCCATGAGCCGCTCTTCGAGCCGACGCTTCACGCCCGGCCAATCCAGATCGGTGATGCCGTAGTACACAGAATCACGAACATAGCCGTCCCGCACGACCATATGACGACGCAGCACGCCCTCACGAATGGCTCCCAGTTTCTCGAGGGCGCGCTGCGATTGGGTATTCCGCAGATCCGTCTTGAACTGCACCCGCACGGCCCCCAGCACCTCGAACAGATGCACGAGTTGCAGGTACTTGGCTTCCGTGTTCATGAGCGTGCCCTGCACCCGCGGCGTCAGCCAGGTGCTGCCGATCTCCACGCGGTGATGCGCCCGCGCGATGTCCATCCAGCGGGTGCTGCCGATCAACAGACCGGACGCCTGTTCAAGGATGGCAAAAGGTATTTCCTGACCGCTGTCATGCTGTCGGATCGCATCGGCCAGATAGCGCTGCACGGCCTCCGGCGAATCCAGTGGCGGTTGTACCGTCACCGCCCAGAGCTGTGGATAGGTGCCGGCATGCAGCAATCCTTCGGCATGCTGGGCACCCAATGGCTCCAGACGGACATGTCGTCCATGGAGTGTCGCAGCAACCGGATGAAAAGGCGGCCGGCCAACCGCGTCAGACAACCTGGTCTCCCGCCACGTCCCAGTTGATGCGCGCCAGAATCGCGTCCACGTAGTCGGCCCGGCGATTCTGATACTTGAGATAGTAGGCGTGCTCCCACACATCGATGCCGACGATGGGCAGCTCACCTTCGAGCAGCGGTGAGTCCTGATTGGGCAGCGCGCGCACGGCCAGGCGACTCGTGGCGGTCTTCACCAGCCACGCCCAACCACTGCCGAACTGCGACACGGCAGCCGCCTTCAAGGCCGCCTTGCACGCGTCCACCGTCTCGAAGTCGCGTGCCACCATCTCGGCCAATCGCCCCGACGGTACCTGCGCCACGGCACCACCGGGCGAGAGCAGTTTCCAGAACAGCGCGTGATTGGCGTGACCGCCGCCGTTGTTGCGAATGGCCGTCTGCACAGCAGGCGGCCAGCGCCGCAATCCCATCAGCAGCTCACCCAGCGTCAGACCATGCAACGCGGTCTGCGGTTGCACGGCGGCGTTGAGGTTGGTGACATACGCCGCGTGATGCCGATCATGATGAATGCCCATGGTCTGCGCATCCACCGCCGGTTCCACCGCGTTGTTGGCATAACCCAGTGGCGGCAGCACGAAGGGATACTTCTGTGACAGCACCGCATCCGGTGCCACTCGTACGTTGTGCGTGCCGTCCGCAAACGGTCCCGACTGCAATCGATCGATCATGGGGAGGGAATGTACCTGGGAGTCACAGCCCGCAAACGCCAGCGCCCAATGCTGCGCCTAGTACCGCGCCAGATACCGCGCCTGTTCCCACGCGGTGACCTGCTGATTGTACTCGGTCCACTCGGCGCGCTTGGCAGCAAGGAACTGTTGCGTGATATGGTCGCCCAGCGCACCGCAGATCACTTCGTCCTTTTCGAGCTCGTCGCACGCCTCGTGCAGGGACTGGGGCAGGTCGTCCACCCGTAGTCGCCGACGCTCGCGGTGCGACATCTCCCAGATGTTGGTGTTCACCGGCTCGCGCCAATCCGCCTCGGTGCGCAGCCCGTCCAGCCCTGCCGCCAGCATCACGGTGAGGGCGAGATAGGGGTTGGCACTCGGATCGGGGGTGCGCAGTTCGATGCGGGTGCCCGACCCGCGACGCTCCGGTACACGGATCATCGGCGAACGATTGCGCATGCTCCACGCCACGTTCACCGGCGCTTCGAACCCGGGAACCAACCGCTTGTAACTGTTCACGATGGGGTTGGTCACCGCACACATGGCGCGCGCGTGCCGCAGCAGGCCACCGATGTAGTGCAGCGCCGTGAGGCTCAGCGACCATTCGCGCGACGGATCCCAGAAGGCGTTCTGCCCACCTTTGAACAGACTCTGGTGTGCATGCATACCGCTGCCGTTCTGCCCGAACACCGGCTTCGGCATGAACGAGGCAAACAGCCCGAACTGACGGGCCACCTGCTTCACGACAAAGCGGAACGTCGCGATGTTGTCGGCCGTGCGCAGGGCGTCGGCATAGCGGAAATCGATTTCATGCTGACCATGCGCCACCTCATGATGGGCGGCTTCCACCTCGAACCCCATCAGCTCCAGGGCATCGACGATCGCTCGGCGTGCATCTTCGCCCAAATCCATCGGCGCCAGATCGAAGTACCCGCCCACATCATGCGTGGTGGTGCCCGGGCGGCCGTCATCGGCCGACTTGAAGAGGAAAAATTCCGCTTCCATGCCGGCATTCATCACGAAGCCATGTTCGGCCGCCGCCGCCAACTGCCGCTTGAGCGCACCGCGCGGGTCACCCACAAACGGCGAGCCATCGGGCATGGTGATGTCGCAGATCAGACGCCCCACCCGCGACGCCGGGTCGCCCCACGGAAAGATCTGGAAGGTGCTCAGGTCCGGGGCCAGCAGCATGTCCGACTCTTCCACTCGCACAAAACCGGCGATGCTGGAGCCATCGAACATGATGTCGCCCTTCATCGCCTTTCTGAATTGCGAGCTCGGGATCTCGACGTTCTTGATGACGCCGAGGATGTCCGTGAACTGGAGCCGGAGAAAACGCACCTGGTGCGCTTCTGCGAGCTCGAGAATATCGGTGGCGGTGGCGCCATCCAGATTGGCAGGAAGCAGTGAGCGACTTGGCGTGGCCATGACGTATTGTAGTACCTTAGAGGCCGCATGACTGCCTCCAAGACTTCGGCTCACTCCGGCGGCTTCTGTGCCGCCTGCGGCGCGGCACTTTCGGCCGGCGCACGTTTCTGCCACCGCTGTGGCACCCCTGCTGGCGAAGGCGCGGGCCCCACGCGAGCGGGTCACTCCGCCCCCGCGCCGGCGTCCGGCTCGGCCGCGTCCGTGTTGCCGTGGGGTGTGGCCTTCGTGGCCCTGCTCGCACTGGTGGCCATGTTCGCTGGCCGGAACTTCGGTGCGGCCAAGGGGTCGGGAATCGACGGTTCGTCCAACTCGCTCCCCACGCAGGCCATCGATGGGCAGGCCATGGGCCAGGCGGGTGCCGGTGGCCCGGCCCCCAGCATCGGCGACCTGTCACCCAGCGAGCGCGCCAATCGTCTGTATCAGCGTATGATGACGTACGTGCAGGACGGTAAGGTCGACTCGGTCGCGTTCTTCGCGCCGATGGCCATGGCGTCGCACGAGATGCTCGAATCGCCCACCCCCGACGAGCGTTATCATCACGGCCGTATCGCGGAAGTCACCGGCAACGCCGCCGTGGCCCGCGCACAAGCCGACACCATCCTGAAGGCGAGCCCGGACGATCTCCTCGGTCTTCTGCTCGCGGCGCGCGGTGCGCGCATGGACAATGACACCAAGTCAGCGGCCGGATTCGACAAGCGCTTGCTCGACGCCCTGCAGGCCCAGCTCGCCATCGAGCGGCCGGACTATCAACTGCACCGTGCGGAGATCGATCGCGCCGTCGAAGAGGCGCGTCGTAAGTAGTTCCTCCCGCTGGGGCTTCACGCGGTGATGCGCCCTGAAGACGTCCCACCCGCCGCGCATCTGGGCGTGTTGCTCGCCCGGGTCGCGGAGGCGTTTGCGGGGGCCACCTCGCGTGCATCGCTGCACGCGGCGCTGGAACGCATTGTGGTCACGGACCTGCAAGCCGACGGCTTTGCCCTGTACGGCGTCGACGTGGGTGCACAACGCGGGCATCTCGAGCATCAATGGGGCGTGGTCCTCACCTCGCCCTCCCGGATCGGCAGCAACTTCTGGGACAGTTTTCTGGGCGATGCGGTGCGGGAGCTCACCCCGCGCTTCATCGAGGACGTGGAAGCGTTTGCGCGCGAAGGCCGCCCGCTCGCCCGTCATTTGCTCGAAAACAATGTCCATTCGGCGGCCCTGCTGCCGCTCATCATCGAGGGCCGTGTGCAGGGCATGCTGACCCTGCGCTACCTCGATCGGCGCACCTTCGATGCGCCGACCCAATCGATCCTCTCAGGTATTGCCACGCAGTGTGCGCTGGCCCTGCGCAACGCCGATGTGCGGGATGAGCTCGAGCGGCGCGCCGAACGACTCACCGCCCTCGCCCGGGCCCAGCAGCGCCTGACCCAGCTCTCCCGCGAGGATTCGCTGCCGGGTGGTATCGCTGAAGCGGTGCAACTGGTTGTGCCGGCCGCGCGCTGCGAGGTGTTCATCCGGCGGCTCGACTCCCTCGAGCGCGTGGTCTGCCTCGAACACGGTCACATGACCAGCGCGGACTTTGCGCCCCTCGCCGATGTCGCCCTCGTCGAAGCCACCGCCCGCGCGGGCGTGGCCCGTCTTGCGTCGCACTTGCAGGACGGTGTGGAGGTGGCCGTGGGCACCACCGAGCTCTGCGCGCCCGTGCGTGATGGCAATCGGACGGCGGGCGTCATCCGGTTGCTCGCGCCACGACACCAGGCGTTCGACAGCCATGACTTCGAACTGATCGCCATCCTTGCCCGCCACGCCGGCACCGCCGTCGAAACCGCGCGCTTGTTTTCCCTGCAGGATCTGCAGCGTCAGCGTGCCGAAGGTGCCGCGGAAGTGGCCCGTGTGGCCCTGCACGCGCGTCAACTCGATGAAGGCGCGTCGGAGTTGCTGCACGTCCTCGATCGGTTTGTGCCGTCCATCGGCAAGGCCATCGGGGTGGCCCGTGCACGCGATGGCATGATCGAATATGTGGCCGCCAGCGGAACGCTCGACGGACTGCGTGGGCATCGGCCGGCCAGCCTGCTGGCGCTGCACGAGCTCTCCCCCAACGGCCACGCCGTCGAGTGCACCGACCTCGCGCCGCTGGCACCGGTCAGTCTGCAGGCCGGACTCGCCGATGAGTGGGCGTTTGTCCTGCCACTCATCGCGCGCGACCGGACGCTGGGGGTGCTGATTGCCAGTGCCCACCGAACCGGCCCCCTCTCGCGGCACCATCGCATCACGCTCGAGCGTTTGTCGGCGTCACTGGCCCTCGCCATCGACGCGCTGCTCCTGGATGAGGAAGAGCGACTCGCCCGCGATCGCGAGCAGCTCCTCGCGACCGCGCTCACGACCATCAATCACCCCATCTTCATTCTCGACCGGGTCGGCGTGCGGTATGCCAATCCCGCAGCGGCGCGGGAGTACGGGTGGTCGCAGAACGAGCTGATGGACATGCGCTTCGAGGAACTCGTCGTGTCGGAGGGAGCACGCGGCGCCCCCGACGACGACCCGACGATCGCGCGTGACACCAACGGCGCCAGCGAATCACCGCCGGCCGCCGGCGCGCACCCCACGCCGCCCAACCCGACGGTGATCGAGCAGCGCCCACGCGCCTCGCACGACGTCCATCGGCGCCGCGACGGCAGCGAGTTCCCCGCCGCGGTGGCGATCAGCCCCCTCACCTCCCAGGACGGTGGACTGCTCGGCCGCGTGCTCAGCGTACGCAACGTGAGTCAGGAGCGTCAGCTCGAAGAGCAGATGCGACACACCGAGAAGATGGTGGCGGTCGGTGAACTGGTGGCTGGCGTGGCCCATGAAATCAACAATCCGCTGACCGGCATTTCGGCCTTTGCGCAGCTCCTGCTCGAGGAGACCCTCACCGACGATCAGCGGGAGTCCGTTGCGCTGATCAAGAAAGAAACCGACCGCGCCAAGGGCGTCATTCACGACCTGCTGCTCTTTGCACGCAATACCGAACGCGCCGCCGGGCCCGTCGATATCAACGATGCACTCGGTCAGGTCGTACGATTGCGAGCATACCCGCTGCGCAATGGCGGTGTCGACGTGCAGCTCGCACTCGATCCGTCAGCGCCGCGTGTCAGCGGTGATGCGCAGAAGCTGCAACAGGTGCTGCTCAACATCATCGGGAATGCCGAGTACGCTATGCGGGATCGTCCCCATCGCGTGCTGACATTGACCACACAGGGGCACGGCGACACGGTGTCCATCACCGCCACGGACACCGGCAAGGGGATGCCGGAGGAAGTGCGGCGACGCATCTTCGAACCGTTCTTCACGACGAAACCCAATGGTGTGGGCACGGGCCTCGGCCTGAGTGTCAGCTACGGCATTGTTCGTGCGCATGGTGGCACCGTTTCTGTCGAGTCCGTGCCCGACGTCGGGACAACGGTCACTATCGTATTGCCCGCGCTTTCTGCGTGAATTCCTGATCTGGTCGTCATGGACATCTCTCCTGCCATCGATCCCATTCGCGCCATCGAGGCCGCCGGTGCGGCCCAGGTGGACGACTCGTTGCGACGCATCCTCGTCGTCGACGATGAATCGACCATCCGGCTGGCCCTGAGCCGCTTCCTCCGCACGCGCGGATACGAGGTGGAGATGGCCGAATCGGGCACGGTGGCCCTGTCCATCCTCGCCCAGCAGCGTTTCTCGCTGATGCTGTGCGACCTGCGCATGCCCGGTGTGAGTGGACTCGAAGTGGTGCCACAGGCCCTCACGCATGATCCCCATCTCGGGATCATCATGTTGACCGCCGTCAACGATGCCCAGAGTGCCACCGACGCCCTGTCCAACGGCGCGTTCGACTACCTCACCAAGCCGGTCGAGCTGCCCGATCTGCTGGCCGCCGTCGAGCGGGCTTCGATGCGCCGGATGCGCACGATGGAGCGGCACGCCATCGACCGCCTGATTCGCGAGGAGGTGGCCCTGCGCACCTTCCAGCTCGAACAGGAAAAGGAGGCGCTGCGGGCGCTCACGGTGAGCATCGCCGAAACGCTGATCAACGCGATGGAGGCGAAGGACCTCTACCTCCGGGGACATTCCCAGCGGGTCGCCGACCTGGGCGCCGCCATCGCGACCGAATTGGGGTTGCCGGCGGACACCGTGGACAAGATCCATCTGGCCGGACGCCTGCACGACGTGGGCAAGATCGGGATTCGGGAAGAGGTGCTGAACAAGCCCGGCCGCCTCAGCGACGACGAGTTCTCGCATGTGAAGGACCACGTGCTCATTGGTCTCGAAATCCTGAGCCCCCTGAACCACCTGGGCGACGTGCTGTACTTCATCCGCGACCACCACGAGCGCTGGAATGGCGCCGGGTACCCCCACGGTCGCTCGGGGCTGGATATCACCATCGGTGGTCGGATCCTCACCGCGGCCGACGCTTTCGACGCCCTCACGTCCAAGCGCGCCTATCGTGATCCCATGTCGGCGCAGGAGACCCTTGCCTACCTGACCACCCAGGTGGGCAGCATGCTCGAACCCGGTGTCTGCGAAGCCCTGTGCGCCGTGGTCGAACGTGGTGAGGTGCCAACCATCCCGCGTGTCGACCCCCGGCCGTAACACGGCATCGCGCACGAGCCGACCGCACGCCGCACCGCGAATCGGTGACAATTGCATGCCGAATTGCACGTTGCGCACCGCCACGGCTTGACTCCCGCCGAATCTCTATGTACTAGGAGCATATGGTCGCGCGCATGCGAAAGCTCGTGCGCAATCATATGCCAGGCGGAGTCCTGGCATCGCATGCGGCGCACTATCGCGCACCATGCACGATCAGAACTTTTCCGGTGGAGAGGAGGCGGTCATGTCGCAGGGCGACGAGTTGGAGAAGCTCCAGCTGATCGACGACGATATGGATGATCTTGGGGGCTATGGTCGCTCATCGTACGATGAGGACGATGAAGAGGACGGATACGGCCTCCCCTCCGATCGCGGCGATTCCCTGTGGGACGACGCCGATGATGACGAGGACGATGAAGACGATGAAGACGCCGATGGATTCGAGGATGACGGCGCTTCCGACGACGAGGACGACGAGGACGACCTCTTCGGCGCCCCCATTGTGCGTCGCGGCCCTGGTCGGCCACCGAAAAATCCTGGCGCGCCCAAGCCGGCTCCGAAGCCCAAGGCTCCCAAGCCGGCGCCGGTAGTCGAGACGCCCGCCCCGGTCGTGGAGATCGAGGAGGAGGACGCCCCAGAAGCCGAACCCACGCCGGTGAAGGCGCCGAAGGCTCCAAAGGCACCCAAGGCCCCGAAGGCGGCTCCGGCGCCAAAGGCTGAAACCCCGGCCGCCCCGGCCAAGGCAGCTCCGAAGGCCGCCAAGGCCCCAGCCGCGAAGGCCCCAGCCAAGAAGGCGGCGAAGGCTCCGGCGAAGGCTCCGGCGAAGGCGCCTGCCAAGGCTCCAGCAAAGGCACCGGCAAAGGCGCCAGCCAAGAAGGCTTCCAAGGCTCCGGCGAAGAAGGCCGCCAAGGCACCTGCGAAGGCGCCGGCCAAGAAGGCGCCAGCCAAGCCCGCGCCAAAGAAGGCCGTGAAGAAGGCGGCCCCCAAGAAGGCGGCCAAGGCACCGGCCAAGAAGGGCGCGAAGGCACCGGCGAAGAAGGCGGTGAAAGCGCCGTCCAAGGCTGCTCCCAAGAAGGCCGTGAAAAAGGCAGCTCCGAAAAAGGCCGCCAAGCCCGCCAAGAAGCCGGCCAAGGCTCCGGCCAAGAAGGGCGCAAAGCGCCGCTGAGCCCCGGCGGATGTGATACTCGCTCCATCCTGCTGAGCACCCGAAGCCGCCCTGCCACCGGGCGGCGCTCGGGTGCTCAGTGTTTCATGGCCAGGCGTGGCACACCTACTTTGGACCCATCACCGGCCTCCGCATGACGACGAGTTCCCTCTCCCTGCTGGTGCTGGAAAGCGATGCGAGCGCCCGAGAAGCGCTGGCGACCAGGTTGATCGATCACGGTCATCGGGTGCGCCAGGCCGCGACGCGTGAACAGGCGAACACGCTGGCCCGCGACGAGGCGCCGCAGTTGCTGGTACTCACCGGGTCGCCGGCCGAACTCGAACGCCTTCCTGAACTGGTCGCCACATCGTTCGGCACCTGCCTGCTGCCGGACTTTTTTGATGCGACGGAAATCGAAACGGCTCTCCAGGACGCCGCCGATGCCGGGCGAGCCCGTCGCGAGTTGCGCTGGCTGCGTACACACGGAGGGCCCGCCAGCCCGCTGCCACGCCCCACCCTGGCGCCGACCTTCGACGAACTCGTCGCTCTGGCAGCCAGTGCCGAGGCACCGGTACTGCTACAAGGCGAAATCGGTACCGGAAAAGGGTACATCGCTCGTCTCATCCATAATCGTTCGTCTAAAAACGAATCACCATATCTCGAGATTGATTGCAGTCTGTTTCATTCGGAAAATCTGACATCTGAATTGTTCGGCAATGAACCACATATCCCAGATTCGTCGTCGATTTCTGTCGCCGGCCTCCTCGAGGCGGCGGGACAGGGCACCGTGTTTCTGGACCAGGTCGACCGCCTCGATTCGGCCATGCAAGACCGGTTACTCGAACTGCTCGAACATCGGCGCTTCACTCGTCATGGTGGACGGACGCCTGTTGCGGCTGAGGTTCGCCTCATCGTGGCATCGCATACGCCCCTGTCCGATGCAGTGGCCGACCGACGGTTCCGCGCCGACCTCTACTACCGGCTGCAGACCCTGACTCTCACCCTGCCGCCGCTCCGTGCCCGGCCCGACGAGATTCTGCCGCTGGCCGAAACGTTTCTCTCCGCCGGCGCCGCCCTTTCCCCGGCAGCGCAGGACGCCCTCACAGCCCATCGCTGGCCCGGCAACGTGCGCGAATTGCGCGACACTCTGTGGCGGGCGCAGGTCGTAGCCGGTCAGGACGTCATCGATGTCGTGCACCTGGCGCTTCCTGGCACCGACACCGCGGTGCGTGCCGCTGGCGCTTCTGCCATGGCCGGTTCGGCGGGCGCGCGACCATTGGATGCCGTGGAACGGGAGGCCATTCGCGCCGCCCTCGCGGCCCACCGCGGCAACCGCACGCGAGCCGCGCAGGGTCTCGGCATCGCGCGCTCCACCCTGCTCGAGAAGATCAAGCGATACGGGCTCCCATGACCGCGAACCGGACAGGCGGGCACGACGGACTCGATCCACGTATATTGCGCGTCCCATGGCCGAGTCTCCTGTCCAACTTCTGCGCGCCCACGCGCGCCACGCTCCGTGGAATGCGCGCGGTCTCGCTGCGCACGCGGCCGCTCTCGTCGACTCGGCGGGCGTAAAGCCCACGAACGCGTCCGCGCGGGCCATGCCCAGTGCACGCGCCGTACGGTTCTATGTGGCCAACGGCCTGCTCGACCGCCCGGAAGGTGCCGGCACGGCCGCGACGTACGGCTATCGCCATCTGCTGCAGTTGCTGTCCATCAAGATTCGCCAGCGCGAGGGACAGACGCTCGAGGCTATCAAGGCCGAGATGCGCGAAACCACGGGCGACGCGCTCGAACGCCGGGTCGCGGCGTCATTGGCCCCCGCCTTGTCGCTGCAGATGGATGCGAGCGCATCGCGCGCGGGCAATCCCGTTGCGAGTTGGCGACGCGTTATCGTTGCTGAAGGCGTGGAGCTGCATGTGCGCGAGGATTCGCCGGCAGCCGAAGACGACACGCTGGTGAGTTTGCGGGACATGCTGCGCCGATCGCTCGGCCAGTAGCCGCAGTCCACTGCTCGACAATCCTCGGACGATCCTCGTGATCGTCCGTCGTCGTTTCGTCAGCTCCGTCGTCGCGTAACTCCGCTCGGCGTCTCTTTACGCTCGCTGTACTCACGCGCAGGTCACTGCTGCCTCACTGCCGCCATACATGTTTCGCGTCCTCGTCACCGACGAAGTCGATCAGGAAGGTGTTGTTCTCCTCACTGCGGAACCCGCATTGCAGGTGGACGAACTCCCCACCCTCCCCAAGGATGAACTGCTGCGCCGCATCGGCGAGTACGATGCGATCGTGGGGCGCAGCGCCACGCGCATTTCTGCCGAACTGCTGAAAGCCGGCGGAAAGCTCAAGGTCGTGGGTCGTGCGGGCGTTGGTGTCGACAACATCGAGCTCGATGTCGCCACATCGCTGGGCATCGCCATCATCAACGCGCCGGCCGGCAACACCGTCGCCGTGGCGGAGCTGTTCTTCGGCACGGTGATCGGTCTGCTGCGGCAACTGCACACCGCCGCTGCCGCCATGGGCGACGGACGCTGGGATCGCGCCAAGTTCATGGGCCGCGAACTGAAGGGGAAAACACTCGGTATCGTGGGCCTCGGCCGTATCGGCAGTGAAGTGGCCGCCCGGGCCCACGCTTTTGGTATGACCGTGGTGGCGTACGATCCGTATATCGCCGACGAGCGATTCGCCGCGCTGCGTGTGCGTCGTGCGCCATCGCTCGACGCACTGCTGGCCGAGACCAACGTGCTCACCCTGCACGTGCCGCTCACCGATGAAACGCGCGGCATGATCGGCAAACGCGAGCTTGCACGCCTTCCTGCCCGTTCGGTGGTGGTGAATCTCGCGCGTGGTGGTGTCATCGAAGAAGCCGCGCTGCAGGCGGCGCTCGAAACCGATCAACTGCGTGGTGCGGTGCTCGATGTGTTCACCGTCGAACCGCTCGCGCCCGACAGCCCCCTGCGCAACATCCCCAATCTCGTGCTCACGCCGCACCTCGGCGCGAACACCGTGGAAGCGCAGCGCAATGTCTCGCGTGATGTATGCGTCGCGGTGCGCGATGCACTGCTGCACAACGACCTCTCGCGGTCCATCAACGTGTCGGGCGCTACGGGCGAATGGAGCGAGCTGCAGAGCGCGATGCTGCTGACACGTCGGGCCGCCGCGGTGGCCCGTGCGGTGCTCGCCGATCAGGGCATGCGTGCCGTACGCCGCGTGGCGCTGCGTGTGAGCCCGGATCTGGCCCATGGCACCGGAGCCATGCTCGCCGCCGCCGCCGCGGGCGTGCTGGAAGGGGTGATTGAAACCGACCGTCTCAATCTCATCAACGCACGTTCGTTGGCCGAGGCACGCGGGCTCGAATTGTCGGTGGCCGAAACCACCGAGCTCGGGTCGGGGCGTGCGCTCGAAGTCTCACTGTCGGGTGGCATGCAGCAGCTCGCTGTAGCCGGTGTGGCGCCGGAAGGCGGCACGCCACGCCTGACACGCATCGGCTCGTTCCACGTGGACGTGAACCCGCGGCAAACGCTGCTGGTGCTCACCAATCACGACGTACCGGGTGTTATCGGTCGGGTGGGTACGCTGCTGGGCGAGCGGGGCGTGAATATCGCCGAGTATCACCAGGCGCGTCTCGCACAGGGTGGCGATGCACTCGCCGCCGTATCGGTGGACGGCACGGTGAGCGAAGAGACCCGGAAAGCCCTGCTCGAGTTGTCCGATGTGCGATCGGCCAGCATCGTGCACTTCCGCAACGAATAGTCCGTGACCACCACGCAACGCGTTGGTGGGCTTGCCACCGTCACGCATGACGAGGACGTGCGTCGCGCCTTTGCGCGTGACGTCTCGGGCCTCGAGATGATGGCCGACATGGTGGCGCGTCCATCCTCGGTGGCAGAAGTGCAGGACTTGTTGCGCGCGGCCACCGCCGACGGTGTGTCGGTTACCCCCGCCGGGGCACAGTCCAGCACGACGGGTGCGTCCATTGCGGACCACGGCGTGTTGTTGTCCTTGCGTGGACTCTCGCACATTGGCGCAGTCGACCCCGATGCCCGCGTGATCCGCGCCGGCGCCGGTGCCATTGTCGCCGATGTGCGCCGCGCCGCCGAAGCAGCCGGGTTGCTGTTCACGCCCGATCCGACCAGCGAAGAAGAAAGCACCATCGGCGGCGCCATCGCCTGCAATGCCTCGGGGGCCCGATCGTTGCGCTACGGTGCCACCGGTCCACATGTGCGCGCCCTCACCGTGCTGCTGGCCAACGGCGAGCAACTCGAACTGCGACGTCCAGCACTCGAAAAGAACACGGTGGGCTATCCCATCGCACACGACCCGGTCGACTGGTTCGTTGGGAGTGAAGGCACGCTGGGTGTGGTGGTGGAAGCCGAGCTGGCACTGTATCCGCTACCATCGCAGGTGTTGGGGCTCGCGGTGCCGTTCATGAGTGAAGCCGATGCCCTGGCGTTCGTCGTCGCGGCACGACGCGCACCGGATGTGCATCCCCGGTGCCTCGAGTTCTTCGATCAGGGGGCCATGGAGATCGCACGCACGGCCGAGGGTGCCGGGGCATGGGCACCAGGCATCAGTGCCATGGTCTACGTGGAAGAAACCGGCGGCGGCGATGGTGACGAGGAGCTGCCACTCGATGCCTGGCTCGCACTGGCCGAAGCCCATCATGCCTCGGCCGAAGACATCCGCGTGTACGATTCGGCAAGTGCGTTGAACGACGCGCGCCGCATGCGACATGCCGTACCAGCGACGATGAATGAACGGGGCGCCGCTCGGCGTGCCTTTGGTGGCCGCAAGGTGAGCACCGACTGGGCCGTGCCGTATCCACGACTCGGCGAAGCTCTCACCATCGCGCGCCGGTTTGCCGAAGAAGCCGGCACACCACGTGGCATCGCCTACGGGCATGCCGGCAACGGCCATCCGCATCAGAACATCATCGCACAGGACGCCGACGAACTCGCGCGAATCGAGCAGGTGGTGTATGCGACGCTCAAGGAAGTGATCGCCATGGGCGGCACCGTGGCGGCGGAACATGGCATTGGCAAGATCAAGCGGCGCTGGTTGCCGCTGCAGGCCAGCGACGCGCAGCAGCGCGTGATGCGGGCGCTCAAGCGTGAGCTCGACCCGCTCGGCCTGCTCGCACCGGGGAACGTGTTGTGAACGCAGGATTCGCTGAAGGGGCAACACCACGTTTCAAGACCGTGGTGTTCGACGTCGATTCCACACTGGCCAGCATCGAAGGCATCGACTGGCTGGCCACACTGCGCGATGAAACCATCGCCCGCGAAAGCGAAGCGCTCACCAATCAGGCCATGGCGGGTGAGCTTCCTATCGACGCAGTGTATACGCGGCGCCTGGCACGCATTCGCCCCACCGGTGCGGAGTTGTTGATGCTCGGCGACGCCTACCGGCAGGCCATCGTGCCCGGCATGCCCGAGTTGGTGCGTGCGCTGCTCGATGCGCGCGTGCATGTGCATTTGCTGAGCGGCGGCTTGCGGGCATCCATCATTCCGCTGGCGCTGTATCTGGGTGTGGCTGCCGATCGTGTCCATGCGGTGTCGCTGGCACGCGACGAGGACGGCACGTTCAGCCTGCTCGATGGTGAGCAGCGACTCGCCACGCAGCAGGGCAAGCCGCAGGTGGTGAACGCGTTGCAGTTGCGCGGCCCCGTGGCGATGGTGGGCGATGGTAGCACGGACGCCGCCGTACGTGGAGTCGTGGAGGCGTTTTTCGCCTTCACGGCGGTGGCGCGTCGCGAAAAGGTGGTGGCAGTGGCCGACGCCGAAGCGAATTCGGTGGACGCGTTGTATCCCCTGTTGTTCAAGACCTGATCCAGACCGTTTTCCGAACTGATCGATGAGCGACTTCGGCACGTTTTTCCTGCCCGGCCCCACGGAAGTGCATCCCGATGTGCTGCGCGCGATGCTGCAACCCATGTTGCCACACCGCGGCGCCGTGTTCGAAGCGCTGTTCGCACGCATCCAGGCGGGACTCAAACCCATCTTCCGCACCACGCGGCCGGTGTACGTATCCAGCTCGAGCGCGACGGGGCTCATGGAAGCCGCCATTCGCTGCGCTCGGCCCGGGGCCATCCTGTGTCTCGTGAACGGCGCGTTCAGTGAGCGCTTCGCCAACATCGCGCAGTCGTGCGGCCGCGAAGCTACCGTGATCGGTGGTGACTGGAGCGGCCCCGTGTCGCTCGATGCCGTGGAAGGCGCACTCAAGCGTGGTGGCTACTCCGCGCTCACCGTGGTGCACTCGGAAACCAGCACCGGTGTGCTCACCGACCTCGAACCGCTCACGAAGCTCGCACATCGCTACGACTGCGCCGTGCTGGTGGACTCGGTGACCGGTCTCGCCGGTGTGCCGGTGGAAACGGATGCCTGGGAACTCGATTTTGTGCTCACCGGTTCTCAAAAGGCGCTGGCATTGCCCCCCGGGCTCGCGTTTGGTGTCGCCAGCGAGAAGTTCATCGGCGAAGCCAAAGCCGCAGCGGGACGGGGGCTGTACTTCGACCTCGTGGAGTTCGAGCAGTACGTGCACAAGAATCAGACACCCAACACGCCGGCGCTGTCGTTGTTATACGCCACCGCGGTGCAGGGTGAGCGCATCGCGCAGGAGACCATCGAGCGGCGATGGGACCGGCACGTCGCCATGTCGGAGCACACCCACAGTTGGGTGCACGAGCTGCGGGCGCGGGTGGGCGCTGAGTTTTCGGTGTATGCGCCCGATGGCGCTGCCAGCCAGACGGTGACGGCCGTGTCGCTGCCGGCCAACCTCAAAGGGGACGATGTCGTGAAGGCCGTCGCCAAGCGCGGCTTCGTGATCGGCGGTGGGTATGGCAAGCTCAAGGCGAGCACGTTCCGCATTGGTCACATGGGTGACCACACCATGGAAGGTCTGGAGCGGGTGCTGGAAGCCACGGCGGAAGCCGTCGAGGAGACACTCGGCGCGTCGTAGGTGACTCGTCGGCCCCTGACCATGTCGGGGGATCGCTGATGCGTGATGCGCCGGAATGCACCAATTTCAGAGAAGCCGCGCCAGACAGCGCGGCTTCTGCCGTATTCACGGTACAACATGGAGTGCACGGTGCTCCTGGCTCATTTTGGCTGGCAATCATTGGCCACTCGATACGATGCCTTGCTCGAAGCGGAGTCGGCACGCCAGGTGCATCATATGCCGGCCAGCTCCCGGGAGCCCTGTGTGTCCGAATCGGACATTCGGCACCTGCCGCCGCCGGTCGCGCACTACCTGCACAACGCCGGTGTGGTGGGCCGTCCGCCCGTGCACAATTTTGTCGTGGAGATGACGGCATCGCTCAATCGCGCGCCGGGCCAGTCATGGATGCGGACTCCCATCCTTCAGACCAGCTTCGTGCACGATCCTGCCCGTCTGTTCCTCATGCGCACGCACATCAAGGGCTTACCCGTTGTGGGGTTGCACGCCTACACGCATGAGGGAGCCAGTATGCAGATCCGCCTTTTCGACTGCTGGCCCATCGTGAACACATCCGGCCCGGCGCTCACCCGCGCGGAGACGGTGACGGTCCTCAACGATTTTTGCATCATGGCGCCCGCCGTGCTGATCGGACCCGAGTTTTCCTGGCAGACCGTGAATGACAACGAAGCACGGGTGGCGTTCACGAATGGTGCGCACACCGTGCACGCCACGCTCTCATTCGATATCAATGGCGACCTGATGGACTTCGTGTCGGACGATCGCCACGTACTCGAGACCGACGGCTATCGCTGGAGCACACCACTGGGGCTGTATCGGGATTTCGGCATGGCGCGCCTGGCATCGGAAGGGTACGCCCTGTGGCACTATCAGGATCGCGCACCATGGTGCTATGGACGTTTCACCATCGAGCGGGTGCGATACAACGTCGCCCTCGATGCGCTGCCGCGTGCGAGTGCGCTGCGGAGGCCATAGCGAAGGCCATAGCGGGCACCATGACGAGCCACCCTACCGGGCGACGCGCGAACTACTTGCCCACGATGCGATCGAGGACCCGCTTCGCAAGATCCTTGTCGTAGTCCACCACGTTCTTCTTGGCGACGACTTCCACGGCGGCGACTTCATCGCTGGAGCGCTTGATTTCCACGGTGATTTCGTTGTCGCCGTTCTTGCCGACCAGCCTGCGCGTGGCGCCGCTGTTCTCGGTGCTCTGTCCCGTTTCGTTGATGCTCATGGCATTGAAGGCCGACTGAGCCTTGCCAAACACCGCGTCCACGGAGCCCGGGACGGATGCAGACGCGCCACGCTGCGTATACGCGATGGCCGCGCCGGCGCCTGCACCGGCGGCGACGAGGAAACAGCCGCTGCTGGAGATGGTCACGGCAGCGAGCAAAGCGACAGGGAATACGCGCGAAAAGCGTGGCATGAGCGTGGGGTGTGGGTGAAAGGATGTGCCCAAACATACCCGCACGATTGCCCGAGGTTCTGAGCACCATGATCGGACAAGTCTTTGGCGATCCGATCAAGTAGCTTGCAGCGCCGTAGTGCCCCTGGTCTTACTCCCTGAGAGATACGAGCCACATGATGTCCGTACCCAGTTGGATTCCCCGCCTCGAACGCGAACGCCTGGCCATCCTGCCGCCGGCACCGGCGATCGACGCGCCCGATATTGCGGATCGTGTGCGTGGCATGTTGCTGGGGGTGGCCATCGGTGATGCACTGGGCAATCGCAGCGAGAGCATGAATCCGGCTGAACGCGAGGCCAAGTACGGCCGCATCGTCGGTTACCTGCCCAGTCGCTACGCGGATGGCGCACCGGCTGGCACCCCAAGCGATGACACGCAGCTCACGTTCCGGGCGGTGGAGCAATTGCTGGCCGACGGAGCCCTCGTTCCGGACGAACTCGCGTTCCGCATTGCCAACGATCGAATCTTTGGCATCGGCCGCAGCACACGCGATTTCTGCAATGCACTGCGTACCGGGGCGCCATGGTGGGAAGCCACACAATTGAGCGCCGGCAACGGTGCGCTGATGCGCATTGCCCCCACCGTATTGCCACATCTCCTGAAAGGTGGCACCGACGTGTGGTACGACACCGCTCTGTCAGCCGCAGTGACTCACAACGACGCCATGGCGATCAGCAGCAGCGTGGCATGGATCGCGCTGCTGTGGCGGTTGCTCAATGGCGACCTTCCGGAAGCCCCTGCCGAGTGGCTCGAGACGTACACGGAAGTGCTGCGGGTGCTCGATCATGGACAGAGCTATGAGTCCCGCGTGCAGAGTGGCGCGTTGCAGCACTGGCGCGGAAGCTTGTCCGCCATGCTCGACACGCAGGTGCGCGACGCCGTGCGGCGTGGGGTGAGCGTGCGGAAGACCGGCGAGCAGTGGTACAGCGGTGCGTATCTGCTGGAAACCGTGCCCGCCGTGCTGCACATCCTGGCTCAGCATGGGCATGACCCGAAGGAAGCCATGCTGGTGGCCGTGAACGACACCCGGGACAATGACACCATCGCTGCCATCGTCGGCGCGGCCATGGGGGCAGCGCATGGCACGGCGTGGATTCCGGAAGACTGGCGGAGCGGACTGCTCGGCCGGGTCAACGGTGATGATGTCGGAAAGGTGTTCGAGCTGACCGAACTGGCGATCGGGCGGTTTCTGGGGTGAATTGGATAGGTGTGAGATGTGAATAGTTGTTATACACATCCTGGCGACGTGCATAGAAATGGCGGCTTTCTATATATGTCGCAATAAACGTTCTCGCACATCGTGGACGCTACGGTACGGCGTCAACAAGTAGTCGGGGTCCACCGAGCTTTGGCTATCCAGCTCGAGGCGGAGGGCCTTCCAAGTCTTGGTATTGATGTCCACAGAGCCATGACATGCGAGCATCAATCCTTCTGTCCTCACACCGAGCGCATCCTGCCAGGCCCTCTGCGCCGACAATAGAAGTTGCTGCTCTTCAACTGAGTCCACCTGGACGATCCTCGCAACTAGCACAACGCCTTGTCTGGCGACCAGAGCGTGCGCCCCATACATACCCTCCGCGTCAAGCCAAACGGCAGACTCATCGCGAGACCTGGCTAGTGATAGGAGCATCGCCGCCGCCTCACTCACCGTGGTAGGCTCCATTCGTGCGACCAGGCTGATCGGCCGTGCCGACGAGCCAAGCCGCTGGATGAGCAGCTCCGCATTGGCGTCTTCTGTGACGGGCGACAGGAAGTCGTGAGCGAGATCTCTGCGCTCACGCAGAAGGTCATCGAGCGCCTCGTCGAAGGATCGTTGCTCAGGCGCTCGATAAGTTCCGAGAAGGTAGTACACATGAACCGGCTTGGTCTGACCAATGCGATGGGCTCGATCCGTAGCTTGATTCTCGATGGCAGGATTCCACCATCGGCCATAGTGCACGACGTGGTTGGCCTCAGTCAGCGTCAGACCAACACCTGCAACGAATGGAGACAGGACGATGGCAGCGAAACCTGGTGTGGCACGAAATCGACTGAGAATCTCACGTCGAACAGTTCCACTTGTCGCACGACCTCCCGTGACCCCGGTCTGACCGTTGACGATATCGACCTGCGTACCGAGGGACTGCGCAATCACCCGCGCCAGCAGTCTTTGTGAGTCGACGCTTCGCGCAAAGATCAGCACCTTCTCACTCTGCACTTGGATTTCGCGCAACAATTTGAGAAGCTGAGCGAGTCGCGCTGACGTGGCGATCAGCGCGTCGACATCATGTCCGGTTGCCGCACCCGCCAGAACGGGATGCTGGGTGCAAAGATGCAGCCGTTGAAGTGCAGCGAGAGGCTGGCGTCGACCAGCCGTGGACCCAAGGTCCGCGCGAATCCGCCCCATGATTTCTTCCTCCACAGGGGTCATGGTGCATTTGACGCGATGCTCAATCCGCTCTGGCAGATCGGACAAAATGCGCTTGTCCCGTCGGATCAACAACGCACCCGGTCTTTCGTAGCGGATAGCCACTCGCAGCGCATCCAGTGCCGCCTGACGCTCAGACCCTCTATTCGGCTTCATCGCCGGTCGCTCGTATGCCGTGACGAATGCCCTCTGTGTACCAAGCCGGCCAGGCTCAACCGTATCAAGAATGTTCCAGAGGTCCCGGAGTCGAGTCTCCACCGGGGTACCCGTGGCCGCCAGTTTGAACCGGGCATCAAGCGCTTTCGCCGCAATACTCTGCTTCGTCTTCGGGGACTTCACCTCCTGCGCCTCATCGAATACCACCAACGACCACATCGGTCGCCCACCGACGAGCTGCGCGAGGCTGTGCTGATATGCCATCATGGTTTCGTAGGTCGTGATCACGACCTTGTGCGCCATGAGCTTCGCCGGATCGAGAACAGGCTTGCCGAGATAGTCGCGCTCACCAGAGTTGTGCATGACCTTCCGAATTCCCTCGTCGCGCAGAACAACATACGGCTCGAACACACGACCCGAGTTCGCAAACCGAGACCGCATTTCCTCGGTCCAGACACCTGACTCCACAAGCAGCAGCGGTGCCACGATCAATACAGGTCTCCATGGGCCATTCCGGTCTGATCCCAGACCATCCAGCGCCGTTCCCGACTCGAGTAGCAATGCTATGTGAACCAGAACTTGCAGGGTCTTCCCAAGCCCCATGTCGTCCGCAAGTACCGCACCTCGACGACCTGGCATGCCTCGACATGTGGACAACCACTGAACACCGTCGAGCTGGTGACTCTTGAGTTTGATTGAATCGTGAAGCGCCAGAGGAAGTGACCGAGGTGCTTCCACCACATCTCCATCCGGTAGCGGAACAACCTCGAGCCCGGGCGTCAGGGAATCTTCGTGTTCGTTGATTAGCAGATACAGGTGACCGGAACGCCCGACCGACCCGACATCGTCTTCTCTCCCCGGCACGGGCCCACTGATGTGGCGATCCAGAGCTGCCACCAGTTCAGGTTCAGCCTTGATGGCAACTCCTTCATGCAGGAAATGCTCAGCGCCGTCAGCGAGGCACGCTCTCACCTGGCCCTGAAGCCGACGTACCGCCTCATCCCCTGAAAGTCGTACCGTGTGAACCGATCCAGTCTCTGCTTCCAACACATCAATGGACACTACGGAGCGTTGGGTGCCCGTGCCGGCGGATTCAGAAGCGGGGGGGGCGAGCGGCAGCTGTGGAGTGGGAACTAATTCCGACAACTGCATTCGATCGAAGACCGAAGGGCCCCCGACGGGCCGAACGTCCGTTGGCAAGGTCAGACTACCGATTCCTATCACACGAATGCCGTACTCACGAGAGATATCCGCCAGGTCGATAGCGTCGAAGACCCCGTCAAATATTGGCGACGGATCATCCAGTAACTCTCCAACATCCGCTACCGGCAGGTGGCGGACTTTGCGCATACGTCGCAGCACTTCTCGTTGAGGCTCCGACAGCAGAACTCGAGCCACGCGACGATCGGGAAGTGTGACCGACATGACGTCCTGAATGTCCAGCGCGCGCTCGAACTCCAACCGGAAGGCCTCACTATCCCCTTCGCCGGGAAGTCTGGGAAGGAAGCTGACGTTCCCATTCTCATCGCCACGAATGAGGAGTCCAATGGTCGGCGGCACGATCACGAGATTGGAATCAAGGTGTCGATCCAATCTCGCTCCCAGTTCTCGGGCATTTCCGGCAATGGACGCCAGTGTGCCCCAAACGTTCTTGCGGCTGCTTCGTTCGGCAGGCGTCAGTGCGTTGAAGTGATCGATCGCTTCCGCGATCTCCAGCAATCTCTTGTCAAGATGCATGACGCGGTTTGTCGCTTCATGCCGCACATAGGCACCGAACCGGGTGACCTCCACCTCATGCGCCCCTTCGCGCCAGCGAACTATGTAGCGAAAGTCTGAACGCCCCAACTCACTCCGTCTGTCAATCTGGAGCACGAGATGACAAAGGGTGGAATGGGCAATCAGACTTCTTGCGCCGAGATCCAGCGCGAGGGGCCAGTCTGGCCATGAGACTCTCCACCCATCCTCGTGGTCGGTCGCGAGGCCCTGTTCTCGAAGAATCGCAATATCGGTTGAGAGTTCACCATCGGTATTTGCCCCCAGCAACAAGTTCGGAGATGATACAGATCCTGCAGGTTGACCCTTCCCGACGATCAACCCTCCTGGCGCCGCCGAGAGCCAATATGTATTGGGTTCCGAGTTGGCCTGAGCTTCCTTCACTGTGGACCTCTCACGATTCCGAACTCCCTCAGATTGCCGGCGAAGCGAAACTGCCAGGAATGGCTATGAGACCAGGTTCTCGCCGCCACGCTACGATTCTTGAGCGCGGAGAATCGAAATCTGGATTTCTCCAAGGTACCAACTTCGTCTTCGAAGTCGCTTGTGTCGAATAGGTACATTGCGTTGTTCGCGCGACTCATCTCCACGACAATCAGATCGTAGTGGATTGTGCGAAATCTCATGATGAATGCGCTGTGCCTGTCTGGTGCTCCGTCCAATCGCGCGACATCGGGCACTCCGTCTGTCCAATTCGCGATCAACCGCTTTCGATCCTCTGGATCACAAGCGATTGCATAGTCGACAAACTGAGGCGAATTGATGTACTGCTCCCAAAAAGGACGGCGACTCTGAGTATCGAACTGGCGACCAATCAGTATGTCAAAGAATCGACCGATGTCTTTGGCGGCAAACAAGCGCAGTGCTGCGAGGCGCGCCTTTTCAGAGACGCCCATCCAGTTCGCACTCGTGCCGATTCTGCGAGGGTGTCCGAGTCTCCGGTCGGACACAATCCAATCTGCCAATGCCTTTCGGTATGCGTCACCGGATCGGTCCAACAGTTCCAACAACCACTCTACGACCTTCGGAAAGTCCTCCTTGCTTGTGAGGTCGCTGTGCAATAGCCCGCCAAGGCCCTGGTGCAGTACGGAAATTACCCGTGGGTCGTTCTGCTCCGCGTAGAGCTTCAATGCATCCAGCCATTCGGATCGACAGGCCCGCAAGGCCAGTTGTGCCAACTGGCCCGGGGCTGTCAGACGGAGGTTGTCGATGGTCGACCCAACGGCGTCAAGTCGGGCAAACAGTGCGCGGCCAACTGATCGCGCTGCATTGTCTGTGAGCATCTCCGGCAACTCATTGAGTTGTTCTAGCCAACGCGTCCGGTGTTCAGCCTGTGTTGTAGCCAACAAGAAGTACGACTCGAGACGACTGGCTGAGCGCAGGCGCCAATGATGCTGGTGGCAGTGCCACAAGCCTCTAAGGAAGGCGCCTCGCTTTGGAATATGCCCATCAGATTCTAGCAACTCCAGAAAACGCAGATCCTCGACGGCCCGGCTATCCCAGCAAAGAGCCCGCAGTTCCCGAAGACTGAATTCTTCTGAACTCTGTGTCGACATTGTCCAGCGCGCCCAGAGTGCATCAGGATCGATTCCGGAGGGACGCCCCGCTCCGTCAATCGGTCCCTGGGATCGCAAGCGCGTCAGAGCCAGCTCCAATGGTCCCAACTCCTGCGCTGGATCGAGAGTCAGTGCGAGTCGGGATTCCACATTGATGGCCGCGACGGCGATCACGCGGCGCAGCGAGTCAAGGATTTTCTGCACCGCCCCCTCCTATGACATCCTGGACAATGCGTACGGAGTCCCGGATCTCGGTCTTGAGGCGGATGCGCAGCACCACTCGACGCTGAGGTGATGAGTCGGCCGGAATGCGAGGAAGGGGATTTTCCTGACCGCGGCCAGTTGCGGAGACTAGGCCGAGGTAGCACTCGAGCAAGGTGTCGCGTTCAGCTAGCGTGGCCGTACTCGTCGCAACAAAGTTCATGGATCGCCGCTGGCTCAATTCGAGATTGAACATGCGGCCAGCCTCTGGCCTCATTCCGAACGGAATCGTGTTGTCGGTGTGACCTTCTACGACAACCTGATCGAGCGTTTGGCGGATACTATCAGCGCAAATGACACCTGCCAGCAACGGTGTCGCGATTCGCACGACATTCTGCCCTGCCGCAGACATGCGGCTATCGCCCCGTTCAAACAGCACGCTGTCCGGGAGAATCACGAGCACTGTACTTGGATCGTTCGGAATGGAGTCGATCGCCGCACTGTCCAGACCTGCGGTAACCAGTTCTCCCCTGAGTTGCTTGATGAGCACATCGCGAGCCGTGACCACCCCCGCACCGCGGTTGTTTTGAGCCGCAACGAACAGCAATACGAACACCGCGACCAGTGACGCGAGTATGTCCGTCAGAGATGACGATGCCGCACCAGATCCTTTCTGCATTCGCCTACCGGTTCTGCCGCTTCAGAACATCCCCGAGCTCTTCAACAGAATCCGTGACTTGCTGCAGCAGTCCTCCGAGTCGTTCAAACAGTTCCGGCATCTTCGAGTTCACCGAATTCATGATGATCTGGAAGTTTTTCTCCACTTGGCGATTGTAGTCCTGCATGTGCGTGGAGATCGTCTGCAGCGCACTGGCCAATTGTTCATCGAGCCCGGAGAGAACGCGGGCGGCTTCGCTGTAGGTGTCTTGGGAGAGCTGCACTACCACCGCTTGTCGCTCGACAACCTCCCCGGTCCTGTGTACGAGACCACTTACGGTTTCGGCCGCTTTCAGATGACTGGCCTGCGCTTCCCGAAGCGTGCGAGTCATTGCGCCGGCTTCCGTCGCCACTGAACGGAACGAGTCGGCTGCACCCTGCATCTCCCGCACACGCTGTCCCGTCTCCGCCAACACCGACTGAACCGCTGCCCGTAGTTCAGCAAGTTGATCGGCGGCGGCGACAAAGTCTCCTGCTCGCTCGCCAATGACGGCCAGCAACCGTTCAGTTTCAGAAGTCGTTCGCTCGGCAGCTCCGGTCACTTTGTGCAGCAGCGCTTCACTGGTGCGCTGATTCTGTTCGTTTGCTTCGAGAGTGCGACGTTCCAATTCGCCGGTGACCTCGGCAAGCTTGCCACCCATGTTCGAGACCGCTTCTACAAGGAGCTGCTGCACCTGGTTGGCATTTGCGCTCGCACTATCGCCGAGTTGTGCCACCAGGCGCTCCACCAGGTCGTTCAGTGCCCGTGTGCGTCCCTCGCCCTCAGCGAAAGCCTCACTGCCACGCTTCTCCGCTTCCTCGAACATGCGTTGCATCGAAGCCTGCATGTCTGCAAAGGAGTTGTTCATTCCGGAGAGCACCGAGGCACTTCCCTGCATGGCCTCAGCAGCGCGTTTGAATTCATCGTTTGTGTTTCCCGAGAGGGAATCCCGGAACTGTGCCCCCATCTGCTCGAGTGCACGGCGAATGGAGGTCTCGAGGTTTTCCGTCAGCGATCGCAGCTCGGCTCCGATCGACTCTTGCTTGCCTGACTCTAGGCGTCGGATGCCGTCCTCTAGTGCGGAGATACCTGTTGCTACCTGTTGAAGGACGGGGCCCATCTCGGTCTGCACGCTCTTGGCAAGCAGCGCCCCAAGATCTGGTAGCAGATTTGATGCGAACACATCGGAGAATCGATTGACGACATCACTAGAGATGTTTGAAAGAGCTTGCTCCTGCCGGTGTGCGGATTCGAGGAGATCGGTGATCTGTTGGGTTGGCGAGAGTCCGGGAAATCCGTCAGCGACTGCATCGATGAGCGATTGATGGGTTTTTTTGTAGGCGAGGCGGAGCCCCCACAGATCCAACAACTGAAACACGAGTGCGGCCAGGAGCGCCGCGATCGATGACACGAACTTTCCACCGAGGCTGCCCAAGAGGGCGTCCACACCAATCACGACATTATTTTCGGATCTCAGGCCCGAGAGTCCCAAAGCGATAGCGAGGAATGTGCCAATGAGTCCAATCGCTGTAAGAATTCCTGGTACTGCGTCGAGATAGTCGAGATTGACATAACGTTCGGTCAGGCGCTCGAGTGTCCATAGTCCGCCTTCGCGATTTCTCAGCCTGAATCGACGTCTACCATCGACATCCAGTGAAGTCACTAGTTCGCGCTCGATTTCTTCCGCAAGCGGGTGGTGAGCGGGAGCGAGCCTACTTGCCGCGGCGCGCCATCCGTCGATACTGCCTAACGAACGCCCCAGGAGTCGCGTGTCATCGTCAAGTGGGCCGAGCTGCTGCAGTGCACCCTTCACTGCCATAGCAGCGGCGTGAACCCGACGGGCTCCGATGATGCCATATGCGGAGGATGCGACCAGTACTACCGCGATCAGATAGCAGAAGAATTGGATTTCAACTGGAATCCCTGCGAGAAATTCGCCGATCGGGCGTCCAGTGCCTGAGACCGCCTGGAGGAACGGAAGCATGAACTCAATCATTCAGGGACCGTTTCGGAGTTTGTGATCGTCCTCAGCGAGGGGCTCACTTTCCGTATGTGGTAAGGTGGCGTTGGTTGAATTGTGATCCAAAGTACACATCGGGTCCGAAGTTGGCGGTTGGAGTCGCTACTTCCACCTCATCGAAGCGATTTTCTAATAATTTGACATGAATTAGTAGAAAATTGACATCAACACGATCCCGATGAAACGACCGGACAGTCCGCCAACAACTTCCAGCATTCTGGGCCTTCTCCTCTCCAAGGAGGAGGGAGCGACACGCTTTCAGGCCCTGATGGCACGAGGACTGGGGCCCGCTCCAAGTGGTAAATACCGCCACTGGGGCAACTTCAGGCACGCCCCGCCTCTCGCCGACTATTCCGCCGAGGAGCAGTGGCTGGCCGTCCGCACGTCGCGGGACGCACTCGCCCGCCCGCTGCCGTTACTGGACACAAAGTCCCATCCGTTCACGGTGGCCATGCCGGCCCCGGTGCTGGAGTTCCTTCACCGCATCGATCGCGATGCCAGTGGGAACGTAGGCGGTGGGTTTGTGGGCGCCGAACCCATCACCAATACGGCCACCCGGGATACCTACCTGTTCAAGTCGATCGTGGAGGAGGCCATCAGCTCCAGCCAGCTGGAGGGGGCGTCAACGACCCGGCGCGTGGCCAAGGCCATGATCCAGGAAGGGCGGCCCGCAGCCACGCGAAGCGAGCGCATGATCCTGAACAACTATCGGGGCATGCTGCTTGTCCGTGATCACCGACAGGGAGCGCTCACACCGGAATTTGTCTTTGCGCTGCAACGCATGCTCACCGAAAGCACGATGGACGACCCATCGGGCGCGGGGCGTTTTCGCCGGGCTGACGAGCATATCGTGGTGGAAGATGAGACCGGCACCATTCTTCATCATCCGCCGCATGCCGATGAACTGCCGCAGCGGCTCGCCGCGATGTGTGACTTTGCGAATGGCACATCCGACACCGAGTTCCTGCCCCCCGTCATTCGCGCCATCCTGCTGCACTTCTGGTTGGCCTACGACCACCCTTTTGTAGACGGCAACGGTCGCACCGCGCGAGCGCTGTTCTACTGGTCGATGGCACGTTCCGGTTACTGGTTGTGTGAGTACGTGTCCATTTCACGCATCCTCCGCAAAGCGCGTGGTGCCTACGCCCGCTCGTACCTGTATACGGAGAGCGACAGCAACGACACCACGTACTTCGTGCTGCATCAGCTACGCACGCTGGTGCGCGCGATCGAGGATCTGCATGAGTATCTCGCACGCAAGACACAGCAAATGCGGGATATCGAACGACTGGTTCGGCAGACATCCATCGCACAGGGCAATCTCAATCCGCGACAGCTCGCCTTGTTGCGTCATGCGCTGAATACGCCCAGTGCGCAGTACACGGTGGCTTCGCATCAACGCTCGCACGGCACCAGCTATCAGACCGCGCGCACAGACCTGTTGCGAATGGCCGAACTGGGCTTGCTACGGCAGTTCAAGGTGAGCAAGGCGTTTGCATTTGAGCCGGCGGGAGATCTTGCGGTGCGCTTGCAAGAATAGACACCACGACCAGACTACGCTGCCTGAGCACCTGCCACTGCCAACCCGGGATAGGTCGGGGTGCGTCTAATACCCAACTGCTGGTCGAGCGCTCTGATCTCTCGATCCATGCGTTCAAGATTCCGCTGGTACAGGGTAGTCCGACTTCCAGCCTCTCGAGAAGCGAGATTCCGACCATGATGTGCTTTCATGATGGGGTCTGGTGTCACCACGGTACACGTGTGCCCATTCTTGTGCAGATGTGACACGACTTCTCGGTAGGTGCCGATAGAGACCCCGGTAACGAGCACGTTGAAGTTGCGGGCAGTACGGTCCAAGGCCCTCGCGAGTAGATCCAGTTCGACTTCCTTCGCGCGCCACGTCTTGTTCATGGACAAATCACGCGCTACCTGACGAATATCCGTCCGATCACGAAGCCAGGCAGCCAGCTCAACTTCATCCTTCACTGCGCGCAGGTAGAGATTCGGGATGTAGGTCAGCCCGTAGCTCGACAGTTCGTGCAGCACATGACTGTGACGGCGAAGCTGCATGACATTGTGCGATGCCGGTCGGAGCCTGCCCTCATTGTACAACGAGAACGTGGTGCCCATGATGGCATTGATATTGTGCTTGAGGAGTTGCTGGTAGAAGGGCTGGCGGTCCATCTCCCAGAAGCGCTCCAGGAGATTGTCGTTCCCGTGCAGAAGGACGATGAGCGAGGTCTCGTCGGATACTCGCATTTTTGCGCGTAGACTCTGCGTCAGTGCGACACCGGACAGCCGCGCTGCGGACTTCGTCGTAGACGTCAGCAACTTCCGCAATTCGATCGCCACCCATGGCGCGATGAGTCGCTGATCGATTGGAATTTCTTCGACTTTGCTTGGAACGAACGCAGGAAGGATCCCCAGTGCGTCTTGGAAAGAATCCCCCGTGCCCTGCAAAGACGTCAAAAACTGGTATTCCTCGGCATAACTGCGCTGGCCAGGCAGGTGTCGCTCTCTGCACCAGAGCGCGCAGGTTCCGCATTGCTTGTGCGAGGGGTCAGAACGCGCGTAAACACACTCGCACGGAACGGTGGAGGCGCCACCGCAAAGCGTGTACGCGTCGCATTTGGGGCACTCCGTTGTCATGCGGAGTGCCAGTTGACCCTGATCACGACGACCACTGCGATCACGCATACCGGCCCCGCCTCATGCGCACCACCGGCGCGTCAGGATTGGCCTTGTCCCACAGGATTCCCCGGCGAAGTCCGAGATCGCGCACAATGATCAGGTCAGCGGCTCGGAAACTCCCGAGCGTCCCGTGGTCGCCGCCTACTTCCGCGCCATCACCAACACGCGCTACGGCCGATCCGTGGCTGGTCCTGGCCAGATTCGCCTTCCGGACATGTACCAGCACGAAATCTTGGCTTTGCTGCTCTTCTGCCATCCCTCCCGATCCCATTCCCAATGCCGTGCCATTCTGGGCAGCCGGGTACTTGTTGCCCTTTCGCTCCTTCGGACTCGACCCCATCGACGCCTCCGGTATGTGGTACCGTTTAGCACTCTCGACAGACGAGTGCCAAAGATACACTTCGGCTTCCGTTTGGCGAAGCCCAGTCGTTCATTTTCAGATCCAACGTGATCTGAAACAGATTCAGATTGCTAAGTCGCGAATTGGCAACGTCATACGGTTGATACAACCGATCATCGACGTCACTTTGATCTTCTTTGCCACCCCCGTCCGCGACCTCCCGAAATGGCACGAGCCAAGAAGGCCAGTAAGTCCGCCGCAACCTCGGCCAATATCGGCTTCGAAGCCAAGCTCTGGGCTGCCGCCGACGCCCTCCGCAACAACATGGATGCGGCCGAATACAAGCACGTCGTGCTCGGCCTGATTTTTCTCAAATACATCTCCGACGCCTTCGAGATCAAACACGCCGAGCTCGCGAGTCAGCATGCGGACGGCGCCGATCCGGAAGATCCGGATGAGTACCGCGCCGACAACATCTTCTGGGTTCCGGCCGAGGCGCGCTGGCAGTTCCTCAAGGCCAATGCGCCGCAGCCTGGTGTCGGCACAATGGTCGACGATGCCATGGCCGCCATCGAGCGCGACAATCCGTCGCTCAAGGGGGTGCTGCCCAAGGACTACGCGCGCCCCGGCCTCGACAAGCAGCGGCTTGGACAGATCATCAACCTGGTCAGCGATATCGAACTGGGTAGTTCGGCTGACAAGAGCAAGGACACCCTGGGCCGCGTGTATGAGTACTTCCTGTCACGTTTCGCCAGCGCCGAAGGCAAGAGCGGCGGGCAGTTCTACACGCCATCGTATGTCGTGCGTGTGCTGGTGGAAATGCTCGCGCCGTACAAGGGGCGTGTGTATGACCCCTGCTGCGGCTCCGGTGGCATGTTCGTGCAGAGCGAGAAGTTCATCGAAGCCCACGCGGGCAAACTCGACGACATCTCCATTTACGGACAGGAGAGCAACTACACCACGTGGCGTCTGGCCAAGATGAATCTGGCCATCCGTGGCATCGATGCGCAGATCGGCCACGGAGATACGCTGCACGATGACAAACATCCCGATCTCAAGGCCGACTATGTGTTGGCCAATCCGCCGTTCAACGACAGCGATTGGCGCGGCGAACTGCTGAAGGACGATCAGCGCTGGGCGTACGGAGCGCCGCCCGCAGGCAATGCGAACTTCGCCTGGGTGCAGCATTTCATTCATCATTTGTCTCCCACCGGACTCGCCGGCTTCGTGCTGGCCAATGGCTCCATGTCGTCCAACCAGTCGGGTGAAGGCGAGATCCGCAAAACGATTGTGGAAGCCGATCTCGTGGACTGCATGGTGGCGCTGCCGGGGCAGTTGTTCTACTCCACGCAGATTCCCGTGTGTCTGTGGTTCCTGGCGCGCAACAAACGCAACGGGCGCTTCCGTGATCGGCGCGGGCACGTGCTGTTCATCGATGCGCGCAAGCTCGGCTCAATGGCCGATCGTGTGCGCCGTGAACTGACCGATGCCGACATCGCAAATATTGCCGACACGTATCACGCTTGGCGTGGTGACAAGGACGCTGGTGAGTACGCGGATGTGGCCGGGTTCTGCAAGAGTGTTTACATCGACGAGATCCGCCAGCATGGGCATGTGTTGACGCCGGGTCGCTATGTTGGCGCCGAAGACATTGAGGATGATGGGGAGCCGTTTGAGCTGAAGATGCGGCGGCTATCTGCGCAATTGCACGAACAACAGATCGAGTCGGCTGATCTCGACGCTTCAATTCTCGCCAACCTGAAGGAGCTTGGGTATGGGAGGTGAGTGGCGCGAGTGCTCGCTCGGTGAATTGATCGATATTAAGCACGGATTCGCATTTCAAGGCGAGTTTATCCGCGATGAGTCACGTGGCGACATCTTGCTTACGCCGGGCAACTTCTCGATAGGCGGTGGATTCAAGAGCGATAAATTCAAGTATTTCGACGGCCCGGTACCTGGGGACTTCGTTCTTGCTGAGGCTGACCTGCTAGTAACTATGACGGACCTCAGCAAACAGTCCGACACGCTTGGTTTGCCTGCTTTCGTTCCTGCACGATCCGATGGCCGGAGATACCTGCACAACCAGCGACTCGGCAAGATCCTCGTGAAGGATCAGCAAGCAATCGACAGCAGGTTCCTTCACTACCTCTTGTGCAGCGCTGACTATCGGAATGAAGTTCTCGCTAGCGCTACTGGCACTACAGTAAAGCACACATCACCTGAACGGATAAAGCGCTTCAGGTTCTCCCGACCGCTGCTAGACGAACAACGCGCCATCGCCCACATCCTCGGCACGCTCGACGATAAGATCGAGCTGAACCGACGCATGAGCGAAACGCTGGAGGAAATGGCGCGCGCGCTCTTCAAGTCGTGGTTCGTGGATTTCGATCCCGTTCGCGCCAAGGCTGACGGTCGTCATCATTGTCTTCCTCAGCCAATCGCAGAGCTATTCCCCGATTCGTTCGAAGGTTCGGAGATGGGAGAGATCCCGAACAATTGGGAACTCAAGACGATTGGAGATCTCGCGGATGTTGTTGGCGGTGGTACTCCCAGCACGAAGGAGCCAACATTTTGGGAAGACGGCACCCACGCCTGGGCCACTCCCAAAGATCTGTCGGGACTCTCTGTTCCTGTTCTGCTCGAAACGGAGCGTTACGTAACTAGTCTTGGTCTCTCGCAGATCGGCTCGGGACTGCTCCCTCGCGGAACCGTTCTGCTGTCCTCGCGTGCACCAATTGGTTATTTGGCTGTAGCCGAGACTCCGGTTGCCATCAATCAGGGCTTCATCGCGATGAAGCCAAAGGCAGGGGTATCGAACTTGTTCCTCCTACTTTGGGCGAGTTTCGCGCATGATCAGATTGTCAGCCGCGCGAATGGCTCGACATTTCTCGAGATCAGCAAGGCAAATTTTCGCCCTATTCCCATGGTCGCTCCTCGTGCGTGTATCATGGACGCATTCGACCGACTTGCGCGACCACTTTATGAGCGAATCGTGGCATGCGCAAAGGCGTCGCGCACATTGACAGCCCTCCGCGACACCCTGCTCCCCAAACTCATCTCCGGCGAGCTTCGTGTGAAAGACGCCGAGCGATTCGTCGGCGTAGCTTTGTAGCAATGTCGTCGCCGGACCGTCTCCCCTTTCCCGATCGACAGCCTCTTCCACTCCCGCATAGGACCATCGATGAGCGCCATTGAACTCCTCGAGAGCCTGAATGCACTCGATGAGCACGAACATATCGAGGCCAAGCGCGGCAGTGACACCGGCCGGTCATTGCTCGAGACCGTGTGTGCGTTCTCCAACGAGCCCGGCCTCGGCGGTGGCAGCATTCTGCTCGGCGTTGAACGCGATGACCTCTCACTCTTCCCAAGCTATTCGGCAGTTGGCGTTGCACAGCCGGACAAGGTGTCAGCGGAGATTGCCACGCAGTGCCGCGACATGTTCAACGTGCCGGTGCGGGTGGACGTGTCGACCGAGCAGGTCGATGGGAAGCCCGTTATCGTGGTCACGGTTCCCGAAGCACCACCACACGACAAGCCCATATTCTTCAAGAATACGGGTTTGCCCAAGGGCGCTTTCCGGCGTGTCGGCAGTACCGATCAGCGCTGCACCGATGACGATGTGGCGCTCCTCTATCAGGGCCGGGAGCAGCAGAGTTATGACAGTGGGATCGTGGCTGATGCCTCACTCGAGGACATTTCGTCGGAGGCGATCGCCGAGTACCGGCGTTCGCAGTCGGAGTTTAACGTTGACGCGGAAGCGCTTCGCTGGACCGATCTCGAGCTGCTGCAGGCGCTTGGCGCAGTACGTCGGCACGCCAAAGGCGAGGACTGGAAGCCGACCGTTGCTGGTCTGATTGTCTTCGGTACGCGCCAGGCATTGCGTCGCTGCTTTCCCATGACGCGCGTGGACTATATCCGCGTCCCGGGAAAGGAGTGGGTGCCGGATCCGGAGAAACGGTTCGATACTGTCGAGCTCCGGGATCCGCTCTTCAAGTTAATTCGGCGGGCACAGGCCGCCGTATTGGACGACCTGCCTCAGTCCTTTGGTCTCGAGGAAGGCCAACTGCAACGCACGGACACGCCTATCATTCCGCAGCGAGTGATTCGCGAGGCGCTCGTGAACGCGGTCATGCACCGCAGTTACCGCAATCATGGCCCGGTGCAGATCATCCGCTACGCCAATCGGCTGGAGATTCGTAACCCGGGGTTCTCGCTCAAGTCACCCGAGCATCTTGGCGAACCCGGGTCCCAGCCGCGCAATCCAAAGATCGCCGCAATCCTGCACGAGACCCGTTTCGCCGAAACGAAGGGCAGCGGGATTCGGGTTATGCGGGAAATGATGTCCGAGGCCGGCCTCACGCCGCCGGTTTTCGAAAGCGATCGAGGCCGCGATGAATTCGTCGCCCGCTACCTCTTTCATCATTTTCTCGGCGCAGACGATATCGCGTGGCTCGCCAATTTTCGCGATCTCCATCTCACGGATGAAGATGCGAAGGCGCTGATCGTTGTCCGTGAAGCCGGCGCAATCGACAACGCCAGCTATCGGCAGCTGAACCGGGTCGATACCCTTGCGGCCAGTCAGGCACTCCGGCGATTGAGAGATGCTGCCGTGTTGGAACAGAAGGGGCGTGGTTCAGCCACCTTCTATGTCCCGGGGCTTCGTCTCAAGGGCATGGCGGGGAATGCAACAGCAGCATCCAGCTTCGACCAAGGCACCAGCGCCAGCTCGAAGTCCGGTGCATCCGTTGCTTCCTTATCTGTGGAGTCTTTGCCCTTATCTGTGGAGCTCTCCGCCTTATCTGGGGAGTTCCCATCCTTGTCTGGGGACCTCCCGCCGCTATCTGGGGAGTCGAGGTCCCTAGCTAACAGACCGGATTTGGAGCAACTGGCTGCCAAAGAGCGGCGAAGTACGCTTCTCGCCCCGGTGCCGGGAGATGTGGCCGCTTTGGTCGGCGGCCTCGGTGAACGATCCCGCCCTCAGCAGGTCAAGACAGTGATCAAGGAACTGCTGACTCTCCGAGCCTGGCAAATAGACGAACTGAGTACGGTGCTCCGCCGAAACCCCGCGTACATTCGCGAACAATATCTGCAGCCCATGGTTCAGGACGGTGTCATCCAGATGACACACCCCAACGAGCCCAATCATCCGGCGCAGGCCTACCGCGTTCGATCGGAGTAGCCGCTGGTTGGAAAAACCAGATCCCGTTCAGCCACCATCCTCGCCAAATCCCGAACACCGAGTTCATTTAACGGCATCGCATGACAGCGATGTCACAAAGCTCCTAAACAATTGCAAGTCATTGACTTGCTTATTTAAGCCTTTCCCGGATCCCACCGGACGGAATGCCTCGTTTCTCTGAATCGATCGTCGAAGACGCCGCCCTCGAGTGGCTGGCCGGGCTCGGTTATGAGGTCCGGCACGGTCCCGATATGGCAGCCGGAGAACCTGGCGCCGAACGCAGCGACCCCGGCTATCGCGACGTGGTCCTGGAACACCGGCTCCGCGCAGCCCTCCTCCGCCTCAATCCGTTGCTTCAGGCGGAGGCCATCGACGAGGCGTACCGCAAACTGACCCGCCTCGACGCCCCGTCGGCCATGGACCGCAATCGCGCCATGCATCGCATGCTGCTGAATGGCGTGGAGGTCGAGTTTCGGCGTCCCGACGGATCAATTGGCGGCGGACAGGTGCAGATCTTCGACTTCGACACGCCGACGAACAACAACTGGCTGGCCGTCAACCAGTTCTCCGTGGCCGAGGGACAACACCACCGCCGGCCTGACGTGGTGGTGTTTGTCAACGGACTGCCACTTGCCGTGCTCGAACTCAAGAACGCCGCCGACGAAAACGCCACCATCTGGTCGGCTTGGCAGCAGTTGCAGACCTATCAGGCACAGATCCCGACCCTGTTCACCAGCAATCTGGCTCTGGTGATTTCCGACGGGGTTCAGGCGCGCATCGGCGCGCTCGGCGCCGGCAAGGAATGGTTCAAGCCTTGGCGCACGGTGAGCGGAACCACGAGTGCGCCGAGTTCACTGTCTGAGCTGGAAGTCTTGCTGCACGGTGTGTTCGAACACCGTCGCTTCCTCGACCTGCTGCACTACTTCGTGGCCTTCGAGCAGGAAGATGACGGCCCGCTCGTCAAAAAGTTGGCGGGATATCACCAGTATCACGCCGTCAACGTGGCGGTGGAAGAAACCCTGCGGGCCGCGCGCAGCGTCAACCCCGACCGTATTGCCGAAAACATCGGGCGCTATTCATCCGGTGAGCAACCCGGTGGGGAACCCGGCGACCGCCGCGTCGGCGTGGTGTGGCACACCCAGGGATCGGGGAAGAGTCTCACCATGGCCTTCTATGCCGGACGGGTGATCCTGCACCCCGGCATGGCCAACCCCACGGTGGTGGTGATCACCGACCGCAACGATCTGGACGAACAACTGTTCGGCACCTTCGCGCGTTGCCGCAACCTGCTGCGCCAGGAACCGGTGCAGGCCAAGGACCGCGCCGACCTGCGGAAGCAACTCGCCGTGAGCGCGGGTGGCGTGATTTTCACCACCATCCAGAAGTTCATGCCCGATGAACGGGGCGACAAACATCCCCCGCTCTCGGACCGCCGCAATGTGATCGTCATTGCCGACGAGGCGCACCGCAGTCAGTACGAATTCCACGATGGCTTCGCCGGACACATGCGCGATGCTTTGCCAAACGCCTCGTTCGTGGGATTCACCGGAACACCGATCGAAAAAGCCGATGCCAACACGCGGCAGGTGTTCGGCGAATACATCAGCGTGTACGATATCCAGCGCGCGGTGGTCGACGGAGCGACTGTACCCATCTACTACGAAAGCCGCTTGGCAAAACTTGAGTTTGCAGAATCAGAGAAGTTGGGCATCGATTCGGCATTCGAGGAAGTCACGGAAGGAGAGGAAGTCGAGCGCAAGGAGCAACTCAAGAGCAAATGGGCGCAGCTCGAGGTCATCGCCGGCGCCGACACGCGACTCGATCTCATTGCCCGGGATATCGTGGATCACTTCGAGCGCCGCAACGAGGTGCTCGACGGCAAGGCCATGATCGTGGTCATGAGTCGACGCATTGCGGTGGCGTTGTACAACAGAATTGTCGCGCTGCGTCCTGAATGGCACAGTGATCGCAACGACGAAGGACTGCTGAAGATCGTCATGACCGGATCGGCGAGCGACCCCGTCGACTGGCAGCCTCACATCCGCAACAAGACTGACCGCGAGGCCCTCGCCACCCGATTCCGCGATGGATCGAGTGGATTTCGACTCGTCATCGTGCGCGACATGTGGCTCACGGGCTTCGACTGCCCGAGCCTCGCCACGATGTACGTGGACAAGCCGATGCGAGGCCACGGGCTCATGCAAGCCATCGCCCGAGTGAATCGCGTATTCAAGGACAAACCGGGTGGGCTCGTGGTGGACTATCTGGGTCTTGCCGATGCGCTCAAGAGTGCACTCGCCACCTACACTGAAGCAGGAGGCACGGGCAAGACGGCACTCGATCAGGAAGAGGCCGTGGCCGTAATGTTGGAGAAGCATGAGATCTGTGTCGGCCTATTCCACGGTTTTGACCGTAGCGCGTGGTATGTTGGCACGGCGCAGCAGCGACTGTCCCTTTTGCCGGCGGCTCAGGAGCATGTGCTGGCACTTCCAGACGGCAAGGAGCGCCTCATGCGGCATGTCAGCGAACTGACGCGCGCCTTTGCCTTGGCCGTGCCTCACGACACCGCCATGCACATTCGCGACGATGTGGGATTCTTCCAGGCTGTTCGGGCTGTGCTGGCCAAGAACGAGGTGGGCAGAGCTCGACCGAGAAGCGATGTGGAACACGCCATTCGGCAGATCGTTTCCAAGGCGCTCGTGTCGGACGAAGTCATCGACGTATTCACCGCGGCGGGGCTCAAGAAGCCGGATATCTCGATTCTCTCCGATGAGTTTCTGGCGGAGGTGCGTGGCATGCCGCACCGCAATCTGGCCGTGGAGCTGTTGCAGAAACTGCTGAAAGGAGAAATCCGGACCCGCTCACGGCGCAACGTAGTGCAGGCGCGCTCGTTTGCCGGCCTGCTGGAGCAGGCGCTGCGCCGGTATCAGAACCGGGCGGTGGAAACCGCACAAATCATCGAAGAACTCATCAAGCTGGCCAAGGACATGCGGGCCGCCAACGCCCGCGGCGAGGCGCTTGGGCTCACCGACGATGAACTGGCGTTTTACGACGCGCTCGAAGTGAACGACAGCGCCGTTCAGGTGCTCGGAGACGAGCAACTGCGGGTCATTGCCCGTGAACTCGTAGCCACAATCCGAAAGAATGTGTCGATCGACTGGGCCATCCGCGACAACATGCGCGCGCAATTGCGCGTGTACGTCAAACGCATCCTCCGCAAGTACGGCTATCCACCTGACAAACAGGAGCGGGCCACGCAGACGGTGTTGGAGCAGGCGGAATTGCTAAGCAGTGAGTGGGCGATCGCTGCGTGACCCGGGCGCATGAGAGCGTACAGCAGACGTTGAGGAACCCTCGAGGAACCTTGCGCTGTGCGGTTCTGTTACCCCACGGGCTAGTATACCCGGTCCAGCGGGATCAGCGCGCGACCGACAGTATCGAACTGCTCATAGTGTTCAACCACAAGGCGTACCAGCTCTTCCAGATCCACAAGAGTGACGGGCACGTGTGAGCGGTCACCTTCATACTTCGCCTCCCGCGTGAACCCACCTGTGCTGAGAAACAGCCCGCGATCATCTCCCCGCAGCGTGGAAGTGAAGCTACGAACCTCCGGCGCACCGATCGAACCCTTGCGATGTTTGACTTCACAGAAAATGCGCGGACTCTGAAGGCCGAGACCATCAGGAGAAGCAACTACATCCCGCCCTCGATCGGGCCCAGGTAGCGTTACGCGGGCCTTGAATCCCATGGTCCGAAGAAGAGCAGCCAGCAGCTGTTCCATTTCATGGGGAGACAGCCGGTTGACCCGATCCGCGATGAATTCATGTGAGCGGCTTAACTGTTCGAGATAGATGGTCGTCTCGTCACCTCGATCCTCCTCATCCAGGACGGCGGGAGTCTCTGCGGATACTCCCGACCTCAGCATCTCCTGCAATATCGCATCACCCGGCTCGAACAACGTGAGAGTGGATCCCAGTGTATTGCGAACGCCTGAGGAGAGCGTGTCGCGAAGAATCTGCCGATCCCACTTCACTCTTCGCACGTGTGAATAGTCGCTCACAAACCCGGGGCGATACTCGTAGTCCCCCTCTACACGACCCAGATGGTACAGTCGGGTATCCGGATCATACGTGAGGATGCGGTCGCCCCGCTGAACTAGCGTGCGAAACTTGTGACCCACCCCAGCTGCTCCTGCTCGCTTTCCAGGAGAATCATCGGGATAGACCCCGAGCAGTCTCCCCTTGAAGGCACCGAGAGTGGTCAGCTGCTCAAATGATCCAACGCCATCGAATCCGACAGCGACACACTCCTTCTCCACAAACTCCTTGGCGAGATATCCCCCCTCGCCAGCTCGCACCATCCAGAATCCGGGCATACAGTTGTAGTTCAGGTCATGGGTCGGCACGTTGGGTGCGCGAAACAATACCTCGCGTCTCGGAACGACCCTGCCAATACTGTCGACACGAAGATGAGCATGCCATGCCAAACGCGACCAAATTTCCCAACGCACTTGTTGTCATCACCGGCGCTGGCCGTCCCAGCCAACTCGGTGAAACCCTCGCCGCCCACTTTGCGGCGACAGGTTTCTCCCTCGCGCTGATCGGCCGCACGCTGGATGAAGCGCAGGCCCGTACCGCTGAGTTGACCGCATCACCATCCGGCCAGCGCTTCACCGCCCACGCCGCCGACCTGGCCAGTCCAGCGGCCGCCGAATCGGTGGCAGCCGAGGTGTTGTTGGCGCACAAGACGAGCCGTGTGCATGCTGTCGTCTGCGTTGCCGGCGGGTTTGGCGCGACGGGCCCACTCGACGAAGCCGATCCCGACGCCTGGCACCAGCAATTCGCCATCAACGTCGACACGGCCTTCGCCACCACGCGCGCGTTCCTGCCCGCCCTGCGGGAGGCCAAAGGCAGTCTCGTCTACTTTGGCTCCGCGTCGGCGCTGCCAGGCGGTTCCCCCAAGGGCCTCGCCGCCTACGCCGCTGCCAAAAGTGGTGTGCTTGCCCTCATGCGCACGGTCGCACTCGACGAAAAAGCTCACGGTGTGCGCGCCAACGCCGTGGCGCCAACCGCCATCCGTACGGCGACCAATCTCGCCGATATGGGAGACAAGACGTTTTACGTGGAGCGCGAATCGGTGGCCGACGTGGTAGCCTTCCTCGTGAGCCCAGCCGCCCGCAATATCACGGGGCAGGTCATCACGCTGGCGTAACACCGTCACAACGCCAGCCTTCCTGTCGGATCCCTTTCGCAGTCGCTCTGTGTCCGTCGATCGCAACGCGCCCTGCCCCTGTGGCTCAGGCCGCAAGTTCAAGAAATGCCACGGCGCCGCCGTGCCCCCCGAAGTCGCGGCCCTGCCTGCGCCCGAACGCGAGCGCCTGCAGCGCGCCGTGCAACTCATCGAGCGCGATCGGCGCATCCATCAGGAGCTGCTCGACTGGTGTGATCGCAAACTCGGCGCCGAGTGGGCCAATGCCGCCCTCGATCAATTCGCCGGTGGCCCCGACAATGAACTCTCTGAATACGACGAGAGTTTCTACGCCCACTGGTTGCTGCATCATCGCCCGGCCTCGGCCACCACGGCCACGCCCGCCGTGCAATGGCTCGAGATGCAACGCGCCCGTCACGGCGCACGCATGGATGCCGACGTGGACGCGCTGCTCATCGCGCAACACGAGTCGCGCATCGGACTCTGGCGCGTGACGCAGGTGGACGTGGGAGTCGGTTACGGCCTGCACGACCTGCTCACCGGTACCACGGCCTTCGTGTACGACGATGCGGGCACACTGGGTGAACAACCCGACGATGTCTGTCTCGGTTACGTGCTCACGCTCGACGACATCCAGCTCATCCTCGGCACACATCTCGACCTGCTGCCCATGGACGAAGCCGAGCAGATCGCACAACAAGTGCGCGACATGGCCGGTGTGGCCACAGATCGTGCATCGGCCGCCCGCGTGCCACGTGAATTCCTGGCCGATCCGCTGCTGCACGTGACCCTGCGTCATGCGTGGCACGAACGTGCATCGGGGTACTGGAATGCCGCTGGCCACGGCGGAAGCCCCCTCCACGATGGTATCCTCGGCGAACCTCCCGGAGAGTCCACATGAAACGTCGCGACTTTGTCTCCACGTCCTTCGGTGCGGCAGGCGCCATCGCCTCCGGCGCCCTGATCCCCTCCTTCTCACCCGCCCACGCCGCCGAGCCCCTGCCCATGACCGACATCGCCTCCAACGCTCCGCGCGCCACTCGCAAGATCCTCATTGCCGGCGGCGGTTTCCGGACGAAGTTCATCGGCTACATGGCGCAACTCACCGGCAAGTCACGCCCGCGGATCTGCTTCTTGCCCACCGCATCGGCTGATGCGCCAGAGACCTCCATCGGCTTTTTCCAGGCCTGCGCACCACTCAACGTGGAGCCGTTCGTGCAGAACGTCTTCATCGAAAGTCTTTCGCAGACCCAAGGCTGGGATGAAGTGCTGCTTTCGGCCGACGCCATCGTCTGCTCCGGCGGCAACACGCTCAATCAACAGGCCATCTGGAAAGCGCAGGGTATCGATGTCGTGCTGCGCGAAGCCTGGGACCGCGGCATCGTACTCGGTGGGGCGTCAGCGGGTTCGCTGTGCTGGTTCGAAGAAGGCACCACCGACTCGCGCCCGAAGGCGCTGTCCATCGTGAAGTGTCTTGGCTTCCTCAAGGGCAGTCACTCACCGCACTACGACGCCGAAGCCGGTCGCCGTCCGCTGTACCACAAGCTGATCGGCTCAGGAGAGATGAAGCCTGGCTATGCCTGCGACAACGATGCCGGCATCTACTTCGAAGACAACGCAGTGAAGCGGGTCGTGCACACCCGCGCCGACGCCAAGGTGTACTACGTGAGTGTCGAGAACGGCAAGGTGACGGAGAAGGTGATGCAACCCGAGATGCTGTAGCCGTGACGTACACACCTGAAACGGTTCCGTTTCCTTCGCTCGAAGACATCCGCGCCGCGCGTGAACGTCTCGGGAATCGTGTGATCACCACACCGGTTCGCCGCATCTTCGACGACGCCCTCTCAGCCGAAGTGGGCGCCACCACCGGCGTGTGGCTCAAGGAAGAACTCTTCCAGCACACCGGCAGCTTCAAGCCGCGCGGTGCACTCACCGTGATGGCCGAGCTCACACCGGAAGCGCGCGAGCGCGGCGTGACCGGTGTCTCCGCGGGCAATCACGCCATCTCGCTCGCCTACTCGGCACGGCAACTCGGCACGACCGCGAAGGTGGTCATGCCCCGCACGGCAAACCCGTATCGCATTCAGCTCTTCCGCGATCTCGGTGGCATCGCCGAACTCGTCGACACCATTCACATCGCCTTCGAGCGTGTCGAAGAGATCATCGCCGACGAAGGCCGCACGCAGGTGCATCCGTTTGAAGGCCCACTGACTGCACTGGGCACGGCCACGGTCGGCCTCGAGTTCATGGAGCAAATGGCGGAGGTGAACACCGCACTCGACGCCATCATCGTGGCTTCCGGTGGCGGCGGTCTCACCGGCGGCATCGCCTGCGCGGTGAAACAGTGGCGTCCCACGACAAAGGTGTACGTCGTGGAACCCGAAGGCGCCGACAGTCTCTACCGCAGCTTCCAAGCCGGCTCCCCACAGACCATCGAAGCCGTACGCACGATCGCCGACTCTCTTGGTTCGCCACGCTCAGAGCCGTATTCGTATGCGCTCAACAAACGCTTCATCGATGACATCGTGCTCGTGAGCGACGACCAGATCCGCGATGGCATGCGCACGCTGTTCCGCAGCGCCAAGCTGGTGGTCGAACCCGCAGGTGCCGCAGCGATGGCCGCCCTGCGCTTCCCATTGCGTGAACAACTCGCCGGCCAACAAGTCGGCGTCGTGGTCTGCGGGGGTAACACCGATATCGCCACCTACGCCAAACACCTCCAGCCGTAGTCTTCCCGTAGTCCACCGTCGTTCCAACTCCCGCTCTTCCCCGTAGTCCCAGCTCCCGTCATTCCAGCTCCCGTTCCCCCAGCTCCCGTCCCTCCAGCTTCCGTAGTTCCAGCCCCCGCAGTTCCATCTCCCGCAGTTCCCATTGTCCCCGCCTAGCGCCCGCCGCACGCCTCGCCCACCTTTCACCGCGATGTCACTCGCCGCCCGCCGCCGCCCGGCTGCGCGTGGAGTCATCCTCGATCGCTCGCTCGAGGAACTCCCGCTCTTCCGTCTGAGCGACTCCGCAGACGATGTGCCCGTCTCGTTTACTACCGAGAACGGTGGGCGCTGGCGTGTTATCCCCGCGCCTGGCGATCGCCTGCCCGGTACTTTCGACCAGGACGTCTACGTCGAGCTGCTGCACCGCTATCACGAAGCGGGCGCCCCGGCCGACGGGGCCATCACCTTCACCCTGCACGCCTTCCTGCGCTCCATGGGCCGCCGCGCCGATGGGCGCACCTACGAGCAGCTCCGGGCCGCCCTCTCCCGACTCGAACGCACCACGCTCGAGTCGATCGGCGCCTACTGGTCGGCGCAGTCCGCCCACGCCGATACCAGCTTCACGGTCCTCTCCACCGTCTCCGTGCAGCGCCGACGGGTGGCCGACCGCGAACAACTCCATCTGTTCGGCAACCTGGCCGCCGGCGAACCCGGCGACGCCCGGGTCACGCTGTCAGGCACCCTGCGCGCCAATCTGGCCGCGCGACATGTGGTGACGATCTCCGCGGCACGGTATCACGCCCTTTCGTCCCCGGTTGCCCGTCGTCTGTACCGCATCCTTGAAGTGGCCCGGGCCGATGGACGCCTCTCCTGGCGTATTCCCCTCGAGCGCCTGGCCGAGCAGTTGCCGCTGACCCAGCGATACCCTTCCCACCTCCAGCGCGTCCTACAACCAGCGCACGAAATGCTGTTGAGTGCCGGGCTGGTGCGGGACATCGCCATTCGGCAGTACGACCGGCAGTGGCACGTGGATTACGTCCTCGGTTCCCGGCCGCGCGACGAAAGCTGAGCTCAGCGGGTAGGGGAAGGTGATACAGACCGGTCCCTTCGGATATCGACCGGGAACAGCACCTTTTCCGACGCGTACGTAAGAGCAGTACTTTTCTGGTCCTTCCTTCGAGAGACCCCGCATGACCCGGAATCGCAAGGCGGCACTGGCCGCGATCGTGCTCGTCCCCCTGCTCGCCTCGGGCTTTGCCCTGCAGGCCAAGGCAACGCGCGGCGGTGCACAACTACTCGACCAGGTGCTGACCTTCGTGGCTCTGCGTTACGTCGACACGCTCGACGCGCAGCAGCTCTACGAAAAGGCCGCCCGCGGGCTCGTGAAGGAGCTCAACGACCCCTACACCGAACTCTTCACGCCCAAGCAGCTCGAAGAGTTCTCGCGTAACACCAACGGTCGCTACGCCGGTATCGGCATGGAGATCGTGAAGGTTGGCGACTACGTGACGGTCAACAAGGTCTTCCCCAATTCACCGGCCGAACAGGGCGGTGTGCTCGAAGGGGACAAGATCGCCAACATCGACACCACCAACACCCGCGGCTTCAGCACCCAGCAGGTGCAGAACAAGCTGCTCGGTCCGATCGGCACGCCCGTCAACGTGCAGTTCCTGCGTGTCGGTGTGTCACAGCCGGTCAAACTCAACTTCAAGCGCGCCGAGATTCACGTGCCGGCCGTGCCGTTCGCCATGATGCTCGACGAACGCACCGGCTACGTGCCGCTCACCCGCTTCTCCGAACAGACCACCGAAGACATCGCCAACTCCGTGCTGGCGCTGCGCAAGAAGGGCGCGAAGGGCGTGATCATCGACCTGCGCGGCAACCCGGGCGGCATTCTCGAGGAAGCCTTCTCGATGTCCAACCTCTTCCTGCCGAAGGGGAAGGAACTGCTTTCGGTGCGTGGACGGGGTGAGTTCCAGAAGTTCGTGTCGCAGCAGGATCCACTCGCCCCCGACGTGCCGCTGCTCGTGCTCGTCGACGGTGGCTCGGCCTCGGCTTCGGAAATCGTCGCCGGCGCCCTGCAGGACTACGACCGCGCCTACGTGCTCGGCACCACATCATTCGGAAAGGGCCTGGTGCAGTCGGTGTACAATCTCGACGGCGGGTACGCCCTCAAGATCACCACGGGCAAGTGGTACACGCCGTCGGGTCGCTCCATCCAGAAGGAGCGGAAGTTGAACGCCGATGGCCAGTTCCTCGAAGTTCAGCCGGACTCCCTGGAAACGGATTCCGTCCGCAAGGCGCGCCCCACGTACAAGTCCGCCTCGGGCCGCACACTGTATGGCGGCGGTGGTATCACGCCCGACATGATCCTCGCGCCGGATACGCTGACCAGCGCCGAACAGACGCTGCGGCGCGCATTGCTGCCGTACTTCGGCAAGTATCAGGGACATATCCTGGCCGTGGCCGAAGACCAGAAGGGCAAGGTCCGTCCGGACTTCGTCGTGAACCCGGCCTGGCGTGAAGAGGTGTATCGTCGCCTCACGGCCGACACGGTCAAGATCGACAAGGCTGTGTGGGACGCCGGCGCCAGCGACGTCGATCGGTTCATCGAAGACCGGGTGGCCAAGGTCGCGTTCGGCGACACGCTGGTGCTGCGCCGCAACCTGCGCATCGACAACCAGCTCCGCCGCGCGGTTGAACTGATGCGCAAGGGCACCACGCAGCAGGAGATCTTCGCCGCCGCTGCGCAGGAACCGGTCGCCAAGCCCGCCGCAACGCGCCGCAGCGGAAACTGATTTTGTAGTCGCCGAGGGGGCCCCTCGGTAGAAGTGCTGATTGCCGCATGGGCAGAACCGGTCTTACGGTTCTGCCCATGTCTATTTCTCCCCGCCTCCCGGCGCACACCGCGATCGCCTCTGCCATCGTGCTGTTGTCCGCCGCCTGCAGCAGCCCTGATTCGGCTGCCAGGGACACCGCGGCTACCGCCGCCACCGCCGATTCCGGCGCGCTGAACATCGCCGTGACAGCCGATTCTGGTGAAGCGCACCTCACCAACATCCGGCAGATCACCAACGGCGGTGAAAACGCCGAAGCCTATTTCAGCCAGGATGGGCAGTGGCTGACATTCCAGTCCACGCGTGACGGTCGGGCCTGCGACCAGCAGTATGTCATGCGGGTCGATGGCACCGGGCTCACCAAGGTGTCGGTGGGTGGCAAGACCACCTGCGGCTGGTTCCTGCCCGGTGGCAACAAGCTGTTCTTCGCCTCCACGCATGCGGCCGACAGCGCCTGCCCGCCGCGCCCGGATCCGTCGAAGGGGTACGTGTGGGGCATCGACAAGTACGACATCTACACGGCCGATCGTGATGGTCAGAACCTCACGCGCCTGACCAACTACGGCGTGTATACGGCCGAAGGCGTGCTCTCGCCCGATGGCAAGCGCATCGTGTTCACGTCGCTCAAGGACGGAGATCTCGACATCTACACCATGAATGTCGATGGCACCGATGTGAAGCGCCTCACCACCACGCCGGGCTACGACGGCGGTCCGTGGTGGTCACCCGATGGCACGAAGATCGTGTATCGCGCCTGGCACTACGACAACGACACGGATCTCAAGGCGTATCAGGAGCTGCTCAAGCAGAACATGATCCGCCCGAACAAGATGGAGCTGTTCGTCATGAACGCCGACGGCAGCGATCAGCGGCAGATCACCAAGCTGGGCGGCGCGAACTTCGGCCCATCATGGACCCCAGACGGGCAGCGCGTGATTTTTTCGTCGAATCACAAGAATCCGCGCAGCCGCAACTTCGATCTCTACATTGTGGGCCTCGACGGCAACAACCTCGAGCAGGTCACCACCAATGGCGAGTTCGATGGCTTCCCGATGTTCAGCCCCGATGGCACGAAGCTGATCTGGGCATCGAACCGCGGCGCAGCCAAGGAAGGTGACACGAACCTGTTCATCGCCGAGTGGAAGAACTGAACCACGCGCAGATGCGCTGAGCGGCCCACGCACACACGAAGGCCCCGTCGGGATGTCCGACGGGGCCTTCGTGTCATCAGAGATGTTGGCAATGCCGCAGCGATGCCGCCGCGATGCCTGGATCAGGCGGCGGGTGCGGCCTGCACGTCGATGCGCAGCTTCACTTCATCGCTGACGAGCACACCACCGGCTTCGAGCGCCACGTTCCAGACCAGGCCCCACTCCTTGCGCGAGATCTTCGTCTCGAGCTCGGCCGACACCTTCTGATTGCCCCACGGATCCTTGGCCGGACCACCAATTTCGCCCTTGAGCGTTACGGACTTGGTGACGCCACGAAGCGTCAGGTCACCGGATGCCGTCACGTCATCGCCGCTGCGATCGAACGAGGTCAGCGTGAAGGTGGCCTTGGGGTGATTGCCCACGTCGAAGAAGTCCGCGCTACGCAGGTGCTCGTCGCGCTGGCTGTTCGACGTATTGAGCGAGGCCACATCGACTTCCACCGTCACGCTCTTTACGACGCCATTCTCCTCGTCGATCGTTCCCGTGAACTGGTCGAAGGTGCCACGGACCGTGGAAATGCCCATGTGCTTCACGGCGAACTGGATCTGACTGTGCGCTGGATCAAATGCCCACTGCATACTGACTCCCTGTTATTCGGTTGTGATGCCACCATCTCAGTGGTGAGAATACTAGCAATTCAAAAGGCCCCGTCAAGAGGCCCTTTGTCGCACTCAGCGCAGGTCTTCTGGCGGGGCCATCTGTGCGGCGGCCCTGCCCATCGCCTTCAGGATTTCCGTCGCGACCTTCTGGTCTTCGATCGAAATGCCACTCATCACCCGCGCGAGCTCCTGCGCGTGCGTGGGAAACATCTCCACCACCTGCTCGCGTCCGCGCTCCGTCAGCGCGGCATAGCGCGCACGGCGGTCACTGTCGCAGGTGCGACGCTCCACCAAGCCCTTGGCCGTCAATCGGTCCACGAGAAAGGTGATGCCACCACTCGAGACGAGAATGCGCTTCTGGACTTCGCCCAGCAGCATGGGACCACGATGATACAGCGCTTCGAGAATGCCGAATTCAGCAAGCGTCAACCCATGACGGGCGACGTGCGCAGCAGCATGGGCAGTCACTGCTGATTGGGCGCGATTCATGATCACCCACAGCCGCAGCGCCGACAGCGTGGTTTCGTCGACGTCGGGCTCATGCGCTTCAGGATGCCGCAGAGCCGAGTGATCGCTGATTGGTTGAGTAATGGTTGCCATGATTCTCTATAGCCTCGGCAATCCAAGCCAAGTCCGCAAGGGCTAAGATGATAAGCAGTGCAGTAACAGGGCCGAAGCGCACCTGATGCCTATGGTAACCCGCAAAACGGGGTTGGCAAAATGTGCATACGATCATTGTAACCATCAAAAGCCACAAACATTGGTTACGCCGAACATGAAAAAATGGTGATGACGGTGCACAATCGCGCAAGGGCGGTTTAGGTTACGCACGTCGGCCACCCTGACGGGCCGGCGCACTTTACGCGAGGAGGCGTGATGCGTAAGCCACGACCGAACACGTACAACCCGGCACAGGCGCTGCACTTGATCGCGGCGGACCGTACTGGGCTTCCTTTGAGCTGTCCGTCCTGTTCCGGGCACATCGACCGCGACCCTGTTGCTCATCCGCCCCCACCGCACTCGCATGTCACGTTGACGTGCAGCAATTGTGGCCGGTTGGCACGGTACATCGCAGGTCTGAACTGATCCTTCCAGCCGACGCTGTACGCCTGTAGCACGCTTTCAGCATCGTCTCTGACGCAAGAACGCCCCGACCGGATCTCCGGCGGGGCGTTTGTCATGCTGGTCGTCTACGGCCAATCACGCGCCGACGAATGTCTTACCAGTTGATCGTTCCCTGCTTGCTGGTATCCACGTCCTCGTTCTGACCCGCCTTGAACAGAAAGGCGTCCATGTTGCGCGTCAGAAAGGTGCGCGCCTGCGGGTCCATCACGTTCAGGCCGTAGTGATTGATCAACATGGTTTGCTGCTTGAGCCACTGGCCCCAACAATCCTTGCAGATCTCTCCAACGATGCGGGCGCCGATGGCGCCGGGGAACGGCGGACGTTCGAACCCTTCACGGGTCTGTCCGCAACGAGTGCAGGAGATGTCGGCCATGCTTACTCCGAGATCCGCACGTGGGTGCCCTGCCGCGCGTACTTCACCTGCGCGAGACCGAAGAACGACAGCAGCGTGATGTACATCCAGCCGATGTCGAATTCGAACCAGCGGTGCGCGAACTTGGCCGAGTGCGGATCGGCGTGGTGGTTGTTGTGCAACTCCTCACCGGCAATGATGATGCCGATCGGGGAGATGTTGCGGCTTTCGTCCTTCACGTCGTGATTGCGGTAGCCCAGCGCGTGGCCGATGCCGTTGATGACGCCCGCAGCCCAGAACGGGATCCAGATCATCTGCACGGCCCAGACGACGGGGCCGGTGAACCAGCCGAACAGCCAGATGTCGATGGCCAGCATGACCAGAATGCCGACACTGGAACGCTTGTCGAGCAGGTGCCGTTCGATCCAATCCTCAGGCGTGCCCTTGCCGTACTTCTCGAGCACTCCCGGCTGACGTACCGCCTTGCGATAGAAGAACGCGCCCTTGAGCAGAATATTGCGCAGTCCTTCCACCACCGGGCTATGCGGATCGCCTTCCCGGTCGGCAAACGCATGATGCTTCCGATGACAGGCCACCCACTCCTTGGTCCGGATCGCTGTCGTCAGCCACAGCCAGACACGCATCGGCAGTTCGACCAACCCATGGAACTGCACCCCGCGATGGGTCTGCGAGCGGTGCAGGAACAAGGTGACGCAGATGTTGGTGAGATGACCGGCAACAAGGATGAAGACGACCGGCTTCCACCAATCGGTCCCCCAGCTTCCGAACTCGGGCATGTAGCAACTCCAAACGGTGATCAAGATCGGGTTGCCCGGACCGGCCATCTTCACGACGGACCGCTCGGGCATAGCCTGAGAAAATTAGTGCCCGGCGTAGGGCCGTGTCACCTGTCGGAGCAAATGGACGCCAATGGACGGGAATGGAACGAAGGGTTGCCAACCGGCCGCTGCGCGGCGAAAACCGCAGGAGTCCAAGGGAAAGCCGCATGGACAGCATTTGGAGAACGGCGGGAGTGCCAACAGGAAATTCGCCCACCAATTCCCACACGCTTCTGCCCTTCATTGCCCAGCCCTTTCATCCATTCATGTCCTGCAGTGTTCGCCGCGCAGCGGCAACGCGGTAACCCTTCAAATCCCCACCCCGCCCTTCACGCCGTCCCCTCAAATCGCCGGAACCAGGCAATGGCGGCATCGGCGACCGTATCCCGGCAGTAGTCTGCTGAAATGATGTGGCCACAACCGGTCAACCACTGCTGTTTCTTGATCGCACTGCCAATGCGCACGAAATAGCGCTCCGCATCGGCCGCGGCGATGCGATTGTCCTCGCGTGATTGCAGATACAGCGTGGGCACCGTCAGCGTGGGCAACGCGTCATGCGCCGCCAGTGCGACCGTGCGAAGACCGGCCAGCGCTCCAGGCGTGACGATACCCGGGCCCAACGCCTTGGCGCGGGCCGCCGGGTCGTGAATGGAGCGCTCGGCTCCCTTGCTGCGGTGATACAGCGTAAACGGCGCCAACAGCGCCGCGGCATACGTCTGCCAGCGCATATCGAACGGCATGCCGAGGTACGGTGCCAGCAATACCAGCGCACGAACCTCCGCGTGGTCATGGGCTTCGAGCGTGGCCAGTGCACCACCCATGCTCTGTCCACAGAGATGCACGACACTGTGCGTCCGTCGCAGGGCGTCGTATGCCTCGCGGACCGCACGACGCCAGTTCACGGCATGGCCGTCGCGTGCCAGTTCGGCCAACGATCCACCATGGCCCGGCAGCCGCGGTACGTCCACCGTGTAGCCGTCGTCATTGATGCGCATCGCCAGATGACGCATCGACTGTGGCGTGTCATTGAATCCGTGCAACACCAGTACCGCGCGGTCATTGGTGCCCCGCAACAGGAAAGGCTCCGCACCACGCACGATGCCCTGAGCATCACGCGGGCGCCGAGCCTCGTCGGCTTGCTCGAAGCGCGCGCCGATTGCAGCCCGTCGGGCGCTCAGGTTAAACATGGGATCAGCCCCACTCGATCAACCGCGCGCAATCAGTAGCGGGGAATGTCGGGGTCCACCTGATGACTCCAGGCATCGATACCGCCTTCGATGTTGATGAGCTGTTGAAACCCCTGCTGCACCAACCAGTTGGCAGCCATTTCGCTGCGCATGCCGTGGTGACAGAGCAGCGCATACGGGCGCTCCGGGTCGAGCGACTGCACACGACCCGGCAGCTCCGACAGCGGGATCAACTCGCTCGGTTCGATGTGCGCGATACCGTACTCCCACGGTTCGCGCACATCGATGATCTGCAACTGCGTGTCCCCATTGAGTCGTGCCACAACTTCGGCGGGAGACAGATACTCGACAGCCATGATGGTGGTGATGTTGCTCAGCGACGTGTCGGCGCGCTGGGAGCCGTAGTAAGCGCCGTGCGGGCACGGAGCATGGCCGCCGACGCGGCATCGAAACGCTTTACGAGATCCGCGATCTCGGCGTTGGTTTCCGCCTCGGTGCCGTATCGGATCGCTTCGTTCACACCCGGGAACACCATCGACGAATAGCCGTTGTCCACGTCTGCCGCATAGATGAGCGTGCGGTACCACGGCCGACTCTTGAGCCCCGCATCCCGCGCGAAGCCACGTTCCACCGACAACAACGCCGCGTTGGCGGCCTCCTTCTGCTCTTTGGCAACACCCTTGGCCAACGTCGCGTCACGCGCCGTGGCAAACTCATTGGCCGCCTGATTGAGCTTGTTGATGGCGGCCGTGAGCGTCGCCACCTGCGCGGTGCTCCATCCCTTCTGCGTCATGCCCCGCTCCACCGGCGCGATGTAGCGCAGCATCGTACGCGCGAACTCGGCGTAGTCGTACGGCAACACTTCGGCATTGGCCAAACGCAACGCCATCGCCGCACCGATACGGCCGGCGGCCGCGTGATACAGAAAGCCCGGATCACCGAACCGTTCCATCCACGCGAACGTGTCGTATGCGGAGTGATACGTGCCGGCCGGACCACCAAAGCCCCAGTCTGCGGTGGGGATGCCGAAGTGATTGTAGAACCCGGCAAAGTCGCTGCCACCGCCCGGATCGCCCATGCCCGGCTCCAGCGAATCAACGCGCGTGCCCGACGTGAGACGCCAGGCCTGATACACGGAGCCGCGCCCCTTCGGATCCGGCACACTCTTCACAATGTCCCGCAGAATGGCGCGCATCGAGGGCGAACCGCCACCACCGAACTGCGAGCCCTGTGCCGACACGTCCTGATTGAGATAGGCCACGGCGCCCTTCTTGAGGCGCAGCGAATCGTCTTCCACGTACTCCGTGCTGCCCACCAGCCCCCACTCCTCGGCGTCCCACGTGGCGAACACGATGGTGCGCTTGGGACGCAGCCCCTTCTTTGCCATATCCGACAAGGCATTGGCTGCTTCGAGCACACTCACCGTGCCGCTGATATTGTCAGCCGCACCCGGTCCCCACGAATCACGATGTGCCCCGATATAGATGTACTGGTCGGGATACTCGCTGCCACGCAGATAGCCGAGTGTGTTGTGGATCTGCTTGGTGCCCTTGGTGGCTGCATCGGTGACCACTTCCACCTTCACCTGCACCGGGCCGGGGCCCACGTGGTACCGCAGCCCCATGCCACCCTGCCAGTTGCGCGGGATATCCGTGCCCCGCACCTGCGACAACAACTGCTCGGCATTGTACGCGCTGATGGGCACCACGGGCAGCTTGGTCAGCGGTGTGTCTTCCGGCTTGAGCCGCGGCGCACCCGGCTTGCTGGCATATCCCGGTGTGAGTGGATCGCCCGTGCCATTGAACACGCTACCACGCTGTACGCCACGCAACGGGCGCATCGGACCGTCGGGATAGATGTCGCCCTGCACAAATCCGTCGTCGAGCGGGTCAGTGTAGATGAGCACCGCCACCGCCCCGCGCTTCTCCGCTTCACGCGCCTTGATGCCGCGGAACGAACGGCCGTAGCGCGCCAACACCACCTTGCCCTTCACCGACACACCCATCGAATCGAGCGTGGCGTAGTCTTCGATGAGTCCGAAGTTCACGAACACCAGCTCACCCTGTCCGACGCCTTCACCGGTGGAGCCGTTGGCCGTGAGATACTGCGGCAACTGCGTGGCCGGATCACTCGCGATCGGCGGCTCGGCCAGATCGAGCGACACCGTATCGCGCCCCAGACGGGTGATCTTCACACTCGTCGCGTGCGGCAACCACACGTCGTACGTGCGGATCTCCGTCTCGAGCCCCATCGCCTTCATTTGCGCGATGACGTAGTCGCGTGTGCGCTCCTGCGCCGCCGTGCCCGCCACATGCGGCTCGCGCGACAGCGAGGACGAATGCGTGCGGGCGCGTGTCGCCAGCGGTCCGGCGATCGCCTGTTGCTCCAACTGGCGCTGAGCGGCGGCCGTCGCCGGTGCATATCCCGGAATGGTGGGCAATGCCCCCGCCTGGGCATGCATCACAGACGGCGCGGCGAGAACCGACCCCGAAAGCACGGCCGACATGGCCGCACTCAGCAGGCGGGAGGGGTGGGAGACAAACACGACGAACTCCGGTGAATGGAATGGACAAGAGATGTCCCCGAGCCACGCCCTGGGAACAATCCACCCCCCGAAATTACTCGGCTTCGTACTCTTCTGCGGCCCGCATGAGGGCCTGCTGCAGCAACGCCTCGCGGTCGCCATTGTCGGGCAGCGCCGCACTCAATGCGGCAAACTGGCGCAACATTTCGTCTTCGAGCTGCCCACGGGTGGGAGACTGGACCCCCAGCACGGCCAGCGACATCACCGCCAGGTCGCGCAACTGATGCACCGTCTCAGGATCCAACGCCTTGAGCGTGGGCGGGCGCGTAGGCTCGGGCGCTTTTTCCCGGCGACGACGCGGCACTTCGAACAGCGCCGTCAGGGGCGCGAAGTTCACCACGAAGGAACCGGGCGTGTGCTCCGCGTAGCCCGCAATGACATTGCGTCGGCGCAGTGACGGCAACAGGCGCACGATCGCTTCGCGCACCGGCGAATACCCTTCGAGACTGTTGTTGCCGCGCCCCGTGATCACCAGGGCTTCCGACACACCCTGTACCTGACGCTCCCGCAGCCACCGCTCACAGAGTGCGGTGGCCTGCAGCGCAGTGGGCTGCAACGAGCGCAGGTTGAGCGTCCGCCCATCCCCAAACCGGATTTCGTCGAACGCACGATCGATCGAGTGCATGGACACGGAGGGCGGACGCCTGTACGACGAAGTGGATTATTTGCCGGTGGACGCCGGGAGGATCATGCGCAGCACCTTGCCGTCGATCGGTTCGATGGGCTCGACGCCCACGATCTCGGCCAGCGTGGGCGCAATATCCACCGAACGGATGGGCTGCGTATAGCGGCCCGGCTTCACCATCGGCCCCATGAACAGGATGGGGATATGCGCGTCGAGATCGTACGGTGATCCGTGCGTCGCGTACCGCGTGGTGACCCAGTAGTAACCTTCCTTGAAGGTCAGCGTGAGTTCGGCCTGGAGGTCCTTGGGAATGGACTGGTTCCAGCGACGCGCGATCTTGTCGCCTTTGGCCGCCGCCGTGGCCAGCGTGTTCACACGGTCCACACGCAGCATGCCCGGCAGCTTGATGAGCGCCGCACGCAGGGAGGTCACCACGGAATCGGCGTTCACCTTCTTGGCGATCAGGCGCGGCCGGTCGAGCATGATGATGCCGGACTGCATGAGCAGCGCATCACCTTCGATACCGCGGGCCGCCAACGCACTCCGCGCGGCATCCATCACCGGACGGATGTCCACCCGGCCACGATTCGGATCGGCGCCCGGGAATGCCAGTTCAGGATATGGCGTGACGCCATGATCGGCACTGAGGGCAAAGACGATGCGGCTGGAGTCGCGCAGTTTGTACAGCGAATCGATCAGGCGACCCAGCGCGCGGTCGGTACGCAGGATCTGGTCGTGCAATTCGAGCGACGCGGGGCCGTACGCATGGCCAATCGCATCCACCGTCGACAGGGACACCGAGAGCACATCGGTGCTGGTACCCTTGCCGAGATCGAGCGCCTGCAGCCCTTCGAGCGCCATGTCCACCGTGATCTCATCCATCCACGGATAGTCCGTGAACTGGAACGTGCCCTGACGACGGTCGGCCGACAGCTTGTGCGGGAACGTGAAATCACGTCCACCGTGTTCGATGGGCACCGAGTCTTTCTCGGTGTACTCGGACGCCGGCAGGAGCAGGTTCCATTCGGTGCCGAGGTACTTGGCGGTCACATCGCGCGCATTGAAGCGCTGCACCCAGCTCGGCAATGTGTCCGCGTAGTAGCGGCTGGTCGTGAAGCCACCGTCGAGCGAGTACCAGTACACCTGTTGCTTGGCGCGACCCAGCGGCAGAATGGCGCCGCGGTCTTTGCGCGACACCGACAGCGCGCGGGAGAACTGATCACGCGTGCGCACCCAGTCGAAGAACGCCGAACCGCGGAATCGGTACGGCGATGCTCCACCGCCACGTCCGAACAGCAAGGGCGCCTGCGGGTCGGCGACGCCGATTTCGTTGAGCACCACGCCGGTGTGTGCCGGAAACCGTCCGGACCAGAGCGTGGCATGGCCTGGTGCCGTTTCCGTGACCGCGTGGTCGTGGAAGGCCTGGGTGAAGAACGCGCCCTGCTTGAGCAGGCGCGCAAATCCCCCTGTGAACTGCGGCCGAAACCGGTCGAGATAGTCGGGACGCAGCTGGTCGACGGTGATCTGAACGACCAGCGTCGGCTTGGTCTGGGCAGCGAGAGCAGACGGCAGTGCGGCAGAGACGGCCGCCGTGACAACGGCAGCGGTCGTGGCCGCACTCACCATGTTCGCATGCATGAGGAGACGACGAAGAGTGCGCATGCCGAAAAGTACACCCGGAAACTTGACCTGTCGTTACGGCCAGTGGGGTGCGGTATGGTGTGAAACCGACTCGTGACGGAATACCCACGCAGAGTCGACGCTGCACATGGTCAGCGATGCAGGATCACCGGCGGCCCCGTCCGGCCTCGAGCGCGCCGCCGGATCGACGCGCCAGGACAGGGCCTACACCGCCGGTGATCGGGTCACGCGGGCTGCAACGCGCCGCGGCCACAGTGCTTCCGAGCGAATTCGCGGAACCGACACGCGATGGCGACACCTGACGTGCGCCGCGTGAACGAACCGCACCGTTCACGGAGGCACGTGAAGGTGGCAACAATATTGATCGAATGTTGCGGACTGGCAAGAACAAACCACGAACGATCGTCGAAAACGATCGCGCGACCGATCAGCGCACCGGCTTTCTCGCGATCATGTCCGCGACCACATCCGGTGCCGCGCCGCTCGCGCCGAGTCCGGCAATCACGCCGTCGATGTCGGCGTGTGAACGGTTTTGGCTCATCTTGAATTTTCCTTCCAGCACGTCGATCGCGATCTCGATACCGACGATGGCGCGCATCTGCTGCGCAATGAAATCCGCCGGTGCGTCATCGACCGCCCACGCCTTGGGCTGCGTGGCTTCGTGTGTGTCGGTGAGACGATGCAGGTGCGCCAGGAGGAAGGACGGATCGTCGTGCAGCGTGACCGCGCCATGCACATGCACGGCACTGAAATTCCAGGTGGGAACGACCTTGCCGTGCTCCTGCTTGCTCGGGTACCACGTCGGCGTGATGTAGGCATCGGCGCCGCTGAAGATCGCGAGGACCCGTTCCCCGCTGGCCAGCGCCGCCAGGTGACCGACGTGCGGATTGGCGCGCGCGAGATGTCCCTGCAGTACGCCCCGCTCACGGTCGACGTGCAACGGCAGGTGCGTCGCGTACAGTCCGCGTTCACCACCCGACGTGCCCGATACGAGCACGCCGAGGGGATGTGCCGCGAGGAAATCGAGGAGCACGGTGCGATCCGTCTCCCGGTAGGACGCTGGGATGTACATGGTGCCGTCGATGGCGGGCAGCCCGGCGCCCGCCGATACGGGCGCCGGTGTTTTTGAGTTACGCCTTGATCGCGCCTTCGAGAATGGCGAGCCCCTTGGCCAGCTCCTCGCGGCTGATCACCAGCGGCGGCAGAAAGCGCAGCGTATGCTCGCCGGCGCTCACCAGCAGCAGTCCCTGATCGAATGCCCGGGCGATGATGGCCGCGGCAGGTTCGTGCACGTCCATGCCCCACATGAGACCGGTGCCACGGATGGCACGCACCGCTCCCGTACGATCAGCGATCGCCTGCAACTGCTCACCGAACCAGGCGCCCGTTTCCCGCACATGCTGCAGCAACGCCGGATCAGCCAGACGCTGTACGACATGATGCGCCACATGGGCCAGCAGCGGACCGCCACCAAACGTGGTGCCGTGATCACCGGGCTGCATCACACGGGCCACCGTATCGTTGACCAGAATGGCACCCATCGGCAAACCATTGGCCAGCGGCTTCGCGATGGTGAGCATGTCCGGTTCGAAGCCCAACTGCTCGTAGGCGAAGAACGAACCCGTGCGGCCGAGGCCACACTGGATCTCGTCGAGGATGAGGAGAACATTGCGCTCACGCGTGAGCTCACGCAGTCCGCGCAGGAACTCCGGCTCCACGATGCGCACCCCGCCTTCGCCCTGAATTGGCTCGACGATCACCGCGGCCGCCGTTTCCGGATCGAGCACGGCGCGCAGCTCCTCGAGATTGCGTTCCACAATGGTCACCCCGCCCATGAGCGGACGGAACGGCAGGCGATACGCCGGCCGATCGGTGGCCGCCAGCGTGCCGGGCATACGGCCATGGAAGGAACCACGTAGCGCGATGATCTCGTGCTTGGCCTGATGTCCCGTGCTCTTGGCCCACCGGCGCGCAAACTTGAACGCCCCCTCGTTGGCCTCGGCGCCCGAGTTGGAGAAAAACACACTGCTCGCAAACGAATGCGCCACCAGCCACGACGCGAGCGCCTCACCCGGCGCCGTGCGATACAGGTTGGACGTGTGAATGAGTCCCGTGGCCATGGCTTCCTGCATGGCCTGCATCACGCCTGCATCCGCGTGGCCGAGCGATGACACCGCGATACCGGCGACAAAGTCGAGATAGCGCTTCCCCGACTCGTCGATCATGTGGACGCCTTCACCTCGGACAAAGAGCGGCGCCTGTCGCTTGTACGTGCCCAGAATGGCGGGCAGCGTCGTCGGTTCCGCAGCCGACGACGTCGGCGTCAGGGCAGTGGCGGAAGCAGGCGAGGGCATCGTCGAAGTCATGGCAGCTACCTGGAAGAGACGGCATCCGTTGCGTCGGCGCGCGCAACGATCGCGGTTCCCGCGCTGGGAACAGTGAGTGCGGCGAGATCTCCGATCCGCACTCGGGACACACCACCCGCCAGCGCCGCAGCGCAGGCGTCGAGCTTGGCGGCCATGCCGCCACCAGCCACACCACTGGCCACGAGGGCCTGCGTTTCTTCGAGCGTCAGTCGTGGTACGAGCGTCTTGTTGCCATCGAGTACACCCGGCACGTCCGCCATCAGGAACAGCTCATCAGCGCCCAGTGCCGCCGCGATCGCGGCCGCGGCATCGTCGCCGTTCACATTGTAGGCACCCGCCACCGACACATCCTCGCGCGCCGCCACCGGCGAAATCACCGGCAGGTAGCCGGCCGCCAACAACGCACGGGCGACGCCCGGATTCACCGACGCCGGCGTCCCTGAATGCCCAAACGTCGCCGCATCGATGGGGGTGGCGCGCAACAGTCCGGCGTCTTCACCGCTGATGCCCACGGCCGGCGCACCGGCCGCCACCAGCGACGAAACCATCTGCTTGTTGGCGAGCCCCGACAGCACCATGCGCACCAGCTCGAGCGCCGTATCGGTGGTCACCCGCCGACCACCAATGAACACCGGCTCTTCACCACGCAGACGCTGCAGCGCGCTGATCTGGTCACCGCCGCCATGCACGATCACGACCCGGCCGCCGCTCTGATGCCAAAGGGCAGCGAGGGCAGCCGGCAACGCCGGGTCGTTCTGTGTGCGGCCACCGAGTTTGACGACAAACATCTTTGGAGAGAGTGGGGCAGGTGGAGTGGAATACCGACGTGTTGCCGGTCGCGGCGATGCGAACCAGAACCGCTTATCGCTGCAACCCGGCCGTCTCCGGCAACCCCAACATGAGATTGGCGTTCTGCACCGCCTGCCCCGCCGCGCCCTTCACGAGATTGTCGATCGCGCTGAACACCAGCAGCGTCGGCTGACGCATCCCGGTGGGTGAAACGGCGCCGATGCGCACGACGTTGCGATGTTGCACGTCGGCCAGCGCGGGCAACCCGGTCGTCAGTTCGACGAACGGTTCGTTGGCGAACGCTGTGCGGAACGGCTCCAATGGGTCGGCGAGCGGACGGGTCAGCGGCACCGTGATCGTGGACAGAATACCGCGGTCCACCGGCAGCAGGTGCGGCGTGAACAGCAGATCGCAGTCGGCCCCGAGGTGCGACAGCGTGTCCCGCATCTCGAACAGGTGCCGGTGGGCGTTGCCCACACCATAGGCGCGGTAGTTCTCGGTGACTTCCGCAAACAGGTACTCGAGCTTGGGCGATGCGCCCGCACCACTGATGCCGCTTGCCGCCGCGATGTTCACGGTGGCTCCCGGCGCGATCAATCCCGCCTTGGCCAACGGCGCCAGCGCGACCAATACGCTGGTGGCATAACACCCCGGGTTCGCCACCACGCGCGCGCCATGCAGCGGTGCGCGGAACAGCTCGGGCAGTCCGTACGGCGCATCGGCCGGCACACCATCCGGCAACGCATGCGTGGTGCCCCCATGCCCGGGCCGCAGGTCGCTCGACAGGTCCACCACCCGCGCGCCGGCCGCGATCACCTTGCCCACCCACTCGGCCGACGCGCCGTGTGGCAGCGCCGCAAACACCAGGTCCACCCCCGCCAGGTCCGCCTCTTCCGGGCCGATCAACGGGATGTCATGCACCGCACCGCTGGCACGCACGCGGAGCGTCGTGCCGCGCTGAGTGTGGGCCGTGGCAAAGGCGAGCGAGAGCTGCGGATGACCGGTCACCAGCGCGCACAGCTCACGCCCGGAGTAGCCGGAGGCACCCAACACCCCCACACGATAGGTTGGCAACGAAGACGAGTCGGGCACGTTCAATGGAGCGGAAGACGGTTGCATCAGGACCGGCATGTTATGCACAATTAATGCATAATTTTGCAGAAGGGTGCTGTCAATCGCCCGGACGCCCTCAGCCTCATTCCGGAGTCCCGTTGTCAGACAAACGCGAGCGCCAGCAGACCATTCGCGAGATCGTCGCGGCGCATGCCGTGGCGAGCCAGGAGGAGCTGCGACGACAGCTCGCGGGTCGAGGCTGGGACGTCACGCAGTCCACCCTCTCCCGGGATTTGCGGGAGTTGCGTCTGGCCCGCATTCCCGACGGCCAGGGACGCGCCCGATATGCATTTTCGGATCAAACCAACGGTGACTACGAGCTCGCCCGACTGGAGCGCATGCTCCCGGAATTGCTGGTCGCCGTGGAGGGGGTGCAGGTGCTGGTCGTCGCCCGCACGATGAAATCCGGCGCGCAGCCAGTGGCCGAAGCGCTCGATCAACTCGAATGGCCGGACGTCGCAGGCACCATCGCTGGTGACGACACGGTCCTCATCATCTGCCGCAGCACGGAAGGGCGTGAGCGTGTGCTCCGCAAACTCCGCACCTACATCGACCGCTAGATTTCCGCGCCATGACTGCCTCCTCTTCATCCGAATCCGGCTCCGCTGCTGGCACCCACAAGTTGTGGGGCGGCCGATTTGCCGGCGGCCCGTCGCCGCTGCTCGACGCCATCAATCGCTCCATCGGCACCGACTTCCGTCTCTGGCCGCACGATGTGCGCCTGTCGCAGGCCTGGGCCGCCGGACTCGGTCACGCCGGCGTGCTCACCCAGGACGAAAGCCTCGCGTTGCAGCAGGGACTCGACCGTGTCGCACAGCGCATCGCCGATGGCGCACAGCCCGTCGCGACGGATGAAGACATCCACACCATGATCGACCGGTTGCTGCACGAAGAAGCCGGCACGGTGGCGTCCAAGCTGCACACCGGTCGCTCACGCAATGATCAGGTGGCCACGGCGTCGCGCCTGTGGACCATGGATGCCTGCCAGAAGCTCGATGCCGCCATTCGGGAACTGCAGCAGGCCCTGCTCACGCAGGCGGAAACGCTCACCGACGCCATCCTGCCGGCGTACACGCACCTGCAGCGCGCACAGCCGGTGAGCGGTACCCATTGGCTGCTCTCGCACTTCTGGCCACTCGATCGTGATCGCACCCGTCTGGCCAACGCCGCACGCGGCACGGCCACCTTGCCACTCGGCTCCGGTGCCATCGCCGGTTCGGCGTTCCCGATTCCGCGCACGCTGATCAAGGACACGCTGGGCTTTGCCGCCATCTCGCCCAACTCCATCGACGCCACGGGCGACCGTGACTTCGTGGCCGAAACACTGTTTGCGTGCACCATGACCGCCGTGCACTGCTCACGTATTGCCGAAGATCTCATCATCTACGGCTCCAGTGAGTTCGGCTTTGTGAAATTCGGGGATGGCTTCTCCACCGGCAGCAGCATGATGCCGCAGAAGCGCAACCCGGATGTCTTCGAGCTTGCCCGTGGCTCGGGCGCCCGTGTGCTGGGCGACTTGGTCTCACTGCTGGGCACCATCAAGGGTCTGCCCAGTGGTTACAGCAAGGATTTGCAGGACGACAAGCGCGCGCTGTTCAACGCCGTCGACCTGCTGTTCCTGGTGTTGCCGGCCATGGCGGGCGCGATCAGCGAATTGCGGTTCAATCGGGATCGCATGCGCAACGCGGTGTCGAGTGCCATGATGGCCACCGATCTCGCGGACTATCTCGTGAAGAAGGGCGCGACATTCCGCGAGGCACATGGTGCGGTGGGTTCGCTCGTGCGTCAGGCAGAAGAAGCCGGCATCGAAATGACCGACATTCCGCTCGAGGCGTTCAGCAAGGCACACGCGCTGTTTGGCGACGATGCGCGCGACGCCCTGGGCGCCGAAGCCTCGTTGGCCGCACGCGATATCGATGGGGGTACCGGACCGAATGCGGTGGCACGCCAGCTCGAGCAGGCCCGCGCCAGCCTCACCCGCTCGGCATGAACGCATCTGGTGACCTGATCGCCACCGACACGCCGTTGGTATCGCCACTCGAAGGGGTGGTCTTCGACTGCGACGGTGTGTTGGTGGACAGCGAGCGCATCACCAATCGGGTGTGGGCAGAACTGCTGACCGAGCTGGGAATGCCCACCACCACCGAACAATCCCTCGCGACCTACCTCGGCAACTCGATGGCACGGTGTCTCGAGATCGTCGGTGAGCAGTTTGGCCGGCCTGCGCCGGACGAACTGCTGCCACGGTTTCACGCTGCCGTGGCGGTGGCGCTTCGGAACGAGGTGACGGCCGTGCCGGGCATTGTCGCGCTATTGGACGCGCTCGATGCCGCTGGTGTGCCCTACGCCGTGGCATCCAATGGTGAGCAGGCAAAGATGCAGACCACACTGGGAGCTACCGGTCTGGCATCACGCTTCGTGGGCCGTCGGTTCTCGAGCCTCGACGTCGGCCGCCCCAAGCCGGCACCCGACGTGTATCTGCACGCCGTACAGGCACTGGGCGCGACCCCCGCGCGCACCGTCGCCGTGGAAGACAGCCCGCTTGGTGTGCAGGCCGCCGCCGCAGCCGGTATGACGGTGATCGGCTACGCAGAGCTCGTGGCGCCGGCGCGATTGCGCGCGGCAGGCGCACGGATCACGGTTGAGCACCTCGATGAGGTCGCTCCGTGGCTTGGACTCGCCCGATAGGATCGCAACATCAGTCCATTGACGCCGTTGCCGCGATTCACGAAGTTTGGCGCGCTGTTGTTCCGCCCATCCCTGTGTCATGACCTGAATGGTCAAGGAGCCTACCCGATGCGTCGCCTGAATCCCCGTAACTTTGTGCTTGCTTGACTGATGGGTGTCACCCTGGTGTCGAACACGGCATGCTTTGCGAGCTTCCCGCTCACCCGCAAGCTGTACAACTACAACAAGAACCTGGGCGGCAAGTGGGCGCAGGAACTGTTCTTCCTGGCGACGGGTGTGATTCTACCGGTGTACGGCGTGGCCGGATTGCTCGACATGGTCGTGTTCAACTCCATGGAATTCTGGACCGGCAAGCCGGCACTCGCGTCGGCATCAGCACCGGAGACGAAGGTCAAGGTCGTCGCGAAGGGTGACGTCAAGCTCACGCAGACCATGACGCGTTCGACGGAAGGCCGTACGATGATCCTCGAAGAAGAAGTGAAGGGTCAGTTCCACAGCCGCACCGTGCTGTCGCAGGCGGCTGATGCGTCGGTGGTCACGGCCAACATCACGTACGCCGATGGCCGCACCGAGACCCGCACGCTCTCGGTCAACGAAGCCGGCAAGTTCACGGTGACGGGTTCGAAGCAGTTGCCGCGCACGCTCACGCCGGCCGAAGTGGAAGCCCTCACGGCACGCCTGTCGACACTCAGCGCGTACTGAGTTCTTCACACGTTGTTATGGCAGCGCTCGGTTGCCTTGCAGCCTGCGGCATGAGTCATCGGGGGGCGCGGACCTTTGGGTGCCCGCTCCCCGTTTGCTTTTTGTCGTGACAATATTGGCGCGCCCCAGGTAAGCCGCTGACCGCGCTGCTCGCACGGGCGGCGTGGTATTTCCATTCTCAGGTATGTGAGACGCACGGGGCGTTCCGTACACTGAAACCAAACCGGATCGATCGGACGTATGTCACTCGTGGCCGAGGTGCCGTCGTCACACGAGGGGCGTATTGGTTTCATGTGAAGAAGCGCCCCTTGCCGAGACGCGCCTTCACCCCCATTGATTGAGGCGGGCGCTGAAGCCCCGTCTTTTGTCAACATCGACAGCACAGAACAGATTTCTCACCGTTTCAGGAGTAGTGCATGATCGCTCGTTTTGCCCGTTTCGCTGCCGCCGCCGCCCTCGTGGCCGCGCTGCCCCTTACCGCGTCGGCCCAGTTCGCAAAGGGTGACCGTATTGCGACCGTGAATTTCATGACCGGTGGTGACTACGACGGTGCCGGTTTTGGCGGTCAGGCTGAGTGGGGCCTTCTGCCGATCGGCAAAGCGACGCTCGGCGTCGGCGCCTTCGTTGGCTATGTGAGCGACAAGCAGACGTTCGGAAGTGCCGAGTACAAGATGTCGGCGATCCCGGTGATGGCTGTGGGCAACATCCACTTCCCGATCGCTTCGCAGCCGAAGCTCGATGTGTATGCCGGCGCCAGCGTTGGCTTCATCCGCGCGTCGTGGGACACGAACGTCCCGTCCAGCTTCGGGATCGACGACAGCAACACGGATTCCGGCTTTGGCATCCAGGGCGGCGCTCGTTACTGGGTCGGCTCGAAGCTCGGCATCAACGGCCAGATCGGCTTTGGCGACATCCCGCTCATCCACGCTGGCCTGTCGTTCAAGTTCTGATCGTACCGATTCATGAAAGGGGGCGCGTGCAGATGCACGCGCCCCCTTTGTCATGTCCGCATCGCCGTCCGTGGCGCACGCGGTGCACTGCGAGCAGCGCACAGTCTCCGATCAGAACGCGTATCCGATGGTCAGCCGCATCGTGGGCAGCACACGTTGAATACCGTCACTGCGGTCGTCGGAAATGAAATAGCGCTTCACACCACCACCAATGGTCACGGCCGTTGATTGGCTGCTGCCGAGCAACCATTGGTACTGCCCCTCGACCGAAAACGTCGGTGCCGACTCGGTAGTGTGGTTCTCCTGGCAATTCGCCCCCACCATATCGCACAGGCTGTTCTTGCGGCGCACCGCACCATAGCCGAGTCCCGCGGCCATCCCCAGACCGTGCAGCGCGCGTTCCTGTGGATAGAGTCGAATTTTTGCGTCGATGTTCGTGTAGTAGTCGTCGAATCGCATGTACGACCCCGCGAGTGCAAAAGACACGTTGGCGCGGAGGCGATGTTCGTACTCGCCCTGGAAATAACCGAGCAGCGGCAAGAACGGATTGATCGCGATGATGTGATTCGGGCCGCCCGTCTCGCGCGTCTGATCGCGGAGTGATCCCTGGGCGGCAAGCGGTTCACGGGGAACGAATGCCACGCTCGCAAGCATGGCGACACTCATGGCACGCGCGGCACGTCGCATCATGCGGTGCCGTGCGCGAGATGTTGGATACCACATGGAAACCTCGCTGGTCCATCAAAGGGATGGACAAGACAAATGCCCTGCGCGCACGAGGCGCGCAGGGCATTGCCCGCCCATCCGTGAATCAGAAACGCACGCCGAATGTGATCGGCAGCCAGTTTGTGCTGCTGCCATCAGTGAAGACGTTGACGTACTTCGCCTCGAGGAACGTGGAGAAACCCGAGAGCTGGAAACGCAGGCCACCGCCGACCTGAATGCCCAAATCCGTAGAGCTTGGCGTGCTACCGCCGGTGGAGCCCAGATCGATCGTGGCCTTGGAGTTGTACATCCCGACGCCGCCGAGGAGGTACGGCTTGACCATGCTGGCCGAATTCACGCTGTAAAGCGCATTCGCCACAAAACCGATGCTCTGCAGGTTCACGTCATCGGTGGCCTTTGCCGACCAGCGGTCGAAGCTCACGTCACCGCGAAAGCCCAGAGATTTCATGGACGCTGGTTTCAGGAAGATGTGGCCCGCGCCGGTGAATCCCGACTCAGTGGCATCTCCAAGATCGCCCATAGGCAGCGACAAACCACCGCTGAGCCCAAACGACACCGGCTTGTCGGTGCTGGCCTGCGCCGAGAGCGCCGCCGGAGCAGCGATGGCCGCAGCCAGTCCGAGCATACGCAGTGCACGCTTCATGCTTTCCTCCAAAGTGTTGAATTGATGTGATGCAGCCCTACTAACCCCGAAATTCACTCCGGGATCCTCTCCACACCCGTGACGAAGTACTCGGTTTCTCCGAGACAGGAAGTCGGGATTCCGACATGCTGCTCGTACTGGACGGTCACCCGATCTCCGCTGAGCGCTTCGATGGCACGAGCCAGCGAGTCGCTGCGCACGGTGAAGGTGAAGCTGTCCGACCGGAAGCCCCGGGCGATGTCCGTATAGAGTGTCCCCTCCCACGTTTTACAGACATATCCCTTTCGGGCGATCTTTTGGACGTAGCCCGCACGCTGTCCGTCGGAATAGCTCCACGACAGGGCTGCGGCCGACCAGACTACGATCACGGCGATCGGGAGTCCGATCAGGACCACCAGCGTGGTGAACAGCCAGTGCCGCAGAAAGAACGAGCGGCGGGGTTTGCCCGCAGCCGCAGGAGAAGCGGACGAAGCGCCCGCAGGCGTGTCGACTGGTGCGTCACCCGACGGTGACGGTTGGGAAGGGTCTGTCATGACTGGAACTTGGGGGAGCCCATGAGCACGCGCTAGCTTACGGAATTCACTCTCACCAGGGTTTCAGTATCGTGTCCTCCGTCACCGAATTCGGCCGACGTCGCCCCTCTGTCACGGTGCGCGTACGCGGTGTCCCCGTGGGTTCAGGGTCGCCCGTCGTCGTGCAGTCGATGACCAACACGGACACGGCCGATGCTGCCGGCACCGCCGACCAGGTGGCCGCTCTGTTCGAAGCAGGATCGCAGAAGGTCCGCATCACGGTCAACAACGATGAGGCGGCTCAGGCGGTTCCGGAGATCCGCCAGCGTCTCGATGATCGTGGTCTCGACGTGCCACTCATCGGCGACTTCCACTACAACGGACACCTGCTGCTCACGAAGTACCCCGCTGCCGCTGCCGCGCTCGACAAATACCGCATCAATCCGGGCAATGTCGGTTCGAAGCGCCGTGACGCGAACTTCACCACCATCGTGCAAGCGGCCATCGAGCACAACAAGCCGGTGCGCATCGGTGTGAATTGGGGTTCGCTCGATCAGGATTTGCTCACGCAGATGATGGATGCCAACGCGTCGTCCACCACGCCGCGTGATGCCAAAGACGTGTACATGGACGCGATGCTGGAGAGCGCTCTGCGTTCAGCAGCGCTCGCGGAAGACGTGGGATTGGCGCACGACAAGATCATTGTCAGCGCCAAGATCTCCGTGGTACCCGATCTCGTGGAGTGTTATCGTCGCCTCGCCGCGCGCTGCGACTACCCGCTGCACCTCGGGCTGACCGAGGCGGGCATGGGCAACAAGGGCGTGATTGCGTCATCCGCCGCATTGGCCATCCTGCTCTCCGAAGGCATCGGTGACACCATCCGTGTATCACTCACGCCCAAGCCGGGTGGTGATCGTCGCGAAGAGGTGTTTGTCGCGCAGCAGATCCTGCAGTCCCTGGGGCTCCGCTCTTTCGCGCCTCAGGTCACCGCATGCCCTGGCTGCGGCCGCACTACGAGTTCGTTCTTCCAGCATATGGCGGAAGACATTCAGGGATACCTGCGCGAACAGATGCCGGTGTGGCGCGCATCGCGACCGGGTGTGGTGGAAATGAAAGTGGCCGTGATGGGCTGCGTCGTGAACGGCCCCGGCGAATCGAAGCACGCCAATATCGGCATTTCACTGCCGGGCACCTTCGAAGAGCCCAAAGCGCCCGTGTACGTGGATGGCAAGCTGTTCACCACCCTCAGGGGTGATCACATCGTGGCCGAGTTCCTCGTCATTCTCAATGAGTACGTGGAGCGCACGTACGGACAGTTGTCGGCCGTCTGACAGGTAGAAACAGCGGGGGGAACACAGACGGCACGGAAAACGGGCAGATAACACCGATACAACAACAAATTGATTGAACTGAGCCGCTGCTCATCAATTCATTCAAGAAATGTTGTTTAGCTGTATCTGTGCAATCTGCTTGGTTTCCGTGCCGTCTGTGTTCCCCCCGCTGTTCAAGGCACGATATCGATACCACCAGCCTGCTGACCGACATCGACCCGCGCCACGGTCTTGAGCGCGACCAGATCGATGATCTCCACGGTACCCGGCTCGCTGCCCACGCCTTCCACGCTCACGAAGGCATAACGATCGTCAGGCGTGATGACCACGCCATGCACCACACGGCGCTGCGTGGGGAGCGTGGCCAGCATGGCGCCCGTCCTGGTATCGATCACCGAGACACTTTGCCCACGCTTGTTGGTGGCCACGAGCTTCGTGCCATCGCGCGTCACGGCCAGATTGTACACGCCGTTCCCTGCCGGAATGCGACGACGCATACGCCAGGACGCCACGTCGATTTCCACCAGATCGCTCGTGCCGTTGCACGCCACCCACACCGTACGGTCGTCGGGTGAAGGCTGTGCCCAGGTTGGCGAACAGGTGGTGCTTCCCGCTGCGGGCTGCGCGAGACCATGGCCGCTCATGTCGTGGCCTCCGTGTCCCGCCGCATTCGCCGCCCGCGTAGCAGGCGCACCGTTCATGCCTTGCTCAGCGCCCTTGGTGAGCAGGAAATGTCGCGACACCTGCAACCCGTCCAGATCGATCTCCACGAGCTGCTCGTCCATCATGCACACCGAATAGTGACGTGTGCCTGTGCTGTTCATGCGCGAGCCATGTGGCATCGCACAGGTGGGAATACGGGCGATTTCCTGCAGACTATCGGCGCGCACCACAGATACATCCGACGGCACCATGTCACCGTGCAGATTGAAATTCACCACCACAATGAGCCGGCCATCGGGGCTCACCTGCAGCGTCGCGGGGAAATTTCCCAGCATCACCTGCCCCTGATAGCTGTTGGTGCGAGTATCGAACTTCCACAACACGCCATACGGCGTGCCGTGCGCCGTGGTCACATAGTAGTTCGCCCCATCCGGTGTCACCGCGAGTCCATGTGGCCCATCGGGGTCGGCGAGCATGACACCCACTTCATGTTCACCCACCACCTTGGCACCCTGCGGTCCGAACTCGATGACCGCCACGCGGTCCACCGACTCCGAAGCCACCAGCGCGCGATAGGTGCGTGTCGGCGCTGGCACTCCCGCAGACAACGACGCGGGTGCCTGCTGGGCACCCGCGTCGTTCACACCGTTCACGGCGGCGGTCACCACCGCCGTAGCCAGCGTGGCAAACCGGCGGATCTGTCGATCAGTCAAACGACGCATCACATCCTCATGGTACGATGGCGCTCTTCTTGGGATCGGGCTTGGGCTCCATGCGCACGATCCAGAGGCCGTTGTACATGTCGTTCACATACGCCAGCCCGTTGCGGACCACCACACCCCACGTCATCGCGGCGTTCTTCACGAAACCGTCCTGATCGGCCGTGTGCACATGCACCATCTCGCGCTGCTGGGCACGTAGGTCGCCGCGCAGTTCACCGGAGATGTCGAAAGCGCGGAAGCCAGCGTTGTAGGCGCCCATGTACAGCGTGTCACCGGCCACCCACACGTTGTGCACACCGCCGAACTCGGGCTCGTAGAATGCCACACTCTTCGGCTTGGCGATGTCGGACACATCGATGACCTGCAGGCGTCCGTACGCACGACCAGCCGACGCATCCTTCGCTCCCTTCACCGGCGACGCCGGAAACACTTCGTCGGCAATGAACACGTAGTTGTTGTGCCGCCACGCCGTGTGAGTGCCACGAATGAAACCAGGACCACCCGACGCTTCCACCTGCCGGTACATGTCGTTCAGGTCGTACTTGTACTGCGACACCAGTTGCGGATTGGCCGGCGACCCACCCTTCACGCCATTGCCGATATCGAGAATGACGAGACCGTCATTCCAATAGCTCAGATACGCGAGGCCATCCTGCACATCCACGTCATGCAATGAGCGACCCGCATCGGGCCGCGGCGTCTTCCACACCGACGCCGTCTTGGGCGCGCACGGGTCGCTGATATCGATGATGTGAAACGCACCCGTGCCATCGTTGGTGAGATACACATGGGTGCCGAACTTCTCCTGGCGATACACATACGTGGAGTGCACACCACCGGTGAGTCCGTCCGTGAAATCGGCGCACTTCTTCGGGTGCAGCGGATCTTCGAGCGAGGCAATCACGATGCCATTCTTGCGATCACTCGCCCCTTCGCGTGTGAACACCATGTGCTTGCCGTCGGGCGTCGTCATGATGTCGTTCACCCGACGCGTGTTTTCGACGAGCGAATCGGTCACCACCGGCTTGGTCTTGTCGGTGATGTCGATGGTGTACATGCGATCGCCACCGGAGCCGGTGCCCAGATACGCGATTTCGCGCGTCGGGTGCAGCCACACTTCTTCGGTGGTGAACTTCATGCGCGGCAAACGACCCACCACCGTAGCCGGCCGGCGCACGTCACGCGGCGTGAGACGCACCACGGCCTGCGCACTCTGTGTGCCCAGCGTGGCGGTCACCACGTAGGTGCCCCCTTCGTAGCCGGTGAACGCTCCATCACGATCGATGATGCCCTGCCCGGGACTGAAGCTGTAGCTCGGCGTGACACCGGTGATGGTCTTGCCCGCGGCGTCCTTGGCCGTCACGGCAAACCGCACCACATCACCCGTGCGCGCTTCACGCGAAGACGGCGACAGACTGATCGACGCCACCCGCGATGCCACGACATCCACCGCCACCGTCGTGGTGGCGCGATCGACACGGCCGGTGAGCGTGGCCCGTCCCATCGCTTTCGCTTCCACCAGCCCATCGGCATTCACACTCACCGCCGCCGGATTGCTGCTGGTCCACACCACACGATCGCGGCGCACATCACCAGCCGCGCTCTTCACCACCGGTGCCAGCACCAACCGTTGTCCGGCCACCAGACGGGTCGGAGCGTCCACGGTGATCGTCGCCGCAGGACCGGCCACCATGCGCACTTCCACACGCTGTGTGAGCGTGGACGCTCCCGGGATCTGGGCCACGATGGTCACCGGCAGCGTACCGGTGGAACCAGAGCGCACCAGCCCATCGGGATCCACACGACCTTCGAACACACCGCCCGCCGCCACAAAACGGATCTGCGCCGTGGGCACCGGCTGACCGGACGCGTCCACCACCCGCGCCTGCAGTCGCAGTGTATCCTCGGCCACCACCATCGGCTCGGCCGGTGTGATGATAAGACGGGCACCCTGCACTGGTGCCGGTTGTGCCGATGCCGGCTGCACCGACTGCAACAGGGCGGCCACGACGAGCATTGGGGTCATCTCACTTCCTCGCGTTCAGGCGGTGGAGCGTTGATCGAACGTCAGACGAGTGTGTGTGTCGAGTGGAACGCGTGATAGAGCCACGCAGATCAGGCCTGCTCGAGGCCCTGCGCGGCACCCTCGAGCTCGTCCACGATCGGCGCATCAAATCCGACTTCCCGCAGACGGTCGGCCACACGACGATACCAGCGCACCGTACCTTCACGGCCGGCCGAGAAACGCCCCCACACGGTTTCCGGAAATGCGGTGCGGCGCAGATCGGAGAGAATCGAGTTGGCGTTGTGCACCTTGTCGGCGGCACACACCCACAGCGCGTCTTCGTTGGCCTGGCCGAGGCGAAGGAGGTAGTCCTCCTTCCGCTCGTCCCACGAGAAGTCGACGCCATCGTCATCGCTGCGCCGCGCCGTGACCGCCATGACGGCGTCGAGCACCGAGCTGCCGAACTTGCGACCAATGCGCTCTTCGAGCACTTCGCGCGAAAGACCATCACGCACGCCGTCTTCGATGACATCGTGCAGGATGCCGGCGACCACGGTTTCTTCCGGACGACCATAGCGCGTCAGGATGATCGCCACATTGGCCGGATGTGTGAGATAGGGGAGACGTGTGCCTTTGCGCACCTGCTGGTCGTGATGCTTCGCAGCGAAGGCAAACGCGTGATTGATGCGATCGGAGTACCCGGTCATGACCTGATCATTGGCAGAGGCGATGGGAGATCGCGGGTTCAGGCGGGGGTGGGAACATACGTCGTACGACCGAACCAGGCCACCAACTGTTCGAGGCCACGCTGATCGGCTTCACCAAAAGCATCGGGCTGTGCGGAATCGATGTCGAGCACCGCCAGCAGGGCACCCGTGGAATCGAACACCGGAACAACAATCTCGCTGCGCGAACGGGCATCACACGCGATATGCCCGGGGAAATCATGAACATCAGGCACCACGACCGTTCGGCCTTCCGCGGCCGCCGTGCCACAGACGCCGCGACCGAAGCGGATATCCTGACAGCCCAGTGATCCCTGATACGGCCCCACCCGCAAGAGCTGCCCCGCCTCGACGACACGATAGAAGCCGGTCCAGAGATGCCCGAATGCATGGTGCAACAGCGCACTCGTCGTGGCCATGCCCGCAATGATGTCGTGACTGTCCTCGAGCACGAGTTGCTGGATGGTGAGCAACTGGGCGTACGCGTCCTCACGCGGGACGGATCGCAAGTCGGGGATGACGGGTTCCATCAGATCGAGGGCGCGAGAAGAAGACGAGTGCGGAAAAACCAGCGCGAACGCATCGACACTACCGCAACGGACCGATGGCATCGATGAGTCGCAGGTCGAGCACGGCCAGCGCGATGCCTTGCACGATCACGCCAATGCCGGCGCCCATGAGCCCGAAGCGCGGTCCCAGACGCCAGCCGGTGAGCAGCAGTGTGGCACCGACCGCGGCGTACCCCACGTCGAGACCGGTGTTCAGCCAAAGGATGTTGAGCAGCTCCTGCGTGCCGGCAAAATCCCGCAGTGCCACGGAGCGCCAGCTACGAAGCGCCAACAGCACGTTGATGACGCCCCATGCTGCGGTCTGGACGGCAAAATGCCGCAGCATGGGCGCCGCCGTACGGCGCCAGACGAGCCAGGCGAAGAGCGCCGAGCCCGTGACAATCGAGATGGCGCCCCACACCAGCAGTCGCTGCAGGTGCATCCGTTCCAACGCCAACAGCGTATCTGCCCACATGCTCGGAGACTAGCCGGAAGATCGTCAGCCGACCAGCGGCAGCGCGCCAGTCCACATGATGACCGCGCGCACGCGCCGTCCCTGCTCGACCACATGGCGTTGTGCCTGGCCAATCCAGGCCAGCGGTGTCGCACCGAGTCGCGCCACGAGCACGACATCGGTCACGTCAGGCGCCGGGGAGCGACGTTGGCGATCCGCCACGAGAACGGCAAAATCATAGCGGGCCAGGATGGACACGAGCTCTCCGCGTGCATCCAGTGTGGCATCGACCGACACGTCGCCGGCAGCACCGGCCTGCGCCGAAGCGCGCGCGGTGATTTCCCGTTGACGATGTACGGGGGGCGCCGAGCGGGCACGCACGAGATCAACGGCGGTTTCGCCTCCCAGAGAGAGCGCGCGGGTCGTATCCCAATGCATGGCCGCCGTCGCGTCGGCGCGTTGCAGTGCCAACGCCGGCAGCAACGCGCGCAGCGCACTTCCTCGTTCTGCGAGATCGACCAACACCGTTTCTCGGGATTCACTGGCCGCGATCGCCGCGAGGTGGATGGCCACCGCCGCCGCAACGATCGGCTGATCGCTCAACACTTCCACCTCGCGGGACACGTCACCGATGTTGGTGAGTGTGAGATGCAACAGCGGCCAGGCATCGCTGCCCGTGCGATCCTGCCCACCACGAGTCCGCATCTGCTCCGACACCCCCGGAACCATGCCCGTGGCAATGGGGGTCCGCGCCTGCTCCTGATGCACGATCACCCGCGCACCGGTGAGCCGTTCGAGCTCCTGGGCGTCTCCGACCTTGGGTCGACGCACTTCCCGGGCGAGTGCGGTGGAAAACCCGACGCTGATACCAAGGACCAGTGACGCCAGCAGTGCGGCGACTGGCGGGATGGTGAGTTTCTCCCGATTGCGCACCACATCGCGTGCGGATGCCACGTCACGATTGAAAAGCCGGGCGGCATTCAGTGCGGAATCAGCCTGGCGACCCATCTCGATGGTGCGTCGGATATCGGCATCGAGCGCACTGTCGATGACGGCGGTACGGCGTTCCGTGTTGACGCCTTGAGTGTCCGTCGTGCTGTCGCCCACGCCGGGCGACCCGCTCGCCACGCGGAGTCGTCCGTTGCCGATCGTCAGCAACCGTTCACCAAGCCGGGTGAGTTGTGCAGTGAGCGCCGCATAGCGCGCATCGGGCCCACCGAGCGCGGCATAGGCCTCTCGCTCACGGTGGACCTGCTCGATGGAATCGAGGGTCGCGCGCGCGCGGGTGTCCTGCTGGAGGACCGTCTCCGTCACCAGCGTCCGATAGCTCTCCACCAATGGTGCTTGGCGGGCGCGGGCAATGGCTTGCTGCAGAACGGCCAGGTCACCGTCCGACACCGCCGGCATCCCTGACGGTGACGCCGTGATGACTGCGGCAGCCGAATCGCCGCCTGTGACCGACGGGCTGCTGATGGCGCTCTGGCGCCGCAGACTGTCGGCGCGCAACTCGAGCATCCGCTGGCGCACGGTGACCGTGTCCCGTGCCAATAGCAGCGCCTGGGTGTCACGCGGCGCGGGCAATGCCCCGAGCGCCAGTGCGAGTGCCCGGTCGACCTGGCGAGGCACCAGGACGAATGTGAGGATCGCCACCAGCGTCGTCAGACAACTGACGGCGGCGATGAGCAGTCCGTGTCGCGCCGCGTTGCGGGTGCGCGCCGCCAGCCAACGGGCGCGAGTCAGGCGATCAGGAGACACACGAGACGGCGAGAGGTACCAAGTGGGGATGCGCTAGACACACTCCCGGAACGAACACGGGGGCCAGCGCATTGCGCCAGCCCCCGCCGTCCTGCAGAACGCGATCCGATTACTGGATCGTGACCTTGCCCTTCATGTTCATCGCGAGGTGCGGCGTGCAGTTGAATTCGTACGTGCCAGCCGGGACACCAGCGAACGAGATCGTGTAGCTCTCACCCGCGTTCAGCATCATCTTGCCCGAAAGCTCACCAGCCTGCTCCGTCATGTTCGCGAGCAGCGCCGACTTGGCCGCGGCCGGCAGCGTGGCCGGATCAAACGCGACGTTGTGCGGGCCGCCGCTGACCATGTTGAACTTGATGCCGTCGCCGGCCTTGATCGTGATCTCAGCGGGTTCGAAGCGGTAACCCTTCTCATCGCCGACCATGTTGATTTCGTGCGTCGTACCCGTGATCGGGGCCGCTGCCGCCGCCGGAGCTGCTGCTGCCGGAGCTGCTGCTGCCGCCGACGCGCCGGCCGCCGCCGAATCCGCCGTCGCCGTGTCACCACCACCGCACGCGCCAAGCAGGATCGCCGCGCCGGTCACCACCGCAAAGCCGAGAAACCGCATGTCGAGAGGCCTCCAGAGCCTGATCGAGATATTTTCAGTTCTACAGGACAAAATCCTGTGCTCACAGGGCCCTGTGAACCTCGTGAAGTTATTCACAAGCCCCGCGCACGCCAACCCCTCCCGCGGCACATCTTGACGCCCCCAGAGCCGACCGCTACCCTCACTTGGATATGCCAACGCTCCGCCAGCACCACCATCATGCGCATCATGGCCACGGCCCGACGGGTCGGGGGTACTATGTGCATGCTCAGGTGATCGGCCGCTAAGGCACCCAGACATTCGCAGGCTCCCCGGGCCCGTCCTCTTCGAAGGACGGGCCTTTTTTGTTGATCCTCATCTGGCGTTCCGATTACAGGAACAACCCATCTATATGCTACGCATCGCTTTACCAAACAAAGGACGTCTCAGCGAAGACACCCGCGGGCTGTTCAACGACGCTGGACTGGAAGTCCGGTCCTCCGGTGAGCGGGCCCTCACGGCGTCCCTGGGTGGGGAGTTCGAGGCCATCTTTGTGCGCGCACAGGATATCCCCGAATTCGTCGCCGACGGGGCGGCCGACGCGGGCGTGACCGGATGGGACCTGGTCAGCGAATCCGGGCGGGAGCTCACCTCGCACCTCGATCTCGGGTTCGGGCGCTGCCGACTCGTTGTGGCCGCCCGAGAGGATGCCGGCGTCCGGTCGCTCGAAGATCTGGCCCGTCAGGCCCCGCCGATGCGAGTCGCCACGGTCTTCCCGAATATCACGCGCCGATTCTTCGAAATGGCGGGTGTCCCCGTGACCGTCGTACCCGTCTCCGGTGCCGCAGAAATTGCCCCGCACCTCGGTATCGCCGATGTCGTGGTCGATCTCACGTCGACCGGATCCACCTTGCGAGTGAACGGCCTGCGGGAAGTGGAAACCGTGCTGCGCTCGAGCGCGCACCTCATCACGGCCGTCGCGGGCCCACGGAACGGTGACGTCTCGCGAAAGCAGGAGTTCGATGATCTCGTCACCGCTCTCGCGTCGGTGATCCGTGCACGCGGACAACGCTACCTCATGGCCAATGTGCCACGTGAAGTCCTCGATGCGGTGCGCGCGGTGCTTCCGGGACTCAATGGTCCGACGGTCATCGATATCGCCGATCATAGCCGCTATGTCGCCGTGCACGCGGTGGTCAGTGCCGACACCATCTATCGCACCATTTCGCAGCTCCGGGCGCTTGGTGGTGAGGGCATTCTCGTGACGCGCATCGAGCGTCTCATTCCATGACCACCATGCGCACCGATCGCCCGCCTGTGGACACCGACCTGCCGTTGCGTGCCCGTGGATCATGGGACCGTCTCGACAACGCCACCCGACGCGCCCTGGAAGATCGTGCCTCCACCGTGGACCCCACGATTCGCGAGCGCACGAGTGCCGTGATCGATGCGGTGCGCCGCACCGGCGACGCCGCGCTGATCGACATGGCCCGTCGCTTCGATGGCGCCACGCTCGAGACGCTCGAAGTGCCACGGGCCGAATGGGATCGTGCGCTCGCCGCTCTCGATCCGGCACTGCGGCAATCGCTGGAACGCGCGGCCCGCAACATCGCCACGGTGCATCGTGCGTTCCTGCCCACCATCACCCGCAGCACACCGGAGCCCGGCATCACGGTGGTGCGTCGTCCCGATCCGCTCGGTCGTGTGGGCATCTACGCGCCGGGGGGACGCGCGGCGTATCCCAGCTCGCTGTTGATGGGTGCCGTCCCCGCACGCGTGGCCGGCGTCGGCGAAATCATCGTGTGCACACCACCGGGTCCCGACGGACGTCCTGCGGATGTGGTACTGGCGGCGGCGGCGCTGGCCAATGTGGATCGGGTGTTTGCCGTGGGCGGCGCTGGAGCAATCGCCGCGATGGCGCTGGGCACAGCGTCGGTGCCCCGCGTGGATCGCATCATGGGTCCAGGCAATGCGTACGTGGCCGAAGCCAAGCTGCAGCTCGTGTCGGCGGTGGCCATCGATGCACCGGCCGGCCCCAGCGAGCTGCTGGTCCTCGCCGACGCATCGGCCGATGCCAATACCATCGCGCGAGAAATGCTGGCACAGGCAGAGCACGACCCCGATGCGGCCGTGCTGGCGGTGATTGTCGACCATTCGGCCACGTCATCGCTGGCGACACGCGTGGAAACGGCGCTGCAGACGCAGCTCGCCAGCGCACCGCGCGCCGATGTCATGCGCGCGGCACTGGGCGCCCGTGGCGGCGTCGTGCACATGACTTCGATGGATGAAGCCATCACCTTCGCCAATCGCTGGGCGGCCGAACACCTGCTGCTGCTGGTCGACGACACGCAGCGCGATCGTGTGCTCGCCGCGCTGCGCAATGCCGGTACGATCTTCGTGGGCGCATCGAGCTCGGTGGCCTTCGGTGACTATATGACCGGTGCCAATCACGTGCTGCCGACCGCAGGAGCGGCGCGCAGTTACTCCGGATTGTCCACGCTGGATTTCGTGCGCTGGACCACGTGGCAGGAAGTCACGCCAGCGGCCGCCGCGTCGCTGTCTGCCGACGTGGGACGGTTTGCGGATGCGGAAGGCCTGCCGGCGCATGCGGCAACGGCCCGCACCTGGCAGACGGCCACGCCAGTGGTGCCCGCGAACACACAACCGCCCGCCGCCTCGGCGGACCGTGCGCAAATGCCTGACGCAGTGACCGATCGCCTGCGGTTTGCGCGGGCTTTGTATGACGACGTGCCATTGTACGACCCCAAGCGCGCACCGGTGTCACTCGATCTCACCGACAACACCAACTTGTGGGGCATGCCACCCGTTGCCGAGCACACATGGCGCAGCATGCCAGTGGCGCGCGTGACACGATATCCGTCGCTGTACGCGGCAGAACTCAAGGAGGCACTGGCCACGTTTGCCGGCGCATCGCCAGACCGCCTCGTCACCGGCTGTGGTTCGGACGACATCCTCGACAGCGCCATGCGCGCGTTTGGAGAGCCCGGATCGGTAGTGGCCAGCAGCGAGCCGTCGTTTGCCATGATTCCGATCTTCGCCCGCATGAACGGCTTGCGATACGTAGGCATCGCCGAACGTGCCGATCAGCAACCGGATCTGGACGCGTTGCTCGCCGCGAACCCGCGCATTCTGTATTTGTGCTCACCCAACAATCCCACAGGGGCTGTGCTTGCCCGGGAATTGCTGGAGCGCGCGGTACGCGAGGCGCCCGGCGTCGTGTTCCTCGATGAAGCGTACGCCGAGTTTGCGGGCGTATCGGCGGTGGACCTGGCCATGCGTGTGGACAACCTGCTGGTGATCCGCACGATGTCCAAGGCCTTTGGTCTTGCGGGGCTGCGGGTGGGCTATGGTATCGGCGCTCCCGCGCTGGTGCGTGACGTGGAGAAATCCCGCGGCCCGTACAAACTCAACGCGATGGCCGAACAGACGGCACTGGCCGCATTGCAGCATGATATGGCGTGGGTGCGTGAACACGTCGCACTGGCCGTGCAGAACCGTGAGCGCCTGGCTCAGGCTTTGGTGCAGCGCGGATATACTCCGCTGCCGTCGCACGCCAACTATCTCTGTGTGCCGGTGTCCAATGCGGTGGCCGTCGGACAGGCGATGCGCGCCCGTGGAGTGGCTGCGCGTCCCTTCCCGGCGCTACCGCATGTGGGCGACACGTTGCGCATCAGTGTGGGGCCGTGGCCTTTACTCGAACAACTGCTCACCGCGTTTGATGACGCCACCCAGGAGGTGAACGGATGACACCTGATCACTCACCGGTGCGCGTCACGGTGTTCGACTATGGCGCGGGCAATCTGCATTCGCTCGTCAAGGCACTCGAGACACAGGGTGCGCTGGTGCACGTGGAAACCGACCCCGAGGCCGCCGTGCACGACACCGATGCGCTGGTGCTGCCGGGCGTTGGGGCTTTCGCCCCTGCCGCCGCACGTCTGGCGCCGGGTCGCGAGATGATGCGCGACGCACTGCTGGATGGCTTGCCGGCCCTCGGGATCTGCCTGGGCATGCAACTGCTGTTCGACGGCAGTGATGAGGGGCCTGGCCGTGGACTCGGCATCGTGCCGGGCCAGGTACGCCGTCTGGATGCGGCCCGGGTGCCGCAGATCGGCTGGAACAACATCGACGACAGCAGTGATCCGCTGCTGCGCGAGGCGGAGTTGGATATCGCATACTATGCCAACAGCTATGTGGGGCGTCCTACGGCGGCGGGCCTGGGCTACGTGACGGCCTGGAGCACTCACGAAACCGATCGCTTCCCTGCCGCCGTGCGACGGGACAACGTGATCGGCACGCAGTTCCACCCCGAAAAATCGAGCACGCGCGGCGTCGCCCTGATTCGTGCGTTTCTTTCGTTGGCTTCTTCACTTCGGAGTATGGCATGATCGCGATCCCGGCCGTGGACCTGCGCGGTGGTCAATGCGTGCAGCTTGTCGGCGGTGACTACGAACAGGAACAGGTGCGTCTCGCAGATCCACTGTCCGTGGCGCGCGATTGGTCACGCACGGGTTTCACGCGCATGCACATCGTCGATCTCGACGCCGCCACCGGGCGTGGGCAGAACCACGAACTCATTCGCGACCTGCTGCGCGACAGCATGGTGCCCGTGCAGGTCGGCGGGGGGGTGCGTGACGAATCCCGTATCGAACGACTGATCGACGACGGTGCCGAGTGGGTGGTGGTTGGTACACGCGCCGTGGAAGACGAAGATTGGCGCGAAGAAATGGCCAATCGGTTTCCCGGCCGGTTGATCGTCGCGGCCGATGTGCGCGAGCGCCGGGTGGTCACGCGCGGCTGGGCAGAGACGTCGAGACTCGATGTCATCGATTTTGTGGAATCGCTGCGCACTCTGCCCCTGGCTGGTGTGTTGGTCACGGCGGTGCACCTCGAAGGCCTCATGCAAGGCACCGACCTGCCGCTCATGGAAGACGTGGCCGAAGCCAGTGCCTGGCCGGTGTATGCGTCGGGAGGCGTGACGAGCCTGGAGGACATGCGAGCGCTCGAACACCGCGGCCTGGCCGGCGCAGTGTTGGGCATGGCGTTGTATACCGGCGTGCTCGACGCGCGCCGACTGGCCGAGGAGTACGGAGCATGACCGTGGTCGTCAGAGAGTCGAACGAAACGAAGATCCGCCTCGCCATCGTGCAGGGGACTGGCCGGGCAACGGTGAATACCGGCGAGCCCTTCCTCGATCACATGCTGGTGGCCTTTGCGCGGTATGCCGGCGTCGATCTCGATGTGCAGGCCACAGGCGACCTGCGACATCACCTCATCGAAGATGTGGCCATCACGCTCGGTCAGGCGGTCGCCGCTTTCGCCCCCGCCGGATGCGCGCGCTACGGCGAACGCACGGTGCCCATGGATGACGCACTCGTACAGGTCGTACTCGACATCGGCGGACGCCCGTACTACCGCGGTCCGTTGCCGTCGAAGCTGTACGACCACTTCCTCCGCTCCTTTGCCGACAACGCCAAGGCCACGCTGCACGTGCGGGTACTGCGTGGTACCGACCATCATCACATCGTGGAGGCGGCCATCAAGGGACTCGGCTTCGCGTTGCGAGAAGCGCTGGTGGAATCCGGTGCCGTGTTCAGCACCAAGGGGTCCGTCAAACTCGAGATCACCGACTGATGCTCACCAAACGGGTGATCGTGTGCCTCGACGTACGTGGGGGTCGGGTGGTGAAGGGCGTGAACTTCGTGGGTCTGCGCGACGTGGGTGACCCGGTGGCACTCTCAGAGCGCTACGAACGGGAGGGCGCCGACGAAATCACGTTCCTCGATATCTCGGCCAGCGCAGAGGAACGCGCGACGCTGCTCGATGTGGCGCGCCGTACGGCGGAGCGTCTGTTCATTCCCCTCACCATTGGCGGTGGCATTCGCACGGTGGACGATGTGGCAAAGGCGCTGCGGGCGGGCGCCGACAAGGTGTCGCTCAACTCCACGGCGGTGCAGCACCCCGAAGTGCTGACACTCGCCGCGGAACGATTTGGCGCGCAGTGTGTGGTGGCCAGCATCGATGCCAAGCGCAACGAGCAGGGCGTGTACAAAGTGTGGGTGAAAGGCGGGCGGCAGGAAACGCCGTTGGAAGCCGTGGCCTGGGCGCAGGAGTGTGTGGAACGCGGCGCCGGCGAAATTCTGCTCACCAGCATTGACCGTGATGGGGCACGTACGGGCTATGACCTCGACATCACCCGAGCGGTGGCGAAGGCCGTGAACGTACCAGTGATCGCGTCCGGTGGGGCGGGAGAAGCACAACACCTGGTGGACGCAGTGATGCGGGCGAATGCCGATGCCGTGTTGGTGGCTGGCATCCTGCATGACGGGCTGACCACCGTGGGTGCGCTCAAGCAGGTCATGCATGATGCTGGTATCACGGTGCGCAGTGCCGGATTCCGCGCGGAGGCCGCATGAGTCAGATCCTTTCGCCAGCATCGCTGATGCAGGCCGCCGCCGAGGTGGCGCAGGTGGCCGCCAACACGGCGATGCGTTGGTATCGCGATGGCGTGGCCGTGGAAACCAAAGGGGATGGATCACCGGTCACCATCGCCGACCGCGAGGCAGAGCGGGCCGCCCGTGCGTGGTTGTCGGAGCGTTTTCCGGAGGACGGACTGCAGGGTGAAGAGTTCGCCAACGAACGCGAAGGCGCACGGCGTCAATGGATTCTCGATCCCATTGACGGTACGAAGTCGTTTGTGCGCGGAGTGCCGCTGTGGGGCACATTGGTGGCCTGCTGCGAAGGTGACACAGTGCTGGCTGGTGCGGCCTGTTTTCCTGCGGTGCAGGAATTGATCGCGGCGGCACCCGGTGAGGGCTGCTGGTGGAATGGCGTACGCGCCCAGGTGTCGGCGGTGGCGTCGCTCGATCAGGCGACCGCGTTGATCACCGATGAACGGTTTCCCGAGCAGGCCGATCGTCGGGAACGCTGGCGGCGGTTGGCACAGCAGGCGGGCGTGTCGCGCACCTGGGGGGATTGTTACGGCTATCTGCTGGTAGCCACAGGCCGGGCAGAAATCATGGTGGATGACATCGTCAATCCGTGGGATGCCGCCGCCGTGTATCCGCTCATCACCGAAGCGGGTGGACGCTTCACCGATTGGCGCGGTCGCGACACCGCGTTTGGCGGTGACATCATCGCCACCAATGCGGCACTGTCGAACGTGGCCCGGGAGATACTGGTCGACGCGGAGTTGCGGTCATGAATTCCACACTCGACCTCGATGCGCTCGATTTTTCCAAGGGCAACGGACTGGTCACGGTGGTGACGCAGGACGCGCGCAGCGGTGTGGTGTTGATGGTGGCACACGCTGATCGTGAGGCCCTGGAGTACACGCTGCGCACCGGCGAAATGCATTATCGCTCCCGCAGCCGCGGGTTGTGGCACAAGGGTGCCACGAGTGGGCATGTGCAGCGAGTCATTTCGCTTGCCGCAGACTGCGATGCCGATGCGGTGCTGGCGCGCGTGATCTCGGCGGGTCCGGCATGTCACGACGGCACGACATCATGTTTCCGCGATACCGCGCTCGCCGCCGATGTGATCGGTGCACTCGACACCACCATCGCGGCCCGTCAGCAATCGTTGCGCGATGATGAACGCCCCAGCTACACACAGCGGCTCCTCACCGACCGCAATCTGCGTCTCAAGAAGCTGGGCGAAGAGGCCGTGGAGCTGGCGACCGCTTGCGTGGACGGGGACGTGGAGCGTGCGACCGAAGAAACCGCGGACCTGCTCTATCACGCCTTGGTGGCATTGCGCGCCACCGGTGGCACGCTCGACGGGGTGCGGGGCGTGCTGGCCCAGCGGGCCGGATTGATCCCGTAGTCAGCGAGGTGGTGCGGCATGGCAAACCGCACCACCTCGACCTGCGGTGTCGTTGACCGCGACTATCGCGCGGTCACACGCAACAACGTGCGATACAGAAACTCTGCCGCCCAGCCCAGGGCGGGCACGGGGACTCGCTCGTTGTCTCCGTGCATACGCAGCTCATCCTCCATGGGCAGTGGCATCGGCAGAATACCGTAGGTGGGAATACCCTTGGCACGCAACGCGGCACCATCGGTTGCGCCCGTGCTCATGAACGGAATGACCGTGGTCGTCGGCACCATCGCCAGCGCCGACGCTTCCATCGCCTGATACAGTGCGGTGGTCACCGGTGAGACGGGCGGTGACGTGCGGGGCTCACCGTCCAGCGTGAACTTCACCTGCTTTTCGGCGCCCACCCGATTGAACGCGGTCACGATGCCACGCACATCGTCGTTGGGCAGCACGCGCACATTGAACGTGGCGCTGCCGTCCGACGGAATGACGTTGCTGCGGATGCCCCCCTTGATGATCGTGAGCGACTGCCCCGTACGCAGCACCGCATTGTGCAGCGGCTCACGGGACAGAATGGCGGCCGCGGCATCGATCTGCGCCTTGGAAGCACCCGGCGCCGACACACGCTGCATGGCGGCCTTCATGGCCGGGTCCTTCTCGATGCGCGCCAACCGCGAAAAGTAGAGTCGCGTTGTTTCATTGAGCAGCACAGGCGCCTTCCACACATGCACGCGCTGCGCCGCACGCGAGAGGGCCGCGAGCGCATTGTCGGGCAACGGCACCGAACCATGTCCGCTCGGCCCCGTGGCGAGTGCCGTGACGGTGTAAGAAACCTTCTCGGTGGTCTGGATATTCACCGACATCACGCGTCCATCGGCCACGCGCACACGTCCGCCTTCATTGAGCGCGAACTCGGCGTCCTTGATCAGATCGAAGTGTTTGCCGACCATCTCATCGATGCCGACTTCCGGCCCACCTTCTTCTGCCGCAGTGGCCAGAAAGATGATGTCCCGATCGAGCTGATCACGCCGCGCCGCGAGCTGCTGCAACGCGGCCGTGGCGGCCGACAACATGCCCTTGTCATCGATGGCTCCGCGCCCGTAGAGGTACTGCACACCGGGCTCGTTCACGATGGTGGCGGTGAACGGGGGTGTCTTCCACTTGGCGGTGTCTACGCCCACCACGTCCATGTGACCCATGATCATCACGGGTCGCTTGGTGGGATTGGCGGCACGCAACCGCGCCACAAAATTCGCGCGTCCTTCACCCGCTGGCAGCACATGGCGCTCCACACCAGGGATCTTTGCAAACACGCTGTCGAAGTACTGCGCCGTCAGCAGTTCGTTGCCTGGCGGATTCTGTGTATTGCGGCCAATGAGCGCCTTGATGTGTTCGAGCGTGGCGGCTTGCGCCTGTGCGCGATCGAAGCCTGCTGGCGCCGGCGTACTGACGACATAAGGGCTCGCCCCCTGTGCCATCGCAGCGCGCGCACTCAGCGTGCTCGCCACACTCATCGCAGCGACCGTCACCATCTTCCACCGAGGTGTTCGCAGCACCTTCATCGTCTGACCCTCTTTGTGTTCGATCCACGGCGCGTCATGCCACTCGCATGGCGCGCTCCTGTACCACTTTAACAGCGGGGGGAACACAGAGGGCACCAAAAGGGACAGATGGCACAGATACAAATCCTGAATGTTGTATCTGTATTGATCTGCCCCTTTCCGTGCCCTCTGTGTTCCCCCCGCTCTTTTGCTGTTAAAGCTGCCAGCCACTCCGGTACACACGCGTGAGATACTGATTGGCGTCCGGCGCATTGGTGAACTGTGCCTTCTCGCCATCGTACAGCACCTTGCGACCCTGCCCCGCACGCAACGCCGCGATACCCAGCAGCATGGTCTCTGTAAGTGGTGCGGCTTGAGAGAACGGCGAACTGATGACCGCTTCGCCCTTGGCTGCCTGGATCCAGTTCTGTTCGTGCGACACCGTCACTCGCGGATGCGACACCGGCACCTTGGCCGCCTTCACCGCAATCGCTTCGGGGAAAATGCGTGGCTTGTTGCCGTAGGTTTCGTAAAACATGATCCCCTTGGTACCGATGAACACACCACCACCGCCGTCGCTGCCGGGGTTGGTCATCGGCACATCATCGGGCAACATGGCCGGCCGCGGTGGCATGAGGCCACCATCGTACCAGAAGAGCTTCACCGGTCCACGCTTGCCAACAGCGGGATACTCGAACTGCACCGTGGTAGCCATCGGATAGGTCGCCGGCGTCTGAGCGCCACCACCCCACGGACTTGACGACGCCACAATGCTGGTTGGATAGGTGAGCCCCAACGCCGTGTACGGCTGATCGATGAGGTGTGCCCCCATGTCACCGATCGCCCCCACACCAAAATCAATCCATCCGCGCCACGCGAACGGATGATAGGCCGGGTGATACGGAATCTCGGGCGCCGGTCCGAGATAGAGATCCCAGTTCATGCCCGGAGGCGGGGTCGTGTCGTTCGCCGCCATTGCCGCACGCACCGCATTGTCGACCGTGCCCATGTTCCACTGCGGACGTGCGTTGTTGGCCGGCACCGGCGCATTGGCTGCCCGCGGCCGCGGGATGCCCTGCGCCCAGTAGCGTACGGGCCGATCGGTCCACACATGCACTTCCTGGATCTTGCCGAGCACACCGGACGCAATGATCTCGTTGATGCGCCGCGAGCCTTCCATGGAATGGCCCTGGTTGCCCATTTGCGTGGCCAACTTGGGATTGGCCGCCGCAGCCTTGGCCAGCAGACGCGTTTCGTACACCGAGTAGGCCAGCGGCTTCTGCACGTACACATGCTTGCCCAGTTGCATGGCCGCGAGCGCAATCGGCGCATGCAGGTGATCGGGCGTGGCCACCATGATCGCGTCGATGTCCTTCTGCTTGTCGAGCATTTGCCGGAAGTCGGCGTACTTGGTGGCCTTCTTGTAAGTCTCGGCCAGCAGGATGTTCTCGGGGGTGGGCTCACCCTGGCGCGGCTTGAGACGACCATCCAGCGATCGCTCCACATAGCTGAAATCCACATCGCACACGGCCACGATATTCTCGGTGAGCATCTGCGACATGTTGCTCATGCCCATACCACCGATCCCCACACACGCGATGTTCAGCTTCGCGCTGGGAGCCACATACCCCGGCCCTCCCAGCACCACGCGAGGAACGATCATGGCACCGAGGGCCAACTTGGCGGAGTCGCCGACAAAATCGCGGCGGGAGTAGGAGCTCGACATGAAAGAAGCGCAGGGGAGGCGGAAAGGCATTCGGGGATGGAGGGCTGACCACGCGTGGTCAACCGCCATCCCCGTGCGACGGGCGCGATGCCCGATGATATAGCCCTTCCCCTGCAGTCCGTCGAGAGCGTGATCCGCGTGAGCGACGCCGGAGCGCCCGGAGCCGCTCAGAATCGCATCAAAAGCGCAGCAATCGGGCCGGCGTGACCTTGGCGGGATCGCCCACATACGCCCATCGCACCTTGGTCATATAGGTGCGCGCCGCCCGCTGGATCTCCTCGGGCGTTACCGACCGGAGCTCGTCCACGAAACGCGAAGCGCGCCGGAAATCGCTCTGATACAGTTCCGCCCGGGCCAGCAAGTTGGCCTGGTCGGCGTTGGTCTCATTGTCGAGGAAGTAGGTCACGATGAACTGCTGCACCAGTCGGTCGAGACCATCGTTGGTGATCGTGCCTTCCTGCAGTGCGCGGATCTGCTGCTGCATGATGGCCAGCACTTCGTCGGGCTGCGTGGTGGTCACGTACAGACCACCCATCGAAAACGCCCGTTCCACAAACGGGGCGTTCACCGAGTACGTGAGGTTGCGACGCTGACGCACTTCACCGAACAGGCGACCTGAAAGCACGGCACACGCCAGACGCAGCGACGCATAGTCCTTGCTCGATGCCTGCGGACCGTGGAAGTAGCCCTGGAGGTAGTTGGTCGGTAGTTGCCGCTGGGCGACCACATAGGCACTCGGCAAGTCCGCCGGCGGCTCCGGCAACGTCCAGGCATAGCTACCGCGCGGCAACCGACCGATCGACTCGCGCACCAGCTTCTCCACGCGCGCACGCGACACATTCCCCACCACCACCAGCATCATACGCGACGTGACCATCTGCTGCGTCTGATACGCGCGCAGATCGGACACCTTGAGGGCACCGAGCGACGCTTCGGTGCCCGTGGGCTCGAGCGCGTACGGATGTCCCGCAAACGCAATGCTGTCCGCCATGAAGTCCAGCAACGCATCCGGGCTGTCCTTGCGCTGGCTCACCGCCGTCACGAACTGCTCGCGCACCAACTCGACCTCGGCCGGATCGAGTCGCGGCGCCATGATTCGGTCTGCCAGGATGGCCCAGGTGCTGTCGAGTGATGTGGTCGTGGCGCGCAATGCGACCGTTGTCCAATCCACACCGGGGCTCACACCGATCACGCTCCCCATGCGCGCCATTTTTGTGCGCAGCACATCCCGCGGGTATTTCTGCGTGCCCCGTTCACCCGACTCCAGCAACAACATCTCGATCCCCTGCGTAGCCAGCGTCAATTGCCGCACGCCACCCAGCAGATACAGATTGGCCGCCACGACATTGTTGGCGGTGACCCTCCGCAGAATCACCGGAATGCCGCTCACTTCGAACTTCATGGTGAGCGAATCGTCTCCCATGATCGCGGGCGACAGGGCCGGCTCCGCGGGACGCGTGGCCGGACGCGGCGCAGCAGGCCGTCGTACCGGCGCCCGCGTGGCTTGCGCCTCGAGCGCCGCGTTCATCACGGGTGCCAATACCGCCGCACCAAACACCACCGATGCACAAACCATCAGTCGTCCACGGCGACGCATCAGCCCCGTCGGCACCTCACGTGACACGGTCATGGGCGCACCACCGGACGTGTGGTCGGCGTGAGCAGTTCACTTTCGGTGAGCCCGATCGCACGCCGGGCCTCGGCTGACAGCAGCACATTGGTCACACGCGGCTTGCCCGCGATGTAGGTGCGCGTGTAGCGCATCAAGTCGGTGATGCGCTGCTGCGCCATCTGGTCGGTATAGCTCATGAAGTAGTCGAGGTTGGCCACGCTCCACCAGAATCCGATGGTGTGCGCAATCTCCGAAGCCTTTTCGATGCCGAAAGCACTCGACACCGCGCGCTGTGCCTTCACCGCCTCGATCTCGCGCGGTGTGATGTAGGTGGGGTCGGTGAACTTGGCGATCTCCCGCTCCAGTGCCGCCATCGCCGCGCGATACTTGTCGGGCGTCGTCTGACCACTGATGGAAATCGGACCCGTGTGATTCAACGTGTAGTAGTTCACGCCGACGCCCTGCCAGAGCCCCGTGTCCACGAGGTTCTTCTGGAAGGTGGAGCCTGGTGTGTTGAGCACGTCGCTGAACACGTCGGCGGCGAACGTGGCGCCTGGGTCCTTACCCACACTGGGTCCCTGCCACTGGATCAACACAGCCACGGCATTGATCGGCTCTACGCTGATCTGCGCCTTGTTGCTCTCGAGCGCAGGGATCGCCGGAATGGGATCGGCCACAAAGGGATCGGCCCCCTTGGGCCAGCCGCCAAAAATCTGCTCGGCCATCGCGAAGATCTTTTCCGGGTCCACGTCACCCGTCACGATCAAGGCGCTGTTGTTGGGCACATAGTACTTGCGCTGGATCTCGCGCATCTGAGCCGGCGTGACATTGGCAATCACCTTGCGATCGCCGATCGTGTTCTTGCGGCTGAACTGCCCGGGATACAACAACGCCGTGGCCTTCTGCTGAAAGTCGAATCCGGGCTGGGCTTCGTTCCGATCGTACTCGCCAAGTACCACTTCTTTTTCGGCAGCGAGTTCGTCTTCGCGGAAACTCGGATTGATCAGAGCACTGGCCAGGAACTTGAGACCACCCACCACCGAATCGGCGGGCAGCGTCAGGAAGTAGTTGACCCGCTCTTCCTGAGTCGTGCCATTGAACACGGCGCCCAGCTCACCAGCGCGCTCGGTGAACGCTTCGGCATCGGGCAAGTCTTTGTTCGCCTTGAAGAACATGTGCTCGTACATGTGTGCGAGCCCGGCGTACTCCGGCGACTGCGTGAAGGCTCCGTTGCGCACATTGATTTCGAGCGTGGCAATCGGCACGCCGTGATTCTCCACGACGATCACCTCCATACCATTGGCGAGCAGCTTGCGCCGCAGGACCTTGTCGAGCTCCGCGCGCGACTGGGCCTGAAGCGGGGCGACCATTACTGCGGAGGCAGGCGCCGCGAGCAGGAGGGCGCAGAGCCCCCAACGCAGGAGGCGCGGGCGCCCCGATGTCCGTGAAATGGACGCTGGCATTCGATGACGGGGATGGGGATCTTTGTGCGATGCCTGATCCTGCTTCGACATCGCCGATACACGGAGGGACCACGCCGGCCGCCCTCGCCGAGGCGCTGGGACGCGTCCTCGACACCACGCGGCTGCGCGTGAACGAACCGCTGGCTCCGTACACCACTTTTCGGATTGGAGGTCCGGCGGACGTCCTGTACGATGCCACCACGGCAGACGACCTCGCCACCGCCATTACCACCGCGAGGGCACTGAATATTCCCTGGTTCGTGCTCGGACTCGGCGCCAACATCGTGGTCGGGGATCGTGGCGTCCGGGGGCTGGTGATCCGCAATCAAGCCAAGGCCCACCGCCTCTCCGCCGACGGGACCCTCTGGACCGAAAGCGGCGCCGTGGTGCAGGACCTGGTGCTGGAGACGGTGCGGGCCGGATTCTCCGGTCTCGAGCACTACATCGGCATTCCCAGCACCATCGGTGGCGCGCTCTGGCAGAACCTCCATTTCCTGTCGCCGGCGCCCGAACGGGAACGCACGATGTTCATCAGTGAGGTCTTTGCATCCTGCGAGATCTTGCGCGAGGAAGGCGACCGCCGCGTGGTCGATGCGGACTACATACAATTTGCATACGACGACACCGTCTTCCATCACCGGCGGGATGTGGTCCTCAGTGCCACATTCCGCCTCGAGGCCAGCGATTCGGCCACGTTGCACCGAATCCTGCAGGAAAACCTGTCGTGGCGCGGCTCACGGCATCCCTGGCTGCAGGTGCACCCGAGCGCCGGTTCGATCTTCAAGAAGATCGAAGGGGTGGGAGCTGGTCGCCTCATCGATCAATGCGGTCTCAAGGGGTTCCGTGTGGGTGATGCGCAGATTTCGCACATCCACGCCAACATCCTCGTGAATCTCGGCCACGCCACGTCGGCCGATGTGCAGGCACTCATTGCCCATGCACAAGCCGCGGTGCGGGAGAAGTTCGGGTACGAACTCGAACCCGAAGTGGGCTTCATCGGGGAGTTCTAGGCGGTTCCGATTGATCTGCGGGAGCAAGGAAACGCTCCCCGCGAGGTCTGTGTCGAAGTCAGCAACCGGCATGCAGGATGGTGCCGGTCACCTCCACTTCGTCACCTCCGCCCCCTCCGACGTGTACCGTCGACTTTACGGACTCTGCGCCACGCTGCTGGTGCTGCTTGGGTGTCTCGCGACACCCGCCAGCGCCCAGCAAGTGGATGTCATCCGCGGACGCATCACCGGCGCCGACAATGAACCGCTGGAGAACGTCACCGTCATTGTGACGACCATCTCCGGCAATGTGAACCGCACCGCGCGCACTGATCGCAGCGGTCGATACACCGTGACATTCCCCAATGGCGATGGCGACTACATGGTCACCGTCAACGCGGTGGGCTTTGCGCAGAAGCGTTTCGAGATCAAACGCGTGGCCGACGAAGATGTGCTGCTGGGCGATGCCAAGTTGTCGAAGGTCGGTACGGTGCTCGATGCCATGAAGGTGACAGCCGACCGGCAGAAGGTCTCACGCAATGATGTCAGTCAGGATATCAGCGGCACGGAGCGGGTGATTCCGGCGAACAACGCCGCACTGCCACCTGACCAGATGGGTGACCTCGCTGCGATGGCCGCCACACTGCCTGGTGTGCAGTTGGTGCCAGGCCAGGACGGCGGCGCCAATGGCTATTCAGTCATGGGCATGGGCGCCGACCAGAACAACACCACGCTCAATGGCATGAATTTTGGCGGATCTGGACTGCCCCGCGATGCCCAGGTCGGAAGCTCGCTCTCCACGTCGCCGTATGACGTATCACGTGGTGGATTCAGCGGCGGACAGTTCAGCCTCAGTACACGCAGTGGCTCCAACTTCAGCGCGCGCGGCCTGAGCTTCCTCGGCGAGGCGCCGCAACTGCAGTGGATGGACGCTCCCGCACGGGCCACCGGTCAGCAGTACAGCAACGGGTCCATCGGGGGCAGTGTTGCCGGGCCGCTGGTGTTCGACAAGGCGTTTTACATGATGGCCTTTCAACTGGGCCGTCGCAGCAACGACCTGCAAACGCTGCTCAATACCTCCACAGTGGGATTGCAGGCCACGGGGATCGCCGCCGATTCGGTGCAGCGCCTGGTGGGCATCCTCGGTGCGTCGAACGTGCCCACATCGGCCAATGGTCTGCCCAACAGCCGCCTCGCCGATCAGGGCAGTGTGGTGGGCAGCATCGACTTTGCGCCACCGTCGAGCACCAGTGGCACCGCGTACAACCTGACGTTCAACGGCGCGTGGAACCGACAGAATCCGGCCACCCCACTCACGTCGTCGCTGCCCACCGCCAGCGCGCAGCGCACCGGGCTCAATGCCGGTCTGCAGGGACGACACAGTGCCTATCTCGCGGTGCGTGGCATCAACCTGCTCACGGAAACCTCGGTGGGACTGAATGCGTCGCAGAACGAAGGATCACCGTTCGTGAATCTGCCAGCCGGTCGCGTGCGGGTGAACAGCGCCTTCGGGGACGGCAGCACCGGTGTGCAGATGCTAGCCTTTGGTGGCAACCAGACCCTGGCCACGACACAATCGTCGAACAGCGTGATGGCGAACAACTCGCTGTCATGGTTCAGCGCCAACAACAAACATCGTCTCAAGCTGGCGTCGGAGTTCCGCCGAGATGGGTCGTCGCAGGACCAGACGCTGAATCGTCTGGGCACGTTCACCTACAACTCGCTGGCCGACCTGCAGGCGGGGATCCCGGTGTCGTTCACCCGCACGCTCTCGCCGCGTGAACGGGACGCGAGTCAGCTCATCGGCGCACTCTCACTGGGTGATTCATACCGCCGCACGAATCGCCTGCAATTTCAGTACGGCGTGCGTGTCGATGCCAACAAGTTTCTCGACGCCCCGGCAGTCAACAGTGCCGTGGAGCAGCGCTTTGGCGTGCGCAACACAGAGGTGCCCAATGGCATCTATCCGAGTGTGCGCGGTGGCTTCTCCTGGCAGTATGGCACGGGCCCGCAGATTGGCGCATTCGAAGGCGCCTTTCGTGGCCCGCGCGCGGTGGTGCGAGGCGGCATTGGCATGTTCCAGAACATGCCGCAGGCGACGCTCATCGGGTCGGCCATCGACAATACCGGACTGGCCAACGCCATTCAGCAACTGGCTTGCGTGGGTCCGGCCACGCCAGTGCCGGCGTGGAGCACCTACGCCAATCCCGGCAACATCCCCACCCGCTGCGCCGATGGCACCACGGGCACCGTGTTTGCGAATGGCGCGCCAAATGTCACCTTGTTCGCGAAGAATTTTGCGCCGTCCACGAGCATTCGATCCAACCTGAGCTGGTCGGGTGCAGTTCTGCGCAATCGCATGAATGGGTCGTTCGACGCGACCTATTCCATCAATCAGCGCCAGTCGAGTTTTGTCGATCGCAACTTTGCCGGTGTGGAGCGGTTTGTCATCGACAATGAAGACGGGCGACCCGTGTACGTGCGCCCGACCAGCATCGTACCACTCACCGGTGGCATTGCGGCAGGTGACGGACGCCTGGACTCCACCTTCCAGCGCGTCACGGAACAGCGCAGCGATCTGACCTCGCGCAGTGCGCAGTTCACCGCGCGGTTTTCACCGATGACGTTCAACAGCACCATTAGCTGGAACGCGAGCTACACGTACAGCAATGTGCGCGAGCAGTTTCGTGGTTTCTCCAGTACCGCTGGCGATCCGAACGCCATTTCCTGGTCACGTTCACCGTTCGACTCGCGTCATCAGATCACGTACAATGTGACCTGGAACGCGTTCGATTTCATTCGTATCTCCTGGGGTGGCCAGTTCCGCTCCGGCTCCCCCTTCACGCCGTCCATCGGCGGCGACGTGAACGGCGACGGCTTCAGCAATGACCGCGCATTCATCTTCGATCCGTCGACATCAGGAGACGCCACCACGGCGGCGGCCATGCAGGCGTTGCTCGACAAAGGCTCCGACGTGGCCCGTCGCTGCCTGAGCAAGCAGCTCGGCACACTCGCCGGCCGCAATAGCTGCGAAGGCCCGTGGATCAGCACGGCCAACCTCTCCTTCTCGTTCAATCCGCTCAAGGTGCGCATGCCGCAGCGCGCCACGCTCAGTTTCAACGTGAGCAACCCGCTCGGTGCGGCGGACCTGCTGATGAACGGCGCCGATAACCTGAAGGGTTGGGGCCAACAGGTGTTCGTGGACCCGGCGCTGCTGTACGTGCGTGGGTTTGATCCCGTCACCAAGCGCTACAAGTACGAAGTGAACCAGCGCTTCGGTGCCACCAATCCGCAGTTCCAGCAGTTCCGCGCGCCAGTCACGGTGAGCGCCATGCTGTGCTATGACATCGGTGCGACGCGCGAGCGGCAGGTGCTTACGCAAACACTCGATCGGGGCCGTCGCACGCAGGGCACCAAGGCACAGGAAGCGGTCATCAAGGCGCAGTTTGGCACCGGTGGCGTGCCCAATCCGTTGGCCACGATCCTGCGCGACCAGGATACGCTCAAGTTGTCGTCTACACAGGCTGACAGCCTGGCCATGATGAATCGCCGCTATACGGTGCGCCTCGATTCCATCTGGGCCCCGATCGCCAAGCGTTATGCCGAACTCCCCAGTGGGTACAGTCGTGATCGGGTGTACTGGGAATACGTCAAGGCACGTGAAGCCAGCATCGACATCCTGCGTGGATATGCGCCCGCCGTGCGTGCCCTGCTCACCGATGCGCAGAAGCGCCGACTGCCGGCCTTCATCACCACCTCGCTCGACGATCGGTACCTGCGCAGCATTCGCTCCGGCACGGCCGGTGGTGGCGGCCCGATGATGCTGCCCGGTGGCGCGACGTTCATGGGTGCCGGCGCCATGGGTGGTGGAGCACAGACCACCATCATCATGCGATGACACGACGGAACACCACGGCTTCGGCCGCTGCTCGATAGTCTCTTTTCTCCCTCCATTCTCTCACTATGCCTCCTCTCACATTACGCGTCGTTGCGACCGGTGTCGCCGTCACCGGGATCGCGTTGAGTGCTTCCTTGGGCACGTCCCAAGTCCTTCACGCGCAGGAACGCCCAACCATCCGTCAACTAGGCCCCGCACTGGCCACGTCCGCCGATTCGCTGGGGCAGGTCAACAACATCCGTCCGTTGTCTGACGGACGCTTGTTGATCAACGATGCGGCAAGCCGGCGTGTGCTGCTGGTGGATTCCACGTTCAAGGTGCTTTCGGTCGTGGCGGATTCCACACCAAGCACGGCCAATGCCTACGGCCCACGCTCGGGAAGCCTGATCGCCTATCGTGGCGACTCCACGTTGTTTGTCGACGCGGCTTCGTTGTCCATGTTGGTCATCGATCCAGCGGGCAAGATCGCGCGTGTCATGTCGGTACCACGTTCGCAGGACGCCATGATGCTGGCGTCGGCCGGTCTGGGCGGCGCGTACTATCACGACGGCTACCTGATCTACCGCGGCATGCCGCAACTGCAGATGCGCATGGCGCCACCGGGAGGCGGCGGCGGTGGTCTTCCGCAGATGCCACAGCAGCCTGACACGATGGCGGTCGTGCGGGTGAACCTGCAGTCGCGTCAGCTCGATACGGTGGGATTCGTGAAAGTACCGAAGACCAACACCAACATGTCTCGCTCGGACGACGGCAAAATCACCGTGTCCATCGAAGTGAATCCCCTACCGGTCGTCGACGAGTGGGCCGTGACGTCGAAAGGCGACGTGGCCCTGATCCGCGGGCGCGACTATCACGTGGACTGGATGTCCAGCGACAAACAATGGCGCAGCTCAGCCAAGATTCCGTTCGACTGGAAGCGCCTTACCGACGAAGACAAAGTGAAACTCATCGACTCGGTGAAGGCCATTCGTGATCGCCAGGCGGCCGCCAATCCCAATCAGGGGCAGCAGATGGCGCAGGCGTTCGGGGCAGCCATGGGAGGTGGCGGTGGTGGCGCCGCACCTCAGGTCGTGATGCGCTTTGAATCGCGGGGTGGTGGCCCCGGCGGCCCGGTGCAGGCCCCGCAGGTGGCGCCACCGCAGATCAACTACGTATCGCCGAGCGAGCTGCCGGACTATCAGCCGCCGTTTTTTGCCACGAGCACACGACCGGATGCGGATGGCAACATCTGGGTGCGCACCATCCCCACCAAGCCGCAGCCGGCGGGCTCGGTGTACGATGTCATCAATGGTCAGGGTGAAGCGGTGGACCGTGTGCTGATACCAGAGAATCGCACGATCATCGGCTTCGCACCGGGCGGCGTGGTATTCATGGCGGTACGCGACGGTGGACCGTTCCGGCTCGAGCGAGCACGCATCGACAAGAAGTAGTCAGCGGCCGCCAACAGCGATTTTCGCAGCGCAGACACGCGTGGGTGGCCGATCGGCTGATGCCGATCAGTCGCCCGCGCGTTCTGTTATCCGCACGGTGCGCGACACACTGCGGCACAACCGCTCGCCGGATCGGCAATAGCTTGTATGCAGCGTGGCTTCGCTGGGCGCGCCGCTGCGTGGCAGCATCAGGGCCACGTCTCCGACGAAGTACGCGCTATCCGGTGTGATCTCCGAACCCTGGAAGCTGAGACGCCGTCCGTCCGGCAGTTCGAGAACCGGTGGCTGCAGGGCATTGATCTGGTCACCGATCGCAGCATCCATGACCAACCGCACGGAGTCGGTGCGGAATTCCACGCGCACATTCGGCCCCGAGTCGCTGACGGCCGCGTCGCGGCCATCCGGCCGTACGCCACTCATGGCCGCACCCAGCAGACCGGCGCCGGCCGCGGTGTCTGTGCCGCGTGAGCTCGCCGAGGTTTCGCCTGCGCCACAGGCGGCCACCGACAATGCGGCCGCCACGACCACCGCGACCATCGGTAGGGGCCGTCGGAGGGGGGCACCAGCAGCTCGCCGGGGATTTCTGAGCCACGAGATAGACATACCCCAAAAGTAGCCCTGTCAGGTATTGAGCGCAGTCTTACTTGACAGAAAGTATCTAATATGTCTGTGTTGACATATGAGTACAGTCCAAGAACAGGACGGCATGCCGTCGCTGCCCGATTCCGGGCGCCTGGAGGCGCTGCTCGACGCCGCACTGGGCGTTTTCATGCGTTTCGGATACCGGAAAACGTCCATGCAGGATATCGCGGACGCCGCACAGATCTCGCGACAGGGGCTCTATCTGCATTTCGCGGCCAAGGAGCAACTCTTCCGCGCCGTGGTGGAGCACGCCATGCGACGCGCCGAGCTGGCGGCGCAACGGGCCCTGGAAACGCCGGATCTCGAGCAGGGACTGGTGAGCGCGTTCGATGCGTGGATGGGTGACTTCATCGGACTGGGGTCGGCAGTTGCCTCGGACCTTCGCGAAATCGGTCCGACCTTGATCGGCCCGATGGCCGCTGAATACGACGCACGATTTCACCAGGTACTCGCCCGGCGTATCGCGGCTTCACCGCTGACGCCGATGCTCGAGCCCCTGGCACTCACGCCGGCCCAACTCGCGGTGATGCTGCATGCCGTGGCGCGGGGCCACAAACACAGCGCCACATCCCGCGAGCAGTTCCGCACTCTCATTGGCGACGCCGTGCGCGTGATGTGCGCACCGTTGCTGCTTCAACACACGCGTACGGCCTGAGCCATCCGAAAAACCACTCCATGAGCACCGCCACACTCTCTCCCTGTGATGCCATCGGCGCACACCGCCTTGGTCCCCGCGTCGGCACGAGCCCCAGCGCACAGTTGCGTGCCGCGCGTATCGCGAGTTCACCACAATCGCGCGACGGGCGTTTTCTGAATGTTGAGCCGATGGTGATGAAGGTCGGTGCCATGGTGCAGGGACTGTTCACGCGCAGTCGGCAATCGGTGCCATCGCATGTGCTGCCGGTGGTGCGTCCAAGCGATGTTCGGCTCACCGCCCCCGCCCACGCGCCGCGTGTGACGTGGTTTGGTCACTCGTCACTGCGTCTCGAAATCGGTGGACTGGATGTACTGATCGATCCGGTGTGGGGAGAACGCGCTTCGCCGGTGAGCTGGGCTGGTCCACGTCGGTGGTATGCGCCACCTACGGCTCTCGACGATCTGCCGCTTCCCGATGTCGTGGTGATTTCGCACGACCACTACGATCATCTCGATCAGCACACCATCGTGACGCTCGCCGTACGTCACGCGCAGCAGCGCACGGCCAACGGCGCGATGCAGCGCGGCTCACGTGCCTTGCGCTTTCTCGTGCCACTGGGCGTGGGGGCCCATCTCGAACACTGGGGCATCGCTCCCGAACAGATCACCGAATGTGACTGGTGGGAATCACAGCAGATCGGCGGCGTAACCTTTACCTGCGCACCAGCACGTCATGCCTCGGGCCGTTCATTGCTCGATCGCGATGCCACGTTGTGGGCAAGCTGGGCCATCACCACCTCTGCGCACCGGGTCTTCTACTCGGGTGACAGTGGCATGACCTCGCTGTTTCATGATATCGGTGAGCGCCTCGGACCTTTCGATCTCACACTGATGCAGATTGGCGCCTACGGTCAGGGTTGGCCAACGGTGCATCTCTTGCCGGAGCAAGCGGTGACGGCACAAGAAGCCCTGCGAGGCCGTGCGATGTTGCCCGTGCATTGGGGATTGTTCAATCTCGCATACCACTCGTGGGATGACCCCATCGAACGTCTGCAGGCGGCTCACACCGGTTCACGTGCCCTGCGCGACCTGCCACTCCTCACGCCGCGTCCCGGCGAAACGATCGGCCTCGATGGTGCAGGAGCCACACGCGCCTGGTGGCGTGATCGCTGATCCGTCCGTTCCTTCGCATTTCGGCTCTGTCTCGGAGATCCGCCCATGAAGATCGTGTTGTTCGGCGCCACCGGAATGATCGGGCAGGGTGTACTGCGCGCACTCATCGACGAGCCCCGCATCACGCGCATCGAAGCCATCGTACGGCAACCGCTGTCGTCGCCGTCACCCAAGGTGCACAGCGTGGTGCATCGCGATTTCACCGATTTCACCGGTGTAGGCGATGCGTTCCTCGACGTGGACGCCTGCTGCTTCTGCCTCGGCGTATCGTCGGCTGGCATGTCGGAAGCCGCCTACACCGCGATCACCTACGACGTGACGGCCGCGGCGGCGGACGCCCTCTACCAGGGAAGTCCGAATGCGCGCTTCCTGTTCGTATCCGGTGCCAGTACCGATGCCACCGAAAAGGGACCGGTGATGTGGGCGCGTGTGAAGGGTCGTGCCGAGAACACGGTTCGCGCACGGTTCGGCAAAAACGCCTACGTATTCCGGCCGGCGTTCATTCAGCCGTTGGACGGCATCCGTTCGCGGACGGCCGTGTACAATGTGCTTTACAGTGTGTTGCGAATCTTCGTGCCACTCATTCGTCGCCTGGCACCTGATTCCACCTCCACGACCCGCATCATCGGTCGGGCGATGACGCAGGTGGCTCTGCACGGCACCGACCAGCAGGTGCTCGAGGCCCGGGACATCAACCGGGTTGGCGCGGCTCTCAGCTAGAGGCCCATGTCGGTGCATACAAACTGCTTGCCACGGATGACGCGGCTATAGCCGTGTCATCCGTGGCAAAGTTTTCCTGTCAGAATGATCAGAACGTCCCACCAGGCGCACGACGCGGCGGCGCCGGCAGCGTACCCTTGTTGGCAATCGCCTTGTTGATCGCCTCGATGGTGACCTTGGCACGATACTCCACGATCTGGCGGGCCAGCTCCGTGTTCTTCTTGCGATCGGCCACCGACACGCCGTTGATCGTTGCCTTGCCGGCCTTCACGCGCTCGTCGTAGCGCACGCTCTTTGGATCATCGATGAACATGTTGAGCGTGATGATCGCGTCGTCGTGCAGGTTGTCCGCCGTACCCTCCACGAGGCCTCGCGTCTTCATGTACTCGGTCACACTGGCGTAGTCGTAGTACTCCTGCACGTGCGCCACCACCGGGGAGCCCTGCCAGATCTTCGTGAGCGAGTCCGCCACCGCACGCTGGCCACCCTGATTGCCACCGCTGTCGCCGATCAGGATGATGTTCTTGAAGCCATGGACCTTGAGGCTGTGCACCAGGTCCGTGAGCAGGTTGCGGAACGTGCCTTCACGGAGTGTCATCGTGCCGGGCGACGTCATGTGGCCGGAGGGCGGCTCGAGATTGCCTTCGGGCACGAACTTCACGATGGGCGCACACAGCGCGTTGCCCAGCTTGCGGGCAATGGCCTCACAATTGGCGTGCAGCACGTAATTGTGCTTGCCCGTGACCAGCCACGGCCCGTTTGGCTCCATACCGCCCGTGGTGATGATGACCGTCGTCTTGCCGGCCTTGAGCGCATCACGCACATCCATCCACGTCATTTCCTCGAGCCACACCGTGTTGGCCGTCGGCAGCGGGTTCGGCGTATCCGCGCAGTTGTAGGGATTCTGCGGGCAATTGCCGCCCCCCATGGAACGGGGATCGCGCGGCGCGCCGGGCTGCGCCTGTGCCGCCGGGGCGAAGAGCGTGGCGGTCGTCACCATGATCGCGGCGGATGCCAGCGCGGTCCGAATGGACGCAGTGAGCGAAGTACGCGGGGATCGCGTAATAGGGAGGAGAGGCATGCTGGTCATACCGGTGGGGAGAGGAAACGGCAGCAGGTGGGACGCGGCAGATGATCGCCGACCCCACGACGTTGCGTCTTTCCGCACGGTCGCGCCAGTTTCACGCGTGGGTTTTCGTGATCGCTTTTCCGTTGCGCTCCCTCCTTCCTGGCGCTGCAATGTCCCACCTCCCGCCCTTCGTCGGACGCATCTCCATGCCTCGCCCTACCCTGGCGCGTACCGTGTCGTGCGCAGTGTCCAGCACCGCACTGCTTTCCGCTGCATTCCTGCTTCCGCATGGCGTGTTGCAGGCGCAATCAGCGCCCGGTCGCGCTCCATCTGTGGATGTCTCGAAGCTGGCCGAGATCCACGTGGCGATCACCGCCGTCAACGATTCGGCTGATGCGCGTCAGGCGCAGGCCAAGAACAAGACCGGCGAAGCACAGCATGAACTGGCTGCCAAGAAGCGGCAGCTCATCACCGAGCTCCTCAAGTCGAAGGGGCTCTCCGACACGGCTTATCAGCGCCAGCGATTTGTGGTGAGCACCGATCTCGGGCTGCGCGCGCAATTCGACAGTGTGGTGGCCAAGCTCACCGGGGCTCCGTTGCCAGGCCGCATTGCGGCGCCGGTCGCCCCGGGATTCGTGGCCGCAAGTGCACTGCCGCCAGGCATGGTGGGCACGCACATCGGGCATGTCACCACGAGCTTCGTCGATACGCCGGAAAAGGCGGGCCTGCTGCCCATCGCGTTCACCGAGGCGCAGGTGGCATCGCAGCATGCGGCACTCGCCACACGGAACACGACCGATCTCGCGGCGATGAAGCTGCACGCTGGCCACGTGTTGCATGCGGTCGATCCCACCATTGTCACGACCGGCCCCGGCAAAGGATTCGGCGTGAAGCGCGCGGCGTTGGGTGTCGCGCAGCACATCGAGCTGGCGTCGAAGGAATCCACGGCCTCGCCCAATGTGAAGATTCACTCCACACACATCGCCACGGCGGCGCGGTCCACGGCCACGCGCGTCGATCAGGTGATTGCACTGGCGAAGAAGATCCAGGAAACCAGCGATGTGAAGGAAGCGGCCACGCTCACCGGTCAGTTGGCCTCTCTGGCCTCACAGCTTGCCGCCGGTGCGGACGTGAACGCCGATGGGCGGATCGACTGGGGCAACGGCGAAGGTGGTCTGCAGCAGGCGCAGGAGCACATCACGCTGCTGTTGGCCGGCGAGAAGAAGTAAGCAGCGCCACCATCCTCGGAACACCGAAACACACGAAGGGCCCGCGACCGTGTCGCGGGCCCTTCGTTGTTGTGCAGCGTGGTACAGCGTTGTGCAGCGGTGATGTCAGATCAGCAGGAGACGCAACGATGGCTATTCACCGCGCCGAGCTTCTCGAGCAACACGATGGTCTCGGGGAAGGGGCGCAGACGCTCCACCGGGCCGTTGGCCATGTCGATCGTCGTCTTGAAATCGCGACCCACGGCCTTCGGGTCGGCGCCCTTGCTCACGAGATAGTTGATCATCTCGTTGTCGCCGCGCGCCGCCGCATGATGCAACGGGGTGTAGCCGTTGATGTCACGCTTGTTGACGTCGTGATGCAACTCTTCGACGAGATACTTCATCACGGGCATCCAGCCATCCGGCGCATGACGATGCGAGTTGCCGGCGAAGCCGTTGCCATAACCAACACCGGCCGCCGCATGGATGGGATAGACGCCGATACCGGCTGGCACGGCCTTGGAAGCAGAATCGATCGCGGCGTTGAGCGCCACGGCGGGTGCCCGTCCAAAACCACCACCACGACGTGCCGTCGTGGGCGCCTTGTACTGGGGAATCGTATCAACGGCGCCGGCCGCCTTCAGCAGCTTCATCGCTTCCAGGTCCACACCATACGTGGCACGCCAGAACGCAGAGGTGCCATCGAGCGCTTCGAGACCGCAGTTGGCGTTACCACAGTTGCTGAACCCGAAGAACCACAGATTCTTGCGCAAACGCACGTTCACGTCGGCGCCGGCCTTGATCAGTGCATCCATCAACTCGATGTGCGTGGTCTTCTGCGTCTGAATGGCCTGCGGCTGCGGATACCGCGACCGCGGGTGCCACATCACGTTGATCGTGGCATACAGCGGCGTGAGGCCGTGAATGCTCTCGATGCGCACGTTCGCGCCCTTCTTCACCATCGCCATCGCGAGATCGAACTGGCCATTGATCGTGGCCATGAGCAACGGAGTCACGCTGTCGCTGACCGCGACTTCGTTGATGTTCGCACCCGACTCGATGAGTGCCATGGCGGCGGCCAGGTTACCCTGCCGTGCCGCATGGTGGAGTGCGGACAGTCCGCCCATGCTGCCAACGGTGGCCTCATAGCCGGCATTGAAGCCGTTCGTGGTATCGGCCGGGATGATCGTCTCGACCTTCCCGTCGACCTTCTGCTTGCTGTCGTACACCGTGCGACCGGCCAGAATCGCTTCCTGCACCTGAGCTGGCGTCAGATCATTCACCGGCGGCGCCTGCACGCCAACCTTGAATGCCGGCTTGGCCGCACTGTCACCGGCGGGCTTTGCAGCGGCTGCGGTAGCGACCGCTGGAGCCGCCGTGGCCGGTGCAGCGCCAGCGGGTGCGGCAGCACGTGCGGGCGCCGCCCCACCACCTGGCTGGGCACCGACAGCCGGCGTGGCCGGCGCACCGCCCGCCCGTAAGCGAAGCTGCGCAGCCTGCTCGGCCGCCTGCTTTTCGAACGCCTTGATCACCGAATCGCGCATCTTCTCAGGCAGGAAGCTGAACAACACTTCGTTGCGCTTCCGAGCGGCCGCCTGCTGGCGCGACAACTCTTCGGTCAGATCGACCGTGCTCGTACGGATCGACGCATCGGCGCCTGCCGCCATCAGCGCCTTCACGGCCTCGGCACGATCCGACGCTGCCGCAAACATGAGCGGCGTCTGACCCCACGTCGGTTCCTTCGCGTTCACATCCGCCTTCGCCGCCACCAGCGACTTCACGCTGGCCACATCACCGGCCTGCGCCGAAAGGTGCAATGCGGTCGCACCCGTTTCCGTGCGTGCCTTGGCATCTGCACCGGCAGCAAGCAAAGCCTGGACCACGGCGCCGTTGCCCGCACGTGCAGCCACGTGCAAGGGAGTGTACGCGCCATTGCGCGTGATCGGCGTGAGCTTGGCACCCGCCTTGATCAGCGCGGTCGCCATCGCGGCATCACCACGATCAGCCGCCCAATGCAGCGCCGTCATACCATCACCCTGCGCCGCGTTCACATCGGCTCGCGACGCAATGAGCGCGCGCACGGCCGCGATATCACCACGCATGGCCGCCTGCGCCATGGCCGTCGACGACACGGCCACCGTGTTGGGCGACGACGATACCCGCATCACCGGCTTGCTGTCTTGCGCTGCCAGCGGGGACACCGTCCCCGCCAGTAACGCGGCGGCTCCTACGAGCCGCGTCGACCACTGAGTCCGCACGTCCATCAGAAAATCCTCAGGCGTTGGAGTACAGTGCAAACGGCGAGACGCTGTCGCCGAAGCTCGGCGTGTCGATGCCGTAGTTGTGCAGCAGCGACAGGAACACGTCGGCCATCGGCGTGCCGTCGGGTGCCTTGAGGTGCGTGTTGCGCGGCAACTGCGCCTGGTCGCCGCTGAGCAGGATGAGCGGGCAACGACGGTGGTTGTGGACGTTGCCGTCCGCCATCGGCGAGCCGTACACGATGGTGGTGTTGTCGAGCAGGTTGCTGTCGCCGTCCTTCGTTTCCTTGAGACGCTCGAGGAAGTACGGCAGCATCGCCACGTGATACTTGTTGATCAGGTTGAATTCCATGATGGCCGCTTCACGACCGCCATGGTGCGACGCCGGGTGGAAGCCCTTGTTCGTACCGCTCTCGACGAACACGCGGCTCGACGCATCGCGGCCCGTCTTGAACGAGAACACACGGGTCATGTCCGACTGGAACGCCAGCACCTGGATGTCGAACATCAGGCGCATGTGCTCCTCGAAGCTGTCCGGCACACCAGCCGGAGCTTCCGGAATCTGCCGCTCGTCACCACTGGTGTTCTTGGCTTCGACCTTCTCGATGCGACGCTCGAGCTCGCGCACGTTCTCGAGGTACTGATCCACACGACGACGGTCGGCGGCGCCCAGATCGCGCTTGAGCGAGTTGATTTCGCCCACCACCCAGTCGAGGATGCTGCCGTTGTCCTTGCGACGCGCCGAACGATCGGCGTTGTTCGCGCCAGCACCAAAGAGCATGTCGAACGCCGCGCGCGGATTGCGGATCATCGGCAGCGGCTCAGTGGGCGAGGCCCAACTGATCGTGTCGGTGTACGCGCAGGCGTAGTTGTAGAAACACCCGCCGGCCTGATCGAGATTTTCGATGCAGAGCTGCATCGACGGCAGCGGCGTGTCCTGACCGATCTTGCGCGCCACGATCTGGTCGAACGACGTGCCCACGAACAGATCCGAGCCCTGCGTCTGCTTCGGGTGCGACTGCGTGAGGAACACCGCGCTCGAACGGAAGTGATCGCCGCCGATTTCCGGCGCGTCGAACGCTTCGGCCATGCGCACGTCGGTGTTGCTCACGATCGTGAGGTTGTCACGCCACTTGTCGAGCGGAATGAGCGCGCCTTCCGGGTTGAGCGAGAACTGCTTGCCCACCCCTTCCGGCGCCCACAGGAACTTGGACGCGCCCCACGTATTGCTGCCGGCGGCGCCGTGCACGGACTCGATGCACACCAGACGCTTGTGACCGGTAGCCGCTGCACCACCGGCCTTGGACAGGAACTGCCCCGCCGGTGTCATGGCATCGAGATACGGCAACGCGATCGTGGCGCTCATGCCCTGCAGGAACGAGCGACGGGCGAGAGTCTTCTGAGTGAGAAATTGCATTGGATGCTCCTGGCGGTATGGGTCGGCTCAGTTGTGTGACGCGTCAGCCGACACAGGCTCGGCGCGCTTGGAGTGGAAGGCCTTGCTGTTCACGACACCCATCACAAACGCGGACATCTTGTACTGCTGCTTGGCGGCCGAACGCTCGATGCTGCGGATCGTCGGCTGGTCGTAGTCCTCCGCGCGGCGTCCGAGCGCGTAGGCCATGAGGTTTTCGGTGAAGTTGCGCATCAGGGGCACCGGACGCTTGAGCAGCGCCGTGGTCAGATCGGACGGCGTGGTGAGCGGCGTGCCGTCATACAGCTTGCCCCGCGTGTCGAGCAGTGCGCCGTTTTCGCGATAGCGCAGCTTGCCGGTCACGTCGAAGTTGTCGAGTGCGAGACCGATCGGATCGATGAAGTTGTGGCAGGACATGCACGACGGGTTCTCACGGTGCATCTCCATGCGCTCACGCGTGGTGAGCGGCTTGCCTTCCTTGCCACCAGCCGTCTGCTCGAGATCGGGCACGTTCGGCGGCGGCGGCGGTGGCGGCGTCCCGAGCAGGACTTCCATCACCCACTTGCCACGCAACACCGGCGATGTGCGGTTGCCGAGCGACGTCTGCACCAGCACGCTGCCCTGACCGAGCACACCACGACGGTGGTCATCGGCGTAGGCCACCTTCCGGAAGTGGGTACCGACCACGTTCGAAATGCCGTAGTGCTTGGCCAGACGTTCGTTCACGAACGTCGAATCCGACGTGAAGGCCGTGAGCACGCTGCGGTCCTTGCGCACGAGATCTTCGAAGAACATCTCGGTTTCCGTTTCCATCGCATCGGCCAGTTGCTGGTCGTAGTCCGGGAACAGGAAGGCATCGGGATGCACCTTCTCGAGATCCTGCAGGCGCAACCACTGCGCGGCGAAGCGGGTCGACAGCGCCTCGGCGCGCTTGTCGGCGAGCATGCGCTTCACTTCGGCGTTGTACACCGCCGGCACCGAGAGCTGCTTCTGGCGCGCCAGCGTCAGCAGCCGATCGTCAGGCACCGTGCTCCAGAGGAAGAACGACAGGCGCGACGCCAGCTCGATATCATCGATGCGGTAGTCCTTGCCGGCCACCGTGTTGGCGGGCTCACGCTCGATACGGAAGATGAAGTGCGGGCTGACAAGCAGGGCCTGCAGACCCAACCGGACACCTTCCTCGAACGCGTTGTCCCCGCCCGCCGCCGCCCCGCGATCATAGAAGGTCATGAGCGCCTTGCGGTCATTCGCGTTGAGCGGACGACGATAGGCACGCGTGGCCAGACGCGACAGGATCGACTCAGCGCAGGGGCGCTGTGCTGCGGCGGTCTTCGGATTGCAGGTGAAGATCGCCTTGCGGCTCGGGGAGTCCGACAGGCCAGTCACCTTGGACGGGCCCATGATCAGGAACTCCATCAGGAACGCCGGCTCGGTGGTACCGGCGGCGCCGGTGCCGCTCGACGCCCGTGACCAGTCATGCGGCCTGATCAGATCTTCGTACGGCCCCTCGGCCTTGCGAAGGAACGCCACCGAAACCTTCCGCTGGCCGCCCTTCACCGGGATGGGCTCGGTCAGGAGGTAGTCGGCGCCCAGCGGCAAGTCGGCCGACTCGCTGTTGCGGGCGACACCCCGGTCGTAGTGCAGCAGCGAAACCCGCTCGCCGTCAATGGAGACATCCACGTCTTCCACCGGACGACCCACCCCGCCGCCCACATTCACGCGGATCTGGTAGAGGCCGTCAGCCGGGAAGGTATGGGTCACCACCATACCGCCGCGTGTGCCGTAGGGCGTGCCTTCGACGTAGTCCCAGGGATGCTGAGACACGAACGGCGAAATGCGATAGTTCGACTGTCCCGCCGCCGCCGTCCGGTCACCCACCGCCATGCGGCTCACGGCCGAGGCCGCATTCAGGTAGCCGTCGAGCAGGGTCGGCGACATCGCCTGGGCATCGGAGATGTTGTCGAAATTGGCGCTCTTGGTGTCGAGCGGCAGCCAATCACCCGGGTCGATCTCGAGCGCCAGCAGGTCGCGCACCACGCGCTGGTATTCCGGACGGTTGAGGCGCTGGAAGACGCGTGTGCCCGGATTGACCGGAATCGCGTCGATGGTCTGCTCCAGCGTCTCCACCAGGGCCTGCAGCGTGTCGCCGCCCGGGCGCCGGGATCCCGGCGGGGGCATCATCTCGGTGCGCAGCTTGCGGATCATCTTCTCGGAAACCGAGAGCTGCGATACGGCCGAGTCGAGGGAATAGCCACGAAGCGAGAGATTACCGCTTCGGGCCGCGCGCTGCGGGTTGTGACACGCGCCGCAGTAGCGCTGGACGGTGGAATCGAGCGCGGCCATTTCGATGCCGCGCGCGCCATACTTGGCCTTCGCCTTGGTCGGATACATCGGCCTGGCGAGCACCCCATGGATCCCGGCGACCGGTGCGGTCGCGGGAGCAGTGGGCGTTCGCACGGTTGCCGTGCGCACGATCGAGGGGGGAGGCGTAACGGGTGTGCCGTCGCGATCGGACGGCAGCGCCGATGATGACGTCGCCGGCGAAAGCAGCGATGTCACCAGAGTCACGGTGGCGGTAATGCCCGACCACGCGAGTAAAACCTTCATGCCGGCCACTCCAGACGGGATGGCGCGCAGTTCATGCGAACTGCGCGAGTCGAGCCGCATGCACACCAGCGGATGCGCTCGCATCTGCTGATGTCACTCGTTCCGGCGGGAAGGGGGCCGGAGGAGTGCGTTGCTATCTGTAAACGATCTGTACGCGGAACCCCCGCACAGCGCTGACATGTGCGAGGATCCGCGTCACCAACAAGTGTGCACAACTCGAGCGAAACCTGCGAACGCCCACTATCGGGCTCCTCGAAGGACGCCGCAAGAGTCAGTTCGTTGCAACCACGTTGGGAAGCAACAGTGCGTGCAGCACATCATGCACGGGTGTTGATACACCACGCTGCCGCGCCAGTCGCACCACGGCCGATGTCTGCGCGTCAAACTCACTCGGCCGCTCGGCAATCAGATCACGCGCCATCGAGGTGAACTCGTTTGGCGGCAAACTGTCATAGCGCTTCCAGATCTGCTCTTTGGCGTCGGCTGGCCACTGCACGCCCACTGCACGGCCCACCGCAATTACTTCCTCGATGGCTTGGTCGGTGAGCGCACGTGTTTCCGGCACAGATCGTACGGTGCCGTACGGCTGGTGAGAGGCCGCACCCACTACACCAATGGGCTCGATGAACAGGAATTTCTCCCACAGTGCGGTGGTCATATCGGCCGGCACGAGGGTGTTGATGCCTGCCCCACGCATCGCGTCGGCCACCACGGGGATCATGGCCGCCGTCGCTTCGGGAAGCGTGGACCCCTGACGAGCGCCAAACTCGAGCACCGGTGTCACCGCGGGATGGCGGATATGTCCGGGGCCGGCCTGTGCAGCAATCACACGGCACAGTCCCTCGAGCACGTGTTCTGCACCCAATGCGTCGGCGAGCCGTACGCTCGCTTCCACGCCATTCTGCAGTGGGATCACCACGGTGTTGGGGCCGAGTAGCGCGCGCATCGAGGGCGCAACGCCAGTCACCTGGGTGGCCTTCACGCCGACAAGCACGACATCGACGGGGCCGACCTGTGACGGATCATCCGTCACCTGTACTTGCTCGAGATGCAGATCTCCGTCGACACTGTCGAGACGGAGACCGTTCGCCCGCAGCGCGTCGCGAGTGGCGCCTCGTGCGATGAACCACACATCGTGTCCGGCCTGTGCCAGTCGTGCGCCGAACACCCCGCCTACTGCGCCGACGCCGAACACGGCCACGCGCAATTTCGTGCGCGTGGCCGTATCGGATGCGCTCACGGCTTGCCGAGGCTGAAGCCGGCGATATGCGCGTCGGTGTTGTGCGCCATGCGGAAGCCCACCGCACCGTCGGTGCTCTTGAGCTTCCCGGCCGTCACGAGCTCCGCCTTGCTGTAGCTGGCCACTTCGGTGCCGTTGATGATGCACGAGACCTTGTCACCCTTCACCTGCAGCGCGACTTCCTGCGTGACCGGCTTGCCCTTCGCTTCCGCCTTGTGCACGGCGTCGTTGGCACCACCACGCGGGCCGTTCATCTGGAACGGGGTAGGTCCGAATCCGCGTACGATGAAGTTGCCGTTGCCGTACGCCGCACAGTACAGGTAGCTGTTGTTGTCCGTGCCCATATCGTTGCCGGCAATCACGACGCCGTACGGATGCGGATGGCTGTTGAGCCCCATGTACTCGCGTTCGGTGAACGTCGCCTTCACGACGTAGTCACCCTTGCCGACCATGGTGGGGTTCCAGTAGGTCGTGGCCGGGCCGGTGGTGGCGTGCAGGCCGGGGCCCATGGTGATGAACTTGGCACTGTCGACAGTCAGGCCGGCCTTGGCTTCCTTGTCATCGACCTTGCCCTTCCAGCCGCTCACCTGGATGCCGCCCTTCACAGCATTCGACTTGTCGTCCTGGGCGTGGACGAGCTGGGGGATCATCGCCAGTGCAAGGGCCGCTACGACGGCCGTGCCGGCGCCCTTCGTGAGACGCGTCATCCGTCACTCCTGATCAGTGGAACTGGTGGGACCGGGCAAGCCCGGCTTCGAGCAGGCGTCCGATGGACCGCGCACAGCAGCGGGCCGGGGAATGGGAACGCCAGGCGGGAACAGAATACACCAACAGACTGGAATGTTTGCGACGGGAACGGTTTCGCGATAGATCCGCAAGGTATCGGTGACGGCTCCCACACACTTCACGAGGTTCACGCCATGCCCCACATCACGTCGCCGCAGATCAACCGGCCGGTCTGGTTCGATCTGGCCACCAGCGATCTCGCGGCGGCCAAGGCGCTGTACAGTGACCTGTTTGGCTGGAGCTACCTCGATCTGGGTGAAGAGCTCGGCCACTACACCATCGCCTTCACGCCCGATGGTCACGCCGCCGCCGCTCTGGCGCCCGTGATGCCCGATGCGCCCGTGGGCTGGACGGCCTACTTCGGCGTGTCCGACATCGCTTCCACCATCGAGCGGGTGCTGGCCTTGGGCGGCTCGGTGACCGCACCGTCGATGGAAGTACCAGCACAGGGACACATGGCGCTCTGCACCGATCCCGACGGCGCCATGTTCGGTCTGTGGCAAGGCACCGAATTTCATGGCGCCGGCGTGGAAGGGGAGCCGGGGGCAATGGCGTGGTGCGAGGCGTACTCCACGCGCGCGTCGGCCAACGCGGCATTTTACGCCAATCTCTTTGGCTTGCGGGCCGAGAAGCTCGATGCTCCGGGCATGGAGTACTACACGCTGCACGATGGCAACCCGGCGGTGGCGGGTGTGGTGCAGATCGACCAGCAGTCAGCAACACCACCACATTGGATGGTCTACTTTTCCGTCGACAGCCTCACGCGTGCCGATGCCGTCTGGCAACAGCATGGTGGTACGTTCCTGGAAGGTCCCCTCGACAGCCCGTATGGCAAGATCATGCTCGTGCGCGACGCGCAGGGCGCTGTCATGTCGTACATCGCCTGACGGATAGAATTGGGGGTACAGCGGGGGGAACACAGAGCACGCGGGAACAATACAGAGAGCACAGATATGGACCCACGCACGACCGCTGCTCTTTTTGTTTGTATCTGTGTTGTCGGCTCTGTTTCTGTGCTGTCTGTGTTCCCCCGCTGTCTACCGCCACACTCGGTCGATGCGTGATGCGTCGCCGTCTTTGAGTGCTTTGTATGCAGGCGTCCAGATGAGCCGACGCCGCTCCGGCTTGGGGCCGAAGTTGAACAGCAGGCCGAGTTGGTAGGTGGTGGCCCGGAGATAGTTGATCAATTGCGCTTCATGTGCCGCGACAATGCGTTCGCAGGATTTGAGCTCGACGATCACCTTGTCCTCGACAATCAGGTCAGCGCGAAATTCCCCGAGCAGTTGATCACGCAGGCGCACCTGCAGCGGTACCTCCCGCTGAAACGCGATGCCACGATCGGCAAGATAGAGCGGTATCGCATTGGCATACACCTGCTCGGCGAATCCCCAACCGAGTGCGTTGTATGTGTCATAGAACGCCCCGATCACTTCGTATGTGAGATCGGCGTACAGGCCTTGGGTCATTGTTGTCCTCCACGCGTGTTGGGTACAGCGGGGGGAACACAGAGCACACAGAAATGGAACAGAAAGCACAGATACTGTCTAGTCCTAGAATTTGTCTACACGAGATGAGGGACTTGGTCGGACTCAGGCTGCGTGCGTGAATACGTGTGCGGGGGTCTGCAGCTGGAGACTCCCGTGGAGGCGGACGGTGTTGTAGCGGTGAATGGCGTCGGCGACGGCCCGCTGAGCCGCTGGGAGAGACGGGAAGATCGCGTCGAGATCAAATTCGTCTTTCAAGATCCCATTGACGCGTTCGGCGATGGCGTTCTGATAGCAGTGATTCGCATCGGTCATGCTGGGTAGCAAGCGCGCGGCGGCGAGAGCCCGGCGATACGCGTGACAGCAGTACTGACTCCCGCGGTCCGAATGATGCAGCACGCCATCGGCCGCGCCGATCGTCTGGATCGCGTGGTGGAGCGCCTGCAGCGCACTGTGGTGCGAGAGATCCTGGCTCAGATGCCAGCCGACGATGCGGCGGGCATACACGTCGGTGACGAGAAACAAATACGCGAAGCGATCGGGCGCGAGGCGCAGATACGTACTGTCGCTCACGACCGCCTGACGCGGTCCCGTGATCTCCGCGTCCTTCAAGCGATTCGGCGCCACGACATACCCGTGCTTCGAATACGTGGTAAACGTCCGCCGCCGCTTGCGCGGCACGAGCGCCGCCGCCGCCCGCAGCCACGTGAAGAGCCGATCACGACCGACGGCCACGCCGGCGGCGGCCAAATGGGTGTGCAGTTTCCGCGTCCCGACGCGGGGCTGTGCCGCGCGCACCACGGCCACCTGCGCGAGCACTACCGCTTTCGACGCCCCGCGCTCCCCGCCCCCGACGCGGGCCGCACGTTTGTAGTACGCGTCGCGGGTGCGTCCGAGGCGCGCGCAGACGGCCCGGACGGGGAGGGCCCGCTCGTCGCAACAGGCCCGCGCGGTGTTGTACCAAAGCTTTTTTTTAGATCGGTCTTGTACACGCGGTTCGCTTGGGTGATGAGCTCGTCGTAGACCTGGAGGGTCAGATGCGCCTCGGCCAACGCCTTCTCGAGCGCGGCAATGCGCTCCTGTTCACTCTTCATCACCACCTCCACGACATCCCGTTTCGGTCGATACCGCCCGAACTCCTCCAGCCAGTGATGCACCATCGCCGCGCTGGTCTGCACGGTCCGGGCCGCTTCCCGCACCGACAGGTGCCCGGCTTCGAGCTCTTCGACAATCCGTTGCTTCAACTCGGGACTAAACTGGCGACGGCTGCGTTCCATACGTTAGCACATCTCCACAGGTGAGAGGATGTGTAGACGTTATTCAGGACGCGACAGGTCATGCGATCGCGATACAATTATTTTTTGTTTGTTGTATCTGTGCACTCCGCTCTGTTTCTGCGTGCTCTGTGTTCCCCCCGCTGTAAATCTGCGCCTGCGGATCAACAGATCTACCAAGACACGAAGCCCGGTGCGTCACCAATCGGACGCACCGGGCTTCATGACAACGCGAACTGGTTCGCGCGTGCCGTCGACTACTCGTCGCTGCCGCTTGGGAGCTGCGGGACGCCGGTGGTGCTGCTGCCACGCAGCAGGCCAGCCGACACGTAGATGGAGAGCTTGTCGCGCGTGTCGATGATGTCGAGGTTGCGCATCGTGAGCTGGCCGATGCGATCGAGCGGGGAGAAGTACTCCTGTCCCTTTTCCATCGTGAGGCGCTCAGGCTTGTACGTGAGGTTCGCGCTCGACGTGTCCATGATGGAGTAGTCGTTGCCGCGGCGCAGTTCGACGGTCACTTCGCCGGTGACGGCCTTGGCCACCCAACGCTGAGCACTTTCCCGCAGCATGAGCGACTGCGGGTCGAGCCAGCGGCCCTGATACAACAGACGGCCAAGCTTCTTGCCGTTGATGCGGTACTGCTCGATCGTGTCTTCGTTGTGAATGCCCGTCACCAGGCGCTCGTAAGCGATGAACAGCAGCGCAAGGCCCGGGGCCTCGTAGATGCCGCGGCTCTTCGCCTCGATGATGCGGTTCTCGATCTGGTCGGACATACCGAGTCCGTGGCGACCACCGATCACGTTCGCCTCGGTGAACAGCTCGAGCGCACTGCCAAATTCCCGCCCGTTGATCGAGACCGGGTACCCTTCCTCGAAGCGGATGGTCACCGTCTCCTTCTCGATCTTCACCTCGTCACGCCAGAACGCCACACCCATGATCGGGTGCACGATGTGCATGCCCTTGTTCAGGAATTCGAGGTCCTTCGCCTCGTGCGTCGCACCGAGGATGTTGGAGTCGGTGGAGTACGCCTTTTCCACGGACATCTTGTATTCGAACCCGCTGGCGATGAGGTACTCCGCCATCTCCGTACGGCCGCCCAGTTCGTCGATGAACTGCTGGTCCAGCCACGGCTTGTACACACGCAGGTTCGGATTGGTGAGCAGACCGTAGCGGTAGAACCGCTCGATATCATTGCCCTTGAACGTGCTGCCGTCGCCCCAGATGTTGACGTCGTCTTCCCGCATCGCGGCCACCAGCATCGTGCCCGTGACCGCGCGGCCGAGCGGCGTGGTGTTGAAATAGGTCTGCCCGGCCGTGCTCACGTGGAAGGCACCACACTGCAGCGCCGCCAGCCCCTCGGCGACCAACTGCGACCGGCATTCAACGAGCCGCGCCTTTTCCGCACCGTAGGCCATGGCCTTGCGCGGGATCTCCTCGTAGTCGGACTCATCCGGCTGGCCGAGGTTGGCGGTGTAGGCGTACGGGACGGCGCCCTTGGCGCGCATCCAGTGGAGCGCGGCGCTGGTATCGAGACCACCGGAGAAGGCGATGCCGACCTTTTCACCGATGGGAAGACGCTGGAGGATGTTGGCCACGGGAAGTTCTCTGGACGTTCAGTGAGCTCGCGGAACAGCCTTGGAAGGTATCACGGTCCCTCCGCGGACGGAGGCACCGTGCCAAATGGACTGCACGTCGCCATACATTGATCCATGGTAGATCTCGGATCTCTCCGGGGTGGACGCGCATGGCGCTGCATTCGCCGGCTGCCGGCCGTCTCCCCGCTGTTGTCGTTGCTCTGGCTGCTGTCCCTGCCGACGACGGGTCGGGCGCAGCCCGCGGGGTCCGCTCCGGCGGGAACCGCGGCGGCTGCCCCCTTGAGCACCCAACCGGCCAAGCCGCGATCCGCCAAGGCCGATTCGGTGTTCCGGCTGGGTGAGCGGATCGAACGCGACCAGCCCGTACCGGCTATGCGGTACTATCACGAGGCCGTCGCGCTCGCGCGCAAGAGCGACGATTCCGTGACACTCGCCAACGCACACTACCGGATCGGCATCACCTTCTGGGCGCGCAACTTCTACGACAGCGCACTGGTCTACCTCGATTCGGCGCTCGTCGTACGCCGTCGCCTCGACGACCCCACCGAACTCGCCCGCGTGTACAACGGCCTCGGCGCGTCGTACTACCAACTCGGCATTTACGAGCCGGCCCTCGAAGCCTTTGTGCAGGCGCTGCGCATGCGCCGTGTCTCCCGCGACAGCATGGGCCTCGCCCGCACGCTCACCAATATCGGCAAGGTCTATCACGACTGGGGGCAACTGGAGCGCGCGCGGGTGACGCTGCAGGAAGCCACCCGGGTGGCTGAAGGTGTCCCGGCAGGAGCGGCCGCGCTGGGCTACGCGCTCAACAGCCTCGCCATGCTGGAAATCGACCGCGGCAACCTGGTCGACGCCCGACGACTCATCGATCAGTCCATCGGGGCGTACGAGCTGCCCATGGGACGCACCTCGCGCGCCGATTCCGTGGAAAGCTGGGAGTTCAACGCCGTCAGCACCGGCGCCTTGTTGTTGCGCGAAGGGCGCGCGGCGGAGGCCAACACCATCCTCGATTCCGTGCTGGCTTCGGCCGTGGATCGCCGCAGTGACCGCGCCCGCGCCCGCGCGCTGCTGTACCTGGGCGAAGCCAGTGTGCTTCTGGGCAATGCCGCCAAGGCGCGCGCCCAGTTCACCGAATCACTCGCCCTCTCGCGTATCGTGGGCCAACGCATCATCGCCCTCGCCGCGCTCGACCATCTCTCGGAGCTCGAATACAGTTCCGGCAACGCACGTGCAGCCGTGGGATACCTGCGCGCCTATCGTGTACTGCGCGACACCATCTTCGATCAGGACGCCGCGCTGCGCATCGCAGCCCGTGAAGCCCGTTCGGAGACGGACGCCGCCCTGCGGGCCAATGTGCAATTGCAGGCGCGTGGCGAGGAACAGCAGGTGGTGATCTCGCGCCAGCGCAGCACCGTCATCATGGGCAGCATCATTCTCGCGCTCGTATCGGCACTGCTGCTCCTGCTGGTGTACCACCAGAGACGCGAACGGGCCCGCGTGGCCGCCTTGGCCGCCGCCAATGCCGAACTCGCGTCACTCAACGAAGAGTTGCGCACGGCGCTCGCCGAAGTGCGCACGTTGTCCGGCCTCATCCCGATCTGCGCCAACTGCAAGAAGGTGCGCGACGACCGAGGCTACTGGGAAGCGGTGGAAACGTTTGTCTCGGAACGCTCCAACGCGACATTCAGTCACAGCATTTGTCAGACGTGCGGACCGCAACTCTATGGCGACCTCTGGCCTGGGTCGCCACAGAGCTGAGTCTCCGCTACCCTCTCGCTACTACATCACACAACGTCGGAATCAGAACTCGATCGTGGTGGACAGCCACAGACGACGACCTTCCTGATGGTTGTTGTACAGGTTGGTGTACAACGTCTGCGTGCCACTCCGGTACGCCGCGTATTCGAGGAAGTCGGTATTGAGCAGGTTGTTCACCGACGCACGCAGGGACAATTGACGCATCACGCGCACCGATCCGCCCAGATGGAACAGGCTGTAGGCGCGGAAGTCGCCGAGGGCATCGGCGGCGGGGTTGGCACCAGCCGACATGCGACGCGTGCGGGCGCTGCGATACTCACCGCTCACCCAGCCGTCGAGCCGGCTGCCGATCGCCCCGAACACACGACCGTTCACCATGTGCTTGGGCGTGTTGCCGAGGGGGAAGCCGTTGTTCGGACCGCTGAGCTGCTCGCTGCTCGTATGCGTGTAGTTCGTGGTGATCGCCCAACCCGCGATCAGGGGGGCACGCACATTCGTCTCGATACCCCGCGTGACGGCCTTGTCGACGTTGATGCTCTGGCCGAACGATTCCTGCGTGGGGAAGCTGCCGTAGTTCACGCAGCCCGGCAGGTTCGGCGCGCCGGCGAAGGTGCAGTTCGCCACCGGTGTGCCCGAGGTGATCTTGTCGCGGAATTCATTGTTGAACGCCGACACACTGGCGTCGAAGCCGTTCCCGCCCTGGTAGTACAGCCCGAACTCACTGCTCACGCTCGTCTCGGGACGCAGTCCCGGTGAGCCGATCGTGGCGGTACGTCCCTGTGCAGTGAAGCCGATGATACCGTCCACGAGCTGCTCGAGACGCGGCGTCTTGTAGCCTGCGCTGACACCTGTCTTGATGCTCAGCTTGGGCAACGCCCGCCACACGGCGTAGGCACGCGGTGAGGTGTGCTGACCGAACGCGTCGTGTTCATCGCGACGCACACCGAGCGTGAGTGCGACGTTGCCCGGCAGCGACCACTGGTCTTCGGCAAACACCGACCACTGCGTCTGTTCGAACGGATCGAGCGCCACACCGTCCACCATCTTCGCGGCCCAGAACTGTCCGCCCACGGTGAGCAGGTGGCTGCCCAGCACCGACACATAGCGCGTGTCGAACACATTGCTCGTGGACTCGAGCGTGCGTGGCGCACCGGCCGGCTTGTTGGGCGCGCCGCTGCCCGGCGGACCACCCGGCGTCCCACTGGGCAACGTGCGACCGATGGTGCCGGTGAAGTTGTGCATCAGGCTCGACTCGAGCCGGCCGCGTCCGAGGCGCCAGTTGTGCGAGAGTGCATACTGATCACGATTGAAATGCATCGACGACGCGTAGCCATTGAACGTGGGCGGCGTGAGGTCGGGGCGATCGAGCGTGCCAAGCTGCGCCTGGTCGTTGTCGTAGCTCTGACGGGCTATGTCCACGTCCAGCGCCACTTCATGGCGGGACGACGGCAGCCAGGTCAGGCGACCACCCAGCGAATGCACATTGGAGCCGACTGGGCTCGGACCGCGCGTGCTGATGGCCGTGGTGGCTCCCACTTCTCCGGTGGGCTGGAGCTTGGATTCGGCGCGGCCCGTGAAGCTGCCGCGCAAGGCCATCGACAGCTTGTTGGCGACCAGCGGACCGGTGGCGTACAGGGTGGAGCCGTAGATGTTGCCGAAGCCTGCCGTTTCCTGGATAGTGGCATCGGAGCTCATCGAGCCTTCCCAGCGCCGGGCCACCTTGCGGGTGATGATGTTGATCACGCCACCCATGGCATCGGAGCCGTACAGCGTCGCCATCGGACCGCGGATGATCTCGATGCGCTCAATGGACGAGACCGGCGGCAGGAAGCTGGTCGAAGTCTCGCCGAAGCCGTTTGGCGTGATGGACCCGGCGGTGTTCTGCCGGCGGCCGTCGATCAGGATCAGCGTGTAGTCGCTGGGCATACCGCGGATACTGATGTTGAGTCCGCCGGTTTTGCCTTGCGTGTCGCCCACGTCCACGCCTTCGATGGTCCGCAGCGCTTCGGCGAGGCTCGAGTTGCGCTACCGCAGCATCTCTTCCCGGGATAGAACCGTGATAGATGCTGGTGCACTGACGCGCTGCTGTGCTGTTCCTGACGCAGAAACCACCACTTGCGACAGGGATTGGGCGGGACGTGAAGTGGTGCCCTGCTGCTGGGCGGAGGCCAGTGCAGGCACCAGGAGAGTCGCGGCCATGGCGGCCGCGACGCGGGTGCGTGGAGAGTTGGACACGAGAGGGCGGGTTCCCGGTTTCGCTACTTGAGACGAATTCTCAAGAAATACCTTTGCACTTAAACACTGCATCACCGAGCGTTCAAGTCGGGATTAATGCGGAGTTGGCCTCCCGTACACTTCGGTACAGACAGTTTCCGGAATGCCGCCTCTTGGCGACCTCAACCGCATGGCCTGCGGGCTCCTGCAGGCAACTGCAGGCCTCCCACCGGGCCCGCGGACCCACGCTGACTTGCCGGTGCAGCCGAGGGGCTGCAGCATCGTGAGCATGGATCCCATCGATACCGCCCCGGAAGGCGGGCACACGCCCTCCGGCCGCCCCGCCGCGTCCGCGGCACCAGGATCGGTCACCGGCACACACCTGCTCGTGTGTATTGCCGGACCGGACCTGCACAAACGCATCCTCGTCGGCGCCACACCGGTGCAACTCGGCACCTCGGCCGATTGCGCCGTGCTGAGCGATGACCCGGAAGTCGTAGGGGCATTCGCCCGCATCCGGCTCGATGGTCAGCAGGTACGCATCGACGCGCTGGGGACGCTGCCGCTGTATGTGGACGGACATGCGGCATCCACCGTCGTAGCCCGTGCCCGACAGCAGGTGCGTATCGGGCGATCACTCTGGGAAGTGCACGTCACCACGACCCCGGTATCGGTGTTCGACTTCGTGAGTCGCATGGGCGATCACCTGTCGAATGCCGCAGGCATCGAGAAGCCGGGGGAATGGAACGCGCGGGAGATGTTCGCCGATGTCACGAAGGCGCACGAAGACAGTGAGATCGAGGCGAACTTCACGGTCGGCACAGCACTCACCACACCGCAGCTCGGGGAAATCGACAGTCGCTGGCCCCGCCCCTGGGTCTTCGTGCGCGTGTGCATTCTCTCGCTCATGCTGTACTGGGGATTTCTCTTCGCGTGGGATCGTTTCCACAACGTGAATCTCATTCCCGGACTGATCATGATCGGTTCGGTGGCGATGCCCCTCTCGCTGCTGCTGTTCTTCTTCGAAGTGAATGTTCCACGCAACGTTTCGTTGTATCAGGTCATCCGCTTGTTGCTCACCGGTGGCCTCGTTTCGATCATCGTGTCGCTGTTTCTCTTCGACCTGACAGCCGGATTGTCCAACTGGCTGGGCGCAGCGAGCGCGGGCATCGTGGAAGAGACCGGCAAGGTGCTCACACTGTTGCTGGTGGTGCGCGACAAACGGTTTCGCTGGACACTCAACGGCCTGCTGCTGGGCGCCACGGTGGGTGCGGGCTTTGCGATCTTCGAGTCGGCCGGGTACGCGTTGCGCGCGGCGCTGGGACCCGGTGGTGATGTGGCCATGCGCGACACCATTCTGCATCGCGGGGTGCTCACGTTGCTGGGTGGCCATGTGCTGTGGACGGGACTCACCGGCGCGGCACTCTGGCGCGTGCGTGAAGACAAGCCGTTCGATCGGTCGATGTTCTCCGATCCCCGATTTCTGCGCGTGCTCGGCGTCTGCATGGTGTTGCATATGACCTGGAACGCCAACGTCGCCCTGCCGATTGTGGGCTACTATGGCAAGTTCATGGTGCTCGGGGCAGCTACATGGCTGCTGGTGCTGGGCATGATCCAGAGTGGACTCCGACAGGTCCGTGAAGCCCAGGCCCAGGAGGCAATGCGGCGCTCAGGACAGATGGAAGCGGCGGTGATCCCGATCTCGACGGCCATGGCTTGAGGTCATCGGGTCCCGGAGGTTGCTTCCAGACATGACCTCCTCGATCTCGCTTCCGACACCGCTGGTGAGCACCGCATGGCTCGCCGATCATCTCGATCACCCCGCACTCCGCATTGTGGACGCGAGCTGGTACATGGCCGCTTCGGGTCGCAAAGGCGGTGTGGATTTTGGCACGGCGCACATTCCCGGCGCAGTGTATGCCGATATCGACTGGCTGAGCGACGAGGCGGCGCCGTATCCGCACACATTGCCGTCACCCGAGACGCTGGCCAGCAAGCTGTCGGCATTGGGCATCGGCAATACACACGCAGTTGTGGTCTACGACGGATCGGGACAGCACTTCAGTGCGCCCCGCCTGTGGTACATGCTGCGTGCACTCGGGCATGATGCGGTGGCGGTGCTCGATGGCGGCTTCGTGAAGTGGCGCGCTGAAGGCCGACCGGTCAGTGATGCTGTGCCCACGCCGGTGCCAGCGACCTTTGTGCCGCACGTGGACGCGGCGCGGTGGCGCGACATCTCGAGCATGCGCGCCAACGTGGAATCACACGCCGAGCAGGTCGTGGATGCGCGTTCACCAGGCCGTTTCTCCGCGGAAGAAGCAGAACCGCGTGCCGGTGTGCGAGGCGGACATATCCCAGGCGCAAAGAACGCACACTATGCATCGCTGGTGGGCGCCAATGGTGAGATGCTGTCACCGGATGTGTTGCGCGCACGCTTCGCGGATGCCGGTGTGAATCTCGATGCGCCCATCGTGTGCAGTTGCGGCAGTGGCATTACGGCATGCGCAGTGGCACTGGGACTCGAGGTGGCCGGCGCAAAGCAGGTGGCCGTGTACGACGGCAGTTGGACCGAGTGGGGCAGCCAGACCGATACCCCAGTAGAAACCGGCAGCACGCGATAGGCGCACTGCCGGTTTCAGAGTTTCACAACGCGGTGGCCGAGCCCACGATGGGGCGTGTTACTTCAGCTTGTCGTCGACGCTGAAGCGCCCCGGGCCGGCCAGGAAGATGGCCAGGAATGCCCCGAGGAACAGGAACGGCATCTCGCCATTGCCTTCGCCGGTCAGCTTGCCACCGTGTGCGAAGAAGAAGGCCGTAGCCATGGTGACGATCACACCCAATGCGGCCCAGCGCGTGGCCAGCCCGATCACCACCATCAGGGCACCAACAACTTCGGCCGCGGCGGCGAGTGCCAATGAAGGCCCCATGCCCAGACCAAACGGATCGGCAAACTGCACCGGATCAGCCGACAGGCGGCCGATCTTGCCCCACCCATGCAGCACGCAGAGCGACAGGCCGAACCACACGCGCAACAGCAACAGGGCGAGGTCGGGCTGCAGGGCAACCGCTTCGAGACGGAGCAGGGAACGCACACGCGACATGATGTTCTCGCTGGGGTTAGGTATGAATACCGAGGCGGCGCGGCATCAACTGAGTGCGCCCAACAGGCGTTCGATGTCCGCCATGTCATTGTACACCGATGGTGAGATGCGCAACCAGTGTGGCGCCAACCGCACGTTGATCTTGGCCGCGGCCAGACGCTTGGGCACTTCGCTTTCCATGAGTCCCTGTTTCGCGAATGTCACGATGCCACCGGTGGACGTCAACGGTGTCATGGCCCGATAGCCGAGGCGCGGCATCTCCTGTTGCAGCTTGCGAATGAGCGGCGCACGATGCGCCTGAATGTTGGCCACACCCAGTGCCTGCACATAGGTGAGCGAGCTCGCAAGCAAGGCCACGCCCACTTCACTGCTGCCGGTGAGTGAGCCCATCTCGAAGAAACCCGCCGCACTGCGCGCGAATTCGTACGTGACCGCTTCGTAGGCGCCGGCCGGCATGTAGGGGGGCACATGCTGGTCGATGGCCGCGGCCTGGTAGTAGCTCGCCACCGGCCGCACGAGGCGATCCCAGATGGCTTCGCGTGCGTACAGGAAGCCGAGTCCAAAATCGCCCATCAACCACTTGAAGCTCGAACACGCCGCGAAGTCGATACCACTCGCATGCACATCCAGCGGCTCGGCGCCGGCGGCATGCACGATGTCCACATACACCAGCGCGCCATTGGCGTGTGCCATATCGGCCACGGCCTTGAGATCATGCTGAAAGCCGTTGTACATGGCAGTCGCCGTGATCTCCACCAGCTTCGTGTTCCGATCGATGAGCCGTTCGAGATCACGCAGGTCGATACGGGCGTCCGCCGTGGGACGCGCGATTCGCACATCGAGTCCGCGCTTCCGCAGCTCATTGAGGTTCATGAGCGCCCCTTCGAAATGCAGACCATCCGTCACCACATTGCCATCGCGGCGATGATCGAGTTCGAGAGCGCGCACCACGAGATTTTCGCCGGCGCTGGTGCTCGAGACGTGCGCGATCTCCGTGGGTTTGGCGTTGATGAGCTGCGCGAACAACGCACGTGGCGTTGGGGTGCCACTCGGCGCGGGGATCGCTCCGCGCATCAGCCCGCGCTTCTCGGCCGCGATGCGTGCCGCATCCACGGAAACGCGCGGGATCGGGTGGGTGTATGCCGCGTTGAGATAGGTGGCGCCATCTTCGATGGCAAAGTCGGCTTTGCGCGGAAATACCGGCGGCTGACTGGGCATGCCCGGCGGAGAGGCGCTCACGTCTCGCACAAAGAGCGGCGTGGTGTGTTCCGCTGGCGTCGTACCCATCCAGTGGGAAAGCGCCGCGCCCCCCAGCACACCAAGCATATCGCGGCGGCCGAGGGAGTCCTTGGGCTCCAAGGGGGCGTGGTCGGGACCAGAGTTGTCGGGCATACTGCAATTTTCGGGATTGGTGCGCGGGAGGGCAATGTCGAAACGAGTGCCTCGGCCAATGACGAGCCGATGCAGACCTTTACGAAGGGCCGCCACCGGGTTCTCGTATGCAGGTCCTGCTGCTCCCGGCGTGTTGTCCGGACCGTCCCATTCTGCCTGCTGACGTGCGATGGCTTCCCGTCGTGATACTCTTGCCCATTTGGGCGCCCTCTTCGGCCTCTCGTGGTTGCCGACGTCATCACGCGGCCCACACACGGCGGAACGCCTGGCGGACCATCTGATGGATCTGCTGAACGTCGATCCCGTGGCGCAGGATGACCCACTGCGCGGTAGCATCGTGGCGTATCAGGCGGGGCGTGCGCGAGGGAGTTACACGGCGGTGGAGATCACCACGCGGGCGCTCGACCGGTGCCGGAGCCTGAGCACCACATTGCACGCGATCGATCTGCTGGCCGACTCCGCACTCGAAGAAGCGCGGGCGTCGGACGCCCGACTTCGGCAACGGGCGTTACGCGGCCCACTCGATGGTGTGCCGCTGTTTGCCAAGTCGATCTATGATATGAAAGGATTGCCTACCACGGCATCGAGTGCCGCGTGGGCACAACTCTTTCCGCAGGTGGTGCAACGTGACGCGCTCGAAGTGCAGCGGCTGCGCGCGGCCGGCGCGGTATTGCTGGGCAAGACGGTCGCTGATGACTTTGCGTATCGTGGCAATGGGACCAGCTCGTTGAGTGGGCAGGTGCGCAATCCGCACGATCAGGCTGGGTTGCGCACGCCGGGTGGCTCGAGTGCGGGTTCGGCCGTGGTGGTCGCCTGCGGTGCTGCGTTTGCCGCGCTGGGCACCGATGACGGCGGCTCGAATCGTATTCCCGCGCAGTTCAGCGGCGTGGTGGGTGTGAAGCCGACCTTCGGACTGGTGCCACGCACTGGCGTGATTCCCACGTGGCCCGTGCTCGATACGCATGGACCATTGGCACGCTCGGTGGCCGATGCCGCGTTGATGCTCGACGCCATCGCTGGCCCCGACGCGTCGGATGGACTGGCTCTCACGACGCCGCATACCCGGGGTGCACTGGCCGCGTTGCGCGGCGAAGCACTGCGTGGTGCGCGGCTCGGGCTGGTGGAGTTCCATGTACCGCGCGCGCAGATGCGACCGGACACCGTGCAGATCTTCGATCGGGCTATGGCCGATTGCGTTGCGGCCGGAGCCATCGTGGAACCGTTCACGTCTCCGGTGAACCGCGCGTCGGTGCAGGAACAGATGTCGGCCGCCTCGAAAGCGCGTGGCGATGTGGAACCGAACGCCAATGCTCCCGCGCCCACGGCCAACGCACTACTGCGGTACTTCGCCGGCCAGGTCGAAGCGCAGGGTGGCTCACTCGACGATGCGCGTGCGATGGTACGTCGCGGACTCACCGCCTATCGCGCGTTCTATGATGTGTTGCCGGAGACGTGGGAAGCGATGGCCCTGCAGATGGAGCAGCCGTACGAACAGGATGCCGCCAGTCGGTCGTTTCTCAAGTCACGTGAGACCGTCGTGGCCCAGCTTGCCGCTGCCATGCAGGCACAACGCTTCGACGCGATGGTGTATCCCACCATGCCCTTCGGCGCGCCCCTGGCCAGCGATCGATGGCCCGACGTGCGCACGACACTGGGGTATGGCAATACGCTGGGCTTGCCCGAGGTGTCGGTGCCGGCGGGATACGATGCGCAGGGACTGCCGGCAGGCAATCTGTCATTCGTAGGATTGCCAGGCAGCGATGCCAGATTGTTGGCACTGGCGCACAGTTACGAGCAGGCGTCCAAGCGGTTCGTGGCACCGCCTATGTGAGCTGCAACACACCGCGAGCCCGAATACGGCGCGCAGGAATGAATCCAGCACGAACGCCGTGCACGTAGCCATGGGTCCGATCGACCCAATCACTCCATGTCTGGAGGATTCCATGGCTCAACGTCCTGCACTGCATATCGCCGACGCCGGCCTGCTCGCGACTCCGCGTACTCGCCGGGACCTGCTCCGGCTGATGGCGGTGGGCGGAGCTGCTGTCTTTTTGCCTGGCATGCTCACCGCATGCTCCGACGACAACGACGGCATGACCGGCCCAACCCCACCGGGCAGCGGCAACGCCCTCACCATCGATTTTGCCAAGGGCGATATCGCCGTCCTGCAGTTCGCCTATGCGCTCGAACAGCTTGAGGCGGATTTTTACACACGTGTCGTTGACCGGTTCAGCAGTTCGAATATTCCGGCCGCCGAACGCACACTGCTCACCGACATCCGCAATCACGAGATTGCGCATCGGGAGTTCCTGAAAGCCGCCCTGGGTGCCAGCAACGGTTTCACACTCACCACGTCGTATCCGAATGTGAACTTCGACGATCGCACGTCGGTGTTGACCACCGCGCGCACGTTCGAAGATCTGGGCGTGGCCGCCTACAACGGTGCGGGGCAGTACCTCACCAGTGCGGCCAATCTCACCATCGCCGGCAAGATCGTCTCTGTCGAGGCTCGTCATGCATCGGCCATTCGTGATTTGATCTCACCCAAGTCGAGCGCGTTTTCTCCCACCGCGTTCGATGACGTGTTCAGTCCATCCAAGGTCGCAGCGGCGGCGCAGGGATTTGTGGTGGACAAGCTTGGCTTCGCCAACGCCCCGACGGCGTTTGTGCAGGGCCCCAACAACAACGGTTGAGGATCGAACGATGCCCATCTATTCGACGAAGAGCGCCATGCGCGCCGCCGATCCTGCCGATGTCCTGGATGTGTTGCAGTTCGCGCTGCTGCTGGAGCATCTGGAAGCCGACTTCTACACGCGTGGTGTGGCCGCGTCGGGACTCATTCCCACGGAAGACCGCACACTGTTCGGCACCATTCGCGATCATGAAGTTGCGCACGTGACGGCGTTGCAGGGTCTCATCGCGGCGCGTGGTGCCACGCCGGTGGCCAAACCCACCTTCGACTACACCGCCAAGGGCGCACTCGCGGGTTTCAACTTTGGCGCCACGCAGTACGAAACTTTCAAGGCGCTCGCCATGGCGTTCGAAGACACCGGCGTGCGCGCGTACAAAGGGCAGGTCGGTCGTCTCATGACGGAGAAGAACATCCTCAACGCCGCGCTCGCCATCCACACCGTGGAAGCGCGTCATGCGGCCGAGGTGCGTCGACTGCGTGGAAAGAAAGGATGGATCACGGGTAACAGCCGTGACGACCTTCCCGCCTTCACGCAGGCGATCTACGACGGCGAAGACACACTGACGCAAGCCGGTGTGGCGATTGCCTCGCTACCCAACGCCAGCACGTTTGGTGGTGCAACCGGCGGATCGGAAGCCTTCGACGAACCATTGACGAAGGAACAGGTCACCGCGATCATCTTGCCATTCCTTCCTTGACCATAGCTCACGCTGCCGAAGCCACTTCGCTTCCGGGCGGCGGCGGGCGATCTGCCACCATGACCGATCTTCGAATCGCACGCGAGGCGGCTTTGCTCGAAGGGATGCGCCGCGGTGAGCATGACGCCGCCGCGGCGCTGTATGATCTATACAGTCCCATGCTCCTGGCCCTGGCCCTGCGCATCTGCGGACAACAGCCGGACGCGGAAGAAGTGGTGCTGGATACATTCATGCAGGCGTGGCGCGATGCGCATCGATACGATGCCAGCCGCGCCACGGTTGCTGGGTGGTTGACCACCATTGCCCGTTCGCGGGCATTGGATCACGTGCGCGCGCGAGTGCGCCGACAGCACGCGTCCGACGCTGCCGAACAGCGACACATCGACGAGCCGATGATCGCCACCATCCTCCCGGCCGACTCGGCCCTTGAACATGCCGAACAGGGCGCCGCCGTACGACGGGCCATGGCATCGCTCTCCGACAAACAACGCTGCGTGATCGAGTTGGCCTTCTACGAAGGACTCACACACGCAGAGATCGCCACGCGACTGATGGAACCACTGGGTACGATCAAGACCCGCATTCGACTGGGGATGACGCGACTGCGCGATGCACTCGGTCCTCTCGCTGTGGAGGGCCACGCGTGAATCCGCTCACGATCGACGACGCGCGCGCACTCCTGCCCGCGTTTGCACTCGATGCGTTGGATGGGGCCGAGCAGGAAGCCATGCTCGACGCCTTGCAGCGCTTTCCGGAACTGCACGCCGAACTGGATACGTTCGTGAAGACCGTACACACACTAGGCACCACGGAAACCGTCGCCCCGGCCCCCGATCTGCGGGAGCGTTTCCTGCACCGTCTGGCCAACGACGACGTGGACGCAGTGCCGACAACACCCGCACCGGTTGCGAGTGCTTCACCAGCCCGTGTGCGGCAACAGGCGCCGGTGCATTCGAAATGGCGTCGTGTCGTTCCGTTCATCGCCCTGACGGCGCTCGCTGCCACCGTCGTGGTACTGGTGCGTACGCAGGCCTCGCTGCGTAGCGAGCTCGATGCCGCGCGCACGGCCTATACCAAGGGACAGTCGACCATCGCAGAACGCGATCAGGCGTTGGCCGAGAAGGAAGCGGTGCTGCGCACGCTGCTCGGTGGCGGTGATGCTCTGCTGGTCGTGAACATGGGCGTGCCCAACGCCACGGGCCCCGGCATGCAGTTCTTCTGGAACGTGAAGGATGGCCGTGGGGTGTTGCATGCCTTCCGCCTGCCACAGACGGCGCAGGGCCGGGCGTATCAGCTCTGGCTCATTCGTGACGGCCAGCCAGTGCCATCACGCGTGTTCACTCCAGATGGCGATGGCAGCACCACGCTGTTCGACATCGAGTTGCCACAATCCACCACCGGTGTCACCGCGGTGGCCGTGACCGAAGAACCGGCCGGTGGATCGAAACTGCCCACGACACAACCGTTCCTCGTAGGCACCGTGTCGACACGATCCCAGTAGGAGAGATCGCTGTCACCCTCAGGGTTCGTGCCAGGATGCGCTGAGATCGTCGAAGGCCGGCACGGCGCTCAGCGCGCCCAGCGTGACCGCCAGCGGAATGGTGGCGGCATACCCGAGTCGTTGGAATCCAATCGCACCGAGTATGCCGCCGAGGAAAAAGGCGAGCAGCAACGATCCCAACAGGCGCATGCGCGTGCGGTCGGCCCGAACCGGCAATGCACCGGTGCTCGGCATGTTCACATAGAGCAATCGCCCAAATTCGATACCGAGGTCGGTAATCATCCCGGTCACATGGGTGGTGCGGATGACCGAACGGGAGATCTTGGTGATGACCGCATTCTGTAGACCCATCATGAAACACAGCAGCATGATGGTGAACGGGACGAACAGCCCAGAGACGTGCGCCAGTCGTGCGCCGAGCACGCCAAAGAGCAGCATGAGGATCGCCTCGATCAGCAGGGGCGTCGCATAGACACTTCGCCAGCGATGGCGATGGCCGAAGTTCACGAGCAGTGCACAAACGGCCGCCCCAACCAGAAAGGACAGCAGCGCACCCACAGCACCCAGCGCGACCGACCAGGCGCGCAGTACGACTGCGTCCGCCAGACTGGAAAAGATGCCCGTCATGTGCGAGGTGTACTGCCGCACGGCCAGAAAGGCGCCTGCATTGGTCGCGCCAGCCACAAAGGCCAGCGTCATGCCCAACAGGCGATCCGCCGCGTCCGTGCGCTCGCGCCCCGTCAGCTTTCGCGCCAGATCGAGAGGCATGGAAGAAAGATAGCTCTTCCTGCCCGGCATCGAATAGTTTGCAGGACACCCGCCCTGTCCCACTCACGCCCCCGTCGATGCGTCGCCCCCTTCGGCTGCTGCCACTCGCCCTGACCCTTGCCCTTCATCCGGTTGTTGCGCCCTCACTGGGTGCACAGGAGAAGGAAGACCGCACGCTGCTCAACTGGGAGCAAATGCGTGCCATCATCATGGAAGCATCGGGCGAGCGCGCGATGCATCACGTGATGGAGTTCGTTCCGTACCAGCGCGTGCGACAGGCGGCGGAATACACCACCGGCCCGTTCCGGGAAAGCCGCGCCACGGTCGAAATGGCCAAACAGTACGGGTTCTCGTCTGCCAACATCGAGACGTTCCCGTCGGCCGCCCTCTGGCAGCCGTCGAAAGGACAGCTCTGGGTGTCGGAAAAGAACGGTCCGCGCAAACTGCACGACATCTTCGACACACCCGTCGCACTCGGCACCAACACACCAACCGGCGACATCTCCGGTGATCTGGTCGACGTGGGCAATGGCAGTCGCCCCGAGGACTACGCCGGCAAGGATCTCAAGGGCAAAGTGGTGATGGGCAGCGCGCCACTCAACACACTGCAGCGTATGGCGGTGTTCGAGCGTGGCGCCGTGGGAGTGCTGTCATGGAATTCCATGCGCCCCATTCAGCAGCCCGACATCATGGTATCGTCGGCCATCGTGGCCGGTGCCATGTCCGGTGGGAACTCGGGTTTTGGTTGGCTGGTGACCACGCGTCAGGCGCGCGATCTGCAGGTGCGCCTCGAGCGCGGCGAGCAGATCACGGTGCGTTCGGTGGTGGAAGCGCAGACCTTCCCGGGTCGTCAGGAAGTCATCCATCTCACCATCGATGGCGACGGCAGCACCAATCAGGATGTGGTGGTTTCGGCGCACATCTTCGAAGGGCTGATCAAGCAGGGCGCCAACGACGACAACTCGGGCGCCGCGCTCATTCTGGAGATGGGTCGCTCGTACATCGAGTTGATCAAGGCCGGCAAGCTGCCCAAGCCCAAGCGCACGATCCATTTCCTGTTCGTACAGGAAATCGCGGGCACCAACGCGTGGCTGAATGCGCACCCGGATCTCAAGAAGCGCATCATCGCCGATCTCAACTACGACATGGAAGGACTGCGGCTCACCACCGCTGGTGCCACGTGGTTGCTGATGCGCTCCCCCGACTCGTTTCCGTCGTTCCTGAACGATATCTGCCAGAACTTCATGGAGTTCGTTTCGGAGATCACGCGTGAACGTGTGCGCTATCGCCACAACGGGTATGCGCCGGCACTCGACGTGCTCTCACCGAACGGCAGCCGCGATCCGTTCTACATCAAGATCGACAAGTACTACGGCGCCTCCGATCACGCGACGTACATGCAACACGGCATTCCCGCAGTGATCTTCAATACGTGGCCGGATCCCTGGTACCACTCGTCGCAGGACACACCCGACAAGCTCGACCCGACGCAGTTCAAGCGCGCGGCGGTGGTGAGCATTGGCGCGATGACAGTACTGGCCGCCGCCGATGACAACATGGCACTGCGTGTCGCCGCCGATGTGCTGGGCCGCGGCGCCGAGCGTATGGCTGCCAATCAGCGCAAGGGACTGAGCTACATCGGTGACATCACCAGTGCCGACCAGCTCGCACAGGCGTATACCGATGCCAAGGCCACCGTGCGGCATCAGGCCAACATCGAGAAGTCGGTGATCAAGTCGGTGAGTGTGCTGTTTGCCGACCCGGTTGCCGCCGAAAAGCGCCTGACGACGACGTACATCCCATTGATCGATGCCCGTGCCGCATCGCTGCTGGCGGAAGTAAAGGCCACATTCACCATGGCGGCTTCGGCCTGGAAGGTCGCGGCTACCGAACCCGCGATGTCGGCGCTCGAACAGGAAGCCGGTCGCACGCTCGTGCAGCGCACGCCGCCAGCCGCGGGCGCGGCACCGGCCGGTCCTGGCGGTGGTGGTGGCGGCGGACGTCCGGCGCCCACGCCAACGCGCATTCCGCAGCACATGACCGGCGAGCTCAATGCCGTGGTTGGTCGCGGGATGTCGGTGCTCGACATCCGCGACTTCATCTCGGGCCAGTTCGAGCCCGTGCCGCTCCAGGATGTGTGGGATCACATCAAGAACATGGAGAAGGCAGGCACGGTGACACTCACGGCCGGACCGGTGAGACGCACCCGGTGAGACGAACCCGCTAGTTTGGGGGTATTAGTTCGCAGACAGATGGACACGCCCCCACTTTCTGCTCGAAGACTCTGTGCGTCACGCCCTGTTTCGCGCGTTTGCGCTGCTCGCATTCGCTGTGTCTACCGTGTCACTTGCGCCTGGACTCGGCGCACAGAGGACCACCAATGACAGCACCGCGGGCGCCACGCGCCCGCCCGACGCGCCTGGTGTATGTACGCCGGGCCGCGTGGCCCTCGTGCTCGCCGGCGGCGGCGCCAAGGGCATGGCGCACGTCGGCGTGATCCAACATCTCGATTCACTCGGCATCTATCCCGACCTCGTGGTCGGTACCAGCATCGGTGCCCTCGTCGGCGCGATGTACGCCAGCGGTTGGGATGCCGAGGCACTCGAATCGTTTGTCTTCCGCTTCAACGTGGGACGGTACATCGGCGGCTACGCGCCCTCGGCGCCACGGGCCTTGGGGCCGGTGTTGCCACTGCTCACCTGGAACGAAGGTGCCGGCGGTGGTTTCGATTTCTCCACCTCTGCCGTGCGTGAAGGCAATGTGAACCTCATTGCCTCGGCGATGCTGTTGGCCGGCAATCTGCGCGCCGCTGGCGATTTCGATCGCCTGCCCACGCCGTTCCGCGCCGTGGCGGCCGACCTGCGCACCGGCGACCCCATCGTGTTGCGCAGTGGCGATCTGGCCGAGGCGGTGCGTGCAAGCTTCGCCATTCCGCTGGTGTTTCAGCCACTGGTGATCGATGGGCGTGTGCTGGTGGACGGCGGCGTAGCCGAGAACGCGCCGGTGGCCGTGGCCCGTACCGAGGGCGCTACGCGAGTGATATTGAGTGAGATGGCCGACACGCTCGCCACGGCCGTTGAGCGTGGTACCACGGGCACCGTGGCGTCGTCGCTCATGCGCTTCCTGTTTTCGCGCAACCGCCCCGAGATGCGCCCCGGCGATCTGCGCATCACCAGCAACACCACCGGAACATCGTCGCTCGATTTTTCCGACGCCACGATGAAGCTGATGATCGAACGCGGTCGGGAAGCAGCACGACGTGCCATTCCATCGGCCGAGTGCCTGCCGACGAAGCGGCGTGTGGTTCCCGATTTGCCGCCATTTGCCGCGCGGCGGTTTACCTCGCAGACCACCAACGCTGAACAACGCCTCTCGCACATCATCTTCGGGGACATCTCTCCCAACGAGGTGTCGCTCGATACGGTCATGACGCGCATCGTGCGTGTGAGCGAAGGCGAACGCCTGAACGCGCTCTGGATTTCACCGGAACGGGTCACGGTCAGTCGCCCGTCGTCGGAGGCGGTGACCGGCACAGACAGCGTGCTCATTCATCCACGACTGGTGTTTGCACCGCGTCGTTCACTCGTCGCAGGTCTCATCTATGACGGGGAACTCGGAGGCCGCGCGTGGCTGGGCGGCGTCGATCGCAACCTGATCGGCTGGCCGCTCGAGTTTGCGGCCCGTGGAGCACTCGGTCGATATCGTCAGGACGTGCTCGTCGGATTGCGGCGCAACGATCAATACATCGAACTCACCCGCAGCCCATTCCTCGAAGCCACCATCGCGCGCGAACGGGTACGGCTCTTCCTGCCGGAAGATCGGCGCATCGAAATTCCCGATGCCCTGTTGCCGGCGTTCAGCGACCAGAAGCTGCGCATCGGTATGGAACAACCACTCGGTCGTCGGTGGACATTGCAGGCGGCCGGCCTGGCACGCCGAGTCACCACGCTCGAAGATGAAACCGACAGCACGGTGTTCGAGTTCGCAGATCGCGCGCTTCACGTACTGGGCGGTACGGTGAGCTTTGTGCGTGTCCGGTCCGACCCTCGGTTCGTGCCGCGCGTGGATCTCGAATACACCAACAAGTACACGCGCCTGCAGGCGGTCACGGCGTCGACGTTCACGAAGGGCCTGTTCGACATCGCCATGTCGTCACGCATCGTCTGGGCCGATCGTGAGCTGCCACTCATGGACGCCACCACCCTGGGCGGCGAAGAGGGCTTCGCGGGCCTGCGCATCTTCGAGCAACGTGGTATGGCCGAATTGTCCACCGCCTTCGAAATCTCGCGGCCGGTGCTCGGCCCGTTGGCGTTGCAACTCACCGTGCAGGGCGGTCAGGTGTCGGAGGACCAGTATCGCCCGCTGTCGGGTGAGTGGATTGCCGGCACGCGCCTCGGCCTGGGCGCGGCCACGCCCATTGGGCCGCTACGGGTGCAGTACGGCGTGAACAGCCGGCAGGATCACCGCTGGTTCGTGCGCATCGGCCGCTGGTTCTGATCCTGCCGAAGGGCCCATGACGGTCGCCGGGCCATTCCTGCGCAATGCGAAGGGCAGGCCTGGCCACCGTCCGGTGACAGTCGCCTGTGCGGCTCTCACTGCCCTTCTCCCGGCCAGGCCATGCTCTTCACCCTGTTCATTCTGTTCGTGGCGCTCGCCGTCTACACGGTGCGACGCTACAACGCGCTGCAGACCTTGGCGCACGGTGTTCGCGAGGCGCATGCGAACGTGATGGCATCCATGAAGAAACGTCTCGACCTCGTGAACAAACTGGTCGACATCGCCAAGGGATACGCCGATCACGAGAAGCTCACTCACCTGACCATCGCCAACAACGGTGCCGATGCCACGATGGGTGAGGCGGCGGCCGCGTCGGGTGTGCTCACGCAGGTGATGCGCATGGCCACGCAGTATCCCGAACTCAAGGCCAACGCGGCGTACCAGCAGCTCATGGCGCAGCTCGACCTGATCGAGTCCGACCTGCAGTCGAAGCGCGAGGCCTACAACGCCATGGTGCGCGTGTACAACTCGTCCATCGGTCAGTTGCCGATCAGTCTCTACGCCAAGCAACTGGGCTTCAATTCGGCGCCGTATTTCGACGTGGAGAACGCCGACTCATTGGAGAAGATGCGCGATTTCCACAACGAAGACGCCGAACACCTCAAGCAGATGTTCGCGCAGGGCACCAAGCGCGTGGCCGACAGTGGTCGGCGCATGGCCGACGAATCCGTGCGCCTCGGCAAACTGGCCGTGGAAAAAGGAGTGGAGAAAAGTCTCGAGATGCAGCAGCGGCACCAGAACTCCAGCGCCGCTGCCGATGCACCAACCGATCGTGCGTCGTAGCGCTCGTCTTACGGGAGCGTGACCAACAGGCGCCTCACCGAATCCACCTGCGCGCGCAGCGACGGTTCAGGTTCGAATCGATAGGCGAGGTATCGCTCGCTGGCCCAGCGTGCTTCTGCGTGTTGGCCAAGAGCGGCCGCAAGCCGCGCACGGTGCCTGAGCCGCGTGGCCAGGTATGGCGTCACGGAACCTTGCCAGCGATCACCCGAGCGACGGATGGTCACCAACGCACGCGTGGGGTCGTTCAGCGATTCCCACAGGCGCGCCACTTCGAGCGTGGTGAAGGCCGTGCGGGCTTCATGCGCACGACTGTAGTCGAGGTTGGCCAATAGCGAGTCGAGATGCTGCAGGCGCGCGCGCAGTGTGGTGGTGTCACGTGCGAGTCTTGCGTGCAGCGCCTCGATGAGTCCCACGGACAACGCGTAGTCCACATCACGCTCGGCGGGCGTGCCACGTACCGCCGCCGCAAGACGCTGTTTGGATAGGCGCGTCTGACTGCTGTCCCCATGCTCCAGACGCCACGTCTCGGCGGATCGCACCGCCCGCAGCACAAAGCTCTGGCTCATGAAATCCGTGGGCACCAACGATTCATCGGTCGCCAGACGCTGCAGCGCCAGCCCCGTGCCGGTGGTGTCGTGTTCACCCAGCATCGCGCTACGCAACCGACGCACCGCGCTGTTGGCCCGTGCATTGCCATCGGGGCTCGAGTCGATCGCCGCCATCACACGCTGCGCCTGTGCAGGCCGGCCCAGCAACAACAGCCAGTCCACGAGGTTGGAGCCGGCGGTCACCATGCGCTCCGGTTCACCACCACGCGCCAATCGATAAACCGAGTCGTACACGGCCACGCCTTCACGGGCACCAATGCCCTCGTGCATGGCCACCTGTGTGAAGTGCCCATAGTTCCGACGCACGAGCGAATCGCGCCACACCTGCTGGTCTGGTGCATTGGCGCGGGCGGCCTGATACCATCGCACTTCCCACATCCACACCCGATTCGAATCGGCGGCGCTGCGCAAACGTGAAATACGGTCCAGCAATGCATTGTCATTGTGCCACGCCGCCAGATCGGTGAGATGCACCGCGGCCGACAGATACGTGGAATCGAGATCGAGCGCCCGCACAAAAGCCCGGCGCGATTCGGCGTCGACAGAGTCTTCGCTCACACCGGCGATATGCCCATAGTGGAACAGCGCATCGCCGAGCAGATACCATGCCTCGGCGCGCTGCGGTGCCAGCGCCACATAGCGGCGCACATCGTCCAGCTTCTGCACCGTCGGTGTGATGTCGGGATAACGTGAGCCCACCAGCGCGGTGAGCAATGCCTGGTCACCGCCGCTCAGGCGCGTGCGATAGCGCCAGGCAATGTCGGTGCCTCGCGTTGTCATCTCCTGATTGCCATTCCACGAGGCCGCCAGACGCAGACCGATGCCGGCCAGTGCAAACGTGGTATCGGCTTCGATGGCACGCAGAAACGCTTTGGTGGACTCGATGTGCTGCGCTCGACGCAACATGGCCAGCCCTTCGAGATACGAACGCAGCGCCACCACCGATGTCGTGCCCACCGAGCCCACGCGCTTCACGTCGTCGGGCGCAAGCTCTGAGAGAATGGCCAACGACAGCTTGTCCACGAGTTGTGCTACACTGTCCACCGAACCGTTCACACGAATGGCGTCCGACGATGTGCCACGCACCACATCGAGCACACGCACCGTGAAAGTCAGCTCTTTGGGGGTGGCCACGATATCGCCGAGCAACAAACGACCGGCGCCCAGCGTCCGGGCGGTCTCGATGGCTTGTGTTTCGGTGGCATCACGCTCGTTCGCCCCTGTCGTAGCGGCGAACGCTTCCACCATGGTGCGCGGCGGCGCCACACGCAGAGATGAGGTGGTGAGATTGGCCGACAGCAGGTCGATCATGCCTTCGCGCAGGTACTGCAATGCCGGATCGGCGGCCGACACACGGAACGGCGCCGCCACGAGCAGTCGCTCGTCGAGCGTTGGATGTGAACCTTTCATCCATACCGCCGCCCCGATCGCCGCCACGACAAACAGCACCGTCGCCGTGACCCAGCGTGTCACACCACGAGCTTTGGCCGGCAGGGGAGAGGCCAGTGGCCCCGAGGGGAATCGCTCTCCACTCACGGCCACATCGTACGCTTCCAGCAGCGCCAGCAACTCTTCGGCATTGGCCGGACGCTGCTCGGGATCCTTGGCCAGCGTGCGCATGATGAGATGCGCGAGTGGCTGCGGTACGGTGGGCGCCGCTTCCTGCAATGGTCGCGGCGTCTCGGCGATGTGCGCGGCCAGCATCTGCCGCGGTGACCCACGTTCGGCGAACATGTGCACACCGGCAAACAACTCGTACGCCATCACGCCCCACGAATACAGATCGGCGCGATGATCCACATCACCCGCCACCGCCTGCTCGGGTGCTATGTAACGCGGTGTGCCGATGGACGTACCGTACTGTGTGAGAGTGTGGGACGCGGTGGACGATTCCGCTGAAAACTCGGGTGCCGACGCCACTGCCAGTGCTTTGGCGATACCGAAGTCCGTCACCATGGCCACGCGCCCCGACAGCAGCACGTTTTCCGGCTTGATGTCTCGATGCACCACGCCTTCGCCGTGTGCATAGGCCAGCGCACGGGCGATATCACGCAGCATCGACAACGCCTCGGCCATCGGCACCGCCCCCGCCGTCATGCGGTCACGTAGCGAGCGACCTTTCACGTACGGCATCACGTAGTACGGAATGCCGTGGTCCACCTGTGCGGCCAGCATAGGGACGATATTCGGATGCTGCAGTCGCGCCGCGATGTTGATTTCGCGCACGAAACGTTTGGCATTCAGCGCCGCGGTCAGCTCCGGTGCGAGCACCTTGATGACCACGGCACGTTCGAACGCCCGCTCGGTGGCGCGATACACCACCGACATGCCACCGCCGCCGAGCTCCTCGTGCAGGGCGTACTGCACACCGAGGAGTTCGGTCAGGCGTGTGCGTAGCGCGTCGCGATCCAAGGCCGACTCAGCCCTGGTCCTTCACCGTGATACGCTCGGCCGGAATTGGATTGCCAGGCCGCTCGGAGTCCCAGAACACCGACACGATGTACCAGCGATCACCACCATTGAATAGCTGGATGCTGTTGATGCCACGCGCAAACGGTTTGTCGGTTGGTGTGTAGCGCGAGTCGTAGACACTCATGATGTGCCACACATTGCCGAACGATTCGGTGGTGCGGCCGATCTCGCGTTCGAAGAAACCATTGGCCATCAGCCCCGGGCCGGCCGCGGTGATGTACTCCTCCACGTTCCAGTTGCGGAGACGCGCTTTGCCGTCGGCCGCAATGCCGGTGGGGATCATGCGGGCGCCCGGCGCGAACAGCGTGCGGAGCCGATCGAAGTCGCGCGGCTGCGCCTTGGGACCGGAGATGGATTCGTAGAGCGCCTTCACGATGGCATCGATGGACGTGACATCGGCCGGGTTGGCGGCGCGAGCTGCCGGAGCTGGTGCCGCGGCGGCCGTGGATTGTGCCTGTACCACATTGCTGCGAACAGCGGGCGCTGCGATCAGGGCACCGAGCGTGAAAGTGGCCAGTCGGGCGCGGAGGGAAAGGGGCATTGCCAGGAGGGATGGTGAGGGACAACGGGCCGAGCGGCTCGTACCTGCGGCGCGCTGAACGGCGGGCGCGTTGTGTCCACGGTGTGTGTGTGGCGAGGCACCGAACAGGCGAATGTGACGGATGGTGTGCCCAGCGGGACACAACGACATGCAGAGCGGCCGTGGTGGAGCGGGCCCCGGCCGCAACTCTCCCGATCGTCACCGAACGCACGCGCTACGCCACAACCGCACGCCCGTCCATCACAGCAGGCGCGACGGGCCTTCATGAATGCCCCATCGTGAGGCGCCGGTCGTGCCGAAGACCGATGCAACCTGTCGTCTCATTCTTTCCTCACCCATTGGTGCCGCACTCATGGATATGAACATGAACATCACGCGCATTGTTCCCGGGGTGGTGCTGACATTCACGGCGTTGGTTTCCGCGTGTCGTTCCGAGCAGGTTTCTCAGCCGGATCCGTTGCCGAGCGGCAGAACGGTGGTGGAGAACTCGTTCAGCGGAGGAGCCACCTATCCGCTGAATGATGGCACCAGCATTGCCTGTTCGATGCTGGTGTCCATGCAATGGGATTCCACCCGCACGGTTTCCGCGCGCGAGCAGATTCGGTTTGGCCATTCGAGTGGTGATGTGTATCGCCGTTCCGTACGGGCCAGCGGCTTTCAGGAACTCGCCGCATTCAATCTGCAGAACGCGCCCGCCCGCGCCCGCGTGTTTGGCACCGACAGCATCGAGCTGACACTCTGGCCCGAGAGCGCCGGACCGGTATTCGCCACACCACTCCGGGTGATCAAGGGCGTGCGCACGGAGGACAGTCTTTGGAAGGGTAGCTGGAGCTGCGCTCCCACGGGACGCGTTGCCGCTCCCGTTGATAGCATGGGACTCGCCGTGGGAACGTGGCAAACACTCGTGCTGACGGTGCGCTAGCGATGGCCTGTCAGTGCGTCGGACGGCGCCGCGTAAACAGCGCTTTGGGAATCATCACATGCGCGCCCATGGTGCCGTCCACCAACTGCGTGATACGCACATCACACGCCGTGCTCACCAACTGATACGCGTCTTCGCGAGGAAGCTTGTACACATCACCCAGCAGTTTGATGGCCTCTCGCACTGCAATCTTGGTGGCGATAGTGAGATTGCTGTCGGTACCCATGGCAATCCAGTGTGTGCGTGTCTCGCCGCGCGGCCAGGTGAGTTTCATGTCCTTGCGCACGACGAGCTGCAACTGACCACGCAGCGCCGTCTCGAGGGCGGTGATGTCCACTTCGCCATCGCCCTGGGCCGCGTGTCCATCGCCGATGTGCAGCAGGGCGCCGCGCACATTCACCGGGATGTAGAGAATGGTGCCCGCGGTGAGTTCCTTGTTGTCGAGATTGCCCGCGTGCATGCCCGGCGGCGCACTGTGAATGCGGCCACTCGCCGCCGGCGGCGCCACACCGATGCTGCCAAAGAATGGACGCAGCGGAATCTCGATGCCCAGCGTGTCGTCGAAATGCCCGATCATGCGGCGTGCATCGAGCGGCACGATGCGCGAGCGCGTGGTGTTGGGAAAGTCTTCCGGAATGAAGCCGCTGCGTGAGCTGAAGCTGTTGCACGCGTAAGGCACATCGAGCTGGATGTCGCGGATGCGCACTTCCAGCACATCCCCCGACTCGGCGCCTTCCACATACACCGGCCCCGTGAGCACATGCCCGCCCGGCCCGCGTTTGAGCGTACCCGCCGCGGTAGCCGCCTGAATGGCGCGGATGGCCGGCTCGATGCGTCCCGAGTCCTTGCCCGTCTGCAGCAAGCGCACACCGCAGGTGGACACCGTGCCCACATCGAGCAGATCGCCCGATGCCATGCGCACCACCGGCGCCGCAGCCGGATCGTAGCCGCCGTTGACCACCGTGGTAGGCGTGGGCATGAGCGTGTGCGTGCGGCCCACCGCGGGCGCGCCCCAGAAGGGCGACGTGCTGGCCTGCTGTGGTGCGGACGTGCCCGGGTTTGCGCTCGCCGAGCCGGCACCGGACGCACAGGCGGCGATGGTTGCGCCGCACACCAGAAGGCACACCGTGAGGGGGACGAACGAACGAGCGCGCATGTGGGCCTGGCCTGGAGGAGACGAGAGCGGGCGCGCCCAATATGCACTTCGCGATGTCGGCGCACATACTATGGATATGCCGATCTCCCGCCTCGCCGCCTCACGCCGGACGACCCCGCGCCGACTCGCCCCCGCCCTGTTGCTGATGATCACCGGCCTGGCCGCCAGCGGTCTCTCGGCGTGCGGCGGTGACGGCAGTGCACGCACCGAGCGAGCGGCGCCGGCCGATACGGCCACGAAGGTGGTGCGGCAGGTGCCCGGCCCCGCGGCTACTCCGATGCGCAGCCCAGACACGTTCCAGGTGCGCTTCGAGACCAGCAAAGGCCCGTTCGTGGTGAGTGTGGAGCGCAAGCTGGCCCCGCACGGTGCTGATCGGTTCTACGAGCTGGTGACGATTGGCTTTTTCGACGAGGTGCGGTTCTACCGCATCGTGCCCGGCTTCGTCGCGCAGTTCGGCAAACATGGCACGGTGTCGGTGAATGACGCGTGGGTGAACGCGAACATTCCGGACGACCCCATGCGAATCAGCAATGAGAAAGGCACCGTCGCGTTCGCGGCGAACGGACCGAATTCGCGGAGCACGGAGCTGTTCATCAGCACCGGCGACAACACGCGGAAGTTGGATTATCAGAAGCTGTTCGCGCCGATTGGCCGCGTGACGGAAGGGATGGACGTCGTGGAGCGGCTGAACGCGGAGTACGGGGAGGAGCCGAACTTCGCGCGGATCGCCAGGCAGGGGAACGCGTATCTGGCGAAGTGGTTTCCGGCGTTGGACTATATCAAGCTTGCGACGATCGTTGAGCGATCAAATCCGTAGCGATTCTAGACCTCCGCTTATGAACACAGTGGCTATCCAATCAACCCTTGTCGATCGCCTTGGCCAAATTCAGGGAGATCTCCGCGCCGGCCGCTTTCCCAATGAGGCAACGGTCTCCCAAGGGGTCGTGCTCCCGATTCTTCACGAACTCGGGTGGCCCGTGTTTGATACGAGGATCGTAGCCCCGGAATACGCATTGGAGGGTAGACGAGTCGACTTCGCGCTCTGCGACCGAACGGGCAGCCCTACGGCATTCGTCGAAGTGAAGCGGGTCGGCCAAAGTGACGGTGGAGATCGCCAACTCTTTGAGTACGCGTTCATGCGCGGCGTACCACTGGCTATTCTCACGGACGGTCAAGAATGGTCCTTCTATTTGCCGGGCGAGCAAGGGCATGTCGCGGAGCGACGGGTCTACAAGCTCGATTTGCTTGAACGGACATCTGTAGAATCCACAGATCGTCTTGTACGCTACCTTAAGCGCGATCGAGTGCTGGATGGCTCAGCACTCACCTCAGCTCGTGCTGACTACAAGGACGTTGCGCGGCTACGGCAGATCGAAGTAACCCTGCCCCGAGCATGGAGTGCACTCCTCAAAGAGGAGGACAGCCTCCTGCTTGATCTCCTCGCGGAGAAGGTAGAAGACATCTGTGGCTACAAGCCAGACCTAGAGGCTTGCTCCCGATTTGTCGCGTCCATTTCTTCGGCAACCTTGCCCCAGAAAGTCCCTCTCAGTACCGGTCGAAGTGTCGAACCGGCACCGGTTCTTCGGATCGAGCCGGCCACGCAGGCCGTGGTGAAGCCAGGAAACGGTTCCGTTGGGTTTAGCATGGATGGAAGGCGATTTGCAGCGGGATCTGCGCGCGAGGTTCTTCAAGGAATTCTCGGAGCATTTGCCAAGAAGGATCCGACGTTCCTCGATCGCTTTGCCTCCCGAAAGCACGGGAGAAAGCGAAGGTATATTGCGATCAATCGCGCCGATCTTTACCCTGGCCGTCCGGACCTCGCGGCGGAGCATGCCATCGAGTTAGGTGCAGGATGGTGGATGGGCACGAACTACAGCAAGCGCTCAATTGCGGAGATCATCGACCTTGCTTGCGAGGTCGCGGAAGTTCACAGCGCTGACCTGCAGATCAATTTAGGTTGACGGTGCTCAGCGCATCATTGCCAGCTGCAGACCGACGCATTTTCGACACGGTCGTCCTGATAGTCTACCCCTCGTTCTCGCTCGACGCGCTTCATTCCAGGTGATACCCGTGCGCGCCTCCTCTGATAAGAACTACCCACTCGACGGCGCCAGTCCCAAGGCAGTCCGTGAGGGCACAATCGAACAAGGATTCATCGGCACGCTTGAAGGCCTGAAATACGAATACCGCCCGGATATCCGGGACCGCGCTGCGCTGGAGCGCAATTTCCGAGAGAAGTTCGAGACCCTCAATCGCGTTCGTCTTACCGATAGCGAGTTCGCGCGCCTGCTCGACGAGATCGTCACCGCCGATGTCTTCACCGCCGCGAAGACCCTGCGGGAGATCAATGCGTTTACCCGCGACGACGGCACGCCGCTAAACTACTCGCTGGTGAACCTCAAGGACTGGTGCAAGAACTCCTTCGAGGTCATCAACCAGCTTCGCATCAATACGGACAACAGCCACCACCGATACGACGTTCTGCTGCTCATCAACGGGGTGCCCTGCGTGCAGGTCGAACTCAAGACGCTCGGCATCAACCCGCGCCGCGCGATGGAGCAGATCGTCGAGTACAAGAACGATCCCGGCAACGGTTACACGAAGACGCTGCTGTGCTTCCTCCAGCTCTTCATCGTCAGCAATCGTCACCGCACCTGGTACTTCGCCAACAACAACACCCGCCACTTCGCGTTCAACGCCGACGAACGTTTCCTGCCCATCTATGAGTTCGCCGACGAGGCGAACACGAAGATCACCCACCTCGACGACTTCGCCGCCCGTTTCCTCCAGAAGTGCGCGCTGGGCAAGACCCTCAGCCGCTATATGGTGCTCATTCAGAGTGAGCAGAAGCTCATGATCATGCGGCCGTATCAGGTCTATGCCGTGCAGCAGATCATGCAGTGCATCGAGGACAACGCCGGCAACGGTTTCATCTGGCACACCACCGGCAGTGGCAAGACGCTGACCTCATTCAAGGCGTCCACGCTGCTCAAGCAGAATGAGCACATTCACAAGTGCCTGTTCGTGGTGGACCGCAAGGACCTCGATCGCCAGACGCGCGAGGAGTTCAACCGGTTCCAGGAAGGCAGCGTGGAAGAAAACACCAACACCGCTGCCCTCGTGCGTCGTCTGCGCTCGGAGGACTACGCCGACAAGGTGATTGTCACCACCATCCAGAAGCTCGGTCTCGCGCTGGATGCCGACAGCAAGCGCAATCGGCAGCGCAAGCGGAACGATCAGCCCACGTTCAAGGAGCTCCTGGAGCCGCTGCAGGACCAACGCATCGTCTTCATTTTCGACGAATGCCACCGTTCGCAGTTCGGCGAGAATCACCAGGCGATCAAGGAGTTTTTCCCCAGGGCCCAGCTCTTTGGCTTTACCGGCACGCCGATCTTCGAAGAAAACGCCAGCCTGCAGAAGATCGAGGACACCACGGCCTCCATGCGCACCACGGAGGACCTGTTCCAGAAGCGGCTGCACGCCTACACCATCACGAACGCCATCGAGGATGGGAACGTCCTGCGCTTCCATGTGGACTACTTCAAGCCCAGGGAAGAGGCAGGAAAGAAGGCGCCCAGGCCAGGCGAAGGCATCGCCAAGCGCGCGGTCATCGAGGCCATCCTGGCCAAGCATGACACCGCCACCGCCGGACGCCGCTTCAATGCCATTCTCGCCACGGCGTCCATCAACGATGCCATCGAGTACTACGGCCTGTTCAAGGCCATGCAGGCGGAGCGGCAGGCCGCAGACCCCGAGCGGACGCCGCTCAACATTGCCTGCGTCTTTTCGCCGCCCGCCGACGGCGACCGGGATGTGCAGCAGATCCAGGAAGATCTGCCGCAGGAAAAGCTCGACAACGAGCAGGACCCCGAGGGCAAGAAGGCCGCGCTGAAAGGCATTTTGGCCGAGTACAACGCGCGGTATGGCACGAATCACGCCATTGGTGAATTCGATCTGTACTACCAGGACGTGCAGAAGCGCATCAAGGACCAGCAGTGGCCGAATAGCGACTTCTCGCACGCGCAGAAGATCGATATCACCATCGTGGTGGACATGCTGCTGACCGGCTTCGACTCCAAGTATCTCAACACCCTGTACGTCGACAAGAATCTGAAGCACCACGGACTCATTCAAGCCTTTTCGCGCACGAATCGTGTGCTGAACGGCAGCAAGCCGTACGGCAATATTCTCGACTTTCGCCAGCAGCAGGACGCCGTGGACGCCGCCATTGCGCTGTTTTCCGGCGAACAGACCGGCGAGCAGGCGCGGGAAATCTGGCTGGTGGACAAGGCGCCGGTGGTCATCCAGAAGCTGCAGGCCGCTGTGCAGCAGCTGGATAGTTTCATGAGGTCACAGGGCCTCGAGACCGCGCCCGAGGCAGTACCGAACCTCAAGGGCGACGCCGCGCGGGCCGTGTTCATCGAGCGCTTCAAGGAAGTGCAGCGACTCAAGACGCAGCTCGACCAGTACACCGACCTCACCGACGGCGACAAGGTTGCCATCGAGCAGGTGCTCCCCGATGCCCAGCATCGCGGTTTCAAGGGTGCGTATCTGGAGACGGCGCAGCGTCTGCGCGAGCAGCAGGGCAAGACCCGGGGCGATGACATGGCCGACTCCAAAGCCGCCGACCAGCTCGATTTCGAGTTCGTGCTTTTCGCCTCGGCGGTCATCGACTACGACTACATCATGGGCCTCATTGCCCGGTACACGGCGCAAGGGCCAAGCAAGTCAAAGATGACGCGCGATCAGTTGATAGGCCTCATCAGCTCGGATGCCAAGTTCATGGACGAGCGTGAGGACATTGCTGAGTACATCGGCACACTCAAGGCGGGGGAGGCGTTGAACGAAACCGCCATCCGCGAGGGTTACACCCGCTTCAAGGTGGAGAAGAGCGTGGCGGAGGTTGCCGCTTTGGCAGAGAAGCACGGGCTCACCGCTGACGAGCTGCAAAAATTTGTCGACGGTACGTTGGAGCGAATGATTTTTGATGCCGAACGACTTGGCGACTTGTTTGCCCCGCTGGACCTTGGCTGGAAGGCGCGCAAGGACGCCGAACTCGACCTGATGGGGGAACTGTATCCGCTACTTACCAGACGTGCGCAGGTGCGCGAGATCTCGGGGTTGAGTGCGTATGAGCAGTAAGAAGAAAGCCACCGCTGTGAAGAGCGACGGCAAGGCTGCGTTGGTTCCGAGGCTGCGGTTTCCGGAGTTTCGGGGTGCGGAAGGCTGGAAATCCGTCACCCTTGGAGAAGTATCTACGCAGGTGACCGAGATTGTAGGGGATAGGAAGCTAACTCCGGTTAGCATCTCCGCTGGAATCGGCTTTGTTCCGCAGGCCGAAAAGTTTGGCCGGGACATCTCTGGCAATCAGTATCAGCGCTACACCTTGGTCCGAGACGGAGACTTCGTCTTCAACAAAGGTAACTCGCTCAAGTTTCCTCAGGGTTGTGTGTACCTGCTGCACGGGTGGGGACAAGTTGCCGCGCCGAGTGTCTTCATCTGTTTCCGCCTCAGGGATGGCTACTCAAACGGTTTCTTTCAGAACTGCTTTGAGCAAAACCAACATGGCAGGCAGTTAAAGCGGCACATCACAAGCGGTGCGCGGAGCAATGGCTTGCTGAATATCAGCAAGGAAACATTCTTCGGTGTTGAAATCCCGACTCCTACCTCCGCCGAACAACAAAAGATCGCTGAGTGCCTGAGTTCCGCGGACGAGTTGATCGCGGCGCAGGCACGTAAAGTGGACGCGCTCAAGACCCACAAGAAGGGATTGATGCAGCAGCTGTTCCCCCGCGAAGGGGAAACACAGCCGCGGCTGCGTTTCCCTGATTTTCGGGAGTGTGGGGAGTGGGAGTTGAAAGCGGTTGGCGATGTGTTCGAGGTTACGCGGGGTAAAGTGCTAGCGATGACTTTGGTCAAAGAAGACGCGTCGAGCGACGCCCCATACCCAGTCTATTCGTCCCAAACCAAGAGCAAGGGACTGGCCGGCTACTACTCGGAGTATCTCTACAGAGACGCCATCACCTGGACGACAGACGGCGCGAATGCAGGTGATGTCAATTTCAGGTCTGGACCGTTCTACTGCACGAACGTCTGTGGCGTACTAGTCAACACACGAGGCTATGCAAATGCCTGTGTCGCTGCCCTCTTGAACGGCGTCACGCGCAGTCACGTCTCATACGTCGGCAATCCAAAGTTGATGAACGGGGTGATGGAGAAGATCGAGATTCCGTTTCCTTCGCCTCAGGAACAGCAGCGCATTGCCGAATGCCTGAGCAGCCTTGACGCCCTGATCACCGCCGAATCAGATAAGCTGGAGGCTCTCAAGCACCACAAGCGCGGCCTCATGCAGCAGCTCTTCCCATCCCCTGTGAACGCTGCCGTATGAACGACCTGATTCTCTACACCACCGACGATGGCCGCAGCCAGATCAAGCTGCGGGCGGAGCAACACACTGTCTGGCTCACCCAGTTGGAGATGGCGGAGCTCTTTGACGCCACCAAACAGAACATCTCCCTGCACCTGAAGAACATCTTCGGGGAGGGGGAGCTTGACCCGGAGGCAACTGTCAAGGAATCCTTGACAGTTCAAGTCGAAGGCACCCGCGAGGTGCAGCGCCCGGTCACGCTCTACAATCTCGACGCCATCCTCGCCGTGGGCTACCGCGTGCGCTCACCACGCGGCGTGCAGTTCCGCCGCTGGGCTTCGGTCATCCTCAAGGAGTACCTCGTCAAGGGCTTCGTCATGGACGACGAACGCCTCAAGAACCCGGACGGCCGCCCAGATTTCTTCGATGAGATGCTGGAGCGCATCCGGGACATACGGGCCTCGGAAAAGCGCTTCTACCAGAAGGTGCGCGATCTCTTCGCGCTGTCCAGCGACTACGACAGGACCGACTCGGCCACGCAGCTGTTCTTCGCCACCGTGCAGAACCTGCTCATCTTTGCCGTGACCCAGCGCACCGCCGCCGAACTGGTCACGGCCCGCGCGAATCCGGCCGACCCGCACTTTGGTCTACTTACCTGGAAGGGCGACAAGGTGCGCAAGACCGATATCATCGTCGCGAAGAACTACCTGACCGAAGACGAGATCGATACGCTGAACCGACTGGTGGTCATCTTTCTTGAAACCGCCGAGTTGCGCGCCAAGAGCAAACAGCAAACGCGCATGGCATTCTGGAAGCAGAACGTGGATCAGATCATCAGCTCCAACGGATTCCCGCTGCTCACCCACGCGGGCTCCATCAGTCACGACCAGATGGAGGCGCGCACGGGCGAGCTGTATCTCGCGTTCGACCATGAGCGCAAGACGCGCGAGGCGGAGGCGGCCGACCAGCAGGAGGCGGCCGACCTCGAAGCACTGGAGCACACCATCAAGCGACGCGCGAAGTCATGACCGAAGCCAACCAGAAGCAGTTGGGCAACACCCTCTGGAAGATCGCCGACGATCTGCGCGGGGCGATGGATGCGGACGACTTCCGCGACTACATGCTGTCGTTCCTGTTCCTGCGCTACCTCTCGGACAACTACGAGGCGGCGGCCAGGAAGGAGCTGGGCAAGGACTATCCCGACACCGGCGGCGATGCCCGCAAGGTGCCGCTGGAGTTGTGGTATGCGAACAACCGGGACGACATCCCGGAGTTCGAAAAGCAGATGCGGCGCAAGGTGCACTACGTCATCAAGCCCGCGCATCTCTGGAACAGCGTTGCCAGTATGGCGCGCACCCAGAACGAAGATCTGCTCAAAACGTTGCAGGAGGGCTTCAAATACATCGAGACGGAATCATTCGAGAGCACCTTTCAGGGGCTGTTCTCGGAGATCGACCTGGGTTCACCCAAGCTCGGCAAGACCTACGCCGATCGGAATGCCAAGCTCTGCACTGTCATTCAGAAGATCGCCGAAGGACTGAACAACTTTTCAGCCGACGTCGACGCGCTGGGTGACGCTTATGAATATCTGATCGGTCAGTTTGCCGCTGGTTCAGGCAAGAAGGCCGGCGAGTTCTACACGCCGCAGCAGATTTCCGACATCCTTTCGGCCATTGTCACGCTGGACAGCCAGGAGCCGAAGACAGGCACGAAGAAGCGGCTGGAAAACGTGATGGACTTCGCGTGTGGCTCCGGCTCGCTGCTGCTCAACGTGCGGAAGCGCGTAAGCCAGGCGGACGGCACCATCGGCAGGATTTTCGGCCAGGAGAAGAACATCACGACCTACAACCTGGCGCGCATGAACATGCTGCTGCACGGGGTGAAGGATACCGAGTTCGAGATCTTCCACGGCGACACGCTGCTGAACGAGTGGGACATGTTGCGCGAGCTGAACCCGGCAAGGAAGCCGCTGTTCGACGCCATCGTGGCCAACCCACCGTTCAGTTACCGTTGGGACCCGGGCGAGAGCATCGGCGACGACGTGCGCTTCAAGAGCCATGGTCTGGCGCCCAAGTCGGCCGCCGACTTCGCGTTTCTGTTGCACGGCTTTCACTACTTGAAGGACGAAGGCGTGATGGCCATCATCCTGCCGCACGGTGTGCTGTTCCGGGGCGGGGCCGAGGAGCGCATTCGCACCAAGCTGCTCAAGGACGGCCACATCGACACCGTGATCGGCCTGCCCGCGAATTTGTTCTACTCTACCGGCATTCCAGTCTGCATTCTGGTGCTCAAGAAGTGCAAGAAGCCGGACGATGTGCTGTTCATCAACGCCGCCGCGCATTTCGAGAAGGGCAAGCGCCAGAACCAGCTCAAGCCCGAGCACATTGGGAAGATCATCGACACGTACCAGCACCGTACGGAAGCGCCGCGCTACTCCCGTCGGGTGGAGATGGACGAAATCGAAAAGAACGATTTCAACCTGAACATCTCCCGCTACATCAGCACCGCGGTGGCCGAGGAGGAGATCGACCTTGCGGCCACACACGCCGAGCTGGCGGTGATCGAGGACACCGCTCGGTTGGCGACGGCTGAGCACAACAAGTTTCTGAAGGAGCTGGGATTGCCTCTGCTGCCAATTTAAAGTCAACCAAAGAGTAGAGCGCGCGAGCTACATCATCACCGCCACACACGACACAAACAGCTCCACCGAAATCTTCGTCCCCTGATTCGACCCGGACGTCTGGTTCGCCTACAGATCGGCCTCACTCCGACGTAGTGGCATGAACACATACCACAGGGCCGGTAGTCCGGAGACAGCATCGACATCGACATTAGGTATTCCATCGGCACCACGTCAAGCACCCGAGGTTGGGCACTTCTGGCCCCACGGCTCGGACTTGGCCAGCGATTGACAAAGAAGAACAATCGACGCCATGTCACGTATGTCCGGACCCATACGGCGCCCCCCACCGCCCACCCCGTACCACACGATTGAGCCATGACCACCGAACGCTCGCTCGATGATCAGCGCCGCGAGTTTGCCGCCCGACGCTTTCTGGCCATGCCGCTCGCAGGTACCATCGCGTGGATTGTCGCAGGCATCGCGGGTGCCTTGCTGCCACCCGTGCAGGCCACCTGGGCGTTGTTCATCGCCACAGGCTCGATCGTATACCTGGGACTCGTCCTCTCGCGATTCACCGGCGAGAACTTCACGTCACGGACGCGGCCGAAGAACACCTTCGACAGGCTGTTCCTGTACACGGTCGGGATGTCGCTCCTGGTGTACGCCATCGCGATCCCGTTTTTCATGCTCGACTACACCTCACTGCCGCTCACTGTAGGCATCCTCGCCGGCCTCATGTGGATGCCGTTGTCGTGGATCATTCGGCATGGGGTCGGCCTCTTTCACGCCATCACGCGCACAGTGCTCGTAACGGCCGCATGGTTCCTGTTGCCCACGCAGCGCTTCACCGTGATTCCGGCCGTGATCGTGGCGGTGTACGCGGTCACGATCGTGATCCTGGAGCGAAGGTGGCGGGCGCTCGCAACCTCGTGAAGCATCTGCAGCAGGCCATGTGACGCGCCAACCGATATATCATCCCGCCATGACCATTATCGTTGCAGGCCAGATCGAGGTGAAACCCGGACAGCGGCAACGCTTCCTGGACGGATCAGCCGATGCCATGCGGCTCGCCCGCACCACCAATGGGTGCGAAGACTTTGTCGTCGCCGCGGATCCGCTCGATGCAAACAGGGTGAACATCTTCGAGCTCTGGCGCTCGCGCAAAGCGTTGCACGACTTCCGAGGCGCCGGACCGGATGACGGCCTCGCCGAATTGATCGTGGCGGCGCGGGTCAACGAGTACGAGGTCTAGCCTTAGCGTCTTACCGTATCGCCTCCACACGCTCCACAAACTGCTCCACCGCAATCTTCGTCCCCTCGTAGAACCCCGACGTCTGATTCGTCTGCAGATCCGCCTCGCTCCGATGTAGCGCCGTGAACACATACCGCGTGCCGCTCCCTTCGGCCTTGAGCGTCATCACCGCGGTGATCGGAATGTCATCGAACACCGCTGGCCGGTAGCCCGGGAACAGCATCGACGTCCACACCAGGCGCTCATTCGGCACCACGTCCAGCACGCAGCCGAGGTTGGGCACTTCCTGCCCCTCGCCCACGGCGATGTCGATGCTGAACGCACCACCCGGACGCAGCTCCAGCTCCGTGCGCACCACACGCCCCCACTGCCGGGGCATGTACCACTCCTTGATGTGCTCGGGCTTGGTCAGCGCTTCCCACACGAGACGCGGCGGCGCGTCGATGAAGCGCTCGATCGCGAAGTCGAATGCCGGATTGAACGCAAAGTGCTGACTCTGTTGCTGGCTCATGATTCGGTCTCCCGCTGCTTGAGGTGTTTGATGACCCGATCGAACTGGTCCAGACGCGCTTCCCACAACTGACGACGCTCGGCCAGCCAACCTTCGGCCACCTTGAGCCGCTCGGGCGCGATTTCGTACGTGCGCACACGTCCACTCTTCTTCGACTTCACCAGACGGCTCCGCTCGAGCACCGAGAGGTGCTGCACGAACGACGGCAACTGCATGTCGAACGGCTCCGCCAACTCACTCACCGTGGCAGGGCCCATGGAGAGGCGCTCCAGTACTCGGCGCCTGGTGGGGTTGGACAAGGCGTGAAAGACAGCGTCGGTGGTTGCGGCCTGAACCATGCTGGCACCATCCAAAGGGCGGGGATCCGATTTGACTACTGGATCCTACCACACGAAAACACTTCTGTAAATACCTAAGTTTCAGATCCTCAGTCTGGTTGCCGACACGCTGCCCGGGCGGCCTATTGAAGCACTGTCTGCGGTCTCAACCGTGAGCACACCGTCGGTGCATGACTACGCCGATCCTGGAGAGAGAGACTTTGGCTGGTACGTACGCTCTCACATTCGTTTCATTCCTGCTGCTCCTCGGCGTTGTTGGAGGCGTGTTTGCGATCGCCGCCGATGCGATCGTTCAGCGATTCGGCCACGCACGACTGGTCGTGCTCTGGATTGCCACCAGCATCGGTCTCGGCGCCCTCGGTACACTGCGCAGTCTCGCCGTACAGCGCAGCATCGGCGTGGACATGACCCGAATCCACCAACCCGGCTTCTACCTGCTGTTTATCGTCACAGCCCTCATCATCCTTGCGGTTCCAACATTCGTGATTGCTCGGCGCACACTCCGGGTCTCGCTGCCTGAATCGCGAAGCCGCCAGTTCGTCGCGGGATTCGTCTGGGCGCTCTGTGGGCTGTTCGTGGTCATGGTTGTCGGACTCATACTCGACCTGGCCGGCGTGTCATTCATTCCCATTCGCTAGCCGTACGCTGGTCGGGATTGCCGAATGCGATGAATCGGCTCATCGTCTCTGCACCTCACTCATCGATCCCACCATCGCTTGTCCATGGCCTACCAAGCAACCGTCATCCCCGTGATGATCGCCTCACCTGGCGACGTGAACGAAGAGCGCGAAATCATCCGCGCGGTCATTCACGACTGGAATGACATCAATGCCCGCGCCTCCCGCGTCATGCTCTCCGCCGTGGGCTGGGACACCCACGCCTCCCCCGAACTCGGCGCGCGGCCGCAACAGCTCATCAACGATCGCATCCTCTCCGACTGCGACCTGCTCATCGGCGTCTTCTGGACGCGCCTGGGCACACCCACCGGCAAAGCCGCCAGCGGTACGGTGGAAGAAATCGAAGCCCACGTGGCCAGTGGCAAGCCCGCCATGCTCTACTTCTCCTCACGTCCCGTCGCCCCCGATTCCATCGACCCCGCACAATACGCCAACGTGCGCGAGGCCAAGGCGAAGTGGATGCAGCAGGGACTCGTGGAAGGCTTCGACGACAGTGAGGAGCTGCGGCACAAACTCTCCAAGCAACTCTCGTTCTGCCTCGCCAAGAACAGTTACCTGCAAGGCATCATCGGCACACCGCGGGATGACGACGCCCACACGCGCCCGGCACCGGCCGAACTGAGCGCAGAAGCCAAGACACTACTCAAGGCCGGTGCGTCGCAGAACGATGGCCACATCTGGAAGTTCTCGTTTGCCAACGGCGAGTTTCTCCAGGCCGGTGAGCAGACCTTCGGCGAAGGCAGCAATCGCGAGATGGCCAGATGGGAGGCCGCACTCGAAGAGTTGCTGCGTGCGCAGCTCGTGGTGGCCCGAGGCACAGCAGGTGAGGTGTTCGAACTCACGCACGAAGGCTGGACTGCCGCCGATTCGCTCTCCTGAACGGCCATCCACTCAAGCGGCTACATGCTTTTTCTTGGATTGAATAGCCTTGGCCAGGTCATTCGTGGTGGCGCCAAGACTCACCAGTGCACGCACCAGAAGATCGAGTGAAACGGACGCTTCACCCGACTCCATCTTCGCCACACGAGATTGGCTCGACCGCAACTGCTTCGCGACAGCGCCCTGTGACAGCTTCAGTTTCTCTCGACGGGCCTTGAGTGCATCACTCAATCGCAGCTTCAGTTCCACGAATGCAATCTCTTCCGGCGCGAGCTCTAGGAACTCCTCCGCAGAACCGACGCGCCAGCCTTTGGCTTCCAGTGCTTTCTGCTTGATCTTTCGCATCAGTCCTCTCCTCGAGTTGCTCGATCGTACTGCCGTAGACGTGCCTTGGCCGCCGCCAGGATTGTCGCGGGAGTGGCCTGGGTCTTCTTCGCAAACACCGCGACGATCACAATGGCATCGACGTCCGCACGATACAGGATTCGCCATGTGACGTTCTCGTCCACGATACGAAGTTCGGCACAACGAGCACCAATGACCGGCATCGGGCGAACGTGGGGTAACCCAATCTTTTCGCCGCGCTGCAAACGCCGTAGCAGAAGGCCTGTCTCGATCCGCGCAGTCGCGCTAAATGGCGGTGTCTTGATTTCACCGTGCAACCAAACCAAGGGTCGCCGAGATTCAGCCATCGGTCAATGTATATGTCCAATCCGACATATGTCAATTGTGACATAGATTGATGAATGGAGGTGGCGGGCAGGAAGGCGTGACGAAATGACACACACCACCCGCCCTGACACACCAGCCGGTCCGGGCCGTACGCACGGCACAAGGCATCGCGCCCCCCGCGAGGCCCCCCACCGTTCGTCCCGCCCCCCGGACCGATGCACCTCGCCATCCGCGACGTCACCAAGACGTACTCCAACGGCGTACGCGCACTGCGCGGCGTCACGCTCGATATCCCGCGCGGCATGTATGGCCTGCTCGGTCCCAACGGCGCCGGCAAGTCCACGCTCATGCGCACCATCGCCACGCTGCAGGACCCCGACACGGGCTCCATCACGCTCGACGAACAGGGTGCTGCGTCACCACATCTGATCGACGTGGTGCGCGAGAAAGACCGCGTACGCCGCACACTGGGCTACCTGCCCCAGGAGTTCGGCGTGTATCCCAATGTGAGCGCCGAGCGATTGCTCGATCATTTCGCGGTACTCGAAGGGTTCACGCAGCACCTCGAGCGCAGTCGTGTGGTGGAATCACTGCTGCGGCAAACCAATCTCTGGGACGTGCGCCGCGAGCGTCTGGGCGGTTACTCCGGTGGCATGCGGCAACGCTTCGGCATTGCGGTCGCACTGCTCGGTGGTCCGTCGCTCATCATCGTGGACGAGCCCACCGCGGGGCTCGACCCAGCCGAGCGGGTCCGCTTTCTCAATCTGCTCAGCGAGCTCGGTGAACAGGCGGTGGTGATTCTCTCCACGCACATCGTGGAAGATGTGGCGGAGCTGTGCAGTCGCATGGCGGTCATCAACAAGGGGCAGATTCTCATCGAGGCCGAACCCCTGGCGGCCATTGCGGCCCTCCGCGGGCACATCTGGAAGCGTGTGGTGGCAAGACAGGAACTGGCCGACGTGGAGCGCCGGCATCGTGTGATCTGCACCAAGCTGCTCTCGGGGCGCACGCTGGTGCATGTGCACGCCGAGTCGTCGCCGGGACCCGAGTTCGAGGCGGTGGAGCCAGACCTCGAAGACGTGTACTTCAGCGTCATGACCGGGCACGATGGCGCAGAGGCAGCCACATCGCAGGCCGCGTCATGACCCTGCGTGAGGTGTTCCGGTTCGAAGTGCAATATCGGCTGCGCCAGCCGTCCACCTGGGTGTATGCGCTCGTACTGTTCGGCGTGCCGTTCCTCATGATGCACGCCATCAATGGCAGCAGCCAGTATCTCAATGCGCCGGTGATGATCATGAACATTGCCGCGGTGGTGGGCGGCATCGGCATGCTGGTCACCGCGGGTGTCTTTGGCGACGCGGCAGCGCGTGATGTGCAGACGCGCATGCACTCCCTGTTCTACACGTCGCCACTCCGCGAATCGCACTACCTGACCGGACGTTTCCTTGGTGGGGTGGTAGTGAATGCGGTGCTGCTGCTCGGCGTGCCGCTGGGACTCATGCTGGCTGCGGTGATGCCGTACATGCAGGCCGGGAAATTCGGGCCGATACAACCGGCGGCGTATGCGCAGACCTATCTACTGGTTCTGCTGCCCAACATGGTCCTGATCGGCGTCTGCATGTTTGCGGCGGCAGCACTCATGCGACAGTCGCTGGCGACGTACTTCGGTGGCATCGCGCTGTGGGTGCTCAGCAAAGCGGCTGGCGAGTTCACCGATGCCTTGGACAACCAGACATTGTCGGTGCTCATCGACCCGTTTGGCAGTCGCGCGGTGGAGGTGGCGAGTCGCTTCTGGACACCGGCCGAAACCAATGTGCAGCTCATTGGATGGACGAAGCTGTTGCTGCTCAATCGCGCCCTGTGGCTGGCCATCGCGGTGGGCGTGTTTGCCATCCTGGTATCACGGTTCCGGTTTGTACATCCAGCAGGGGCGGCCAAGCGGAACTGGTGGCGCCGGCGCGCGGTAGTGGACACGGCGCCTGAGCGAGTAGCCCCCATTGCGGTGGTACATACGCCCACCACCGGTCGCTCGTTCTCGTTTGGAGCACGTATTCGGCAAACGATGGCCGTGACCACGCGAGCGTGGCGCGAGATCGCCGTGACGCGGGCGTTCCTGGTGATTCTCGTGGGCGCGCTGGGTTTTGTGTTTGCGTTCGGGTGGGACGTGGGCACGGAGATCTTCGGCACCTCCACCTGGCCGGTGACACACCTGATTGCGGGCACGGTGCTGAGTAGTGCGCTGGGCCCGGTGATGGCCCTGCTCATTGCCATCTTTGCGGGTGAGCTGGTGTGGCGCGAACGCGAGGTGGGCATGGGTGATATCGCGGCCGTGACACCGGTGCCCAACAGCGTGGCATTGCTGGGACGATTCCTGGCCCTGGTAGCCATGCTGGTCACGTTGCAGACGGTGTTCATGGCCGCTGGCGTGTTGCTGCAGTCGCTGCGTGGCTACTATCGCTACGAGCTTGGTGTGTATCTCGAGCTGCTGTTTGGTGTGAAACTGGTGGACTACGTGCTGCTGGCCGCGCTGGCCATGGCCGTGCACGTGATCGTGAACAACAAGTATCTCGGGCACTTGGTGGTGGTGCTGTACTTCGCGTTCACCGTGACAGCCGAATACGTTGGCGTGCGCCATCGCATGCTGGTGTACGGGTCGGATCCGGGGTGGACCTGGTCCGATCTCAACGGACTCGCGCCGTTCCTGCAGGGCCTGGTGTGGTTCAAGCTGTATTGGGCGGCGTGGGCGTTGATGCTGGCCGTGCTGGCGAGTCTGTTCTGGGTGCGCGGACGCGAGCGCGGTATGGGGCTGCGATGGCAGCTCGCGCGACAGCGCTTTCATGGCCCCGTACGGCGCGCCGCGGCAGTGGCGGCCACGCTCATTGTCGCACTGGGTGGCTTCGTGTTCTACAACACGAACGTGCTGAACAAGTATCGCACACCGGGCGAGATGGCCGCGCAACGCGCCGAGTACGAGCGCCGATACAAACGATTCCAGGACGCACCGGAACCGAGTTTGTCAGACGTGCAGATGCGCGTCGAACTCTACCCCTCGGCGCGCGCGGCCGAGATCCGCGGCACGTTCCGGTTTGTGAATCGCACCGACCGGACCATCGACTCGTTGCATGTGCTGTCGAGTGCCGATGTGGAGACACGCGCCATGACGTTTGATCGCGCCACGCGGATGGTCACGGATGATTCCGTGCGGCTCTATCGCATTTATGCGCTGGAGCAGTCACTGGCGCCGGGCGATTCCATCGCCATGACGTTCGAGCTGTCGCATCGTCCGCGCGGGTTTCGCAATGACGGCGCTCCCACCGACGTGGCACCCAATGGGGCGTACATCGAAGGGGGCTGGTTGCCGACGCTGGGTTACAAGGTCGGACGCGAAGTGACCGATGACCAACTGCGCCGCGAACTTGGCCTGCCCCCGCGCACGCTGCCACCCAGCGCGGGCGATGTGGAAACACGCGGCGGGGCCAATACCGTGCAGTTGGTGAACGTGGAGACGATCATTGGTACGGATGCGCGCCAGACAGCCGTCACCCCGGGAGTGCTGGTGCGTGAGTGGGAGGAGAAAGGCCGTCGTTATTTTCACTATCGCACAGCAGAACCCCTTCGTTACGGCGGCGGCGTGCTGTCTGCCGAATACGCGGTACGCGAAGCGCAGTGGCAGGGCATCCCGCTGCGAGTGTATCACCATCCTACGCACGATGTGAATGTGGACCGGATGCTGCGCAGCATGCAGGCATCACTGGCGTACTACACCGAACAGTTTGGGCCGTATCAGTACCGCGAACTGCGCGTGGTGGAGTTTCCACGGTATGCATCATTTGCCCGCGCGCATCCGCACACCATCACGTTCTCGGAGGGCAGCGCATTCCTCACGCGCGTGGATTCTGGTGATGTGGATCGGCCGTTTTTTGTCGTCGCTCACGAAACCGCACACCAGTGGTGGGGCGGTCAGGTGATTCCCGCACAGGCCGCAGGCGCGGCCATGGTGTCGGAGACGCTCGCCCAGTACAGCTCCATGATGGTGCTGGAGCACACATACGGCACAGAGATGGCGCGACGGTTCTACGACTACAACATGACCGAGTACCTGCGCGGCCGGCGGGTGTATACCAACCGCGAGGCGCCGCTGCTGGACGTGGTGAGTCAGCGTTACGTGTTCTACTTCAAAGGCGCGGTGGCGATGTACACCTTGCGTGAACGCCTTGGTGCGGACGCGGTGAACGGCGCCCTGCGGAGGTTTCGCGAGAAGTTTGCGGGCACCGATGCGCCACCACCCACCTCCCACGCGCTCTACGCAGAATTGCAGGCGGCGACACCCGACTCGCTCAGGCCGCTGCTGTCCGACTTGTTCGAACACATCACGCTGTGGAACGTGACCGCCGATTCGGTGAAGGCTGAACCAATGGACGGTGGCTATCGGGTGTCGCTGTTTGTCGAAGCGTCGAAGGCGCGGGCCGACAGCATTGGTGTGCAAACGCCGGTGGCGATGGATGACCTCATCGAGGTGGGTGTATTCACAGGCCCAGGGCAGTATGACGCGCCAGGCGAAGCGCTGTACCTCAAGCAACATCGCATTCGCTCGGGCAAACAGACCATCGTGCTCACCGTACCCAAGCTGCCAACCCGTGCTGGTATCGATCCGTATCGCCGGCTGATCGAGCGGGAGCGGGATGACAACCTGGCCGAGGTTGCGGGGAAGCCGATGTAAGACGAAGCTTGGGTGGGGCATGGCGCGACTCCACCAATACGCTTCGAGAACCTGCGATGACCAGCACACGCACCGCGATTGTCCTCGGGGCTTCCGGATCGGTCGGAACCGCATTGATACGCGCGTTGTTGCACGACGAGGGTTTTGGCACCGTCATCACCCTGTCACGCCGCTCGCTGCCCGAAGTGGTCACCATGGCCCGGGCGGCGGGCCGTACGCTGGTGGAGAAGCTCGTTCCCGATATGCAGCCGGAGTCTCTCACGGCAGCCACCTTGGAAGCCGCGCGAGAAACACCGGGTGAGCTGGAAGGCTTCAGCGTGCTCGGCATCGGCGCTGGCACCGCAAAGCTCACCATCGATGAACACCGCGCGGTGGATGTGGCGTTGAACGAAGCCTTCGCGCGAGGCCTGCGGGATTCCGGCAAGGTGCAGCACCTGGCGTTCATGAGTGCCGTGGCCGCAGACGCAACGGCTTCCACCAGTGGAAGCGGCGCCGCCGGTATGGCGCGCTACAATCGCGTGAAGGGAGAATCCGAACAGGCGGTGCGTGCGAGTGGCCCGGCAGTGGTGAGCGTGTTCCGTCCGGCGATGATCATGGGTTCGCAGCACACGCCGTGGATTCTGGGGATAACACTGCCATTGTTTGGATTTCTCACACCGGCGAAGTACAAGTCCATTCATGTGGACCAGATCGCAAAGGCCATGATCGCGACGGCCAGGAAACACCCGGCGAGCAGTGCGACGTATCACTACCCTGAGATGATGGATCTCATCGCCAACGATCGACGGTAGCCGCTGAGTGGCTGTTTTCCTGCTAGAACGAGCGAAGGGATCCCGGGACACTCAACCCCCACCACGCTGCCAAATCACCAGTTCGGATGTAGATTTGTGCACATGAACGCCACGCCCCTCACCCGCAACGATGTACTGCTCCGGCTCGCTGAGACCCAACGCGAGATATTCCGGTTGGGCGTACAGAGGCTGGCACTATTTGGTTCTGTGCAGAGGAACGAGGCTCGGAGCGATAGCGACGTCGATGTGCTCGTGGAATTTGTGCCAGGAAAGAAGACGTTCGATCATCTGATCGCGTTGGGCGAGATCCTGGAAGAGACTTTGGGACGCCGAGTAGAGTTGGTCACGACGGAGTCGCTTTCTCCGTACCTGCGCCCTTATATCCTCGCCGAAGCTCAGGATGTCCTTCGCGCCGCGTGAATACCTTCAGCACATTGCGGACGAAATCGCCTATCTGGAACAGGCGACGATCGATGTAAGTCGCGAGCAGTTTCTTGGAAACCCGACGCTCCAGCGTGCTTGCGTGCGCAGTTTCGAGATCATTGGTGAGGCAACCAAGAAATTGCCAACGGAATTTCGCGCAGCCCATCCCGACGTGGCATGGCGCAAGATGGCTGGCATGCGGGATCGCTTGATCCATGACTATTTCGGCGTGGACCTCGATTTGGTTTGGGACGTCATTCAAGACAATGTCCCTGCGTTGAGCCGTCAGATCACGCAGTTACTGAAGGCACTCTAGGATCTATTCGGCCTGCGGCAGCGCTCGTGCGGCGATATCTCCACCGCCGCACGAGCTGTACCTGCTGCCAGTGACAATTTCTACGGCACCACACGAATGAGCAGTTCACCACCCGCGCCATTCACGTCGTACCGAATGCCCACTTCCGTGTTCAGCGTCGCTCCCGGTGCGGCCTTCATCCAGAAGAAGTAGCCCGGCACAGGCCCCGTCGTGGACCGGACACTGATCGCGCCAGGATTGGACGACGATACCGTCGGTGCCGGATTCACACCGCTCGTGACCGCTGTGCCGGCGGTGTTGCGCACGATGATCTGGAACAGCACCGAATCCTCGCGGGCAATGGTACGCACATTGCCGTTGGTGGACATCGTGGCCGAACCGTAGTGTCCCGAAGAACCCGCCGCATACACAAGCAGCGGTGTGGACACCTGCACCACCTGCACGCCGTTGCGCACGTAGCGCGCGGTGATGGTGATGGTACCGGCCGAAACGCCGGTGGCGAGACCAGTGGTGGGGTTGATCGTCGCGACGTTGTTGCTGGGGGTACCGTTCGATGCGCTGTATTCGATCGAACCACCTGTTTCCACCGCGATCACGGCACCACTCGCGTTGTACAGCCGCGCCGAGTACTGCTGCGTGGCCGGTGCCGTAATCTCGGCGTTGGTCGGTTCGATCACGATGCGTGTGACGGCGCTGGTTGGCGGCGGCGGAGGCGGAGGTGTCACCACCGGGGTCACGACCACGCTGAGGGGCGATGAGGTGCATGCGCCATTGGCCGAGCTGCCACTGACCACCAATGAGTACGTACCGGCCGGTGTGGCCGCGGTCGTGGTCACACGCAACGTGGTACTCGCGCGCAGCTCGAGCGGCGGATCGAACGCGAAGCTCATACCCGTGGGAATCGAGCTGCCTGACGCCGCGCCCACGCTCACGTTCACCACGCCGCTGAAATCGGAGGCACGCGTGACACCCAGCGTGCCGCTGGTGGTGTTGCCGGCCACCACGCTGAGCGAAGCCGGTGCGGCCAGCACACAGGACGGCTGGATGGGGGGCGGTGCCACCACCACGACCTTCATGCGCGTGAGCATCTCGACCAACCCCATACCGGTGGGCGGCGTGGACTTGAACTTGATCTCGTATTCACCGGGCGCGACGGAAGCAGCGGCGCGCACGGTCAATGACGTGGCGTCGCCCGTGGCCGGATTGGGCGCAAAGGTGCCAGTGATACCCGCTGGTGCCTCATCCATGGCCATCGCGATCGCCGCCGTCAGACCAGCCGATCGTCCGAGCGTCACGCGAACCACGTCCTGTGCGCCCGCCACCACTCGCGCATCGCGCTCCGGTGTGGGGAGGAAGGATCCAAAGACGACCAACACCTTCAGATTGGTCGTGATGTCCGGAAGCCCCTGTCCCGAGGCGCGCAAGACATAGGCCAGTTCCAGCCCTGCAGTTGCCGAAGCCGCCGCCTTGCGCAGCGCATCAGCATCGGTGACGACAAACTGCAGACGCCACGTGTCCGGCACACCATTCACCGGCGTCAGCGAGGCGTTCATGCCCACGAACGATGTGGTCAATGCCAGTGTCACGGGCGCGCTGTAGTTGCCCTGCCGCGCAATGGTGACAAGCGATTCACCATTCTGTCCGACGGACACGGTGAGCGCAGACGGTGTGGCATTCAGTGTGATGCCAGCCAGCGACGAGGGCACGATCTGCACGTTCGGCGTGGCAGTGGCCGCGAGGTCGTTGGGGCCTTTGGCATAGATGGGAACGGGGAGTAGTGGTGGCTCGGCCACGTACTGCACGGGCGCCGTGGCACTCACACTCACGCGCATCGTCGACTGCAACACGCCCTCAGGCAGGGTTTGCGGATCGAAGTCGACCGTCACGCCCAAGGGAAGTCCGCCCGGTGGTGCCGAGAGGGTCACCGGACCGGCGAAGTTTTTGCGTCCCACCGTCACCGTGAACAGTGTGCTGGCGCCCTGCGCAACGCGCTGATCCTTCGGCGACGCGGACATGACCAGCGTAGGCTCGACCGGTTCGGTGTTGTTGGCCGAGGGGCACGCATCGCAGGCCGACAACCCGGCCAGGATGAGCATCCGTGCAAAGTGGAGCAGCTTCTTTCGACGATTCATGCCCTTCTCCTGGGTTCGTGTCGCCGCCGTGTGGAGGGTGCTGGTGGCAGCGCTCACTCTTCTCGCAGGAAATCGGGCCAAATCAGCTCATTCGGCGGCGCACCGATTCATTTCCCGGGTCGCGTCCTTCCGTTTTGCCGCATCGGCTGCCGTCAGAGCCCCCAGCGTGGCAAGCTCCGACCAGTGCCGCTCCGCCTTGGCATGCCAGGCCGTGGCCTCGCCACAAGACGATCGCGCCAGGTGCATGCGGGCCGCGCCGGCATACACCATGGCCAACACCGCCCGTGCTTTGGGATTGCCCTCCTGACGGGTCACGGCGGCTTCGGCCAGCGGTACGGCACGCCGGTACGCACTGTCCGCTGGGGCGAGCGCGTTGGTGGCGACCAGTGCCGCCCCTCGTCCGGCATACAGAAACGCCAGATCATCGGCGTGCCACGGGTTCGAGGGTTCGGCCTGTTGCAGCCGCTGCTTGCTCGTGATGGCTCGTGCATACATGGCCAGTGCTTCCGGCCACGCGCGCGCATCCGCCAGCGCTTCGGCATACACGTCTTCAGAAAACGCCACATCCTGCAGATGCTCCATGCTGGCCGTATCAGCGCGCCACAGCCGTTCAGCGATGGCCAACGCGGTGCGATGCGGCGGGAGGGCGAGCATCGGCTGTCCATTCGCCCGCAGATCACGAGCGAGATTGTTGTACGACACGCTCAGGTTGCGCTGCAACAACGTGTTCCTGGGATCGGCGGTCACCATGTCTTCCAGCGCCGCGAGCACCTTGTGGTCGATTGCGATGGCGGCGGCATAGTCGCCAGCGTTCACCATCGGCACCCGCATCCGCCCATATCCAGACAACAGCTCGTTGCGGCGCACCGCATCATCGGGGTGTTCGGCCACAATGGCCTCCAACATCGCCACGCCGCGGCGCACCATGCTCGCGCCAGTGGTGTCGTTGAGCGTCAGGGCCAGTGAACCCACATTGAGTTGCAGGGTGGCCAACCCGGCACGGGCGTCGAGATCTGTGGGCCGTTCGCGCAACAGTGCCTCGCGAATGACGAGTGCTTCACGATAGGCCGCCATAGCGCCCTTGGTATCACCGATGTTCGCAATACCGGCGCCGCCCCGCACGTCACCCAGCTCCTGCAGGAGATTCGCCAACAGCGGTCGTCTGGCGGCTGACGGATCTGCGGACACCAGCGGCCGATGCAATGCCAGGGCACGTTCGAGATACTGCACCGCCGCCGGGAGATCGCCCGTGATGTTCAGCATGGCCGCGAGCCCGCGATAGCTCTCCACAAGAGCGAGACGTGTGGCGGGATCGGCTGCACGCACCGCACCAAGAGATTCCAGCAGATCCACCGCCTTGCGGTAGCTCGCCAGCGCCGCGTCGGTGTCGCCGAGGTTGGCACCATAGGAGTTGCCCTGCACATCACCGATGCGCTGATAGGCAATGGCCAGATCGCGCTGCAGCGTCGTATCGCCCTGTGCCTCGCGCGCGAGTCCATCCAATGCCAATAGTCCACGCTGAATGAGCATGGCGCGTGCCGGCGTGGCACCCGGTAGTGACCGGATAGCGTCATGCACATCGAAGAGAAATCCCGTGGCCAACGAGCGCACTTCGGCGAACTGGCGTTCGGCGCGCGCGCGTTCCGTATCGGCGCGATGTGCCTGCCAGAGACTCGCGGCCAACCCGCCGACCAATGCGATCATCAACAACGCCGCCGCTGTGAGGCTGCCCCGGTTTCGGCGGACGAACTTGGTGGCGCGATAGCCGAACGAATCGCGATGGGCCCGCACCGCGAGCCCCTGCTGATGCCGTTGAATGTCCTCCGACAACTGCGCCACCGATTCGTACCGACGCACGATGTCCATGTGCATGGCCATCATCACGATCGTATCGAGATCGCCCCGCAAACGCTGCGCGTCACGCCAATCTCTCGCGCGCACCACCTCACTGGGCGTTGGCGGATCGGTGTCGCGCACGAGCTGCGACAGATCCTCCACACGGCCACCGACCGTCGGGAACGGACGCTGTCCGGCGAGCAACTCATACAGCAGTACACCCAGCGAATACACATCGGTGGCCGTCGTCACGCGCTCGCCGCGCAACTGCTCCGGACTCGCATACTCTGGTGTGAGCGCCACCAGTGTCGGGACCACGGTAGAGCCCTCGTGTGTACCATCTGCGGCACTGGGCAGGAGCAACTTCGCAATGCCGAAGTCGAGCAGCTTCGGAACGCCCTCCGCCGTGACGAGGATGTTCCCCGACTTGAGATCCCGGTGCACGATCAGATTGCGATGTGCGTGCTCCACGGCGCTGCAGATGGTGCGGAACAGCGTCAGTCGCTGGTCGATGGTGAGTGCGTGTGCTTCAGCAAACTCCCGCACCGGACGCCCGGCCACATACTCCATGACGAAGTAGGGCAAGCCGGCGTCGGTGGTACCGCCGTCGAGCAGGCGGGCGATGTTCGGATGATCGAGTCCCGCAAGGATTTGTCGCTCGTGCCGGAAACGCGCGAGAATGGCATCGGTGTCCATGCCACGCTTGACGAGTTTGACCGCTACCTCATGCTGAAACTCTCCATCATCCCGCGTGGCGAGATACACCGTGCCCATGCCGCCGCGTCCGATTTCACGCCGCAGCCGATAGGGGCCAACACGTTGCATGGCCAAGGCATCAGGCGCACCATCCAAGCGATCATCGCCCAGGAGTGAGGCCGCCGGTGTTTCGAGAAATTCGTCAGCATCATCATGCGCCGCGAGCAGCGACAGCACGGCATCGCGCAGCACCGCGTTGCCGACGGTCTGACGCTCCACCCACTGCTGTCGTGCATCCGTCGGATACGCCAGCGCTTCGAGAAAGAGTGCTTTCTCGCGGTCCCATGAGGTCGAAGTCATTTGTGCAGCGACTCAGCGCCGTGTGAGCTCACGACGCAGCCAGGCCTTGGCCACCGTCCACTCACGCTTGATCGTGGCCGGAGACAGCGACAGCACCGTGGCCGTGTCTTCGATGGACAGTCCGGCAAAGAAACGCAGTTCCACCATGCGCGCCTGACGTGGATCGAGTTGGGCGAGACGGGCGAGTGCTTCGTCGAGTTCGAGCAGATCAAGATCACGCTCGCCGGACCAGGACACCGCCTCATCGAGGGTGACATGGGTGAGCTGGCCGCCGCGTCTCTCCGCGTTGCGTGCCACGGCGTGATTGACCAGGATGCGCCGCATCATCTGCGCGGCAATGCCCAGAAACTGCGCGCGGTTGCCCCAGTTGACCTGTCGTTGAGAGGTCAACCGGATGTAGGCCTCATTGACCAGCGCGGTGGGCTGCAGCGTGTGGTCGGGGCGCTCCGCGTGCAGGTACTGCTGCGCCAGCGCGCGCAGCTCGTCATAGACGAACGGCAGCGCGGCATCCAGCGCGTCCTTGTCGAACGGGAGATCGGCGTCCGCAGTGCCGAATGGCGGCGTGTTGCCGGTGGACATGTCAGGGAGTGAGAGGAAGGCCAAGAATGTACAGCGTGGATCGCGGAACGCCTGTTCCCCCTGCCCCAGGGCGCCGTCTCGACCTCCGGATCCCGGCGGGCACGAACGATCCCTCCACCCACGTCAGCGACCGCTCGAAAGGGTAACAGGAAGATCGCCCGTTCAGCGCATTGAGTCGGGTTCCCGGACGCATGATGCTACATGCACTGACGCGCGTTCCGGTTGCAGCGTGCCTGGGGCACGTGACTCGCGCGTATTCACGAATCCGGGATCTCACTGTGTCTCAGAACGCACAAGAAGCCATTGCCAGCTACGTCACGGACATGCTGGCACTCGAAGAGCATATGCAGAAGGCATTTGCCGGACAGGCGGCCGATGCGAAGGGCGAACGATTCGCGTCCCTCATTCGCGACCTGAACGGCATCAGCGAACGACATCTCGTCGCCCTGCGCGATCTGGCAGAACGACGCAAGCAGGGTGGCCAGGGCATTGCCGAAGCCATCAAGGGCGCGGCGTCATCCGTGCTGGGCTTGGGTGCAGCGGCGATCGATTTTGTGCGCAGCGAGAAGCTGCCGAAGAACCTTCGCGACGACTATACCGCCGTGTCACTGGCGACGGTGGGTTATCTCATGTTGCACACCACGGCCGAGGCACTCAACGATGCGGAAGCGTCGGAGCTCGCACTCGCACATCTTCGGGATTACGCCAAGGCGGTCATGACGCTGTTTCACGCCGTGCCGGAAGCCGTCGTCACATTCCTGGGAGACGAAGGCTTCACGGTGGACGGTGCGGTCGCGAAGAAGGTCAACAAGACCGTCGAGAAGATCTGGTACGAGTAGGGCTTGATGATGGCGTAGGAGTACGTGGCGCGGCGGTGTGATTACACCGTCGCCATTTCCTGCGACATCTGCTGTGACACCTGCTGCTCCAGGGCCTTCGGGTTGGCGAGATACTGCGCGCCCTGCGCCAGCGCGACCACATCGGGAAGAATTTCCTGCGTGCCGGCCTCGATACCGTCGAGAATCGCATTCGCCACATCGAGCGCGGGGGTTTTGTCGATCGGCAGATCACGTCCCATATCGGTGTCGACCGGGCCCGGGTATGCACCGAGTACATCGACGCCATGCGGCGCAAGCGTATGACGCCAGCCCTGGGTCAATGAATGTGTGGTGGCCTTGCTGGCACTGTAGGTGGGCGCCGCCGGGAAGCTCACGAAGCTCACCACCGAGGCGATGTTCACCACGGCAGCCCGGCGCGGTGTGCTGACAGGGGATGTCTGCGTCGACGCAATGAGCGTCGAGGCAAAGGCCTGCGTGATCGCATGGGGCGCGATCGCATTCACATCCAACTCACGACGCAGATCGTCTACCGTGGCCGCTTCGGTGATCGGACGGAACGCGGCCGCCACGATACCGGCGTTGTTGATCAGCAATGTGGTATCCGTGGCCAGCGCCGCAGCCGCGCGAATGGCTTCCGTATCGGTGACGTCGAGCTGAACCGGGACGACCTTGCCCTCACCCGTGGCCACCAGCGTTTCGAGTGAATCGAGCGAACGGGCCGCGGCATACACCTTCTGGGCCCCGCGTGAGAGAAGACTCTGGACCAGAGCGGCGCCGAGACCCCGGTTGGCACCAGTGACAAAGGCAACGCTACCCGCGATGGACTGCGACATGATATGCTCCTTATTGAACGAACGGTCAAAAACAGAGCCAAAGAAACGCGGGGACGGTCCCCGCGTGATCAGCTCGTGATTTGTTGCAACAGCAGGTCTACACTCGACTGCAGTTGTGCGGCCGGCACACCGGAACGTGCCAGAATGGGAATTCCGAAGTGCTGTGCCATGACCAACGTGGTCACGGTGGCCGGGGTCAGTCCGGGCGCGAGTGCACCTACCGCGGCGGCCTGTTCGATGAGCCGGCCAACCCACGTCTCGATCCGCGTACTGTTCGCACGGCAACGGGCGAGAACCTCGGCATCAGTGGTGCCGAATTCCGTCATGGCCTGCACCATCAGACAGGCGCCGGGCGCATCGGGCGCTGTGGCGGTGTCGATGGTCGCGCGCAGCATGCAGCGGAGCTGCTCCAGGGGAGCGGCACTGCTGAACGCGGTGACCGGCATGTGCCGCTCACCGAGTGTGGCGTAGCGTTCCAGCGCTCGGACGAACAGCGCGTGTTTGTCGCCGAATGCGCAGTACAGGCTCTGTCGGCCGAGGCCCGTGGCCGTCTCGAGGTCGGCGATGGACGTGTTGGCGTACCCACGCTCCCAGAAGGTGCGGGTCACCTGGTCGATCACCTGATCCTCGTCGAACTGTCGCGGGCGAGCCATGGGATGAACATGGCAATTATTGAACGATCTGTCAAGAACTCAGTTTCGACCTTGGCGTGGCCACGGCTGGGTGCGACTGTGTGGCATGGATTGGCTCACCGACGCTGTGATTCACGGGAAGTACCGCATTGGGCGGTCGCTGGGCGAGGGAGGCATGGGCGCCGTGTACCTGGCCGAACATATCGGCATCGGGCGACGCGTTGCGGTGAAGGTGGTGCACCCCGCGCTGCTGGCCGACCCCACCGCTGCGGAACGTTTCACCCGCGAGGCACGAGCGGCCGGTGGACTGCAACACCGCCACGTGGTGAACGTGACCGACTTCGGTGTCGACACCATCGCCGGTCACGATGTGGCGTACCTCGTCATGGAAGCGTTGCACGGCGAGACGCTCGAAGATGTGTTGGCCAGCCAGGGCTCGCTGCGACTGCCGCAGGTGGTGGATATCGTGACCCAGGTGGCTTCGGCGCTGACGGCCGCACACGCGCGTGGTGTGGTGCACCGCGATCTCAAGCCAGCCAACATCTTTCTCACACCCGATGCACGCGGCGGATTTCACGTCACGCTGCTCGACTTCGGCATCGCGAAGCTGCGTGACGACACCTTTGCCCGGCACAGCCTCCCGTCCGGTGACACGGTAGGGGATCACGGGGCGTCGGCATCGAATCCTCTGGCCACCCAGGTCGGCGAATCGATCGGCACGCCGGCCTACATGTCTCCGGAACAGTGTGTGGGTGATGCCGTCGATGCGCGCAGTGATCTCTACAGTCTTGGCGTACTCGTCTACCAGATGGTCTCTGGTACGCTGCCCTTTCGCGGCGATACGATGGCGCTGCTGCATCAACACTTCGTCGCCGAAGTACCCGCGCTGCCGTCGTCTGCGCAGGTGCCCGCGTCGGTGGAAGCGGTGCTCCGTCGCGCGCTCAACAAAGATCCTGATGCGCGATTTCAGTCGGCCGCGTCGTTCGCCGCCGCCCTGCGCGCGCATGCGATGGGATTCGGTGACAGCATGCGCCGTGCGCTCGCCATCTTTGCCGAACGCATGCCGGAGCTGAGCGCGCTGGGGCTGTGTTTTGCGCTCCCCGGTGTTGCCGCAGCGCTGATGGGACTATCGCTCGCCTGGCTGCCATTCCCGCTCAACATCATGCCATGGATCGTGTTGTTCAACGTGGCACTGCTGATGAGTACTCCGCTGGCGATGGCCAGTATCGCCACGGTATTCAGCGACATCCGCGAACGTCCATTTCACACCATCACCTGGCGTGAGGCGGCGCGGCGTGTATCGGGCGCCGGCTCGGGTGGCAGTGCCATGGCCCTGTACGGTGGCTGGCTCCGCACGGCCGTGGGTGCATACATGCGCGCGAGCCGAGAATCGGGCGGTGGTGGCGTCAAGACCATGCTGCACTTTGTCGATCGCTATCGGCACGGTGGTACACGCAGCAGCGCCGAACGTCTCCGTCAGATGGCCACCGCCATGCCAGGCCGCGCCTTTGCCACCATGGTGATGGCGCAGTTCGCCGCACTGATCCTTCTGCCCGCATTGGCAGTGTTCACCGCGCTTGGAGCGGCCCACGTCAGCGGTATCAGCGGGGGAGCACGTACACTGCTGGTGGCGGTTGCAGGTGGTGTGGCGTTTGCGGCCGCCCTGTTCCTGCAGGTGTTCATCGCATTGGTGGATGTCATGCTCTACGATCTCGCGCACGATATGACCGGTGCGTAGACACAATCAAACTTGGGGAGATTTCACGTGAGAACCATTGCATCGATCGTCGTCAGCGGACTTCTGGTGACCATGCCGTTTGCCGCCGCCCCATTGGCCGCGCAGCAACCGGCGGCCGCTTCACCAGCGCCGGCCATGGTGCTCACGGTGCAGGGCTTTGCCGATGGCGCCGACATTCCCGTGAAATTCAGCCAGGCGGCTCCAGGCGTGGCGCCCGGTGAAGGCATGTCCCCCGCGATCAACTGGACCAATGTCCCGGCCGGCACGCAGTCATTTGTGCTGAACATGCGTGACCTCGACGTCGCCCGAAATCGCACCACCGAAGACCAGGCGCACTGGGTGGTCTGGAATATTCCCGCGTCTTCGAAGGGCATGACCGAGGGCCAGCCGAAGGGCGCGCAGTTGCCTGACGGCAGTTATCAGCACAGCGCCACGGGGCTCGTGTATCGTGGACCGGGTGCGGCGGCCACGGGCCCCAAGCATCACTACATCTTCGAGATCTATGCGCTCGATGTGAAGCTCGACGTGACGCCCGGCGCCGACGCCTTCGAGTCGCGCACGAAAGTGTTTCAGGCCATGCAGGGACATGTGCTGGGCAAGGCTGTGTACAGTGGCCTGTTCCGCCGCCCCGCACCGTAACACGGCCATCTCGCGCATGGCGAGGAGTTTTCCCGAGTGCTAAGCTGGGGGACTTCCAGATGGGAATTCAGTGCCAATCATCCGTAGGCGGTGAAGGTCGGTGAGTGGCTTACATAAAGTGCAGACAGGAGATGTGGCATGACCATTCGGTATATGGACCTCGGCGGCGGGAAGCGACTCAATGACATCGTCATGGTCGGCACTCACGACGCGGGCATCACGTCCGGTGACAAGAATGTGCAGACGCAAAATCTGGACATTGCCGGCCAGGCCGCCGTCGGTGTGCGTTTCTTCGACATTCGTGTGGCTGCCAAAACGGTCACGAACAATGGCGTGAAGGAACTCCAGATGCGCACGTTTCATGCCGACGGTGCGTTCGTGAAGAACTCGTCCAAACATAGGGTGGTCGATCAGGCCGTCGGCGGAACTGGCCTGTCGCAGAAGGTCACCCATACCCACCTGCGGGCAGGTGATTGGGGCGAGACACTGCAGGATGTGCTGACACAGGCACGGGATTTTGTATCTGCACCCGCCACGAACTCCGAATTTCTGATTCTCAAGTTCGACAAGTGCACGAACTGGACGCTGATCGCCGACGCCTGCATTCACATTCTGGGCGCGCACATGTATACGGACGGCGGCAACGTCAATCGCAAGACGCTCAATGACCTGGCCGGCAAGGTCGTGGTCCTCTTCTCGCCGAAGGGTAAAGCGGAACATCAGGCGATGCATGGCGTTCCGCATCCCGGCATTCTGACATTCGCCAACCTCGCCAAGGGTGACAGCAGCTCGCCCAATGCTGGCTACCAGCAGGTTTATGGAGGATTGCAGTACTACGGCAATTTTGGTGCGACGGCGATGAAAACCACGCGCAGCAAGAAGTTGACCACGAACACCAAGAAGCAGGTGCAGAACATGTCAGACGCGTCCCTCATACCACCTGACGTGATTCGCATGATGTACTGGACCACAACCGGACTGCGGGAAAGCATCCAGAACCGCGACAAGGAAATGTGGCTGCCGCCCAATCTGCGTGGCTTCCTCGAGGCGTGGGATGCGGGTATGGGTGTCGGGGTCAGTGCGCATTCTCCCCTGGGTTTCGGGGGCGCAGCCGTGATGGGCGCGGTGCAGATCAAGCGCTACATGCCGAACATCATCATGATCGATTTTGCGCACATCAGTAAATCCGTCCTGATCTACAATCTCAACAAAGTGGCGGCTGGAGAGATCAGTTCTCAGGAATCGCTCATGGGAATGCTCGTCGAACGATTGGGCTGAACAACGTTGCCCATGCGGAGCGCGTGCGGGATATCAACTGCCCACGCGCTCCAGCAATCCCGCCACCGCAACACGCACCACTCGGACATGAGTGAACAGACACACATGTCCCCCGCCATGCAGGGCCACCAGATCCGCACTCGGCGCGTCCTGTGCAACGCGCTCGCCATGCGCAAAAGGCACCACCGGGTCGTCCACACCGTGCACCACCAATACGGGCACGGTGAGACCATCCACCGGAATGGCGCCAAGCCGCGCACATTGCTCCATGTCATTGATCGTGCCAGCCATGCGCTGATCCACGCGCGTCAGTGTATCCACCTGCAGTTGCCGCAGCAGTGACCCTGCGATCGGATCGGCCAACGTCGCCCGACGCAATGCCGCATCGGAAATGGATCGTTTGGCCACCGACTCGGGGCTCATCGTGGCGCGCCATCGCATCGGGGCCATGAGCCACGGGTATCGCGCCATGCGCTGCATCTGCGGCAAGCGCGTCCGCATGCGCGCCGGTGGTTCCAGTGTGCCCGTGCACGCCGACACCAGCACCAGCCCCGCACAGCGCTCGGGATGGCGCAGCACAAAATGCAATGCACTGGGACCGCCCGCCGACACCGCGATCACCAGCGCACGCTTCACCCCCAACACGTCCAACAGAGCCACATGACGCTCGGCCTGCGCCTCTGGCGTGGCGCCACCGGCCAGCGGCGTGCCGAAGTATCCGGCGCGAGAGGGCGCGATGACACGATGCCGTCGCCAGTCGGGCAGTGCGGCTTGGGCCAGCAGAAAGGCTTGATCGTGACCGCCCATACCGCCGTGCAGCGCCAGCACCGGCAGGGCACCGGCGTCGCTCGTCGCTTCGATCACGAAAGACTCGACCGGGCCAGCGGCGGTCTCGATCACCTGAGGGTCATGGGGCAACATGCTCAACAATACCCGGCCTCCGGCGCGGATCGCACAACGGCCAACGCCCACATGTAAACCCTCCGGCAGGTGGGGCTGTCAGAAGGGAAGTCCGTCTTCATATGTAGACCTCCTACCTATAGTCATTCAACCTATGCCCACCCCGAAAACGCCAAAGCAGGATCTGCCCCGGCGGGAGTTGCCCAACGGGACGCTGGAGATGCTGATCCTCAAGACCATCTCGGTCGGCACCATGCACGGGTATGGGATCGCCCAGCACATCCAGCGGGTCACCGATGGTGTGTTGTCGGCGGAGCAGGGCTCGCTCTATCCGGCCCTCGAACGTCTGCTCAACAAGGGACATGCCACGGCGAAGTGGGCACAGACCTCCACCGGTCGACAGGCCCGCATCTACACCATCACCGCCAGCGGACGCAAACAGCTCGCGGCGCGGATGGCTGACTATGAACAGGTATCGCTCGCCATCGAGCGGCTGTTGCAGGCCTGACCATGTCCATTTTCGACGGATGGCGTCATCGACTGCATGTGCTGCTCAACCGCTCGGCCTACGATGAAGAGCTCGCCCGCGAACGAGCATTCCACCTCTCCCTCGAGGAGATGCATCAGCGGGCCGATGGTCATGCACCACCCGAGGCTCGTGCTGCAGCGCGCCGGCGATTCGGCAATCACAGCACACATGCCGCCGCGCAACGCCAGCTCGCGCCACTGCATGCGCTGAGCCAGGTCGTGCAGGACGTGCAATTCACCCTGCGACAATTGCGTCGTGCTCCCATGCTCGTTGCGGGCGTGATCGGCACATTTGCCATTGGGATCGGTGTCTCCACCGCCATCTTCGATCTGCTGGATCGCACCATGCTGCGGCCACCAGCACTGCTGGCGCACGCCGATCAGATGCATCGCGTGGTGTTTACCGGTGGTGACTACGGGCAACCCTACCCGGGCACCGACTACCGCACCTTTCTCGATCTCGAGCACGGCACCTCCAGCTTTGCGCAGATGGCGACGTACTGGTCGAGCAGCGGCACGGTGCTCGGCACCGGAGCTGACGCCGAGGAGCAGCCCGTCGCGGCGTTCAGTGCGGCATTCTGGTCGATGTTCACCATGCGACCGGTGCTGGGCCGCTTCTTCCGCGTCGACGAAGACCAACCGCCCGCTGGCGAACGTGTGGTGGTGCTGTCTCATGCGTTCTGGCAGACACATTATGGCGGCCGCTCCGATGTGCTGGGCACCATGCTGCAAGTCGGTACCACGAGCTATCAGATCATCGGCGTGGCACCGCCCTCTTTCCGCGCGCTGTCTCGCGGCGCCGCGCCCGCGGTGTTTGTGCCACTCAGTACGGTGGGCGCCACCGTGATGGGCCCTGACGATCCGGGGCGCTGGGCCCGCAGCTATGGCGGTGGATGGTTGACCATCGTGGCGCGTCGCAAGCCGTCGGTGAGCACGGAGCAGGCTACCTCCGACTTGACACAGGCGTACTTCAAGAGCCGCGCACAATCGATGCAGGAGCTGTCGCGCACGCCGGCTGTCAATGAAGTACCAGCGCGTGCCATCGCGGCGCACATGCTGCCCGAGCGCGGTCCACAACGCTCGCGCAATGGCAACATCGTGGTGTGGTTGGCCGGCGTCGGTGTGGTCATCCTGCTCATTGCCTGCGCGAATGTGGCGCACCTGCTGGTGGTACATGCCGATCGACGAGTGCACGAATTTGCCGTGCGCAGTGCGCTGGGAGTGTCACGTTGGCGACTCGCCCAGCAATTGCTCACCGAGAGCCTCGTATTGTCGCTCGCCGGTGGTGTGGTGGGCAGCGTGATGGCCGCGTGGTCCGGCAACCTGCTGCGTCGTCTCGTACTTGGTGTGCCCCGTGATGGCACGGGTCCGTTGGTCGACTGGCGTGTGATGATGGCGGCCGGCGGACTTGCGCTGGCAGCAGGAGTGCTGGCGGGGTGTTATCCCGCATGGACGGCGCTCACGCGTCCTGTGGCGGTGGGCCTCAAGGCCGGCGCCCGAGCAGGCAGTCGTGAGTCGTTGTTCACACGACGCGTGTTGCTGGGCCTGCAGGCTGCGTTGTCGGTGATGCTGCTGGTGGGTGCCTTGCTCTTCGTGCACAGCATGCGACGGGTGCAGGCCTTGCCGCTGGGCTACGATGTCGCGCATTTGCTGTATCTGCGCCCACAGGAACGTGCGGTATCGCTCTCTGTCGATGAACGGGAGGCGCTGCTCACGCGCCTGATGGATGCCGCGCGCACCATTCCCGGCGTCATGCAGGTGTCGCGGATGTCGAGCGTGCCGTTCTGGAATGCGCGCTCACCGCGGGTATTTCGCAGTAGTGGAGATTCGCTCCCACGCGACTGGCGTGTGGTGCAACAGGCCGCGAGCCCCGGGTATTTCGCTGCCATGGGCACCCCGTTGTTGCGTGGTCGTGGCATCCTGGAGAGTGATCAGACGGGCAGTGAGCCCGTGGTGGTCGTGAGTGATTCTCTGGCAGCACGCATGTGGCCTGGACGTGATGCCATTGGCGAATGTCTGCGTGCCGGCTCCGCAGATGCGCCGTGCGCCCGCGTGGTGGGTGTGGCCGCCGCCATCCGTCGTGATGGCCTGCTCGAAGATGCGGGCAATCAGTACTACATCCCGGCCACGCAGGCACGTCGTGGTGATGGTGGCATCGTGGTACGTGTCTCGGGAGATGCCGCGGCAAACGCCGAGCAGGTGCGCCGCGCGCTGCAGCCCCTGTTGCCGGCTGACAGCTATGTCACACCACTGCCGCTCGCGCAGGTGGTGGACCCGTTGTTGCGCTCCTGGCGGGTGAGTGCGCTGCTCTTTACCACACTGGGAGTGCTGGCGCTGGTATTGGCTTGTGGCGGGTTGTCGGCAATCATCGCGTACGACGTGACCCGCCGCGCGCACGAGCTGGCGGTGCGTCTGGCATTGGGCGCGCGCAATCAGGCTATCGTGCGACTGGTGTTCATGGACACCATGCGCATCAGCGTACTGGGCGTGGGCATTGGCGTGGCACTGACCATTCTGCTTGCACCATACCTGCAGTCACAACTGTTCGAGACACCGGCCCGCGATGTACGAGCCATTCTCATCGCCGCCATCACCTTGCTGGTTGCCGCGGCTGTTGCCGCCTGGGTGCCGGCCATGCGCGCAGCCCACATTCCACCAGCGCGTGCGCTACGGGAGGGCTGATGACGATGACCACATCTCAAACCCTTGGGGCAACGTCTTTGCCGTGCATCGTGCAGCTCGAAGGTATCGGCAAGGTGTTCGCTACCGACGAGATCGATACTCACGCACTGCAGGATGTATCTCTCGAGGTACAACGTGGAGACTGGGTGAGTATCGAGGGACCCAGTGGCAGCGGCAAGAGCACCTTGCTCAGCATACTCGGCTTGCTCGACACGCCGAGCAGCGGCCACTACCTGCTGGCCGGCACACCAGTGAGTGCACTGGGCGTGGACGCCCGCGCCGACGTACGACTCCAGCAGATCGGCTTCATTTTCCAGCAGTTCAACCTCATCACCGATCTCACGGTGGGTGAAAACGTAGCGTTGCCACTCACCTATCGTGGGATCGCCCCGGCAGAACGGGAGGCGCGGGTTGCCGATGCGCTGGAGCGCGTCGGACTGGCGCACCGGGCGAATCACTATCCCTCGCAACTGTCAGGCGGCCAGCAACAACGTGCCGCGGTGGCACGGGCTGTAGCGGGTGACCCGGTGCTGCTATTGGCCGACGAACCCACGGGCAATCTCGACAGCGCCAGTGGGGATGCCGTCATGACATTGCTATCGGAGTTGCACGCCGATGGCGCTACGCTGGTGATGGTCACTCACGATGCCCGCTATGCGAGTCGTGCACATCGCACCATTTCACTGTTCGACGGCCGGATCGGCGAGCCCGTTGGCACGGGTTGACCTGCCCCATGGTTGCACCTGACGAGCAGCGGAATCGCCGATACACTTCGGTAGTCTCAGCCTATTCGCCCAAGCTCACTCGCTCATGTCCGATACATCGTTTGCCGTTGCCCAAGCCGATATGCGCCACGGTTACCTGCACGGCGCTCCCGGTGTTCTGGTGTCCGGTCTGGTGTGGCTCACTGCGGCGTTGATCGGCGTGGTCAGATCGGACACGGCGGCGGTGTATGCGCTGCTGGTCGGCGGTATGCTGATACATCCACTCAGCGTGTTGCTGACCAAAACGCTGAGACGCCCGGGCGCTCACACCAAAGGCAATCCGCTCGGCACATTGGCCATGGAAGGCACGTTCTGGCTGTTGGCCGGCATTGCCATTGCATGGGGCATGCATGTGGTGCGTCTGCAGTGGTTCTTTCCCACCATGCTACTCCTGATTGGCGGACGCTACCTCACATTCCGCACACTCTACGGGCTCCGCGTCTACTGGGTGCTTGGTGCCTCCCTCGGTGTCGCCGGTCTGTTGCTCGCCGTGCTGCTTGTGCGACCATCCTGGGCGGCATTCACCGGGGCCGGCATTGAACTGGCCTTTGCCGCCGTGCTCTTTGCGCAGGCTTCGAAACAGAACACCACCGCCACCTGATCGCACGGTCGTTACGCCCAGCACGGCTGGTTGACACGTTTCACCGGGCGCCGCAACGTATGGGCCATCGAAGTTGCTATCTGCCCCTGCAGAACCGAGCGGGAGTCACATCGTTCGCGTCTGCACCCCTCGATGGTCAGGCCGCAAATGTCTGCTGGCGATCCGGAAGCATCGTTCACGCTGATCACTGATCCCGGAAGCGACGCCTTCGCGCAGTTTTTCGCGATATACGAAGCGTCGATACCGGAATACGAACGTAAGTCTCGTGAAGCCATCGCCGCGCTCGTGACGCGCGCGGACTACCGGATCGTTGGGCTCGAGATGAACAACGACATTGTCGCGTTTTTCATACTCTTCCTGTCGACGGCCCATTCCCTCGGACTGCTCGAGTACATGGCCACGACGAGTTCGGCCCGCAACGGGGGATTGGGTTCGAAGTTGTTCCGGAAGGCCGCCGAGCTCGCAGGGGAATTGCCCATGCTGGTCGAAGTGGATTCGGAACGGGAGGACACACCCGACCGAGCACTCCGCGTGCGCAGGAAGGAGTTCTACTTCAGGCATGGTTGCCGGCAGATACCGCATCTCGACTATCGGATGCCGATGGTCGGAAGTGCGGAACCTCCGACAATGGATCTGTTGCTGTATTGGAAAGAACACGAGGAAGTGCTGTCTCCTGGACTCGTGCGGCAATGGCTTGAACACATCTACGTCGATGTCTATGGCTGCAGTCGCGATGATGGGCGAATCGCGACTATGGTCTTGAGCGTCTCTAAAATCTGAGAATCTGACATGAGCGCACTACCCGCACTTGATACTCTTGCATTGGGCAATTTCAAGGCAGATTTGGGATGGGGAGACGTATTCTTTGTTGTTGCCGCACTATCATCAGGTTTGTGGACTCTGGTGCTCCTGTGGCGAGAAGTGAGGAATCTTGAGCGAACCAATAGGTCTGCTCACTATTCAGAGTTGGATCGCAACTACACCGATATTCTTCTTCAAGCCCTCGACCGGCCATACCTTCGAGATCCCACAAGAATTGCGAAGTACGTCGACTGGCTTGCCAAGCGAGAGAATGGAGAGTGCGACGAAAAAAATGCCTGGTCAGACCCAGAGCTAGCCAAAGAAGCTCCCATTTACGATACGTATGCATTGGTAACCATGAATTTCATCGAAACGATTCGTGATAGATGCCACGAAAGTTCTGGTACTTCTTGGTTGCGCTCTAAGAAAGGGTCGAGGGGGCGCTTGGTAACGACATGGAAACCGATCATCGCGTCGGAGTGTGACCTCCATCTGAAATGGTTCCTGAACGACACCCTGACCTCCAGTGATCTCAAGAGCACCCGGAAGTTCTGCTTGGGATTTGTTGACTTTGTAATTCAAAGGGGATGGACGAACCCTGCACATACATGGGGAGATGGGTCTAGATGGCAGCGAAAGAGTGCTCTGGAGCGGTGTAGGCTGGTTGCTCGATCTCGAGCTCAAGAACGACAACCTCAATTGCGCACAACCACCTCGACCTAATACACAACGCCCCCGGCAATACTCTGCCGAGGGCGTCGTTGGTACTGTCCAACGGATCTGGCGTTGGATCAGCGGACTTACATCACTTCGACCGCGACGTGGTCACCGGTCTTGAGCTTCAATACCTGCGTACTCAGCCCCACGTCACCGGCCGGGCGCATCAACACGCGCACACCTTCGCCGCTGCGCAGCATCGATACCGGCAGGCGCAGCGTGGTCATGCCGCTGGCGCTCGCTTCACCGATCTTCACCGAGTACGTGCCCTGCTCGGCGTACACCGCCATCGCCTTGTTGCGACGATTGTCGATGGTCACCGTGGCCGCGGCGCGCTCTTCGCTCGTCAACGGCACCGCGATGCTATCGGTCCACGTCACACCACCGGCCGGTGGAATGAGCAGACCAAGCTGACGCGTGCTGGCCGCCGGCAAGGCGCTGGCCACAAGGTCCGGGCCGTTGCCCTGCGTACGAGCGTAGAAATGCAGCGCGTTCTGACCGCGCGCGGCCGCAGCCGGAATAGCCAGCGACGTCACCGCACCCGCCGGCACCACCCCCAGCTTCCGGTCGACACCACCCGTCTGCATGAACACCGTCACAGCCGCGTTCCGGTCGTTCTGCACGGTCAGCATGTTCTTCACTTCACCCACCACGCGTGCGGCAGGCAAACGCGTCGGAGGCTGCGGAGTAGTGGTCTGCGCGCCGATATTGGCGGCACCCAGCGTCAGCGTTGCCAGCCCAACGGCCAGCCGAATCGTATTGGTCATCGTCAGGTCCTCGCCTGAGAGTCTGTACAGAAACACCGGCGGTTGCCGCTTCGCGGCTCGCGGCTTCGCAGCACCTGCCGGAATGTCGAGGAGCCGTCCACCCCGGTCTGTCGGGGAATTGCGGCATGGTGCGGGAGTTTCCCTGAGGCTCTCAAGAGCCTGCTCGAACCGCACGGTGATATCCGCCATGGTCACGCCCGCTGCCCGCGGACGGCTCTTCTTTTATTACCCCGGGCAGCCCCGGAAGGTTGATCAGGCTCCCGATGCCGGGCGGGACGGGCTATGCTGAGGGCATGACGAGCCCAGACCCCACCCCAAAGCTGTACCAACTGGTCGGCCCCGACGGCACCCGCTACAGCAGCCCTGACAAGGGTACCCTCGGCGGCTACCGCAAGGAACGCCGATATGGCCGGCTCGACTGCAAGGCTGCCCGCCGAGCGCTGGCCACCGGCCGCGGCTATGAGCAACAGCGGGTCTTTTTTGCCGATGAGGCCGCCGCGATTGCGGCCGGCTACCGCCCCTGCGCGGTCTGCATGCCCGAGGCTTACAAGGCATGGAAGACAAAGGGATGATCATTACCCAGGTGCACATTCACGTACTCCCCGAGCATGTCGACGCCTTTCTGGTCGCCACACTCGACAATGCCCGCAACAGCGTGCAGGAGCCCGGAGTCATCCGATTCGACGTGCTGCGCCAGGCCGATGATCCGACCCGGTTCTCCTTGATGGAGATTTACCGGGACGCGCAGGCGCCGGTGGCCCACAAGGAAACCGCACATTACGCACGCTGGCGCGATACCGTCGCGCCAATGATGGCATCTCCACGTACCAGCGTGCGCTACGAAGCCGAGTTCGTGCCTACTTCGTCGACGGAATGAACGGCGAGTAGCCCACACCGTCTGAGCCAGCCCCGACGGTGAGCGTCTTCACGACTTCACCACGCGCGATGTCCACCACGGCCACCTTGGCCACGGCTTTCAGCGTGACAAACGCATAGTTGCCGTCGCGTGAGATCGTCACGCCCTGGGGGGACGCAGGACGTGCGGTCGCATCGGCACCGCCGGCCGGTGCCTGCGCTGGAATGTCGATGGTCTTCCGGATGGTGTGCGTGGCCACATCGGCAATGTGAATCTTCTCGCTGCCCGGATCAGAGATGATCGCGGTGCGGTTGTTGGGCGTGATGCCGATACGATAGGCCATGCCGAAGCCCTCGATGCGATGCGTCACGGCACCGGTGGCGGCATCGAGCGCATACACCAGGTGCGATTCGTTGCCCCCTACCCAGACTTCCTTGCCGTCCGGCATGACGGCCACGCCTTCGATACGCGCCCCCACCGGCCACGTGCCGGTCACCTTGCGCGTCTTCACGTCGATGGCACTCACACTCATCGCGGCGATGTTCGTGGTGTAAGCATGTCCGCCATTCGCGGTGAGACTCACCATGTGCGTGGTGGCCTGCCCGGTGCTCATCGACGAGTCGATCGCCTGTGTGTCGAGATTCATCAGCAACACACGCTGCGCACGTTCGCCGGTGATGAGCAGGTTTTTGCCGTCGGGCAAATACGCCAGGCCATGCGGCCGCTGGTTGCCCGCACCCAGCTCGATGTAGCGCGGTTCCGCCGTGGGTTTGGTCAGATCAAACACGGCCAGCGAGCTGCCCACCGAATTGCGATTGCCGTAGATGGCGACCACCGCCTGCTTGCCATCAGGAGAAATGGCCACCTCGTGCGGGCCTTCCCGCACGGGAATCGTGGCGAGGTTCTTGGCGCTGGCCACGTCCACGATGGTCACCGAGTGCGCGTCCATGTTGGAGGCGACGATGGTACCGCGTGGTTGGGCGGACAGGGCCGAGGTGGCAGTGAGCGTTGCCGTAAAGAAGGCCGCGGCGACCGGAAGTGCGCGTCGAGATGCCATGGGCGGGAGAGTAGTGGCGTGCGGAGGGGTGGGCACCGAGAGGGCGGTGCTCGTCCCACAATGATCCGCTCTGGCCCGCCAGCGGCAAGCACAGCGTGACAAGTGGCCCGGGAGACGCGACTTTACGCGTGTCAGCATCCCGAGGTGCACCGTTCTGTCGTCCGATGCCCTGGCGCCGTCGATCCTTCTCCAGCTCTCGATGATTCGCTCCACGTTCGCTTCCACGCTCACCGCACGCGTCGCCGCCCTGCTGGGCCTCGGCGCTTCCCTCGCGCTCGCCCCAGCGGCTGAGGCGCAACACACCTTCGCCGACCCGGGCGCCACCTTCGACCCGGCAGTGCCCACCCCCCAGGCCATTCTGGGATATGAGCTCGGCAGCCGCTTCACCACGCACCGGCAGATGATGCGCTACATCGAGCGCATCGCGGCCACCAGCAAGCGGGTGAAGGTGGACACCATCGGTCGCTCCTTCGAGGGGCGCGAGATGCTGCTGCTCACCATCTCCAGCGAAGCCAATCTCGCGCGTGTTGCCGAAATCAAGCGCGACGCTCAGCGCATCGCCGATCCGCGTGGTGCCGGCGCAGGTGACATCGACGCGGCCATCAAGCGCCTGCCGAGCATCGTGTGGCTCGCCCACTCGGTACACGGCGGTGAAGCATCCGGCGTGGAAGCGGGTCTCGGTCTGCTGTATCAGTTGGCCGCTGGCACCGATGCCAACACACGCATGTCACTCGACAGCACGGTGGTGCTGATCGATCCCAATCAGAATCCTGACGGCCGCGAGCGCCATACGCACGATATCGAGCGCATGTGGAGCCCGATGGGTTTGGCCAGCGATGCCAGTGCGATGAACAACGCCGGTTCGTGGCCTGGTCCACGCACCTCGCACTACTACTTCGATCTCAATCGCGACTGGTACGCCCAGTCGCACCCGGAATCACGTGGCCGTGTACGTGAGTTCCTGAAGTGGATGCCACATGTGGCGGTGGATCTGCACGAGCAGGGTTCGAGTTCGTCGTTCTACTTTGCCCCGCCACGTGAGCCGGACAACCAGAACAATCCCAAGCACCTGCCGAAGTGGTTCGACATCTTTGCCGCGGCTCATGGCGCGGCATTCGATGTGCACGGCTGGTCGTATTTCCGTCGTGAAGGCTACGACTCGTTTTATCCGGGCTACGGTGAAGGCTGGCCGATGCTCACCGGCTCCGTGGGCATGTTGTTCGAAAGTGCATCCAGCGCCGGCGGTTCGGTGATGCGCAATGACGGCACGCTGCGCACGCTCAAGCAGGCCGCATGGGAACACTTCACGGCCGAATGGGCCACGGTGCGCACGTCGGCCAGCCGGCGCACGGAGTTGTTGCGTGACTACGCGGCGGTGCGTGCCGGTGCGATCACCACGCACGCCAAGGGTCCGATGCGCGGCATGGTGTTCGCGCGCGACGCCGAAGGCCGTGCCGATTCGCTGGCGGTGAAGCTGCTGGAGAATGGCCTGGAAGTGCAGATGGTGCGTGGCAGCACGACGCTGCCGTCGGCCACGTCGTATTTCCAGGGTACCACGAGTGCGGTCACGCTCAAGGACGGCGGCTATGTGGTGGATTTCGCGCAGCCGATGGGTCACCTGGCGAAGGCGCTGCTCGAGCCCGATGCGGCACTCGACTCGGCGTTCCTCAAGTTCGAGCTCGAGCTGCGTCGCACGGGTCAGCGCAACCGCTTCTACGACATGACGGCGTGGTCGCTGCCGTTGGCGTGGCGTGTGGAAGCCTGGACGGTGCCCGCGATGCCGGCCGGTCTGGTGGCCGCAGAAGTGCCGAGCATGAACATCATGGGCGTGCCACGTTCGAACTATGGCTACGCGTTCGCACCGGGCAGTGAGTCGAGCATCCGCCTGCTGGCGTCGCTGCTGTCGGATTCCGTGCGTGTGTGGTATGCCCCGAACAGCTTCACATCGAAGGGACAGAAGTTCCCGAACGGAGCGTTTGTCATTCGTGTGGCGTTCAATCGCCCGGAGGTGCACGACATCATCGTGCGTCGTGTGGCGGAAGCGCGGGCGACCATCGTGCCCATTCCGTCGGCGGGTGTGGATGAAGGCACAGATTTGGGTAGCAACTCGGTCATTCCTGTGCAGCGTCCGAAGGTAGCGCTGCTGGGTGGTGCACCGGTGAACGGCACATCGTTCGGATTCAGTTGGTACGCGATGGATCAGCGCCTCAAGTATCCCTCCACGATCATCGACGCCAACTTCGTGGGCAGTGGCGATCTGGCGCAGTTCACCACGATCGTGGTGCCGTCGGTACAAGCGGCCGCGCTCGACCGCGCCCTGGGCGACGGTGGCCGTGATCGCCTGGTGAACTGGGTGCGCAACGGCGGTACGCTGATCGCGCTCGACGCCGCCAGTGCATGGCTGGCTCAGGAGCGTGTGGGCCTGGTGCGCACGCGCGTGCGTCGTGACTCAGCCCGCGCCGACAGCGCCGGTGGTGCGCCGCTACCGTCGAGCCTTCCGGGTGTGATGGCCCGTGCATCGATCGACACGCTGTCACCGCTGATGGCCGGCATCACCAACAAGGAAATCCCGGTCTTCGCCAACAGCGACCGTGTGTTCACAGTGCCCCGTGATCTGCGCGCGGGCGAAGCCATCGTGCGGTTCGCTGCCGCACCCCGCGTGCGCATCTCCGGTTTCTACTGGCCCGAAATGCCGGCGCGCATTGCCGGCTCACCGTATCTGTGGACTGAACGTGCGGGCCGAGGTCGTGTGATCCTGTTTGCGCATGACCCGGTGTACCGAGATCAATTGCGCGGAACGCTAGCCTTGTTTGCCAACGCGGTGTTGCTTGGCGGGAGTTTCTAACCGCAACAGCGCACAGCGGGGGGGAACACAGACCACACAAGAAAAAAGGCAGAGGACACAGATACAGCCAAAAAAAAGTGGTTGTCGTATCTGTGCCCTCTGCTCTTTTTTTGTGCTCTCTGTGTTCCCCCCGCTGTTGTTACAGCGAGGCCTTGTACGCCGCTGCAAAGCGTGGAGCGTCGGCCGCACGCATGCCACAAATGCCGACACGCAAGCCTTCCGGCATGGGGACGACGAACACATCGCGTTCCTGCAAACGCTCGGTGACCACCTGCGGATCGGCGGCGGCGAGTGTCACGAAAAAGCCACCATCCCACGCCGCGCCCGGCAATCCTTCGGCACGCAATGCCGCATCGAGCGCTTCGGCACGTGCGGTGAGCACGGTGCGCCACTGCGCATGCTCGGCGGCAAGTGCGGCCTGCGCATCGGCGTCCTTGGAGAAGCGGGACAACACACTCATCGGCGCCCGCGCACAATTGCTCCAGGTGCCGCGGCAGCTCGTGACCAGTGCCGATTGCAGCGCCTTGTCGGCAGCCCACGGGAACACCAACGCGCCGGCGCGTGACCCGTACAATGTGAACGCCTTGCTGAGGCTCAGGCTCGCGCCCACCAGGACGCTGCCTTCGGCACCAAACGCCGCATAGTCTTCGAGCGCCTCGGTCACCGCCTGCGGATCGCGTGCATAGTCGAGATACGCCAGGTCGAGCAGCAACGTCACCGGCCCCTGCGACGCGATATCGCGCAACACCGACAGCAGTGTTTCACGATCGGCGCGCGTGAAACTGCGGCCCGTCGGATTGTGGCATGGATCGTTGAGCCACAACAGCAAACGCCCCTGTTCGTCGAGCACATCGCGCATGGCTTGCTCCCAGGCGCCCACATCGAGCGCTTCACCGGGCGCCGGGTATGGCACCGTGGCGATGCGCACACCACCTTCCGCAGCGATGGTGGCGTAGGGGCCCCAATAGGGGGCCGCCGTCACCAGTGTATTGCCACGCTCCAGCAGATTGCGCAGCGTGAGCGCCAGCGCGCCCGAACCACCCGGCGTGGCCACTCCGATCCCGTAGCTCGTGAGCGACGGCCAGTGGCGCTGAGTGAGCGCCAGCAAAAATGCCGGATCGCCGGCAATGGGCGCGTACGGCGCCACTTCCATGGGCGTGAGCTGACGCCACTGCTGCATCACACTCTCCAGCACCACCAGCTTGCCGGCATCGTCGAGCAGCGCACCAACCGTCGCGTTGATGACACTCGCACCGCCGGCCGCACGTCGCTGAGCGGCGGCGTTGAGCGTGAAAATCAGGTCGTCGCCGGAGAAATCGCGACGTGAAGGCAGAAGATGTGGGAGCATGACTGAAACATAGTGCGCCCGCCCGCCGCGATCATGCCCGCTTCACCGCAGTGTCACCAGGCCTGCCCGAAACTCACCAGCATCTTCCACGGCGCCGCATGATCCACCGGCCGTGTGCCGCCCACAAAGACGCCACCGCCAAAGAAGCGCACGCCGGCAGTCACACTGGCCCGGATCCGCTCGGTGGGACGCGCCACCGGGGCCCACGACGCCAGCAACGTGGGGTCGGTGACCGCCAGTCGATCGATGGACGCGCGCGCCGCAGGAGTGGGAGCATCGGTCCATCCACTCTGCACGCCCACGCTCAGGCCCGGCGACAACGCCGGCAACCAGAATCGCGGAGTGACACGAATCGGCGAGCGCAAAAACGGCGAGATGTACAACAAGCCGGCCCGCACCGCCGCCGCGCGCGATCCGGCAAACTCCTTGTCTTCGTACCCCGGCAGGCTCTGATAACGACCCAACTCGAAGAGCTGCTGCGACGGGATCCGGTTACCGATCACCTGGCCCACATCCGCACGGGCCACCGCCGTGAACGGCCCCACCGGCCGGCGGCCACTCACCCGGGCTTCCATGCGTTGCCATGACAACGTGCCATCGCCACGCTCATAACTCAGGCGCGCACCAATGCCGGGCGCCACGAATTCCGCGGCCGCGTCGGGATGCCACTCGATCAGCATCGCGCTGCGCACATAGCCGCCAGCATCCACACCCCGATTGGGACGATAGGCATCACCACCGATCGGGCTCCGCACATAGTTGGACGCGCTGTACCGATCGTCGGCCACCCCCACTTCGGCCCGCATGATCGCACGACGCACGCCCAACGTGCGCACCACAGCCGCCGTGGCACTGGTGCGCGACACATAGTCGTATGGGTCGAGCGAGGCGAAGAACGCACCGAAGCTGTTCCCCGAATCGAGTGGCACGCGGAAGTCATTGGTGTTGTCCAGCGACCGGCCCCCACGGGCTTCCAATGTCCACGGACCACGCTTGCGCGTCACCTGCACCCGGCCACGCACGGTCTGCTCGGCCCATGCATAGCCAGCGTTGGCGCGCACCACCACACCGGGAGCACGATCACGCAGCGTCCACTTCACACCACCGCCAGTGAATAGTCCTTCCACCCGATTGAAGTGAATCACGTCCGACGCCCGCGGGGCTGAGAAATCGAAACGCGGCGGACCGGTGGTGCGCCAACGATCCGGGCCGATGTCATCGAAGTCGTCGGCGTGCATGCCGGTGGACAACAGACCGATGGAGGCACGCCAAGCCGAGTAGCTGGCGAGCGAATCGTCGGGGGCGTAGGACAGTCGACGACGCGATGCGAGACGCAGCGAGTCCTGCGCCGCCAGTGTGGCCGCACTGAGTGCCGTGTCATTCACTTCGAGATCGTAGAAACGCGACACGATACGAATGACCGCGCGTCCGTCACCAATGAGTGGCAACATGGCCTGCAATTCGATGCGTTGACGCGCTGGTAACCAGTACGTGCCCATGCGTTCGGCGTTTTCGTACTCCACAAACGCCACCGCATCACCGAATGTCGCCCCCACCGAACGACGCGGTCCATTGCGCCGCACGAAGTGTCCGCGCATGCGCACCAGCGTTCCCCGCGACGCGTCGAGCGCAATATCGCCATCGAACAGCACGACGTCCTGCGTGAGATCCGTGCGCGGCTGCACCCGTACCTGCACAATGGGAATCACCCGGTCACCGGCGCGCATGGTGACCACCGTATCCCCACCCGTAAAGCGGTAGTACCGCTCGCGGTCCGTCGCGAGTGGGTGAATGGCCGGCAGTGTGTCGGAGCCATCACCACGTCCTACGCGCGTGCGCCCACGCGGGCTCGGGCGCGCATTGGCGGCTTGCGGGCGGATGCGCAGGCGGTTGCCATACAGCACCGGGTTGAGCCACCCCGACTGCAACAGCGACAGCATCGACATGTTCACACTGAGCTGCTGCGTGCGATAGCCGCCGATACGCTGTTCGTACCCACCGGCACGATTCCATTTCATGGAGCTGGCCACCTGTTCGATGGCCGCCACCATTTCGGTGCCTTCCTCACGCCGCAGCAGCGTGGAGATTTCCGTCTCCACCCGCGCACGATACGAAATCAGGCTGTCCGGCAGCCGGTTGCGCTGGCTGGCATCGTCGAGCAGTTGACGCAATGGCACCGTGGCAGATTGCGCCGCGAGCGTGGCCGGCATCAACAACATCACCATCGCCAACACGACGCCGCGCCACATCATCAGACCGCGCCCGATTTTTGTACGCGTTCGGCGGCTACGCCCCAGTCATGCATGGCCTGCTCGAGTGATTCGCGCGCTTCGTCGAGTTCCTTCCCCAACTGTGCGGCCTTCTGGATCCCGGCCGGCGTGTCGTACAGCGTGGCGTTGTCCAACTGTCCGCTCAGGTCTTCGATCTTGGTCTCCAGCACCGACACCAGCAGCTCCGTATCGTGCAACGCCTTCTGGGCAGCGCGTTGCTCCCGACGCAGATCACTCGGCGACAGCGTAGTCGACGCTCCGTTCGATGCCGACGATCCGTTGCCACTCTTTTCGCGCGCCTTCTGTTCGTCGCGTTCGCGATCACGCTGCTTCGCCGCACGCTCCGATTCCCTTTGCGACTCGGCGCGCGCTTCCTTGTCCTCGCGCATGCGACGTTCGGCCCGCAGCTCCTCCCATTCCACGAAGGTGCCCGGGAATACCTTGAGTTCCTGATCGCGCAGTTCCCACACCTGCGTGGCCAGACCACGGAGCACCGCACGGTCGTGGCTCACGATGAGTACACTGCCCTCGTACTCCTCCACCGCGTCCTCGAGCACTTCGATGCTTTCAACGTCGAGGTGGTTGGTGGGCTCGTCGAGAATGAGCAGGTTGTTCGTGGACAACGTCAGCAGCGCCATGGCCACCCGTGCGCGCTCACCACCTGATAGCGTGCCGATGGTGCGCTGCACTTCGTCGCCACTGTAGCCGAACCGACCGAGATGCCCCTGCACCATGCGACGCTCCCAGAGCGGGCGCTGCGTGGCGATGGCTTCGTAGATGGTCAGATCAAGCGGCAGATGCGCGAGATCCTGGCGATAGTAGGCCACGGTGGTGCTGGGCCCCGTCTTCACTTCTCCATCCAATGGCTCGTGCTCACCCAACAGTGTCTTGATGAGCGTGCTCTTGCCGGCCCCGTTGGGACCCACCAGCGCGACCACTTCATTGCGCTCCATGACCACGCTCACGTCCTTCACCAGCGTGCGCGGCCCGTCGGGCGTGGGTACGCCCACCGTGACATGCTGCGCTTCGATCACGCGGTCTCCACTGCGGTTGCCCGCGCTGAGCCGCAGTGCCATCACACCATCGGCGCCAATGGGGGCTGACAGACGTGGCATGCGCTCGAGACGTTTGCGACGTCCCTTGGCCTGCGCCGTGTTCTGTCCGGCAATGTTGCGCGCGATGTAGTCACTCTCGGCAGCAATCACTTTCTGCTGCTTGTCGAACTGCCGTAGTTGCGTGAGCCGGCGTTCTTCGCGTTGCTGCACAAACGACTGATAGCTGCCTGTATAGGGAAACGCCGAGCCGCCCTCGAAATGCAGCACATGATCGGCAATCGCAGCCAGAAACGCGCGATCGTGGCTGATGCAGATCACCGTGCGATCGCTGGCGGCGAGGTGTTGCTCCAGCCACGCCGTCGTCTCGAGATCGAGGTGATTTGTGGGTTCGTCCAGCAGCAGCAGATCGGAGGGTGTGGCAAGCTGGCGGGCGAGCGCCACACGGCCACGTTCACCACCGCTCAGTGTGCCGATGCGCGTCTGTCGCGCGGCATCCGGATCAAAACCCACGCCCATCAACACGCTGTCCACCTTGGCCGCCATCTGATAGCCGCCGTCGCGCTCGAATCGTTCGAGATCGCGACCATAGCGTTCCATGGAGGATTCGCTGTGGTCGTGCTCCAGATTCGCCGCCTGCTCGGCCAATGACCGCTCCAGCGCACGCAGGTCGCCAAACGCATCGGCGACGATATCCCACAAAGACTGGTCTTCGGGAAAGCGGCGGTGCTGGTCCATCAACGCCACCCGCAATCCCGGCATGCGGGCCAGTGACCCTCGTGTCGGCGTCAGATCGCCCGTGATCAGGCGAATGAGCGAGGACTTTCCGGTACCGTTGCGTCCCACCACGGCCCAGCGGTCGCCGGCAGCCACGGTGAAGGAGATGTCCCGGAAGATCTCGCTGGCGCCAAAGTCGACGCCCGCGTTCCCGATCGAAATGAGGGTCATGCCTGCTGCGAACCTGCTGTGGAATTGCGACAATGAGCACTGCGCGGCGAATGAGGCAGTTTAATCGAATCCGGATGTGGATCCGGGTCGGATTCCGCCCATTGTGCCACCAGCGACACATAAGCCGTGGCGAGCCGCTGCCGCTCGGGCTCAGACCAGCCACGCACCCGTGCCATGAATCGCCATCGGCGCCACCGATGTCGCCAGGCGACCGCCACATCACCGAGCCGCGGCGCAACCGGGAGCAACAGCAACGCCCACCACGCACCGATGCCGGCAACGTGCAGTCCTGCCGCAAGGAACGCGGTGAAGATCAGGTACCAGACCAGCACCAGGTAGAGCCCAGGTACATACGTGAGCGCGATCAGGTCCACCGGCGCCTTGGCCAGTCGCCTGGCCAGCTTCCAGACGGCGACAAACGCCGGTCCGTGGATCAACCATCCCACGGCGGCGAACGGTGCCCCGATGGCGAGCGCGCTGACCGTTCCGGCGGGAGTGGTAGCGCCGGTGAGCGCCGCGCGCAGATCGGCATGATCGCGCGCCGAGGTCCCGATACCACGGGCGCGCTCCACCGCTGCAGCGAGCTCATCGGCTATCGTTTGCATGCGAACCAGCATGGCCGACGGTTCGTTTTCCGTGGACCACTCGGCCAGCGTTTCGGCATGGCGGACCAGTCCGATGGCGGCGCGGAGCGGATCGTTGGTATCGAGTCCAGCGGCGACGGCGGCCACCACACGATCACGTGCTTCTGCCGCCGGCCAGGTGGGTGCATTGCGGGTGACCGCGCGTAAGGCGTCATGCAAGGCAGTGGCGAGCTCAGCCGAAAGACTTGGCGGCCGCGGTGACCCATCGCCATCCACGCACTTCGCCTCACGCCAGGCGCGCAGCGAAAAGCCAGGTCCGATCACGGCACAGCAGTCACTCCCAGGTCGGCTTGGCGCCTCGTACTGCACGCCAAATGGCACGATAGTCAGATCTTTCGCGCCACTATCGGAATACTCAAAAAGCATTTTCACAACACCGGCTCGTGGTTTGCCGACGTATGGCACGTTGTGCACACCACCTTCCGGGAACACGCCAACCGCATGACCGGCCAGCAGGGCCTCTCCCACCAGATTTCCAGCGGCGGCATTCACGGCCTTCATGTCGGTGCCTTTTCGCCGCTCAGCGCGAGCGTCTCGCACCCGTACGACCGGAATCACCCCGAGCCCTTCGTATACCTTCCGGGCCGGCCAACTGGAGGCCGCGGACAAGGTCGCGATGTAGCGTAGCGGTCTTCGGGTCACGAAGAACCCCTGCAGCACATCGGGCAGGTCGTTCGGGTGGTTACCAATGAGCAGCAGCGGGCCCTCGGCGGGCACCTGATCGGCACCAAACAGGTGCACCTCGCGGAACGACCAGTGCAGGCAACGACGGGCCAGGGCGCGCACCAGCCAGCGAATGGCGGGGTGGCCTTCCGACGGAGCACCCAGAGGGGATGTGGGCGCAGGCGCGCGCGGCGGCCGGAACTCGCTCATGGCGGCGTAAGAAAACGTCGGGTAGCGGCGCTGACAACGCGATCGCAGAATCACGACATGCCAGTGCCCGTACCAATGCTCACACGAATGCCTCCGCTGATGCGACGACTCCTGCGACTGCGCACCACCCTGCTCACCCTCGCCTTCGGCCTGTTACCCATGAACACCGAGGCCCAGTCGGTGTCATCGATCGATTTTGCGAATCTTGCCCGCTACCAGGCAGACAATGCGCGCATCGGTGCGCCGGCACGCGGCGAACGGCGTGTGGTGTTCATGGGCAATTCGATCACCGAAGGCTGGGTGCCGTTCTTCCCGGCCATGTTTCCCGGCAAGCCCTACATCGGACGCGGCATCAGCGGCCAGACCACACCACAAATGCTCCTGCGCTTCCGGCAGGATGTGATCGCCCTCAAGCCGGTGGCCGTGGTGATTCTGGCCGGCACCAATGACATCGCGGGCAATACGGGCCCGTCGACGCTCGAGATGATCGAGGACAAGATCGCGTCCATGGCCGAACTGGCATCCGCGAACGGCATTCGCGTGGTGTTGTGCTCCGTACTACCCGTGTTCGACTACCGCTGGAAGCCCGGTCTCGAACCGGCACCGAAGATTGTCGCACTCAATCGTTGGATCAAACAGTACGCTGCTTCACACCGCCACACCTACGTGGATTATCACACCCCCATGGCCGATGCCCGACAGGGATTGCGTGCCGAGTATGGCAGTGACGGCGTGCACCCCAATGAAGCCGGCTATCGCGTGATGGCCCCGCTGGTGGAGGCCGGTATTCGCAAGGCTCTGGGTCGATAGCAGCGTTCGTATGCACAGCGGGGGGAACACTGATCACACAAAAACAAAACAGAAATCACAGATATTTTTCTTTGTTGTATCTGTGCCGATCTGCTTCGTTTCTGGGTGATCAGTGTTCCCCCCGCTGTGCGCTTTTCCCCGCTCAGCGCGGAAACGCCACCAGACTCTCCTGTCCGTTGCGACCCACCGCTGCCACACCGAAGAAGTAGTTGTCGATGATGACATTCTGCACCGTGAAGTCCGTCACGTTGCCAACGAAGCGGGAACGCGTCCAGTTCACTTCGCTCGGCTTGCGCCAGTACACACGATAGCCGATCACGTCGGGCGACGGCGACGGCTTCCAGCGCAAGCGCGCTGACGGCTGTACGGCGCCGGTGATGGTGGCCGAATCGGGCGCGGCAGGCGCCCAGGCCAGTGACAGCAGCGTGGCCGCATCGAGCGCGGTCATCTTCGCCGCGTAGTCGAAGTCCACACCTTCCAGCACATCACCGTACTTGATGCCCTTGTCGGTGCGCAGGTCCTGGTGCTGTCTGGTGTAGTCTTCGTGTGCTTCCATCAGACGCACGGCCGCTGCACCCATGTTGAAGAACGGCGTGTGATGCCCGCCACGTCCGTAGCGGTCGAGACGGTAGATGATCTCGACATCGAGGTTCGGGAAATAGCGATCGGCCACCGTGTCGATGTAACGTGCGAGCTGACGCGACGGGGTATCGAGTTCACCACCGTTGGTGAGAATGCGACGCAGTTCGGCGGCTGGCGTGTTGGCCGGCAATCCCGGCGCAAACACACGCGCCTTGGTGTTTTCATGTACACCATCGATACCGCGCGTGTTGCCCACCATGTCGTTGTTGATCACGGCGTCGATGCGCCAGCCTTCGGCTTTGGCCACCTTGGCCACGATCTCGCCACCAAACAACCCCTGTTCTTCCGCCGACAGCGCCACAAACGCCACGGAGGCATTGGGACGATGCTTCGACAGCAGACGCGCCGCTTCGAGAATGGCCGCGATGCCGCTCGCATTGTCGTTGGCACCCGGCGATTCCGATGTCGCATTCATGACGTCCGACACCCGGGAATCGATATCACCCGTGTGCACCACGTAGCGATTGGGCTCCGTGCGCCCGCGCAGAATGGCCACCACGTTGACCACGTTCACGTCCTGCTTGATGCGGCCATTTGGATCGCCCTTCCAGATCTCCGCCACGTACCGGACCTCGAGACAGCCATTGCAGTCCTTGGCAATCTTCTGGAACTCGGCGTAGATCCAGCGCCGCGCGGCGCCGATACCGCGGGTGGTGGACATGGTGTCGGACAACGTGTGCCGCGTGCCAAACGCCACCAGCGTGCGGATATCACTTTCAATGCGGGCCACGGAGGCCGACGAGACCATCTCGTGGATCCGCGGGTCTTCGGACGAGGGCACCGGGGTTGGTGCCGTGGCCGGTGTGGCTGCCTGAGCCGTGAGGAGCGCCGGGCTGGACGCAAAAACGAAGGGCGCGGCCGCCGAAAGCAGCGCACGCAGGGGACGGGAGCGGGTCGCCGGAGAGCGGAACATGAGACCGGGGTTCTGGTAGGGAGGGGTCGCCGATCCATTTTATCGCCGGACGCGGGCTTTTGGTGCGCCTCAGAGCCTTGGATCTCGTGATGACGCTTGTGACGATCGGATATTTGGTCGAGTTATAGGTCGTGCCTCCGCATCCCTCCCCCACGCCATCCGAGCACGGCAACGCGTCCACCGGAACCGCGCTGCCGGATGCGGTATTGGTGCAGCACGTGCTGGGCGGCCATGTGGAGGCGTTTGCCACCCTCGTGGATCGTCATCATGCGCACTGCCTGCGTGTGGCGACGCACCTGTTGGGGAACGCCGACGATGCCGATGACGTGGTCCAGGAAGCCTTCGTGCGGGCGTACCGTCATCTCGGCCGCTACAGTGAACGTGATCGGTTTGTCGCCTGGTTGCTGCGCATCGTGGTGAACCAGTGCCGGAGCCGAGCCACGCGTGAAGCACGCTACACGGCACTGGAGCCGCATTTGCATGAAGGGCTGCTGGTCGACGACGCGGATGCCACACACGCCGATCGTCGCGAAGAATTGGCGGTTGCCCTCGCCCAGCTCGCCCCCGACCAGCGCGAAGCCATCGTGTTGCGCTTCGGGGAAGAACTTTCGTATGACGAGATGGCCACCGTCACCGGCGCCGGCGTTTCAGCGCTCAAGATGCGTGTGCAACGCGCCTGCGCCCGTCTCAGGACCCTGTTGTCGGAGCATCTGTCATGAGCCGTTTTCCGTTTGCCGATTCCGGTGATGCCCGTGCGGGTGAACCGGCGCCTCCGGCCTGGATGACAGAAGCGCTGCGTGCTCCGGCCGCTGAACGCATCGATGCGCGGACACGCATCATGGCGCGGGTGCAGGCGTTGCCTGTGCCGCACCGGCTCGTGGCCCCCATGCCAATGGCCCGCTGGCGTCGGCGGGGAACCCTGTCTGGTTTGGGTGGTGTGGTGCTCACGGCCGCCTTGGCGCTCATGCTCACCGTCCGTGAAGGAGAACGGTTCTCCCTCGCCGCACGTGTGCACACGGCCGCGCTCGTGCTCGGCGATTCTGCCGTGCCGGTCTCCCATGACACCCATGACGCATCCGCGCGGACGAAACCGGATCGTGGCAACAGCCGAATCGGTGACCGTCTGCTCGACACGCTGCGGGTGGTGGAGCTGGTGGTGCGTGGCGTGGGACTGCAGGACGTCGTCTGGCGCCGGGCCGGCGATGCGCATGGCAATGTCCGTACCGTTGCCCTCGCCCGGATTTCTTCCACGGAATGGCGCGCGCGTACGCTGGTACCGCGTGATGCGGTGGACGTGACGCTGGTCGTCAACAATGTCGCCCTCGCACCGACCCCGGTGACGCCCCCTCTGCCCTGAACATGACCGACAATTCAAGCACGACCTTCCTGCGGCGTTCCGTGCTCTCGCCGCTGGGTGGAGCGGCGTGTGCCCTGACACTGATTCTCGCGGGTTTCGCGAACCTGTGGTCTGGCGGCACCGACCTCGCCTCTGTCCTGCTGACGGTGGGCTACATCGGCGCAGTCCCAGCAGCGCTGTGGTGGTTTGGAAACAGTGATCCCGTAGCGGCGAGCACCCAGGATGCTCCACCCTATGCCGTGGCCGCCTCGGTTGGTGCCGTGGTGCTGTTGCTGTACGTCGTGACGCTCGCACCCACCACCGCCATGTGGGATGCCAGCGAATACATCGCCGCCGCCAAGGTGTTGGGCATTCCCCATCCGCCAGGCAATCCGCTGTTCGTGCTGGTGGCCCATGCCTTCGCACTGATCCCGTTCCCGCTGACATACGCGGGGCGCGTGAATCTGCTTGCCGCCACCACCAGTGCCATCAGTGCCGCGATCTGGTTCCTCGTCGCGCACCGCACGTTGCGGGGCTGGCAGTTGCCCAAAGTCCCGCGTCTCGTCATCGCGGCCGCGGCCTCCACACTCGGCGCCACCTGCTTCACCGTGTGGAACCAAAGTGTGGTGAACGAGAAGGTGTACACGGTGGCCATGCTCGGTCTTGCCGCATCGGCATGGTGCGCCCTGCAGTGGCATGACACCCCCGCACATGGTCGACGCTCGACAAGCTGGTTGCTGTTGTTCGTGTATATCTGCGCCGTCGGCTACACCAATCACCCGGCGGGTTTCCTGCCATTGCCGGCGTTTGGTGTGTATGTGCTCTGGCGTCGTGTTTCCACGCTGCTGCAATGGCGTACGCTACTCGCCGCCGGTGGCATGTTGTGCGCCGGTCTCACGCTGTTCCTGTATCAGCCCATCCGCGCGGCCCATCATCCGGCCATCAATGTGGGTGAACCCACGGCTTGCGTCAGTGCACCGGAATTCTCCTGCACGTTCAGCAAGGAGACGTACCGTCTGGTGATGGCCAACGTGCAGCGGGAACAGTACGGCGGTCACAAGGTGGCACAGCGCCAGGCGCCACTCGCCGCGCAGTTTGGTATGTGGTGGCAGTACTTCGAATGGCAGATGTTGCGTGACGCGGCGCAACAGATGCCCGGTCTGCAGCGCGCGTTGGCTATCGTGGCGCTCGCGCTCGGGCTATTCGGTGGCTGGACACACTTTCGACGTGATCGCGAGTCGTTCGCGTTCTTCGGCCCGCTGGTGTTCACGCTCACCCCCGCGCTGATCGTCTATCTCAACTTCCGGTATGGTGCGACCCAGGCACCCGACCTCGGAGAGAGCGTCGAGCGGGAAGTGCGTGACCGCGACTACTTCTTCCTGTGGAGCTTCGCAACCTGGAGCGTGTGGATGGCGCTCGGACTCGGCGCGCTGTGGCAGACACTGGCTGAGCGTTTTGCCAATGCACGCGCGCCGCAACGAAGCTGGCTCGTCACGTCGGTCGTCATGCTCGCGGCACTGATTCCGCTGGTCGGCAATGCCGGTGCGGCTCCACGACATGGACAGAACTTCACAAGCGCGTGGGCGCGTGATTTGCTCGAGTCGGTCTCCCCCAACGGCATCCTCGTCACCAATGGGGACAACGACTCGTTTCCGGTGTGGTACGCACAGTTGGTGGAAGGTGTGCGTCCCGATGTGACCATTGCCATCACACCCTATCTCAACGCCGACTGGTTCGCACGTCATCTGGTGTCCGATGTGGACCGGATTCCGCCCTACGTCGAACTGCAACAACCGGCGCTCTTCGAACACGGGCAGATCCGCGCGACGATTCCTCCCGGACTGCACCTGCGCGATCAGCTCGTGGTGCTGCAACTCATCAAAAACGACTTCCCGCGGCGCCCCATACACTTTTCCGTGGGCGGGTACCCGCGTGGTATCGGATTGCAGGACTACGTGGTGAATCACGGACTCACGCAGCGTCTGCTCGAGCGACCAGCGTCCGAGTATCCAGCCTACCTGTCCATCGGCGGTGCCTATGTCGATACGCCGGTCAGTGATTCATTGTGGGCGCAGTACCAAGGCCCCGGCGCAGTGCTCGCACAGGGGCAGTGGATCGATACCCCGTCGGTGGGCATCCCCTATGCGTATTCGGTCATCGGTCAGCTCATTGGCTACAGCAAGTTGGCGCGCGGTGATTCGTTGGGCGCCGAACGGGTGTTGCTGCGCGCCGACTCCATCGCGCGCGTGATCGGCATTGCGCAATAGCTTTCCCCAGCGCCGCTCCGTGGGGTCGCTATTCGCTGTCAGCGAGCGCTCGCGGGACATGTAGTCGCCACGTGCTGTCGTACACGGGATCTTCGATACGGTGGCAGATGTAGAAATCATACGTGGAACCAATGTCTAGTAGCGCATTGAGCATCACAGGCGGTAGCCCTGCCTTGGTGAGGTAGTAGCCGATGGCTTGGTGATAGGGATAGACGTGCCCCAATGCTCCCAGCACTTCGACCAAACCTGCGATGAGCGTTTGTGGGTCGATTTTGTGTAGAGCGTGACGGTATGCCTCCAGCACTCCCATCGGGCCGGCGGCATATGATGGACGAACGGTGACATCGACAAGCGTTCGCACGAGATCGGTTACTGGGAGCTTGATATCGCTTCCGGCTAGCTCCATCTCCTCGACCCGATAGTTGCCGCTATGCTTACCGGCCAGCAACACCAAGTGCGCGCCTTGGTAACTGAAGGCATAGCGTGATTCCCGGGCGCGGTTTTGGAATGCGCGATCGATGGACTGCTGTGTCAGACTTCCGCGCGAAGGCAGCTTCGGACGTTGCTCTTGGTTGACATACACTGGGAGTTTCTCGGCTCCCACCATGCCGTGCGCGCGTAGCGCGGAAGCGTGCGAGAGGTAGCTGCGCGGCCGAAGTGAGAGAGCCACTTCACTCGGCGAGGCTGCACTCAAGAGATAGCGACGGAACGAGCGGTATCGAGGACCGCTTTCACCCATCGTTTGGGCGGCCGATATTCGCTCCTCGCTAAGTCCAGCTTGGGCCTCGAGAGTACTTATGAAGTACTTCGGCGTGGTTGTGTCCGGAACTACTGAAATGGCTTGAAGGGTTCGAAGAACTTGTTCGAGATCGTTGGCTGTGAAGACTCGGCGACGCGTCTCGGCGATAGCATGGATTGCTTCTCGATGCCATGTGACACGCTCTCTCATGTCACCTCTTTAATTTTTCGGCGTGATGCTGGTATATATACCAGCATCACGTTCATGAAAGAAGAATTTCTAGAAGTGGGGTGGACCTGCTGGTATACATACCAGCAGGTCCGCCTTGCTTATAGAAAGCGGTGTTATTCGCAAGTCGCCCAGCTCGGTTTGAGGAACAACAAAAGTGGTCTGAACCGCCTGGCTCGAAAACGTGATAGTAGACCTCTCAATATCTTCTTTGGAGAGAGAGACACGGATATATTGACACTCTATAAGTATGATATATCATCCATTACAAGCGCATATGTACGTTTTATCATCCATATGGCGACATCTGAGATCCTTCCCGTTCGCCTCCGTGAATCCATGCGTCAGCTCGGCCGCGGGATCAGTATCGCGCGTCGGAGGCGCAAGCTCACGGCAGCGATGATGGCTGAACGCATTGGGGTCGGCCGCCAAACCTACCAGCGTGTCGAGCAAGGGGACCCCAACGTGGCGATGGGGACATACCTTATGGCGCTTTTTGTGCTCGGCCTAGAATGGGGGGGTCTTGAGCGCAGCGCCGATCCGCAGGCCGACGAGACGGGCACAGCGCTCGACTTGGCGGACCTGCCCAAGACTGTACGTCCGAAGCGGACACCTCGGCCGAAATAGTGAAGCCCGTGACCACCCCAACGGTGCAACGCCAGCTCGATGTCCTCATCGGCGAAATGCTCGTCGGTCACCTCCGTTTCACACTCGAAGGCCGGCGCGAGCATGCCGCCTTTGAGTACGCGGTCACGTGGCTTGCCGATGCAAACCGCTATGAGATCGATCCGACGCTCCCGTTGGTCTCCGGCCCCCAGTTCCCGCCGCATACCAGAGTCCCCGGTGCCTCGCGTTTTCACGGCGTCATCGCCGATACAGAACCAGATGGCTGGGCACGGCGCGTGATCCTGCGAGACCACGCGAAGCGGCGCCAGGCGGCGAGGGCAGACGGCGAGATTCTGCCCCCAATCGTCACTGGGTTGGACTTCCTCCTTGCCGTGGATGATCACGCCCGCATTGGTGCATTGCGCTTTCGTGACGAACAGGGCGTGTGTCAGCGCATGTTGGACCCCAGCCATCGCACCACCCCGGCGTTGCTTGAGCTCCCTGACCTGCTCAGCGCCTCGCGAGCGGTCGAGCAGCAGACCGAGACTCTCGCGGATCTCGAATACCTCCGCGGTCGCGGCACGTCACTTGGCGGCATGCGGCCGAAATGCAGCGTGCGCGACGATACCTGGGGGCTGTGCCTCGGCAAATTCCCAAGCATCGCCGACGAGCGACCGTATACGAAGGGGGAAGTGCTTGCCCTTCGGCTTGCGCGACAGGCGGGCATCTACGCTGCAGATGCACGGCTCGTCGACAGCGACGGAGTACCGGTTGCGCTTGTGCGGCGTTTCGACCGCGTATGGGATGCCACGATAGCGAAGGAGCGCCGCCTCCTCTATGTCTCTGCAGCCACTCTGATGAGTCTAGCGCCGGGAGACGCCGACGAGCATGCATATACAGAGGTCGCGGACGTCATTCGCCAGCACAGCGCTGATGCCAAGGCTGATCTCGAGGAGTTGTGGCGCCGCATGGCGTTTTCCATCCTTATAACGAATGTAGACGACCATCTGCATAACCACGGCTTTCTGCATGTGGAAGGTGCTCTATGGCGCCTGTCTCCGGCGTTTGACGTAAACCCTTTCCCCGACCGTGCCCGCGAACTCAAGACGTGGATCAGTGAAGACGCGGGGCCCGAGGCTTCTATCGCGGCGCTCATGGGCACGGCACCGTATTTCAATCTCGCGCCAACTCGGGCGATCGAGATCCTTGGCGAGGTGGAGCACGCCGTCGCTCTTTGGCGCGAGGAAGCTGTGCTACTCGGGTTCGAAACCCATGAAATCGAGAGTTTTGCGGACGCGTTCGAGCACGAAGAACGCATAGTTGCGCAACGCTTCCTGACGTGAGCGGATCGTAGCTCCACTATCTCACTCCGTCTCGTGTTGCCCTACTCAGGGAATGGCATGCGCGCTGTGCCGATACGTGCCATTGGGTTGCAGCGTGAAGCCGATCTCGCGCACCGGGGTGAGCAGGTTGAGCTGCGCACCGTCCGGACCGAAGAAAACGAGATTGTCGCCATCTTCCTCGCGCATGCTCACCGCCGCGCCGGCGCGCACACTCGACACCCAGATGGCCTGGTAGCCCGGCAAAAAATCGCGCACCACCTGCCCCATCGCCCGTGGCAGGCTGTTGTCATCACTGGCCAGGTAGGCTTCGCGGGCCGTGGTGAAGCGCGCCCCATTGAGCGCCTTCTTCACCTTGGCATCGTTGCCCAGAATGCGCAGCAAGGCACGACCAGCATTGCTGCTCAATGACAGGTCAGCGATCTGCGTGGCCACCGGGAACGTGTATTCGAAGATGCGCTTGGTGGCCACCATGGCCGGGAATGTGGCACTCGTCAGTGTGGTGGCCTGCCCATTGAGCTGACGTTCCACATCGAGATCGAGTGTGGTCTTGAAGGCATAGAACGTCAGCTCACCCAGCAGCGCATCGTTCATGCCCAGCGACGTGTACACCCCGCCGGCGGCAGGTTTTCCCGGCGGCACCGGAATGGCACACGGTGTGGGCCTGGGCCCGGTCCAGCGATAGTGGTCATTGGTGCTGCTGCGAAAGACGGTGCGGTACTTGTCCGCCCCCAACCGTCCCTGATCCGCCGCATCTCCGCTGCGGTACACCCGCGGTGCCCCCTGTACGGCGCGCGTGCCGACTGATGACAGGTGGTCGCGCAGACAGAGATACACCGCCTCGTAGACTTCACGATGCTTAATGGGCACGTCGGATGGCTCCGAGGAAAAATGCAGGGTGGCGGGGACTCGGTTGTCCTACGATTCTGAAGGAGGTCCCCTGTATTTCAAGTGATGTACCTCACCAGACCGCCCATGCCTCCGTCCCAGTCTCTCCCGCGCCGCGCTACGGTCACCATGGCCATGGCCGCGCTGACGGCATCCCTGTGCGCGCTGCTGCCACAGGCCCTCATGGCGCAGGCTCCGGCTGGCATGCGCGGTACGCTCGTCGTCACCAACAAGACGCCGGGTACGGCTACCATCATCGACGTGGCTTCGGGACGCACGCTGGCCACGCTGCCAACGGGCCACGGTCCGCATGAAATCGTCCTCACGCACGATGGGCGCACCGCCATTGTCACCGACTACGGCACCGGTCCGCAGCCCGGCAGCACGCTGACCTTCATCGACGTGCCATCCAAGCGGGTCACGCGCACCGCACCACTGGGGGAATACCGTCGTCCACATGGCCTCGTGTTACTACCGGGCGATTCGCTCGTGGCCGTGACCTCCGAAGCCAATCGCGCGCTGCTGCTGGTGCGCGTGGCCACCGGTGAAATCGCCAAGGTCATCCCCACCGAACAGAACGGTTCGCATATGGTGGGCATCACGGCCGACGGCACACGTGGCTGGACTGGCAACATGGGCAGCCACACGGTGTCGGAACTCGACCTGGTCGCCGGCAAGTCGCTGCGTACCATCGCCGTGCCGGCGCAGCCCGAAGCCATCAATGTCACACCCGATGGCCGTGAAGTCTGGGTGGGCAGCAACGCCACCGGATTCGTGAGCGTGGTGGATACCCGCACCGGTGCGGTCAGCACAGCGGCCGAAGGCTTTGGCTGGCCGTATCGGGTGCTCTATTCGCCCGACAACCGGCTCGTGGTCATGCCCGATCTGCGCAAGGAAGAACTGCGTTTCATCGATCGCGCGTCGCGCAAGGAACTCGGCCGCCTCACACTCACCGGCAAGGCGCCGCAGGGCATCATCTTCTCGCCCGATGGCAAGTACGTGTTCCTGTCGTACAGCCAGGACGCGACGGTGGCCATCATCGATGTGGCCGCGCGGAAAGTGCTCGGCGAGATCAAGGCCGGCGAGACACCCGACGGTGTGGTGTACACGCCAAACGTGACCACGCCGTAGGGGACCGGAGCTACGCCAACCACTCCTTGAACAGCTTCTCGTCGACGCCCACGCACAATTTGTTCTGCAGGCGCACGAGCGGCTGACGCAACAGATACGGCTCATCGGCGAGGATGCTCAGCCAACGCTCCTCGCCGTACATGGCAGTGCGCAGCCCCAGCTCCGCAAAACGTTTCGAGTCCCGATCCAGAATCGCGTCCACGCCGAACTTCTGTGCAAACCGCTTGAGCTCCCCGAGTGCGGCGGCACGTTCGGCCAGGTCGACAAAATGTGTCTTCACACGCCGCTCAGCGAAAAAGCGCAGCGCCTTGCGTGTATCGGCATTTTTCTTGGTGCCGAAGATCTGAACCTGCAGGTCAGCGGGAGGCATGCGTCAAACGTAACGGTGACATCGTACGGTATGGCAGGCCGTCAGCGCAGCGCCGTGCGCACGACCAGCTTGAGTCCCGACCACACCAGATCCACCGCGCACACTTTCACGTCCACCCAGCCCATGGGCAGTGCGATGTCGCGGATGGTGTCTTCCGTGATATCGGTGGGCACTTTCGATGTGCGTTTGGGCCATGAGACCCACACCACCACATCCGATGCCACCGTGGCACGCAGCTTCGCCAACTGCGCTTCCAGTGCCAACTGCTCGGTGACAAACAGGTGCACGAGACGCACATCCGCCGACACCGCATCATCGATGCGCACGCCGGTGGGCATGGGATCGAGCAGCTCGAGATAGTGCGCCGGCGCGCCAAGAGCCGCGATGTGATGACCGGGCTTGATGCCCAGCTTCTGTGCGAGGGGTGTTCCCGAATATCCCGAGGTCACACCGAGGCTCCGCGCCGCATTTCCTCCTCGGCGATCACGCGCTTGGTATCGTCGAATGCGCCTTCGCTGCGTGATACCACCAGCGTGGCCACACCATTGCCGATCAGATTGGTGATGGCGCGCGCTTCCGACATGAAGCGATCCACACCGAGCAGCAGCGCCACACCTTCCACGGGCACCGTGCGTGTGGCAGCCAATGTGCTGGCCAGCACGATGAACCCCGAGCCAGTCACTCCCGCCGCGCCCTTGCTGGTGAGCATGAGAATGCCCAGCAAGGTGAGCTGCTCACCAACACTCAGGTCGATGCCGTATACCTGGGCGATGAAGATCGCCGCCATCGACAGATAGATGCTCGTGCCATCGAGATTGAACGAATACCCAGTGGGAATGACCAGTCCCACCACCGGTCGCGCGCACCCATACCGCTCGAGCTTTTCCAGCATGCGCGGCAGGGCGGCTTCACTGCTGGAGGTGCCGAGCACCAGCAGAATCTCTTCGCGGATGTAGCGCAGGAAGGGCCACAGACGAAATCCGAACGCACGACAGATCAGTGCGAGCACCACAAAAATGAACACCGCCATCGTGGCGTACACATCGAGCATCAGACGGCCGAGTGGCAGCAGCGTCTTCAGACCAAACGCGCCAACCGTGTACGCCATCGCGCCCAATGCGCCAAGCGGCGCAACCTTCATGACGATGTGCACGATGCGGAAGAACACCGCCTGCAGGCGCACGAGGAGGTCGATGAGATCACGCCCGGCGTCGCCCACGGCGGTGAGCGCCACGCCAAACAGCACCGAGAAGAACACCACCGGCAGCAGCTCACCACTGGCAAAGGCCGCCACCACATTGCTGGGCACGATATGCAGCAGAAACTCCAACATGCTCTGCTCTTGGCCGGCCGTGGTGTACTTGCTCACATCCCCCGTGGCCATCGCGGAGATATCGAGGCCGGCGCCGGGCTTGGTCACGTTCACAATGACCAGGCCGATCGCGAGGGCCAGGGTGGAGACGATCTCGAAGTAGAGCAACGCCTTGCCACCCACACGCCCCAACTTCCGCAGGTCCGCCATGCTGGCAATGCCATGCACGATCGTGAGGAAGATGATCGGCGTGATCACCATCTTCACGAGATTGATGAAGGTGTCACCGATAGGCTTGAGCGCCTTGCCGGTATCGGGTGCCACTACGCCGATCAACACGCCGATGGTCACGGCGACGAGGACCTGGAACGTCAGATTTCTGGCGAGACGCGAGAGCACACGAGGAGGGTGGGGGGTTCGGCGAGACGATTCGGGCGTCAGCCGGCAATCACGTCAACTTGCGCAGGGCAAGCAATCCGAGACGCACAGCGAGCAGCCCCGCGCAAAGCAGCGCCAAGCATAACACGCGAACCAGTGGCTCGGCGCTGAAGAACCGTGCCGCACCGTAGATCGTGCTGCCGGCGGCCAGTGCGCTCCCGAAGATCACCAGGGGGAGTGATCCCAGTGAATCGCGCACCGTCCACGGGACAATGCCACGGGCCTCGAGCAATGGACGCAGGATGCCATGACCGACCATCGCGCTGAGCGCTGCCGCCATCACCGCGCCCGCCAACGCGGCGGCAAAGCTGGCGCTGATGATGGTGGTGGCGCCAACGACACTGGCGGCACCGACGGCGGATGAACTCTGAAGCAGCGCGGGCATGACTACATATTGTGCGTTGCCCATGCCTGCATCCACTCCACTCACGGCATCCACCACGTCCGCGGTACCGGGAGCGGCGCCCCCGCCAACCCGGCCATACCGTGCGGCCTGGTGGCTGCCCGACCCACACTCGGCCACCATCTGGGGTCGCGTGGGACGCCGCGAACCGCCAGCTCCCACGCACATAGAGCGCTGGGACACGCCAGACGGCGATTTTGTCGATCTGGTGCGATTGGCCGGCGCGCGTGGGGCCCAGAGTCCCCGTTTGCTGCTGTTGCATGGACTCGAGGGCGGAGTGCACTCGCACTATGTGCGGGCGCTATTCCGGGAGGCACGGAGCCGCGGCTGGGCGGCCGACCTGCTGCTGTTCCGTAGCTGTGGTTCCGAACCGAACCGTCTCCCCCGCTCTTACCATTCCGGGGAAACCGGTGACGCGCGTTGGGTGCTGGACCAACTGACCAGTCGATATCCCTCGGCGCCCATCGGGCTGGTGGGGGTATCGCTTGGCGGCAACGTGTTGTGCAAGCTGCTGGGAGAGGAACGAGGTCGCTTGTCCCCTCAGGTGACCGGCGCGGTGGCGATCTCGGTGCCGTTTGATCTGGCCCGGGCGTCGCGGCGAATCGGGCAGGGGTTCGGTGTGCTCTACGAGCACGCATTTCTGCGATCCCTGATTCCCAAGGCTCAGGCAAAAGTCCGCCGGCACCCTGAGCTGCGGCATCTCCAGCCGGTGTCCCGCATTCGCACGCTCTGGGACTTCGACGACGCATTTACGGCCCCGGTGCATGGGTTTGCCGACGCGGCCGACTACTACGCGCGATCCAGTTCGCTGCCGTACCTCTCGCACATCGCACGGCCGACCTTGCTGCTGTCGGCGGTCGACGATCCCTTCCTGCCGGCAGATGTGCTGGATGAGGTGCGCGAGGCGGTGGCCGCCACGCCCTGCGTGGAGGCGGAGTTTCCGGTGCGTGGCGGGCATGTGGGCTTCACTGCGGGAGGCCGGCCATGGGCGCCATGGTACTATGCCGAGTGGCGAGCAGCGGAGTTTCTACGGCCCGGGCTCGAGGGGTGGGTGCGGTAAAGTGGACCTCTGAATGTCCGTGGGTGCCATGAAACGGCGAATCAGTGTTTCTTTTGAGGGCATACCACCCGTCGTCCGCTAGATCAGCAACACTCTGGAACCTGTCGTGACCGTTGTCGCCCTTGGATTTCTGCTGACCGGGCTCGTGCTCGGGGTATACGCGATGTTGTACGGCACCGAGCGTTCGGTGCAGCCCGCGGTCGCCCCGCACGAGCGTCGCAGTGAGCACAACCCTGCCGCCGAGCCTTCGCCCACGCTGAACCTGGCCAGTCTCGCGGCATTTGCCGTGGGCTTCGGCCTCACCGGCTATCTGCTCACCCGCGCCAACGAATGGGCGTGGTACTGGCAATTGCTGGTGGCGCTGGGTGCCGGCGGTGCAACGTATGCGCTGCAGTCGCTGCTGATCGCACGGTGGGCCATTCCCGGTGCGCGCGCGGATCATGTCGATGAACGCTATCTGCTGCAGGGCACCCTGGCGCATATCACCCAGGCGGTCGCCGGCGGCGGACGCGGACAACTGCGGTATGCACTGGATGGTCGCGAGTATCTGCTGCCGGCGCAGTCGATGGACGACAGCGCGCTGGCGCTCGGCACCGACGTGGTGATCGATCGGGTGGAAGAGGGGGTGGCCTATGCCGAACCGTGGGACGCCGTGGAACGGCGCCTCTGATGTTGCAGGCCGGAGCACCGGGCTGGACGTGGTCGGACGCGATCATTTTCATCGTGGTCATCGCATCGCTTCAGCTCGCGATGTTCTGGTTGTTGACCACCGTGTTTCTCGGGATGATCACTGAAGGTGACCGCTGTCCCGTGTGTGACGGCGACACCCATGCGGTGGAGCGCAATGGCTGGTGGCGCGTGATCAGTTTTGGTGAACGCAATCGCCGGAGCTGGTGTGTGGCGTGCGGCTGGGAAGGACTGCTGCGACGGAGCGATGCCTGGGTCGCGCGGGAGCGGGAACGCCGACGCGCGTGGCGACAGGCGAACACCGCACGCACCGACGCTGCGCGTGCCCGCCTGCAAACACCGTCATCAAACCAGACGCGCTCAGGTCGTTGAGCCGGTGGCTCGGGAGTCCATGGCAAAAAGCCGCAGCCATTCAGGCCAATTGCCGCTCAGCTCGAAGAAATCATCGTAGTACGCGAGTCCCGCGTCTTCGAGCTGCGCAATGAGGTCGGTGGCGGTGTCTTCGCCAACGAGCGGGCCGATCGCGATGAGCTCCCCTTCCACCCGGAACTCGTCGGCGGTGAGGTTGAGTGCTTCGTCGATCTGGGTGCGGGTCAGACCGACACGTTCGAAGGCGCTCTTGCGAAGGATGAGCGTCGGACCGGTGTGCGAGAGATTCAGTGGCATGCAGAAAACTACTGTCGGGAGAGGTGAGTTTTGAGTGCTCGGGATACGATCGGGGCCTCGCCGCAGGCTTCGTTCGAGAGCGTGTTCGATGTGATCGTGATCGGCGGTGGCCACGCGGGCACAGAGGCCGCCGTCGCCGCCGCGCGTTCCGGCGCACGGGTGGCTCTCATCACCGGCGCGCTCGAACAGCTTGGCCAGCTCTCCTGCAATCCGGCGATTGGAGGTATCGCGAAGGGCACTGTGGTGCGGGAGGTGGACGCACTGGGTGGCATCATGGCCCGCGCGACCGATATGGCCACCGTGCAATTCCGCATGCTCAATCGCGGCAAGGGACCGGCGGTGTGGGCGCCACGTGCGCAATGCGATCGCGGGCTGTATCGCCGCGCGGTTCGGCAGTTGCTGGAGGCACAACCAAACCTGGTGACGATGCAAGGCATGGTGGCCCGGTTGTTGTTCGACGATGCCGGAAGTCTGGCGAGTGGCGCGACGCGCAGAGTAGCCGGCGTAGAAACCATGGAAGGACGTCGCTTCGGCGCGCGCGCGGTGGTGCTCACCACGGGCACCTTTGGACGCGGCACCATGCACATCGGCACCGACACCCGCATCAGTGGTGGACGGGCCGGTGAAGCGCCTTCCGTGCACCTCGGCCAACAACTCGATGCCGAGGGACTCACGACGGAACGATTCAAGACCGGCACACCACCCCGTATCGATGGACGCAGCGTCGACTACACACGCTTCGATCGGCAGGAGAGCGAGATCGATCTCTTCGACTACTCGTGGTCACACTTCTGGACGACACCGCGGCGTACGGCGGATGGCGCGATGCGCAGTCCGGAGCAGATGCCATGCTGGGTCGGTTGGTTGGAAGAAGCGGGCACGGAGCTGATCGCGAAGCACATCAATGAGTCGGCGATGTATGGTGGGGCCATTGCATCACGTGGACCACGCTACTGTCCGAGTGTCGAAGACAAAGTTGTGAAGTTTCCCGACAAGGTGCGGCATCAGCTCTTTCTCGAGCCGGAAGGACACGACACGAGCGAGCTGTATGTGAACGGCCTGTCGACATCGCTGCCGGCACCAGTACAACTGGCGGTGTTGCGCAGTGTGCATGGCCTCGAAGACGTGCGCATGACACGCGCCGGTTACGCCATCGAGTACGACTACTATCCGCCCACGCAGTTGTGGCCATCGCTGGGCTCCCGTGCGATCGATGGGTTGTTTTTCGCGGGACAGGTGAACGGCACCACCGGCTATGAAGAGGCTGGCGGGCAGGGTGTGATGGCAGGACTCAATGCCGCGCGATTCACTCAGGAGCGTGAGCCGATCGTGCTGGGGCGCGAGTCCAGCTACATCGGTGTGCTGATCAACGACCTCACCACCCGTGGGGTGGATGAGCCCTATCGGTTGTTCACGTCACGCAGCGAATTCCGTTTGACCGTACGCCAGGACAATGCGCTGTCACGCCTGGCTCCGGTGTCTGAAGCTGCGGGACTGTGGCAGGACGCAGAGCTCGAGGTGTTGCATGCGCGACTTGGCGCCGTGCGTGAAGCGCTGCGCCTGGCGGAGGCCACCAGCATGTCGCCGGCCATTGCCGACCCGATTCTCGAAGCCGCCGGAACACGACCGCTGGCGCACGCGGTGCGCGCGGTGGAGCTGGCGCGCCGCAGCGAGATCACGCTGCAGGTGCTGTTTGACGCAGCCGGTGTTGGTGCCGAACTGCCCCGTGATGCCATTGTGGGGGCTGAGTTGGAGATCAAATACGCCGGGTACTTCGAGCGGGAACGTCTCCAGGCGAATCGACTGGTGGCACAGGGCGCCGTCGTGCTACCGCCAACCCTGGACTATGCCGCGATGCGGACTTTGTCGATCGAGGCACGACAGAAGTTTGAGCGACTCAAACCCGGGACATTGGCGCAGGCGAGCGCGATTCCCGGAATCAGCCCTGCCGACCTGCAGAACCTGATGCTGGAGCTGCGGAAGCACTGATGTCGCGGGAGGTTCAGTGATAGGTGACAGGCAGAGCTCTCAGCTCCATCTATATAGTATGGCAACGAACGGCAGCGCTCTGGGGCGTTGCCGTTCTTCTTTTTCTGACGTTCATATGATCACAGAATTGTTGTTCTTTGTTGAGAATGACATTAAATGATGCTATTATGACCGAATACTGTTTTAGAAATGACACATATTTGTGATACGCGTTTCCGTTTGGTCCCTGATTCTTCTGCGTCGAAAATCGGCCGAAAAGGCGCTCGTGAGTTTCTTTATGGCCTCGAGGCGGGAATGGGCATGCCATCGAGTACTTCTCGCATGTTTCGCTCACGAACGGCGCGCGATGGCCGTGGAGCGAATTCAGAGACACACAATCAGTGTCCTTCTACTGGCTTGATAAAGCCGCACATCGCGACAGTGTGCAAGATTTTGCCGGTGTGGCGTCTTACATCCACAGCGAAGGGACATCGGAACGCTGGTGACACATTCTTGGTGGTCGTTGGGTAGGATGTGCGGCAGGTTCTTTCAGGTTCCAACGAGTTCTCATCCCTCATCACAGGGTTTCTATATGCGCCGTATCTGGTCGAAGCGTTCGATGGTGTCCATGACTGCCGCGGGTTTTGCGATGGTCTCTCCGCGCCTGGTGGTGGCACAGGCCCAGCCCGTGCAGCCGCCTCCGGCCATCATGGTGTCGGCGCGTGGCGAGGTGCAGGTGACGCCCGACCGGGCGCGCGTGCAGGTGGGCGTGGAGACCCAGTCGAAGACCGCCGCTGCGGCGGCCCAGGAAAACAACAAGAAGCAGTCGGCCATTCTGAGCGCCATCCGCGCGCTTGGTATTCCGGCGGCCCAGATCCAGACGCTGAACTACAGTGTCTCGCCGGTGCAGCGGTACGACGAGAAGGAACGCCGAGTGGTGATTGATGGCTATCGGGTGAGCAACATCGTGCAGGTGGAGACGGACAAGCTCGAACAGGCTGGTCAGATCATCGACGCGGGTCTCACGAATGGAGCGAACCGTGTGGCCGGCCTCGATTTCCTGGTGAAGGACCGTACCAAGGCGCAGGAGACCGCACTGGCGCAGGCAGTGGCGACGGCCAAGAAGCAGGCGGAGGTGGCCGCCCAGGCGGCTGGCGGCCGTGTGGCCGAACTGCTCGAGCTGTCGATCAACGAGTACGAGCGCCCGGAGCCGCGTCCCATGATGGCGATGGCGAAGGCCGAAGGCTTTGACGCCTCGATGCCAACGCCGGTCGCGGAAGGCACGACCACCGTATCGGTGAGTGTGATGACGCGCTGGCGCTTCGAGAAGCGCTAGTCGTCACCAGGCAGGGAAGGGGGCCCGGTCCATTGGATCGGGCCCTTTTTGCTTTCGGCGCTCTCGTGATGTGGGATTCGGTTTCACGTGAAACGCCGTGATGGCTTCGAATGGGAGATCGGCCGATATCGACCGTGCTTTGGGCGCGCGATTCACAATCATGGGCGTTCAACAGAGATCGTGAACGGCTGGAACACAGATGGCGCAGATGGGAACTGCGATCACACAGATACAGCGAACAGCCACATTCTAGATCAGATCAAAATGATTGAAATGGTCGCTTTCAAAGATCCTCAGCTTCCATGAAGCAGTATCTGTGCAATGCTGTTGGTCGATCTGTGCTATCTGTGTTCCAGCTATTCACGCCCCTTTGTTGAAAGAGCAAAAGACTCCACGCTCTCCCACATTGGCCTGGTTTCACGTGAAACACAGGCAGTTTTCCGCCTGGAATGGCTGCCATAGAAGCGGATTCAGCCGGAAATCGACCGCCGCCATGGTTACTGGCAGGGGTTCTTCCTATACTTCGCGTCCGCGCGAACCCCCTCTAGCCAGCCTCTGTGGGACGCATCCTCGCTATTGCCAATCAGAAGGGCGGCGTCGGTAAAACCACGACAGCCGTCAATCTCGCCGCCTCCCTCGCCGTCGCGGAGCAGCGCACGCTGCTCATTGATGCCGATCCCCAAGGCAATGCCACGTCGGGTTGTGGCATCAGTCGAGAAGACTTCACGCTCAATACGTACGACGTCCTGCTCGGAGAGGCCTCCGTCGATCAGGCCTTGGTGCGTGGCGTCCAGTTCCGACACCTCGATGTACTCCCCACGACGCCCGATCTGGCCGCCGTGGAAGTGGAACTGGTCGATGCCGACGACCGCATCTCGAGGATGCACGACGCGCTGGCCCCTATCCGCGATCGCTACGACTTCATCCTGATCGATTGCCCACCATCGCTCGGGCTGATCACACTGAACATGCTCGTAGCGGCAGACGCTCTGCTCATTCCCCTGCAGTGTGAGTACTACGCCCTCGAAGGGCTCAGCCAGCTCCTGAGCACCGTGCAACGCGTGCAGGACTCGGCAAACAGCACACTCGATGTCGAAGCGGTCCTGCTCACCATGTACGACGCCCGCCTCAATCTTTCGAGACAGGTGGCCGCCGATGCCCGCGCACACTTCGGCGACAAGGTCTTCCAGACCGTCATCCCACGAAATATCCGCCTCGCTGAAGCACCCAGCTTCGGCAAACCCATCGTGGTGTACGACATCGCCTCCGTTGGCGCTCAGGCCTACATGGCCGTCGCCCGCGAAATGATCGACCGCAAAAGCACACCAGCACTGTAAGACCAAAGTCGTACGCTCCATCTTCCCACGAACACGGCACCGCTGCCGTCACTGACACGCATTCATGACCCCCGAACCTCCCCGCCGACTCGGCCGCGGTCTCGACGCGCTACTCGCTCGTCGTGATCCCAAGCCCGCCGCTGCAGACGCCGCCGCGACGGCTCGCGCTGCTGACGCGCCGGACAACGCCGGCGGCAGCGCGGTGGCCAGTGGCACAGCGGGTGGGCATGCGGAGCCCGAGGCGGTCGGCGAAGCCGGGACACTGCGGCAGCTCTCGCTCTCCCAGATTCGCGCCAACCCGTTCCAGCCACGTCAGGAATTTCGCCCCGAAGAACTGGCCGACCTGGAAGGCAGTCTCCGGGTGAACGGCCTCCTCCAACCCATCACCGTTCGGCCGGCTCCCAACGGGCAGGGCTTCGAACTCATCGCTGGCGAGCGCCGCTTCCGCGCCGCCACACGCCTGGGCTGGACCGAGATCCCGGCCCTCGTGCGCAACGTCGACGACAAGACGCTGCTCACCCTGGCCATGATCGAGAACCTGCAGCGCGCCGATCTCGATCCCATCGAAGAGGCCGACGGGTACCAGCGCCTCATCGACGACTTCGGGCTCACCAACCAGGAAGTCGCCGACATCGTCGCCAAGGACCGCTCGACGGTGGCCAACGCCCTGCGCCTCCGCCAACTGCCGGCATCCGTCCGCCGCATGCTGCAGGAAAAGCAGCTCACCGCAGGCCATGCCCGCGCCCTGCTTCCACTGGCCAGTGAGCGGGCCATCGTCGATCTCGCGCGTGATGTGGTAGCGAACCAGCTCTCGGTGCGCGAGGTGGAGCGACGCGTCCAGGCTGGCCGTCCCGCCCCGCCAGCCGCCGGGCGCAAGCCGGCCGCCGATGCCGGGAAAACCGTTCCAGCCGGGGCCTCGGCTGCCGTCGTCCGTCAGATCGAAGAGAAGCTGCGCCGGAAACTGCAAACGACCGTCTCACTGAATCTGACGGCCAAGGACAAGGGAGAAGTGCGCATCGCGTTTTTCTCCAATGATGATCTCGAGCGCGTGCTCGGGCTGTTGGGCGTATCACTCGAATAGCATCATCAAGCCATCATAGAGGCATACAGTATGTTTTTGTCGATCGATAGGAGCGCGCGTCAATTCGCGCGGGCGGGTGTGGTTGCCGCCACCGCTCTGCTGGTGGCCTGTGGTGGTGGTGACAAGGACCGCCCGGCCGACGGTGCTGCGCCGAAGCTGCGGGTGGCACTGCTCACCCCGGGACCGATCTCAGACAAGTCATGGAATGGCAGTGCCTACGAGGGGCTGCTCCGTTTGCGCGACAGCCTTGGCGCAGAAGTCTCTCATATTCAGACCAAGACCCCTGCCGAGTTCGAGGAGAACTTCCGGCAGTACGGGGCACAGAACTATCGCCTGGTTTTTGGCCACGGCTTTGAATTTCAGGATGCGGCGAGCCGAGTCGCGCCCAGCTATCCCAACACCATCTATGTGGTGACCTCGGGGCGGGTCACCGGCCAGAACCTCGCCGGGGTGGCCTTCCTGTTCGAAGAGGCGTCGTATCAGGCCGGCATGATCGCCGGCTCCGCGACCCGCACCAACAAGCTCGGACTCATCGCCGGCACCGAGCTGCCGCCCGTGAAGGCCAGCTTCGAGGCGTTCACGCGGGGTGCAAAGTCGGTGAACCCCAAAGTCGAAGTGATCACGAGCTACGTCGGCAACTGGGATGACGTCAGCGCCGGCAAGGAGCAGGCGCTCGCCCAGCTCGCCCGCGGTGTGGATGTGATCTTCCAGAACGCCGACGCCGCCGGGTTAGGTGTCTTTCAGGCGGTGAAAGAAAAGAAGGCTTTGGCATTCGGCACCAACGCCAATCAGAACGCCATCGCCCCTGACGTGATCCTCGGCAGCGTGGTGATCGACTTGCCGAAGGCGTTCATGTTGATTGGACGGGAAGTGCAGAGCGGTGCATTTCAGGGCCGCGTGATCCACCTCGGTATCAAGGACGATGTGGTGCGTCTCGAATTGAACGACGCGCTCGCCGACCGTATCTCCGCTGCCACCAGAGCGGCCGTGGATTCGGTGGGTGCGGAACTCAAGGCGGGCACCTTCCGCGCGCTGGCCGACATGATCGGCCGAGACAGCGCCACCACGCCCGCCACAGCGCCTGCAGCACCGTCCAAGCCGTGAGCATGGAAACCGCCGGTGCATCGCTGTACGAAGTTGTCGCAGCCCTCGACAGTGAGCTGCGCACGTTCGACGTGCCCGACTACGGCGGCGCCGTGAACGGTTTGCAGGTGGCCAATCGTGGACGTGTGCATCGAATCGCGACGGCGGTGGATGCATCGAAAGCCAGCATCGATATGGCCGCCGCCACGGGTGCTGATCTGTTGATCGTGCACCATGGATTGTTCTGGAGCGGCGCGCAGCCCCTCGTGGGTGTGCGCTATGCGAAGTATCGCACCCTCTTCGAACGCGACATCGCGGTGTACGCATCGCATCTGCCACTCGACCTGCACGCCACGCTGGGCAACAATGCGCGGCTCGCGCACGCCCTCGCCCTCACACCCGATGCGGGCTTTGCGCGATACAAGACCATCGACATCGGTGTCGCCGGGACGGCCAATGAATCGACGGCCGATCTCGTGGCGCGAGTCAGCCACTACGCGGCCGGTTATGGCGGCACCGTCCGCACATCCGTGCCGGTGGATGGACGCACGACAAAGCGCTGGGCCATCTGCACCGGTGGCGGCGCATCATCGGAAACCCTGCAGGAAGCGCGTGCCAAGGGCATCGACACACTGATCGTGGGAGAAGGTCCGCACCACACGACGGTCGAAGCCATCGAGCACGACCTGTGTGTGGTGTATGCCGGCCACTACGCCACCGAGACACTGGGTGTGCAGGCCGTTGGTGCGTGGTTGATGGACCGTTTCAATCTCCCCTGGTCTTTCCTGCATCTGCCCACTGGTTCGTGATGATGGGGCGGGGCGAGACCGCGCAGAGTGAAACAACGCTGCTGTCTCTCGAGAGGCTCTCACGCCGCTTTGGCGATGTGCAGGCACTCGATGACGCCTCCCTGCGGGTCCGCGCCGGAACCGTGCACGCGCTGCTGGGCGAGAATGGCGCAGGCAAGACCACCCTCATGCGCCTCGTCTTCGGTCTGCTGACCCCCGATGGTGGCACGATGCTTTGGCGTGGTGCATCACTTCGTGTGCGTTCACCGGCCCACGCGTTGTCGATGGGCATTGGCATGGTGCACCAACACTTCACGTTGGTACCGGCCATGACCGTGGCTGAAAACGTGGCGCTGGGTGGGCATGGGCGATTCGATCGGGAAGCCGCCGCGGCACGGGTGCGTGAGGTGGGCGCCCGTGCCGGATTGTCGCTCGACCCATCGGCCCGTGTGGACTCCTTGCCGGTGGGCGCGCAGCAGCGCTGCGAAATCGTGAAGGCGCTGGCGCGTGATGTACAATTGCTCATTCTCGACGAACCCACCGCCGTGCTGGCGCCGTCGGAGGCGCGCGAACTGCTGGCGTGGGTGCGTCGATTTGCCGACGCGGGCAATGCGGTGGTGCTCATCACGCACAAACTGCGCGACGCCCTGGCAGTAGCCGATGATGTGACCGTACTGCATCGCGGACGTTCGGTGCTCACGATGCGTGCGGCGGACACCACGGAAGCGCATCTGGCCAATGCCATGTTGGGTGAGAGAACCATCGCTGCGCCTGGCGACGTGGATGCAGAGACCGTCGTCGCGGCGGAGCATGCCGCACCAGCACTCGACGACACCGCGGTGGCACCAACGCAGGCTCCGGAGACGGTGCTCTCGTTGCGCGAGGTGACGTGGCGCGATGCCCGCGGCGTGGTGCGTGTGCAGCGCGCAAACATGTCGGTGTATCGGGGCGAGATCGTCGGCGTGGCGGCTGTGGAAGGTGCGGGCCAGCACGAGCTGCTGCGACTGTTGTCGGGGCGCCTGACACCGGAACAGGGCACCGTGGTGCGTCCGGCCGACGTGGGCTTTGTGCCGGAAGACCGTCATCGTGATGCGCTGTTGCTGGATGCCCCGCTGTTCGAAAACGTCGCCTTGCGCGGCGCCGGCTTGCGTGGCGGGCGGCTCGACTGGGCGTACTTCCGTCGGGCGGCGGACGAGTTGATTTCCCGTTTCGATGTCCGTGCGACCGGCGCTGCCGCGCCCGCGCGCGCGCTCTCCGGTGGAAATCAGCAGAAGTTCGTGCTGGGGCGAGAACTGAGCGGTGAGCCGCCAGCACTGGTCGTGGAGAATCCTTCGCGCGGTCTCGACTTCAAAGCCACGCTGGCCGTGCAACAGGCATTGCGCGCGGCGCGCGATCGTGGCACCGCCGTGGTGATGTACAGCAGCGACCTCGATGAGGTGCTGATGCTGGCGGATCGGGTGTATGCCATGCATGCCGGATTGGTGAACGAAGTGATCCCGGACCGCGATGCCGTGGGACGTGCCATGCTGGGTACTCTCGCCGACGACGCACCGGAATCGCTGGGTGATACCGACCGCACGCCGGCCGGATCGTCGGCATGAATGCACATCCGAATGGAAACCTGACCGGTGGAAGTAGCGACACACCGTCACCGGTCGCTGCGCCCGCGATGCGGGATCGCACGCCACCGTTGCGGTCGGCCGTCCTGGCGGCAGGACAGGTGGCCGTGTTGCTGGTCGTGGCGCTCCTGCTGCTGGCCGCCCTGCTCGCGGCTACCGGACATGCGGTAGGACCGGCACTGACGGCGTTGGTGCGCGGCGCGTTCGGATCGTGGTATGCGATCACATCAGCCACCGTGGTGCGCATGGTGCCGCTGGGATTTGCCGGCCTTGCCGTGGCGTTGGCGTTTCGCGCCGGCGTGTTGAACGTGGGCGCCGAGGGGCAACTGTTGATGGGCGCCGCCGCCGCCACGGCGTTGGCGCTGCCGCTGCAACACACGTCACCGTGGCTGGCGATCCCCGGGATGATTGTGGGTGGGGCGTTGGCCGGTGGTGTATGGGCTTCGGTCGCGGGTGTACTGCGCCTGCGTTTCGGTGTGCTGGAAGTGATCAGCACCATCATGCTCAACTTCGTGGCGCTCAATCTCACCGGATGGCTGGTGCGCGGCCCGCTGCAGGAACCGCAGCACATCAATCCGCAGTCGTCGTCGTTGCCGGTGTCGCTGCAACTGCCGGTGTTGCTGGACGGCACGCGTCTGCATGCCGGTGTGCCCCTGTTGCTCGTCACGGCGGCGGTGCTGGCGTGGTGGTTGTTCAACACCGCCAGTGGGTTTCGGGTGCGCGCCGTTGGTGCCAATCCCCGGGCAGCCCACAGCGCTGGAGAGATTCCGGTGGGACGCACCTTACTGCTCGCATTTGCGCTGAGCGGACTGCTGGCTGGCATGGGCGGCGCCGTGGAGTACCTGGGCATCACCTACGCGCTGTACGAGAACTTTTCGCCGGGCTACGGCTACACCGCCATCGCCGTGGCCTTGCTGGCGCGATTGCATCCAGTTGGGGTGTTGGGCACGGCCTTGTTGTTTGGCGCGCTCGAGGCCGGCGCCAATGCCATGCAGCGTGACGCCGGAGTGCCCAGTGTGGTGGTCTCGGTGGTCGAGGCCGTGCTGATCCTGCTGGTGGTGGCCCTCGATCGTTGGCGTGCGCGTACGGCAAGTGGCAGGAGCGGCCTATGAGCACCACAGAGGTCATGGACATCGGCGGCGCGTTTCTGGAATCGACGGTGCGCACCGCCACCCCACTCGCCCTCGCGGCACTGGGTGAGTGTGTGAGCGAACGCGCCGGTGTGATCAACATCGGACTCGAGGGCTCGATCATTGCCGGCGCCCTCGGCGGCACCGTGGCAGCAGGTGTGGTGGGAGTCGGTGGTGGCTTTGTAGCGGGGGCCCTGGCCGGTATGGCGATCGCCGCACTGTTCGCGTGGTTTGCCGTGGGGATGCGCGCCGACCAGATCATCACTGGCACCGCGATCACGCTTTTTGCACTCGGCCTCACCGGCACGCTATACCGTTCGGTGTTTGGTGACGCCGGGGTGGCACTCTCCACGCCAACGGCTGGTGAACTCGCCGTGCCCGGTCTCTCGCAGATTCCGCTGATCGGTCAGGCGTTCTTTTCGCAGCCCGCGATGACCTATATCGCGATGCTCATCGCGGTGGTTCTGGGCTGGTGGATGCGCCACACCCACGCTGGACTCGCGTTGCGGGCCACCGGTGAATATCCCGACGCCGCCGTCGCGGCTGGTATCGCGCCTCGGCGTGTGCAGGCCCTGGCCGTGTTGTTCGCGGGCGCCATGGCCGGGCTCGCAGGCGCGACATTGGTGCTCGCCCAGGCCGGGACATTTGTGGAAGGGATGTCCGCCGGGCGCGGGTTCATCGCCATCGCCATCGTGGTGCTCGGGCGCTGGCAACCGCTGGGTGTGGCCGCCGCGGCCCTGTTGTTCGGGGCAGCCAACTCCCTGCAGACGCTGTTTCAGGCCATGGGCTGGGCCGGTGTACCGTACCAACTGTTTCTGGCCCTGCCCTATGTGCTGACCCTGCTGGTGCTGGCGGGCGCGAGTGGCCGCACCGCAGCACCGGCCGCACTCGGCAAGCGGGACTGACAACGCTGACGCAGCTCAGCGGGTCGTTGGACAAATCACAAAAGCCGCGCCGCGCCACCATGCCAATATCTCGGGGCTGGTGATGTCAGCGGCGCACGACAATCGGGCGTATCGTTTCAGAAGGCGTGACCCCTCACCAACACCGAAATATGACGACATCCCGTACGGCATTCCGTGCGTTCCGGCCCGCGTTTGCGTTGACGCCGCTCACCCTGCTCTCAGCGGCCACGCTGGGCGCCCAGTCTGGCAAGCCGGTCACCGACGAAGCGGTGGTACAGGCCACGGCGAAGGCGATCCAGGCCAAGGTGCTGTCCATCGACACGCACGTGGACATTTCGCCCACCAACTTCGCCGAATCGGGTCCCAACTACGCGACCAAGCTGCCGCGTACGCAGGTGGACCTCGTGAAGATGGAAGAGGGCGGCCTGGCCGGCGCGTTCCTCGTGGTCTACGTGGGCCAGGCGCCGACGCTCGACGCGGCCAGCTTCGCGAAGGCGAATGCGCAGGCGATCGAGAAGTTCGAGGCCATCCATCGCCTCACCGAGAAGATTGCGCCGACACGCGCCGAGATCGCATATACGGCCGCTGACGCCCGTCGCATTCATGCGACCGGCAAGCGCGTGATCTTCATCGGTGTGGAGAACGCGTTCCCCATCGGCAGTGACATTGCCAACGTCAAGAAGTTCTACGACCTCGGTGGCCGCTACATGTCACTGGCGCACAATGGTCACAGCCAGCTCTCCGATTCCAACACCGGTGAGCGTGATGGTGTGTGGCTGCACAACGGCCTCTCGCCGTTGGGCCGGCAGGTCATCGCCGAGATGAACCGTGTGGGCATCATGGTCGATGTGTCGCACCCGTCGAAGGCGTCGATGATGCAGACGGTGGCGCTGAGCAAGGCGCCGATCATGGGGTCACACTCGGGCGTGCGCGCGATCTGCAACCACAGCCGCAACATGGATGACGAGCAGATCGACGCCATGAAGAAGAACAATGGCGTGATCCAGCTCGTGGCGTTCAACAGCTACGTGAAGTGCGACCCGAAGCGTGACGTGCCGCGTGAACAGGCGCGTGCAGCGGCCACCGAGCAGTTGCGCAAGGAATTCGGCATCACCGCCACGGGCCGTCAGGAACAGCAGGCGCAGATCCAGGCGCTGCCGAACGACAAGCGCAACGACTATCTGGCCAAGCAGGAAGACATCACCGCGCGCCGCTATCCGAGCGATCCGCCGGCCACGGTGAAGGACTTCGTCGATCACATCGACTACGTGGTGAAGCGCATCGGCATCAACCACGTGGGCATCAGCTCCGACTTCGATGGCGGTGGCGGCGTGGATGGCTGGCGCAACGCGAGCGAGACGATGAACGTGACCGCCGAGCTCGTCCGTCGTGGTTATACGCAGGCCGAGATCGACAAGATCTGGGGCGGCAATCTGCTGCGTGTGATGGAGCAGGTGGAAAAGGTGGCGAAGAACGGCGGCAAGTGATGCCCGCGGTGTAACAGCGACATGACCGAGCCCCCAACCCTGTGCACCACGCACCGGGTTGGGGGCTTCGTTTTTTCTGCGACGAACAGGCGTAGGTTGCCTGTCACATGGGACCAAGAGCCATTCGCCGTATGTCGCCTGGTCTTTGCACTATTCGTTCCTCTGTCGTGATCGCACCGGTCACGCAACGGCTTTTTCTTTCGGAGCTTTCATGAATCGCTGGATGCGGTCCGCCGCCGTGGGCGTGGCCATCCTGACCGCGCGTGTCGCCGACGCGCAGCCGTACAACTTCCTCGTCGACTACACGGGCGGAAACACCCCCGTGCTGGCGCCGGGAAGTGATCCCATGATCGGCACCAATCTGCAGGTAGGCGACAGCTTCTTCTGGCGCATCTCGGCCATTGGTGGACAGTGGTCGACCACCGCAGCGGTCTCACAGTACACGTTCATGGCTTTCTACGTGAGCGAGTACGGTACACGAACTGGCGACTACACGTTGAACCTGTTTCTCAATGGCAGCACGGTCTTCACCGAAACACAGTCGAACGTGGTCACGGAGTACATTCATGTGGGCACAAACACGGTGAATCTGCCCGCTGGATTTTCCTGGGATCGCATGGAGCTGCACTACACGTTGAATGGCAGCAACGTGTCGAGCAATACGATCGGTTCTCGGCTGCCCATTTTTGGTGCACCAGAGCACCATCAGTATTCGCCTGGCGTAACGTACGCGACGAATGTGGTGCCCGAACCGGCCACTGTGGTGCTGCTGGCCATCGGACTCGGTGTGATGGGCGTGGCCGTGCGGCGACGCGCGAGCTGAGCGCAGAAGACATCAATAACGCGAGCCCCCCAATCCTCTGCTGCTGGATTGGGGGGCTTTCTGTTTTCTCTCCTCGAGACTCAGACCGCTTCGCTCAATGACGTGAAGTTGAAGTCACGCGCGCGAATGGATGGCATCACCACATCCCCACCCTGTTCGGTGCCCGCCAGGCGTTCAGCGCGTCCCAGCTCCTCGAGGTTGTTGAGCATGAACAGCGGCGACTCGTTGAAGCGGAAATTGCGCAGGGCCTTGGTGATCTTTCCGTTTTCCACGAGGAATGTGCCGTCGCGCGTGAGTCCCGTGTAGAGAATGGTGCGTGGGTCCACTTCACGCAGATACCACAGGCGTGTGACCAACACCCCGCGGGTGGTTTCCTTGATCAGATCGTCCACCGATTTGGTGCCGCCGGCCATCTTGAACGTGCTGAAGCCACCGGTGGCGGGTTTGCCCTGCTTCTTCGCCCAGAAGCGCGAATAGGTGAGTTGTTTGAGCACCCCTTTCTCGATCCAGGTCTGCCGGCCGAGTGGCATGCCTTCGAAGTCCCACGGACGACCGAGCAGTTGAGAGTCGGCCGGATCGGAGAAGATGGTGACCCGCTCGTCGGCGATCTTCTCGCCCACCTTGTTGCCACCACCCTGCTTCACGAAGGGGCTGCGGCCTTCGTCGGCACTGCGCGCGTCGGCGTAGTTGCCGATGAGCTGCACCAGATCACCCACCGCCTGTGGTTCGAGAATGACCGTGTAGCGACCCGGCTCGATGGCCACGGGATTGCGGGAGAGGCGTGCCTTTTCGACGGCGGTGTTGGCCACCCGCACGGCGTCGAGCTGTGCCCAGTCGGCGTGATCAGCGGCGGCCCAGCCGGAGCCGGTGCCATCGGCCGTGCGCACCGTGAGCGTGTAGTTCGCGTTGGTGCCGCGATGATAGGCGAACATGCCCGTGCTGTTGCCGATGGCGAGCGCACCGGCGGTGGTCACGAGATATCCGGCCGCCTTGAGATCCCCCGCCTTGCGCGCGAGTTCGAGCGCCGTGAGTGCGGCTTTGGCGCGATCATCCGCGCTGAGATTGGCCGTGCTGTCGAACCACGCGTTGACCGGTGTGTACTGCTGCGTGCCAAGCTGCGGCATCGATTCCGGATCATCGGGGGCAAGCTTCGCGAGACGCTCGCTCTCGCGCACCGCCCGTTCGATGGCCGCGTCGGAGAGATCGTTGGTGGTGACCACGGCGTGCTTGGGTCCGAACGCGCTCTGAATACCCAACTGCGCATCGGTGGTGGAGCCTGCGGTGCTCACCTGGTTGTCGGCAAAGCGGATGTTGCCGCGCGTGTACGTATTCACCTGCACGTCGACGGCATCGGCTTTGGACAGCTTCACCGCCTTCTCGACGATGGCTTGCGCCTGCTCACGCGTGAGGATGGCGCCGTTGTCTGCACGAACCGGCATCAGCCTTTCCTCCCCGTGTTGATGACGTTGACGTTGCGGAACCGAGCCGGCGGTGAACCGTGACTCACGGCGTTCACCTGCGAAGGCTGTCCCTTGCCGTCGAAGAACGAACCACCCAACTGATAGCTGCGCTTGCCGCCGATCATGTCCATGCTGTTCCAGAAGTCCGGTGTGCGGATCTGGTAGGCCACATCCTTCAGCACACCGACCACTTTGCCGCCCTTGATCTCGTGATAGAGCTGGCCACCGAACTGCGCGTTGTACCGCTGCTGATCGATGGAGAACGAGCCATCGCCCTGAATGAGAATGCCACGATCGGTGGCGGCGATGAGATCGTCCATCATGAGATCTTTCTCGCCCGGCATGAGCGACACATTGGGCATGCGCTGGAACTGGACGTTGTCCCACCCCTGCGCATAGGCGCAGCCATGTGAGCGCACGGGGCGCTTGTTCTTCTCGTACCACCACCGCAGCCACGGGGCCTGTTCGCGCGTGGTCTGGTAGTCGTTGAACATGCCGTTCTTCACGATCAGGAATTCGTCGGGCTTCACACCATCGTCGTCCCACCCGATGGTGGAGAGGCCCCCTTCCTGCGAACGATCACCCTGCACATTCATGATCGACGGACCGTACTTGAGCGTGCCCAGCATCTTGTCGGGCGGCGCAATGAAGCTGGTGCCCGCAAAGTTGGCTTCGTAGCCCATCGCACGATCGAGTTCGGTGGGATGCCCGATGCTCTCGTGAATGGTGAGCCAGAGATTCATCGGATCGAGCACGAGGTCGTAGCGACCCACTTCCACGGGCTTGCCGGTGAGTTTGGCGGCCGCTTCTTCGCCCCACTTCTGCGCGTTGCCCACGAGATCATTCTGCAACACGTATTCCCAGCCACGCGCCATGGGAGCCACCATGTTGCTGCGGTTCTGGAAGTCGGTGAAGTCGGCACTCACGGCCGTGATCTGCATGGTGGGCCAGGTGCGCACCACATCCTGCTTGGTGACCGTGCCGTCGGTGTTGGCGTAGTTGCGCTCGTCCTTCACGAAGAAGAAGCCCGAGAAGATGTACTTCACGTTCTTCGCCTTGAGCGCGTTGGCATTGGCCTTGAGCAGCAGTTCGGCTTTCTGCTCCACCGGAATGTCGAACGGGTCCTGCGTGTAGGCGCCCTTCCACACCCCGTTGGCCACCACGGGCGCGGGCAACCACTCGATGGGATTCGCGCGCGCCACACGTGACGCCTTGGCGATGGCCACGGCTTCGCGCGCGGCCGCAGCCGCACCGTCGGTGGTGAGCAGGCGTGTGGCGGCAAAGCCCCAGGTGCCATCGACCAGCGCGCGAACACCGATGCCCACGGTGTCGGTGTCGACCACCTGCTGGATCTGTTGTTCGCGCGTGAAGACGAAGTTTTGCCGCTGCCGGCTGCAACGCACATCGGCGTAGGTGGCGCCGGCCATCTTGGCGGCATTGAGCGCGGCGTTCATGAGTTCACGGACGTTGGCGATGTCGGTGAACGCCTCGAGCGCGGCGGGATCAGGCGCGGGTGCGGCCGCGAGCAGTCGCGGGATGCCAGCCAGCGCACTGCCGGCCAACAGCGAGGCACCCATGGACGCGCCGAGGGCGGTGCCGCCCTGCCGGAGGAAATCGCGTCGGGAAGTCATTGGGGAGGGGTGGCAGGATCGAACGGCGCCGCCAGAGGAAGGATGGGCGGCGCAAACAGCAAGGGATCCTACGGTAGGGTCGAAGACGCCGTTTCGATAGACCGCTGGGGCGAGGCGAGGCCTCAGCGGTTCGTCCCGTCCGATAGCGGGCTTCGCAGAATTGCGCGTCAGTCGGTGCTATCGGCGGGGACCATGAATCCGGCGGTCGGGCCCGGCGTAGGGAAAGCATGGTCCTCGACCGATGGAAGGCTCCGCTTTCACGCGCGTTCGGTGCGATGTCCGCCATGGCAGCGGCCGGCGCGGCGTCATTGGTGGTGTTTGACGGGTCGGGGGGCGCCTTTCAGCCCCTCATTTGGACCACCGCAGCACACGCCATCACCACCGCGTTCTGCGCGGCCGCATTCAAGCGCGGAACGAGGTCTGCGGTTGGACGGGCGCTCACGGGATTCCTGGCCTCGGCTTCAGCCGTGGTCGTCGTGGTGGCGCTGACATTTCACCCCGGGATTCGATACTGGATCTTCAGCGCCGCCGCCCTGGGGTTCTGGGCGGCGCTGGCGTTCTGGCTGACGCGGCAGTTCGACGAACCGGGTACGGATCGGGAGCCCGCCATCAGTGCCCGTACTGATCCGCCCGCCGAACTCCCCCCTCCTCAGCCACAACAGCCACCCATGGTGCGTCCGGTCGTTCACGACGCGCCGTCCAGGTGAGCGTGATTGGCTCGTTCGTCCGCAACGTGATGGACTGCGTGGCCTGATTGGGGACGCGCAACTTGAGATTGTCGACGCGCAAGGAAATGCGACGCACCCCAGAGCCACTCAGCGTCAGTCGCAGCGTGACATCACCATTGGGCGCCGTGTTGCTCGTGAACGCAAACGTATTGGCCGCCGCCGCCAGCGTGTAGCGCGGCAACAGGTCTTCCATCAACCACAGCCAGCGGTTGTTGGAGTGCACCCACACTTCCTTGTACACGTACATGTTCTGCGACGGGTAGTACGGCAGGTCGCTGGTGCCGCGGCTCTGCATGCCCACGGGCAACGTGCCCACCATGTCGCCCGATGACACGCTGTACTGTTGCGCCCAGTCATACCCTTCGCCGTACATGGTGCTCTGGCTGAACGGATTGCGCCCCACCACCCACTCGGCCTGGCGCGTGGCGAGTTCGAGCCCCTCGCGATCACCGCGCATGCGTGACGCGGCCGACAAACCTTTCGCCTGCGAAAGCAACACGCCGTAGTTGCCACGACGCTGGAACCACACCGGGAAGGTGCGCAGATACCAGCCATCGCCCATGGCAGTGCCCGCCCGTACCTGTTCGGCGTATTCCTTGCGCGACTCGAGATAGCGACCGCCCGAATCGGGCACCTGCACGCTGTCGGCCAAACGATACACGTACGCGGGCAGCACTTCGTATGGCGCTGTCACGCGCGACGACTGCTTCTGGTACTCGGCGTAACGCACCACGGTCGCATACCACGACATCCAGTCGACGTGATGGGGCAGTGCGTCGATGAGTTGGGTGAGCGCCACCACCGGCGCCTGATCGGCGGCACGGTGGAACTGATGAAAGATCGTGTCACGATCGGGGCCGGTGTAAAAGAACCCGGACAGCGGCATCGTGCTGCCCACACGGGCCACCTGCTGCGACGCCATCACGATGCGCGCGAGCTCCACGGCCTTGTCGCGATACTGGGCTTCATGGGTGGCATGCCACAGCTCGATCGACGCTGTGATACCAATGCCGGCCAGTTCCATGCGCGACGCCGCAAACGCCGGCGTGTGCCAGGTAGACGGACCTTCAATGCCGACGATGGCATGTGCCCAATCATCCCGTGCAATGCGTAGAGCCTCGGTGGCGCGCGCCGGATCACGCGTGCGCAGTACCCGCGCCGCGATCGCACCAGCAGCGGCCGCGATGTAGTTGGCATTGGGATTGTTCTTCGCTTCGACAAAACGATCATCACCGTCACCGGCGATGTTGTTCGACCAGAAGTTGTGCGCGCCAAAGCCGACACGATATCCACCGCCGAAGCGCACGCGCAGCACCCAGTCGAGCCCCCACGACGCTTCTTCGATCAGGCGATCCACCAGCACCGGATGTTGCCCCTGCGCCGCCAAACGCTCGGCCAGTGCGAACATCGCATACGATCCCTCGCCGGTGTTGATCACCCCCTGCGACAGATCGCCCGCGTCATGCCAGCCCCCACTCATGGTGAGACGCTTGTCACCCAGTGTGGCAAACCAGTCGAGATGATCGATACCGTGCACACCGGGCACGTCGAAACCACAGCGGTTGCCATAGTAGAAGTTGAGCGACTTGTAGATGGACGGCAGCCACGCGGTATCGCTCACCACGAACGGCTTGCTGATGTGGGCGCCGGCGCGCAGCACATAGCGCCCTGCCGCGGTGAGTTCGGAGAAGTCGAGCTGCTGATGGGTGCCGGTGGCTGTGGTGATCTGCTGTATCGGCTTGCGCAGCATCGTCTCGCCAAACGCAATGTCGCCCACACGCACCACATCGAAGTGCGTGCCAGCCAGACCGTTCGCGATGGCCGATTTGCGGCTCTCCACCTGATAGCCACTGTGGCTGAACGCAAACTTGCCCGCTCCCACGCTCCAGCCGGTGTGCACATCGGTGTCCACCTTCTGCAATTCGATGCGGCCCACTTCAAAAGCCACGTGATCGTCGGGGTTCGCGATCATGCGATTCACGAAATAGCCGATCTCGAACAGGGTGACCCGATCGCGCGCGAGGGGCTCGATCTCCCAAATGATCTGCTGCCACCCCTGCTGCGCCAACGTGACAAAGTGTGTGCCTTCGCGACCATACCGATCGGGCACCTTCACCGCGCCCGCATTGTGCATGACCAACTGCAACGGCAACACCGGCACACCGGCAAAGTCCGGCTTGATCCAAATGACGATGCGGTTGTATCCGCTCCAATCTTCATTGGCCACCGCGCGCCGCAGGTTCACGGCGGGCAGACGCATACGCTCGGGCAGATTGGGCGGCCGGTGCAACTGCATCTCCACCCGCAGCGCCCGCATGTCGCCAAGGCGTGGCGTTTCAGGGAACGAAATGGTGCCGGCGCCCGAGAACTTCCAGTTGGCTGGCTGCGTGAGGTCATCCAGCACACGACTCGCGTGCACCGGCTTGGCCATCCAGCCGTATTCGGCGGAGTTGGGGAACTCGATGGGCAGCAGCGCGCGCGGCGGAGCCGTCGACTGCGCGCGTACGACATCACCCGCCAGGGCCGCGACCATCGCGGCCAGCACATACAGGAATCTCCGCAGCGTATCCATAGGAGCGAAAAAATGGATGGCTGCGGAGATTTGCGCGAGCGTATCTCACGATCGTCTCACACGACCACTTCACGCGCCGCGATCCCATGACGTCGCGGCGGTGTCATGGCGACTTGACGGCTACTTGAAACGAATCCCGTTGGGCGCCACCGAACCCTTGGTGGGCACAAACGGCTTGGCGGCCGGGGCCGCCGGACGCGTCGAGCCACGATTGGCCGGACGTCCGCCATCGCGCCCGCCGTCACGCGTGTTGCGGTTGTTGTCCTGCACGTCACGTCGCGTGCCCCCTTCACCTGCTGCGCCAGCTCGTGCGCCGCTGGTGCCGCCATCGCTGCGCATGCTGAGGGCAATGCGATTGCGCGGCAGGTCGACGTTCTGCACGGTGACCTTCACCTTCTGGCCCACCTTCACGACATCGTTGGCGTCCTTGATGTAGCGATCGGACAACTGGCTCACATGCACGAGCCCGTCCTGGTGCACGCCGATATCCACGAACGCCCCGAACGCCACGATGTTGGTGACCACGCCTTCCAGCACCATGCCCGGCAGCAGATCGCTGGGCTTCTGGATGTCTTCGCGGAACGCGGGCGGTTCAAACGCGGCACGTGGGTCACGACCGGGCTTCTTGAGTTCGGCCACGATATCGCGCAGGGTGGGCATACCCACATCGTCACTCACATACTTCGTCAGTTCGATGCGATCGACCAGCGTATCGGTGCCGAGGAATTCGGTCACGTTCACACTGAGATCCTTCGCCATGCGTTCCACCAGGGCGTAGCGCTCGGGGTGCACCGCGCTGCTGTCGAGCGGATGGGCCCCACCGCGCACACGAAGAAAGCCGGCCGACTGTTCAAAGGCCTTGGCGCCCAGGCGCGGAACGTCCTTGAGATCGCCGCGTGACTTGAAGCCGCCCTTGCTGTCGCGCAGCGTGACGATGGCCTGCGCCAGCGACGGCCCGATACCGGCCACATAACCCAACAACGCCGCCGACGCCGTGTTCACTTCCACCCCGACACGATTCACGGCGCTTTCCACCGTGTCATCGAGACGCTGCTTGAGACGCGACTGATTCACGTCGTGCTGGTACTGCCCCACCCCGATGCTCTTGGGGTCGATCTTCACCAACTCGGCCAGCGGATCCTGCAGGCGGCGCGCAATGCTCACCGCACCACGCAACGACACGTCGAGCTCCGGGAATTCAGCACGAGCCAGATCGCTGGCTGAATACACCGAGGCGCCGGCTTCATTCACCACCACCACCTGCGGACGTGGTGCATCCATCTCGCGCAGCGCCGCCTTGGTGAGCGTCTCCGTTTCGCGGCTCGCCGTGCCATTGCCAATGGCAATGAGCTCGGGCTTGAAGCGTTCGATCATCGCCCGCACCGCGCCGGCAAACCGATCTTCCTGGTGCAGGTACAGCGTGTCGGTGTGCACCAGCGCACCGGTGGCACTCACGACCGCCACCTTCACACCCGTGCGGAAGCCCGGATCGAGACCAATCACCCGCTTCTCGCCGGCCGGTGATGCCAACAACAACTGCTCCAGATTGCGACCGAAAATGGTGATCGCTTCGTCATCGGCGCGGGTCTTGAGCTCCACACGCAATTCCACTTCGATGGCCGGCGCGAGCAGGCGCTTGTACGCATCGGCAGCCACGAGAGTGAGCTGCTGCGTGGCCTTGCGGCTGCCGATCACCTCGCCGGCCAGACGCGCATTGATCTCGTCCACCGGCGCTTCCACACGCCACAACAACTCGCCTTCGGTTTCACCGCGGCGAATGGCCAGCATGCGATGACTGGGAATGGTGCCCAGCGACTCGGAAAACTCGAAGTAGTCCTTGAACTTGGATTCGTCGCTCTTCTTCTCCGCCAGCACCGTGCTCTTCACCACACCCTTGGCGCGCGTGACTTCACGCACCCAGCCACGCACCACCGCGTCTTCCGCCACCTGCTCGGAAATGATGTCGCGCGCGCCTTGCAACGCGGCATCGGCGGTGGGCACTTCCGACGGCTTGCCATCCACTTCGGGGAGCACGAACTCTGCAGCCTTGGCAGCAGCGGTCGCGTCGGTGAGCGAACCATCCCACAACGATTCGGCCAAGGGCGCCAGACCACGCTCGCGCGCGATCATGGCCCGCGTGCGCCGCTTGGGCTTGTAGGGGAGATACAGATCTTCGAGCGCCTGCTTGGTGTCGGCGGCCAGAATGCCGGCCTTGAGCACGTCGTCCAGCTTCCCCTGTTCGTCGATGCTCTTGAGGATGGCCGCGCGGCGGTCCTCGAGCTCGGTGAGATACTCGGCGCGCTCACGCACATCGCGGAGCTGCACTTCGTCGAGACCGCCCGTGATTTCCTTGCGGTATCGGGCGATGAAGGGGAGTGTGGCGCCCTCGGCAAAGAGCGTGAGGGTGCGCTGAACCTGTTGCGGATTCAGCGAGAGTTCTGTGGCGACGCGCGCGACAAGCGTGGCGTCGGTGGTCGATGCGGCGGGGACTGTCATGGGGTCAAACTAGAGCCGCACCGACACGAAATGGAGGACTTGAAAATCCGTCAGTCACACCCTGCGACGGCACTTTCCCACAACACACGCCACGTCCCCGCGACACGCGTGAGAACGGCCGCACCGAGCGCGATTCCGTCATCCCGACCGAACAGCAGATGCAGGTCCGATGAACGCGCCGTGCGGAACGCCAACAACGGCTCGGCCACGACCAGCTCCTCTTCGTGACCCGACGCACGTTCATGCCAGGCGACGTTCCAGGTCTTTGCATCTGCCGAACCGGTGTTCACCACAACCACCAGCCGTTCTTCTTTGGGTGCGTCTTCCTGGTTCACGCGCCGCACGAGGGTGGCCACCACGAAGCCGCTGTCGAGGCTGGCCGTACGCCACGCGCGCAGCACCACCAGCGGCAGCGTGCGAAACGTCTGGCTGGTGTCGTCGGGCAGACCGGACGCGAGCCGGGTGAGATCGGCCGCCAGACGGGCCGAATCGCGCACAGCGAGCCCTTCAATGGAATCGAGCGGTACGGGCGTGACCCGGCCAGCCATGAAGGCGGCCGTCCAGGGTGTGGCCACCGAACCGCCATCGATTGCCAGACGGGCCACGGGCCAGGCGGTGCAACCGGCTTCGGTCTTCGGTGCGGCTTCCACACTGAGCAACGCCGAACCGATTTTTCCACTACGGGCAAAGAGCTCGACGCGGCGATCGCCCATGGCAGCGCCCACTCCCACCGTGTCGGCGACGGTGAGTTCGGTGGCTTCCGGACGCAGCAGCGATCCGGCCACCATGCCTCCGTCTACGGTGGGCAGCACCAGCAGCGCACCCGCCGCCGTGTCCCATCCACTGTTGACGATGGCCTCGGTGCGATCCGACCCTGCGCTGCCCGACGATGACGTGGACGTCGAATCGTCGGGGGATGCCGATCGGGAGCGGTCGCAAGCCACGAACGCCGCCGAACTCAGTGTCAGGAGCAACGCCGCGGGGAGCGTTGCACGCCATGTGCGCATCACGAACCTGGTAGACTGGTACCGAACTGGTGGAGTGAACGCGGTGACCGCACTGGACAGCCGCGATACGGATCCTGACAATTCCGGACCGTCATCTCAATCTGCCGCAACGGGCGCGAAATGGCAGCGGCGAACGTGCCGAACGCCCCACCTCCGGATCGTGTCATGGCTGCAGCAGCTTCTCCCGCTCCATCGTCGCCCCGCGGCGTGTTGAACGCGCTCGGGCTCCATCGCCCGGAGCTGCGAGCCTGGGCGATGTACGACTGGGCCGTGTCGGCCATGCAGACGGTGATCATGACCGCCGTCTTCCCGATCTATTTCATCTCGGTGGCCGGCGATGGCCGCCCGCCCGAAGAAGCCACGCAGGCGCTGGCCAACGCCAATACGATCGCCGCGATCCTGATCGCAGTGCTGGGCCCGATTCTCGGGGCCATCGCCGACTACAAGGCGGCCAAGAAGCCCTTTCTCGCCGTGTTCATGCTGATCGGCGTGTTCAGCACACTGGGCATGTACTTCATCATGCACGGCGATCTGCTGCTCGCGTCCACTCTGTTCATTCTGGCGATGGCGGGCGCCACGGGCAGCATGACGTTCTACGAGTCGTTGCTGCCGCACATCGCCGACGAACGGGAAATCGATCGGGTGTCGACGGCGGCGTACGCGATGGGCTACGTGGGCGGGGGTGTGCTGCTCGCGATCAATCTGGCGTGGATCACCAATCCGGGTCTCATCGGATTGCCCAGCGGTGAAGGGCTCACGCGGGCGCAGGCCACGCTGCCGGTCCGTCTGGCTTTTGTGTCGGTGGGCATCTGGTGGCTGCTGTTCAGCATTCCCGTGTTCCGGCGTGTCCCGGAACCCCGACGGGCACTCGAAGCAGACGAAGGCAGTACCGCCAATCCCTTTGTCGTGGCGTTCACGCGACTCGGCGAAACACTGCGTGAATTGCGGCACTATCGGCAGGCGTTTCTCACCATGTTGGCTTTCACCATCTACAACGATGGCATTCAGACCATCATCAAGATGGCCACGGCGTACGGCACGGAGATCGGCATTGAACGGTCCGATCTGATCACCGCCATTCTGATCGTGCAGTTCGTGGGGATCCCATTTGCGTTTGCCTTTGGCACGCTGGCCGGCAAGTTGGGCGCCAAGCTGTCCATCATGCTGGGCCTGCTGGTGTACACGGGCATCTGCATCTTTGCGTACGGCATCAGCACGGCACGGGAGTTCTACATCCTGGCCATTCTGGTGGGCATGGTGCAGGGCGGCACACAGGCCCTCAGCCGCTCCCTGTTCGCGAGCATGGTACCGAAGCACAAGAGCGGCGAGTTCTTTGGTTTCTACTCCGTCTTCGAAAAGTTCGGTGGCATTCTGGGGCCGCTCATGTTCAGCATTGCCATCGGTCAGACGGGCAGCAGCCGAGGGGCCATTCTGTGGGTGATCGGCTTCTTCGTGGTGGGCGGCGCGCTGCTGATGCTGGTGAATACGAAGGAGGGCGAAGCGATGGCCCGTGAAGCCAACGCCCGCACCCACTCGGCGTGACCTGACGTGCATCATCTCGTGCACGTGACCCGATGAACGAGCCACGCGAGTCACCCTCGCTGCTGTACACGGTGCTCAAGCCCGTCGCCGGTGTGGCACTGCGTTGGTACTACCGCAGCATCACGGTGATGGGCATCGAGCGCGTGCCACGCGAAGGGCCCGTGTTTCTCGCGGTGAATCACCCCAATGCGCTGGTGGATGCTCTGGTCGTAGGATGGTCCATGCCGCGTCGTGTGCGCTTCACGGCCAAGGCCACCATTTTCGCCAATCCGCTGGCCGCGCGTTTTTTCACTGCGGTCGGTGTGGTGCCGCTCCGCCGCGCCTCAGATGAAAAGACCGGTCACGGCGCCGATGCGCCCGTCGATCCCACCCGCAACGCGGCCGCGTTTGATGCGGTGGCCGCCGCGCTCTCGGAGCAGGCTGCCATCGTGGTCTTTCCCGAGGGCAAGAGTCACGACGATCCCCATCTGGCACCGCTGCGCACCGGACTGGCGCGCATGGCGCTGCACGCGGCCGAGGTCCATGGGGTGCGTGGCATCCGTATCGTGCCGGTGGGGCTGTTGTTCGAGCGCAAGGAAGCCCCGCGTTCGCGCGTGTTGCTGCAGGTGGGTGAACCGCTCGATGTCGATGCACTGCGTGCGTCGCAGGTGGGCGTCAGTACGCTCACCGAGATCGTGACCCAGCGACTCGAATCCGTCACGCTCAACTTCGATTCTCCCGAAGACGCAGAACGTCTGCAGATGGTAGGCAAGACCGTGGCCGCCTTGCTCGAGCCGCTTTCACCACTGGGCGACAGTGCGGTGCCACTGCGTCAGACGCTCGCGGTGGTGCGTCGACTCGATCGCGCGGCGGATGCGCTGCGTGACCGACAGGATCCGGTGCTGGAAGCTCGCGCCTCGGCGTTCGAGGCCCGCGTGCGCGCATTCCGGGCTCGCCTCGATACGCTGCAGATCGACGTGCAGGATCTGGCGATCAACGCCGGTGCCAAGGCCGGTGTGCGGTTTGCGGTGCGGGAAATGATGCTGGCCGCGCTGCTCGTTCCGGTTGGGGTCTGGGGTCGCCTCACACACGTCGTACCGGTGCAACTTGCCAGGCGCCTGGCGCTGCGTGCCGGACAGTCGCTGGACGAACCGGCCATGCGCACGCTGGTGATGGGGCTTGTGCTGGTGCTGCTGGCCTATGCCGTACAAACCGCCATCGTGGCGATGGTGTTTGGCGGCTGGTGGGCCCTGCTCTTCCTGCTCACACTGGTGCCTTCCGCGAGCAGCGACCTGCGATACGGGGATCGTTTGCGACGGGCGCGGTGGCGTGCCCGGGCCTATCGCCTGTTCCGCCGCGATCCGGCGCTGCAGCAGACGCTGCGCGCAGAAGGTGATGCCATTCGCCACGACGCCGGCCTGCTCGAACAGGCCGTCAGCGGCGCCTGAACCACCGCAGCGGCAATTCCACTCAGATTTCCGCGGAATCAGTCGGACGACGCCGACTCGCCCACGATGATGCGGGGATCGTGGGGCGGATACACGGGGCCACCCAGGTCCCAATGCCAAGCTTCGCGACGAATGGTGGTACGCGGATCTTTGAGCGGCTTGTACTGCAGTCGCTCCAGCAGCAAACCACAATCGCGTCCAAACGCTTCGAGCAACGTTCGATCGACGCTCACGAGATGCACCAACTGTCGGCCCAGCCAGACATGGCGATGCAGCCAGAGTCCACCATCCATCGCGTGTATCATGCCGTCGCGGCGTCGAACGAACTCTCGGCATTGATACCGATAGACAAGCTCCCGCAAACGCTCAGCGCGTCGACGGGAGTCTGGGTCATGCACAATGTCCGGCAGTTCGATGGGCGTCAGGATGCAGACCTGCTCACAGGGTGGTCGTCACGAAGGTGACAACCGGCCCAATTACTGGCACTCGATCACCCCTTCCCGCGTGGCCGGCGCGAGGGGCGCGGCCGCTCCGTAATATACCGCGCAGGTGAGTGGGATCGACGACGGATGGGTTGCAGAGGCAGACCATCCGCTGCCGTTCGATTCCGCAATCACGATATTCACACCCTTCGAACTCTCGAAGCCCGTCGAGACCGCGGTGTTGGCATAGGTCTCGTTGTGATAAAAGTACGACTCCTGCATCGACGTCAGGTTCTTCAGATCACTCTTGATCGACGTGGCATACGCCTTCGACTTCGTGTCCTGAAACTTCGGGATCGCGATCGCGGCCAGGATGCCGATGATCACGACGACGATCAGCAATTCGATGAGCGTGAAGCCCTTGGACGCGCGACGGGATGCCATGGATGTTGTCCTCGACCGTGGTTCATCCACCCACCGGAGGCGGTGAATGGATCAGGAGCGGTTGCTCCCGCGGCCCGTCCTAGGGCAACGATGGTGCCGAGCACTTGCGCACACATAAGCTGTTTCAAGGCAAGGATTTACAAAAATCGCCCCCGTTGAAGGGTCCGTTCCCGGTCTTGCAGGCCTCGCAGAATTCTGCAAAGTGCAAGACCGGGGTTCCGGTCTCCGGGTGTCTGGGCGGCCCGGAAATCAGGCCTTCGCCGATACCCAGTCGGTGCCCAATCCCATTTCCACCAGCAAGGGGACGTTCAGTACGGCCGCCCCCTCCATCTCGCGCTTCACCAAAGCCGACAGCGTGTCGGCTTCTTCCACCGGCAGCTCGAACACCAGTTCGTCGTGCACCTGGAGCAGCATGCGTGACGCCAGGCCTTCGGCGTCGATGGCGTTGCGCACGTTGATCATGGCGATCTTGATCAGATCGGCCGCCGAACCCTGAATGGGCGCGTTCTGCGCCACTCGCTCACCGAAGGCGCGGATGTTGAAGTTGCGCTCCTTGAGTTCGGGGATATAGCGACGACGCTTGAACAACGTCTCCACATATCCCCTGGCGCGTGCATCCACCACACACTGATCGAGGAAGCCCCGCACGCCCGCGAAGCGCTCGAAATACGTCTCGATGAAGGCCTTGGCTTCGGCGTTCGTGATGCGCAGTTGCCGTGACAACGCGTGCGCGCCCTGTCCATAGATGGTCGCGAAGTTGATCGTCTTGGCCCGTGCGCGCATCTCGCTCGTGACATCTTCGAGTGGTACGCCGAAGATGATCGCCGCGGTTTGCCGGTGAATATCGCCACCCGCCTTGAACGCGCTCACGAAGGCCGGGTCGGCCGAGAGGTGGGCGAGCACACGCAACTCGATTTGCGAATAGTCGGCGCTGAGCAAACGCCATCCTTCGCGCGGCACAAAACCCCGGCGGATATCGCGCCCCAGCTCACGGCGAATGGGGATGTTCTGCAGGTTCGGATCGTGACTCGACAACCGCCCGGTGGCCGACACGGTCTGACTGTACGACGTATGCAGGCGACGGTCACGCGGATGCACGAGACGCGGCAATGCATCGATGTACGTGCCTTCGAGCTTGAAGATCTCGCGATACTCCATGAGCAGCGTCGGCAGCACATGGCCTTCTTCGGCCAACTCCTGCAGCACGCTGGCATCGGTACTCGGACCCGTGGCCGTCTTCTTCTTCACCGGCAATCCCAACTTCTCGAACAGGATCGCGCGCAACTTCGGGTTGGAGTTGATGTTGAACTCCTCGCCCGCCTCGGCGTAGATCGCCTGCTCCACGCGTCCACGTTCCGCGGCAAAACGCGCCTTGAGCGACGCGAACCAATCGAGGTCGATGGCAATGCCTTCCCACTCCATCTCGGCCAGTACCGAGACCAGCGGCACCTCGATCTCCTGAAACAGCGACAACAGCGCATGCTCGGCCAGCATCGGCTCGAGCTTCGCGCGCAGACGCATCGTGATATCGACGTCTTCGCACGAGTAATCACGAGCCGTGTCCACCGGCGCCACATCGAACGGTAGCTGCGTCTTGCCTTTGCCCACCAACGTGTCGTACGCCGTCATGGTGTGACCGAGCTGCTCGAGTGCCAGCAAGTCGAGGCCATGAGAGCGACGTCCCGGATCGAGGACGTAGCTGGCGAGCATGGTATCGAAGCCGACACCCGCCACCCGCACGCCGGAACTGCGCAGGACGAGCAGATCGTACTTCGCGTTCTGCGCGATCTTCGTGACGCTCGGATCTTCCAGCATCGCGCGTAACGGGGCGCACGCATCACTGTCGAACGGGGGCAGGTTCACCGGTTCGGGCGCACCCGCATTGATGCGACGGCCCACGATACCCGTGCCCGTATCGCCAGCCAGCAGCGCCAGATTGCCACTGCCGTCGTCGCGGCGATGGGCAAACGGCAGGTAGTAGGCTTCACCGGGCGCCACGGCAATGGAGAGACCGACCAGACGGGAACGCAAGGCATCCACGTCGAACGGCGCGCCGGGTTCGATCACCGTTTCGGTGTCGATCGCGATGTAAGGCACTTCGCGCACCCGCGTGAGCAACGTGGCGAGGGCCTCCACCGTGTCGACCGTGACATAGCGCGCATCGGCCAGCACGGGAACACCACTTTCACCCAGCGTCACCGCTGGTGCGGCCGGACGTCCGGGCACGGGCAATGCGGGCGCCACATCAGCGGCGGTCGACGTGGCGCCGGTGCCGGAAGAGGTGGCTACTGGGACCGCACCACCGACATCCTTGAGCAGTGACGTGAACTCGAGCTCGAGATACAGCGCACGCAGCGCGTCGGTATTGGGCTGGCCAACCGTCAGCTTCTCCGATTCGAACGGTACCGGTACGTCGCAGTGAATGGTCACCAACTGCTTCGACAGACGCGCCGAATCGGCGTATTGCTGCAGGGCCTCACGCGGACGCTTCTTGGTGATGTTCTCGACGTTGGCCAGGATGTTTTCGAGTGGCCCATACTGCGTGATCAGCTCGATCGCCCCCTTCTCACCGATGCCCTTCACACCCGGCACGTTGTCGGAGGTATCGCCCACGATCGCGAGATAGTCGATCACGCGTTCGGGGGGCACGCCGAGGCGGTCGCTGCCGTTCTCCACGCCCACCCAGCTTTCGTCCACGCTGGCGGGGCCACCACGACCAGGATTGAGCAGCCACACACCGGGGCGCACGAGCTGCTGGAAGTCCTTGTCGCCGGACACCACCACCACGTTGTAACCGGCCTCCACACCTCGTGCCGCCATCGTACCGATCACGTCATCGGCTTCGAAGCCCGGCGCGCTCAGCACCGGAATGTCGTAGGCAGCGAGCAGTTGCAGCACACGCTGCAGCCCTTGATCAAAATCGGCCTGCAGGTCGTCGGTCAGCTTCTCACGTGTCGCCTTGTAGTCGGGATACAGTTCATCGCGAAACGTGGCGCCCGAGTCATGCACCCACGCCAGCAATTCGGGCTGGTGTGTGTTCAGCAGACGCTTGAGAAAACTCGCGATGCCCCAGGCGATGGAGGTGTTCTCACCGCGGCTCGTGGAGAGCGGCCGTTGCAGCAGGGCAAAAAATGCGCGGTAAATCAGCGCATAGCCGTCGATCAGAAAGAGTCGCGGCGCCGTGGGGCGGGTGACATCAGCCATCGACGTCACCCACCAGCATCAGGCGATTACTGCTCGCGCTGTGCCATCTTGCGACGAATCGCGTTGTCGAGATCTGCGCGACTCTGCGCGCCGAGACGCCAGCGGCCGAAGCCGGTCTGGTCGACGAAGAGGAGCTGCACGCGCAGCTCACGATATTCCCAGATCTGCTGGCGGACGCGCGCATTTGGATCGATGAGGCCGGTGTCCACGATGTTGTCGGGATCGCCGAGCGCCACGAAGGCGATGCCACGATCCGACTGCCAGCCGACTTGCGCATCATCCCTGAAGCGCGTGTTGGCGGTGCGAATCCGTCCAAAGTAATCCCGGAGCCCCTCGTGTTCAGCCGTGGCGGGCACGGGATCGGTTTCGCGGAGGAACGTGGCCCACACTTCGGCCCGCTGGAGGGGCGCGGCGTCACGAAGCGGCTTGAGGCGATCCGCCGTGGTGAAATACCGCAGGTACGACAGCATCTCTTCGAAATTGGCGATGGGCAGATCGTCGCCCAGCGTCACGAGTACGCGGGTGCGGACGGTGTCTGGCGTACCCGGAATGGCCATCTGCACCGTGTTCAGGCCCACACTCATCCGGGTGACCGGGATGGTGATGGTGGTGCTGCGGGCATTGCCACGCGGCTGCAGCTCGATGCTGTTGGTCCAACTGACCAGGTCACCCTCTCCCACGACCCGGACATCGACACGAGCGGGCGCGTTGGCGCCAACGGCGTCGATGTAGATCGGCAGGACCGAGTCCTGGCCGAAGATCACCGTCGATCGGGGACGGGCAAGCAGCCGTGGCAGAGAGTCCGCGCTTTGCCGTGGAATGGCCTCGTACACGGCAACCGGGGACGCCAACGCCCCGATCCGCATGGGGGGCACGTCGAGCGTGACGTCTTCCGCGGCGTTGCGCAGGCCTCCTTCGTCCCGGATGGCCACGCTCATGGAATACCGCCCCGGCGCCACCCGGATGAACTGCTGCCAGATGATGCTCTCGTCGGTGCGGGCCGTTTCGCGGAACGTGGGCACCCGCACCGTTTCATTGGCCTCGATGGTGCGCACCACGGTGGGGCCGCGGCGCAATTCCACCCGGGCGACGTATCCGGCGACGTAGCGCTCTCCTTCCCGACCGAAACCGAGTGCGCGCGAGGGCAGAGACAGCGACAACAGCACCAGTGTGCTGTCCGGCGTCGGCGAGGGCAGGAATGACACGGAGGCCACAAACGGCAGCGTGGCCGCACCGGCCACAAGCCCCATGTTGCGGTACAGCCGCTGCATGTCACCGGTGGTGGCAGGCGCGCCGGCTGCTCCCGGAAGGCCTGGCGCTCCACCCGGTGCAGCAGCACCCACTGGCGCGGCCCCGCCGGGATCACCGGTCGGACGTGGTTTGGCGCAGGCATTCACCACCAGCAGTGCCAACGCCATCGCCGATGTCGTCACGCGTGCTGTTACCGATCGGCGCACCGATCGACGTGAAGTGGAGTGAGCAAGCACTGAGCACATGTTGCGGACCGGTATCATCATCAGAAATTCAACTTGCTGCTATCGGAGGTCGGCGTTACGTTCGCCCCGTGGCTATCGAGACGCTAGTCGGGACGACATTGGCCGGTTATACGGTGCGCGGGAAAGTGGGTGAGGGTGGAACCTCCACCGTTTTCCGCGCGGAACATGCGCAGCATGGCACCGTGGCCCTGAAGGTGCTGCGTGAAAAACTGCAGCATGACAAGACGGCGGTTGCGCGTTTCCTGCGTGAAGCGCAGTTCGGCGCACGAGTGGAACACCCCAACATCGTGCGGACCCTAGACTACGGGCAGTCCGACGCCGATCGCTACTACCTGGCGATCGAGTGGGCTGCGGGCGAGATCCTCGACAAGTACGCCGAGAAGGCGGGCCCACTGCCGGCCCCCGAAGTCGCCGGCGTCCTGTCCCAGATCTGCAGCGCCGTGCAAGCCGCGCACGATGTCAACATCGTCCATCGCGATCTCAAGCCCGAGAATGTGATGTACGACCCGGCCACCAAGCAGGTGAAGCTGCTCGATTTTGGCATCGCTGCCGATACCGATGCCGCTCCCGACCAGCGACTGACCCGCGCCGGGTTCTTCGTGGGCACGCTCATGTACGTGGCCCCCGAAGCGCTGTCCGGCGAACTCGTCGGACCTGCCGCCGACCAGTACTCGCTGGCCACCATCGCCTACTACCTGCTCTCCGGTACACTGCCCTATACCGGAAAGTCCCCGCGTGAGCTGTTCTCCCAGCTACTCACGCAGCCGCCCGTGGCGTTGAACAAGGCACGCCCCAACCTCACTTTTCCGGCAGCGATCGAGTCGGTGGTGATGAAGGCGTTGTCCAAGCAGCCTGCCGACCGCTATCCATCGGTGAAAGCTTTTGCCGATGCCTTCACGCAGGCCGCACTCAACCCGTCGGCCCCGGTCGCGCAATCAACACGCCAGGCGGCAACCCCTGCGGTGTCACCGGCCTCTGCCCCAGCCGCCGAGCCCAGCGAGGACAAGTCCGGACTGCTCGGCAAGGTGCGAGGGCTGTTCCGCCGCGGGTAATCGCCTGGCACCGCCGTCGCGCCCACTCCCGTGGGTGCGATCGATGCTCCCGAACCCGCTCTGTGTCCCGTGACTGACTCTACGCTGTCGCAACTCGTCGCCCTGCTCGCCGATCGATCGGCCAAGCGGGGCGATTTTGTGCTGGCCTCCGGCCGCCGCTCTTCGCTCTATATCGATTGCCGCCTGACGGCGATGAGCCCGGAAGGGCAACTGCTGATCGGGCGGGCCGGTCTGGCCAATCTTCGTGAATCCGGCTGGTCCGTGGATTCGGTTGGCGGCCTGACGCTGGGTGCCGATCCGATCGCCTATGCCATCGCCCACGCCAGCGCGCTCTCGCATGAGCGTGGAGACGGGGCACTCGTTCGGGCGTTTACGGTTCGCAAAGAGGCCAAGCAACACGGCACCGGGAAGCTCATCGAAGGTCCCTTCCGCTCCGGCGACCGCGTCGTGGTGGTGGAAGACGTGATCACCACCGGCGGCTCAGCGCTCAAAGCCGTGGATGCCATCCGCGCGGCTGGCGGCGAAGTCCTGGGGATTCTGGCGCTGGTCGACCGCGAAGAAGGTGGACGCGAGGCGCTCCAGAACGCGGGCCTCACGGTGCGCGCACTGGCCACAGCCTCCCAGTTGCTGCCCCTGCTCCCCCCATTGCCGGCCTGAGCCGGAACAAGGCCGGAACCCGACCAGCCCTTCGCGGCGAGACCCCGGCCCCACTCGTGCGTCTGTGGAGATATGCTCTCGCATGTCCCCAACGACCCACTTTCGCTGCTGATGCTCTCGTCGGCCTCGTCCGGTCCGTCCAGCCATGGACCGGACCGCGACGGGCGGGACGACCTCGACCGCGGCGCTCCGCATAGCCGTTTGCTGTTCGACGAAGAACGGGCCAAAGACATGGCCACGTTCGCAGTCGCCGCACGCCGTCGATTCTGGAGCATCATCGTGGTGGCCGGGGTGCTGCTCACCGGCCTGCGGCTGGGACTCGCCCACGAGTCGCTGACCGTCGTGCTGACCATGTTCTGTGGTGCGATCGGATTCAACTGGCTTCTGTCATATGTCGGCAAATCGCATCAATTGTATCGTTGGTGGCTCAAATATGTTTTTGCAGTGTTCGATACACTGCTGATTAGTTCGGTGATCTACATGTTTGGCCAGCCGGTGTTCGTACTGGCGTATGTGCTGGCCATCGTGCCCTACTCGTTCGATCGGGGCCCCACGGTGGGCTATGTGGCCACGGGGGCTTCCGTGGCCGGATTTCTGGCGGCCAGCGCGGGATTCGCGCATGCGCGGCCTGAGGATGCGGCGCCCTGGCCCCAGGTTCTGCTGGCGGCCGTGCTGTTGCTGGTGGTGGCGCAGCAGGTGATCCCGATGCCCTCACGCATCATCCGGCGTATTCGGCGCACGCGAGAGCGTATGGCGCAGGTGGAGCGCGGTGATCTGACGGCGCGGGCTGATGCCCGTCATGCGGACGAACTGGGTTTTCTCGAGCATTCATTCAATCGCATGCTCGATGAACTCGCGCTGCTGATCGAAACCGTGCAACGGGAAGCGGAAGAGCTGGCGACCATCGTGACCGAGGTCTCCAGTGCATCCGATGCGCTGCAGCGCCGTTCGCAGGAGGTGGCCGCTGGGTCAGAGGCGCTGAACGACGAGTTGCGTCAGCAGCGGGAACGCGCCGCCACCGGTGTCCGCACGGGTCAGGATGCCCGGCAGACGGCAGAAACCACACGACGGACAGCCGAGGCCACGGCGAGCGATGCCCACGCCCTCGACGACGCGGCGATCACCAGTCGGGAGGCGATCGAACGGGCGGCGCAGGCGCTCCTGAACGTGGGTCGCGAAGTGGGCGACGCCGCGAGGCAGGTGCGTGCGCTGGCCCCGGCCTCGGAGCAGGTCGGCAATTTTGTCGAGACCGTGTCTCGCATCGCGCGGCAGACCAATCTGCTCGCCCTGAACGCGGCCATCGAGGCGTCGCGGGCGGGCGAGGACGGGTTGGGGTTTGCCGTGGTCGCGGATGAGATCCGTGCGTTGGCCGTGGAAAGCGCTCAAGCGGCCAAGCGCATCGCCAGTACGGTGCAGCGAGTTCGTGGTGACATCGCGGTGGCGGTGACGGCGATGGATACGACCGCACAGGAAGTGGAAGGCGCTGGTACCATCGCGCGCGATGCCACGCGGGCCCTGGCCTCCATGGTGGACGGCATCACCCGTATTGCCCGACAGAGCGATGAAGTCTCGACGCTCGCCCACACGCAGGCCCGTCTCAGCGCCGGCGCCGCTTCCGCGTTCGAATCGCTCGACGGGTCCGCACAACGTGCGGCCACGAGTGCACGCTCGGCGGTGGATGCATCGGCCGCGCAGCGTGTCGGCAATGACGCCCTTTCTCGCAGCGCGCAGCATCTGGCCGATGCCACCGCACGTCTGCGTGCCGTAGCGCGGCGACACGCGGCCTGAGCGCGTGCTGCACGCGCTGCATGACAGCGCGCATCAGTAGCGCGCGTCAATGCGCATCACATCGTGTGATTCATGTGATGTCAATCACGCTGTGTCGTGCTTGGCATGATGGGTCTGGTATGGTGCAACCGTTGCAGTGATCTCTCGGAAGTGTTTCCACTCACACCGCGAGAGTGCTCATGATCACCACGGCCATGCAAGCTGCCACAGCCACGGACTGGCGTGCGATGTTCACGCCGAGCGTGAGTTGGTTGGAGTTATTCCTCCATGCGACGCTCATGTACCTGACGGTGGTGGTGGTACTGCGTCTGTTGCGCCGTCCCAAAGGCACGCTGACTGGTGCGGACTTTCTGGCGGTCGTGCTGATTGCCGATGCCGTGAAAGGTGCGCTGGCATCGGATTTTGGTGCGCTCACCGGCGGCGCCGTGATGGTCGGGGTGGTGTATCTCTGGGAGTACAGTCTCGATGCGTTGTCCTACCAGTCACCGCGTCTGAGGCAGCTCCTGAATGGCGGACCATTGATGTTGGTCCGTGATGGCAGGCTGCTGCGTCAGAATCTGCGTCGGGTGATGTTGTCGCGTGCTGAACTGCAGACGCAGTTGCGTGAGTTGGGGATCGAGCACCTGCGGGACGTTCGGCAGGCATACCTCGACGCCGACGGACGCATCAATGCGTTCATGCGTGCCGATGTGGAGCACATGCAGCGGTCGCGCATTGTGGAGTGAGTTGGCACACAGCTACCCACGTGGTGACATCTGGGCAACGTGCGTGCAACACAGGTGATGCACAGTGATCCGTAGCCGATTCGGCGACTTGTCCGCACGCGGCAGTATCAGCCGGCGTGCGGCAGGGCGAGGGAGACCGGTGTGTCCTGCCGAGTGAGCCATGGCGGTGGGGAATCGATCGGATCGAACGTCTGCAGCGCGTGGCGATGAGGGATGATCACGCGGTCGCACATGTCCTGCAGCATGGATTCGCCGGTATAGCGGCGCCGGAATGTGGCGGCGCCGCAGTCGAGCATGCCTTGCACATGGCGGGAGAAACTCTGCGGCGAGGAGTACTCGAGCAACAGCGCGACCTGTGTGATGGAGTAGCCGGGATTTTCGAGCAAAGCGGCCGCGCGTACGAGCCGGGCGAGTGCCAGGTACTTCTTGGGTGCTGGTAGGCCGTTGCGGAAGAAGCGACTCATGAATGTTGTGGGCATCACCCCGAGCATGCGCGCGAGCTGGCGCACTGTCGTGAGTGTGGTGGGCACCGTGAACAACGCATCGAAAAACGCGAGACATGAGGGGCGCGCGGCGGTGAGTTCCTGTCGCATGCGTTGCATGGCGACCGCTTCGATGCTGCCGGGAATCTCGCGGGCCACAAATTGGCGAAGGTCCCGCCACCCTGCGGGGTCACGGGCATCGACCAGGGTACGCACCCCTTGATGGCCAAGGGAGAGCAGTGCTTGTGTGGTGCGCGCTTCGTTGGCGGTGAGCAGTGCCACGGCGGGCACTCGGGGAAATTCGCGAACGAGCCGAGCCATGTGGGGCGCATGTTGTTGCTGATAGCGGGCCACGGAGACGATGATGGCTGACACGGGTCGAGAGCGCAGATCGACCAGCACCTGTTCGAGATCTTCGCGGTGCATGGTGGTGTAGCAACCCTGCCCGGCCGCATCGACGCGTGATCGTTCGGCGGGTGTGAGAAAGGTGAGAACCGCTTTGGATGATGGACCGCCGAGGCTGCTCATGGCTCCCTCGATGTCTGACGCGAAGTGCTCACCTCGTGTGAGCACTGTGCTGGCGAGGCACTGAGGCGATGCTAGGGTCTTTCGTCAGCCTGTCGTCATTCTTTTGCGTTGGTGTGGTGCTAGGCGTTGTGTTGGTGGCGTGCGATATATTGCGGGGTACGGATGTCACCGGCCGGATGGTCGCGAAACAGGGGAACGAGCCTTCATGGCCACGCCCGTGTTCCGAGGAAAGTCCGGGCTCCATAGGGCAGATCGCCAGGTAACGCCTGGGCGCATACGGCGTGAGCTGCATGCGACGGACAGTGCAACAGAAAGCAAACCGCCGTCTTCGCGAGAAGGCGGTAAGGGTGAAAGGGTGGGGTAAGAGCCCACCGCGCGTCCGGCAACGGGCGTGGCTCGGTAAACCCCGGTCGGAGCAAGGCCAAATAGGCGGTGAGAGACGGCCCGTCTCGACAGGATGCTTTCGGGCATCGAGCCGCGGGTAGGCTGCTGGAGCGTGTTGGTGACGACACGCCGAGAGGAATGACCATCCGGTGCACCTCGGTGTACCGACAGAACCCGGCTTACAGGCCGGTGACATCCGTGCTTTTTCCGTGCGTTTCCTGTTTCCCTTCCTGTGCGCTGATGCGCTTGCACAGAACTCCGTGACCACACGCGCTCGTGTTTCCCGTGTGGTGCACGCGGTGGTCACCCATCGCTGGACGGCGTGTACCGGTCTGATCGGGCTCGCGATGGCGGCAGCTTGTGGAGGGCCTGCGCTGACGCCGTCGCCAGCGCCAACACCGACGCCACTCCCGGATGCGCCGGCACCACCGGTGCGGGTGGTGGCGCGAGTGTCACTTCCCTCGCGCATCGCCGGCACCTGGCAGGTGAATACGGTGGCACGTATCACCGCGACCGAAACCCGTCCGGCAGACAGCCGACCGTCGGTCACGGTGCGCACGGATCCCCGAGGAGAATCCCGCGGGGATCTTCGTGCCGAGCAGCGCATCGAGTCGCGAGCACTTGTCTCGTGGAGCATGGACCGGACACCCATCGGCGCGTTGCGGGCCACGGGTCAGGTGGACTCCTTCACCGTGCGTTCGACGCTCGACAATCCAGAATCCCCGACTCGGCCGGCCTTTGCCTTGTTGCTGCTGGATGCGATGCTCGACAGCGTCAGCGCGCGGGTGGTGACTCGACCGCTGCTGGCCAACGAGTGTGATCGGCCGGAACTTGGTGCGGTGGCTTTGGCGAAGGATCTGCTCATTCGCATACCCGATGGCGTGGCCGTCGGTGATCGCTGGCGCGACAGCACGGTGTCGCTGGTCTGCCGTACAGGTGTACCGATCACGGTACACACGTCCACCCAATATCAGCTTGAACGCCTCGACGACAATCGTGCCATCGTCGTTCGGACATCGGCGGCGACGCTCGAGGGGAAGGGCGGATCGGCGTTTCGTGCACTCGAACTCAGTGGCACATCGACCGGCACACAGCGAGCTGATGTGCGACGCGCCACCGGCGTGCTCGAAAAACTCGAAGGCACCAGCACGCTCACGCTGCAGGTGAGCGAACGCTCTCCTGCAGGGGTGCCACGGGTACAGCAGGTGGTGCAACGCATCGAGCTCAAAGCCGAACGGGTCGCCCGCTAGGACGACCCGTCGTGTATTCGCTGTGTGTTCTGCCCTGCGTCCAGCGCAGTCGATCTCAATCCATCAGGCGCAGCGGCATCACCAGGCAGAGATACTTGGCCGGGTCATCCCAGCCTTCGGGCTCGATGGTGGCCGCACGTTCCGGTGCCTTGAACGTCAGGCGCACCTGCTCGGTGGGCATGAAACGCAGGATCTCGAGCAGATAGGTGGCGTTGAAGCCGATATCGAGCTGATCACCCGTGTAATTGATCGGCAGTTCATCGCTGGCTTCGCCCAGATCCGGTGTGGTCACGCTGAATTTCAGCATGCCCGAATTGAACGACATCTTGATCCGGTGCGTCTGATCGGACGCAATGACACTCATGCGCTTGAGCGCGCTGGTGAGTGCCGCCTTGTCGGCCAACGCGTACCGATCGTTGTCCTTCGGGATCACTTGCTCGTAGTTGGGATACGGCCCTTCGACGAGGCGGGTGAAGACGGAAGTGAACGGCGAACGGAAGCCCAGGTGGTTATCGCCGCGTGCGATCTCCAGCTCCTCTTCTGCCGGGAAAAGACGGCGGATCTGCTCCAGGGCCTTGGGGGGCACGATCAAATCGCCTGGCGGGGCACTGCTGGCCTCTACAGGCAGTTCCATCTTGGCCAGCCGGTGACCATTGGTGGCCACCATGCGCATCCGCTCTTCCCGCAGCTCCCACAGCACGCCGTTGAGAATCGGACGGGACTCCTCGTTGCTCACCGCGAAGGCGGTGTGCGAGATGAGCTTCTGCAACTCGCCGGACTTCACGCGCCAGGAGTCGTTGAACCGGACGCTGGGGAAGGTCGGGAATTCGTCGCGCGGCAATCCGAGCAGCTTGAACTTGGAGCGACCGCATTCGAGCGTGACGCGCTGCTCACCACTGGCCGAGATCTTCACGGGCGACGGCGGCAACTCGCGCGCAATCTCGCCGAGCTTCTTGGCCGGAATGGTGATGGCACCGGGCGTCTCGACATCCGCGCTGACTTCGGTGCTGACCGCGATATCGAGGTCGGTCGCAGAGAAGCGAATGCCACGGTCGGTCGTTTCGACCAGCAGGTTGGCCAGGACGGGCAAGGTGGTCTTGGCCGGCACGGCAGCAGTTACGGCCTGAAGGCCTTCCTGCAGCTTCTCACGCGAGATCGTGAACTTCATGCCCGTTCGGGTTTCCGTTCGTGTGGATTGGCTGCTGTTATTCAGTCTTTAGATATAAAAACCGTAGTAGCAGCAGAGGATGTGGACTTGTGTACAAACGCCGCAAGCTACGTTCTGTAGGGCATTTGCGCCATGTCTGGTGATGTGGGTTGGCTGTGGGGAGTGCGGTTCTCTCCACCGCTGCGCACATCGAGCGGGGTCGCTGGTGTGGGGAAGTGTGGACGGGTGGGGATTCAGGACCCCAATTGTCCAGTTGTCCTCAGGCTTTCCAACATGCCCCGAATCTTGAGCACCCGCTCGGTAAATGCCGGGTCGCCGTTCATTTCGTCGGCCACTCTGTCGAGCGAATGGATCACGGTGGAGTGGTCGCGACCCCCAAACGCGTTGCCGATTTCCACCAACTGCAGCGCCAGCAACTCTCGGCAGAGATACATCGCAATCTGCCGCGGCACGGTGAGCTGCTTGGTGCGGGTCTTCGAGCGCAGGCCGTCGGGGGTCACGCCCCATTCACGGGCCACGACCTGCTGGATGGTGGCCACCGTGATCGTGGTCGGTGGGACGTCCGGGAAGTCCGAGGAGCTGCCCGCGCGTAGCTTGTCGCGCAGGGCTTCGCGCGCCAGGTCGACGGAAATGTCGCGGTGTTTGAGCGAGGCGTAGGCCAGCAGCTTGATGATCGACCCTTCGAGTTCGCGCACGGAGGACTTCACGTGCTGGGCAATGAACTCGATGACCTCATCGGGAATGGTGAGCTCGAGGTGGTCGAGGCTCGCCTTCTTCTTGAGGATGGCGATGCGGTGTTCGAGGTCCGGGGAATCGATGTTGGCGACCATCCCCCATTCGAAGCGGGAGACGAGGCGGGATTCGAGTCCCGGGATCTCCTTGGGCGGCCGATCGGAGGTGAGGACGATCTGTCGACCGGCCTCATAGATGGCGTTGAAGGTATGGAAGAATTCTTCCTGTGTGGATTCCTTTCCCTTCAGGAACTGCACATCGTCGACCAGGAGCAGGTCGATTTCGCGGAACCGGCGTCGGAAATCGCCCATGGCGCCGGCCTGGATGGCGCCGATGAATTCGTTGGTGAACTGCTCGGTGCCGACGTAGGCGAGGCGCAGCGTGGGGGTACGGCGGAGCAGCTCATGGGCGATGCCTTGCATGAGGTGCGTTTTGCCGAGTCCGGTTTCGCCGTAGATGAAGAGCGGATTGTAGACCTTACCCGGGGCTTGCGCGGCCGCTTGGGCGGCGGCGGCGGCAACGTCGTTCGATTTGCCGATGACAAATTGGTCGAACGTGTACCGGGGGTTCAGTGGCGTTGAAATGCGCGGCTGCTGTACAATTGGTGCCGTGCTAACAGCCACTGGAGGCGGCGCGACGAACATGTCCATCTGCACCCGTCCAAGGCGCTCCTGGTGCACCTTGAAGCGGATCTTGATGGGATGGCCGAGTGCGACCGGGGCGAATGTGGCGAGCAGGTCCGCGTGTTTGGACTCGTTCCAGTCGGCGGTAAACTGATCGGACGCGCCCACGAGCAGCGTATTGTCGTCGAGGCCGATGGCTTCCGTGGGCTCGAGCCAGGCGCGATAGGCCTGCTCAGGGAGCACCTGGCGCGCGCGTTGGCGCAGGCGATCCCAGATTTCCGCAGGCGAAAGCGACATGGCAGCGAGGAGAGTGCGCGGTGGAGGCGACCAGTCCGGTCGGCGGCGGTGTGCCGCGCGGACGGAGGGGGGGCGAAGGTACCGGGGGCGGTGTGGATAA